>JAWXCK010000074.1:0-205794 GCA_034408855.1 Pirellulaceae bacterium
GGTGGGTTGTTTTTCTTCAACTTTGGACATCGGAGTGATGCCTCAAAAATCCAATGCGAAACGGGTGTCCGTTGAAACTTCGGTTTTTTATTCGTAACGATAAATAGTCAATTTTGACCCACGGATTTTCCGGAAGAGCCTAAAAAGTTTGCGAGAAGGTGCCTGGATGGCGAAGCGAGCCTTTGTAACTGTAGTTACACGAAACTATACAGCCTACGCCAAAGTCGTTATGGATTCGGTCGGCTTATTCCATCCCGAAGATGATCGATGGGTATGCTTTGCCGACGAACTCCCGACGTCGTGGAATCATGGCTTTGATTGGGCAACACCGATCCTCGGATCGGAATTGGGAATCGAAAATTGGGATCGATATTCTTTCCAGTACACACCGTTCGAATTGGCTTGCGCCTTGAAGCCTCACGCCATGGAGTATCTCGCCGACCAAGGCTACGAAGAGATCATCTATATCGATAGCGATATGCAGCTTTTTGGTAGGCTTTCGGAAGCTTTTGACGCGCTTGAAGACTATTCTATTGTCTTGACTCCACATCTTACACTGCCTCTTCCATTGGATGGAAAGCGACCCGACGAAACCGCCTTTTTGAATTCAGGAGCCTACAATGCGGGCTTTGTTGGAATACGTTCTGATTCGGAAGGGCGTCGCTTTCTCCGTTGGTGGAAAACGATGCTTCGTAAACATTGTATTGTCGATATAGCGGGTTCTTTGTTCGTTGACCAAAAATGGCTCGATCTGGTACCGGGACTCTTTCAAAGTGTTTTCTTACTTAGACATCCTGGCTATAACGCCGGTCATTGGAGTCTATCGCAATTTTCGATTTCGGAGGTCCCTTTAAGCGACGCATCGCAAAGCCGGGTCGCCATGGATGGCAAGCCGTTGATTCTCTTTCACTTCAGCGGGTTGACCCCCGATAAACCTTGCGACTACTTAAAACACCAAACACGAACGCATTTAGACGACGCGCCATCCTTGAAATGTCTTGTCGCCAATTATCATCGGGCACTGGCGGAATCGAGTCTCGCCGAGTGCATGGCTTTGGGAACTGCGTGGGACATGCTCGACGATCGCACGCCGATTCGACCCGCTTGGCGCGAGGCCATCCGCCGGGATCATCGAAAACTCTGTCATATCGATAAGCCATATGAGAGCTTGCTTTACCCTGGCTTGGTCGACCTTTGGCGAAGTATCGAGAGCGACTCGGTCCATTGGCGTCGCGATTGGGAGATTCAAGTCGCCGAATCCAAGGGGCTACACGGGCATCTCCGAAGAACCAACGAAACGCTCAAAAAACTCATCAAGCGGTTCCGCCCACGCAACAATGCGGCTTAGCAAGCTCGCCCATTTGCACCGTAGGCTGGGCTTGCTTTTGAACTCACCAAACCGCTATCAAAGAACCGTGGCCTTGTCAGAAATCCGTTGGTATTTGGCCGCTCGAACCCACCTCGCGTGAGACCTATTTGGAATGAAGAATTTTCGTCGCGCTGTTCGCGACTCACTACATCATTGGCCTGCTATTGTTATGGCGACGCTCTGTTCAATGGGAATTGCTACCCTTTGGAGCGCGAACATTGGTGCATTGTTCCCAGTCATCGAGATGACGCTCAAAGGCGATTCGATACAAGACTGGCTTAAGGATAGTATTTCCAAGGATGAAGCTGAACTCGCAAGACTGACAAGCGAGCTTAAAATTGTCGAAGCCGAATATGCGGCGAGGCTCGCTCAAAACCAATCTGAGCTGCCAGCGATTATTGACAAGCAAATTATTCAGGCCAACAAAGCCTTGGCAGAACAACAACGATCAACGGCATGGAAAAATTGGTTTCTTGGATTGACCAACAACTATTTGCCGCACGATCCATTCCAGACGATCTGCTGCATCATGGGAATTTTGATTGTAAGCACGTTGATCAAGCATCTCATGATGCTTGCCAATGATCTTTTGATCGGTCACGTTTCGACCAGTATCGTTCGTTCACTTCGGCTAAAAATCTTTGAAAAATCTCTTGCCCTCGATCGACAGTCATTTCAAAAATATGGCACAAGCGGGCTTTTGGCATCGCTCACGTTCTCGATCGAAGCCCTTTCCATCGGACTGATGAACTTCTTTGGGGCCGCGATTCGCGAACCACTTCGAATCGTCGCTTGCTTGATCGGTGCTAGCTTTATTTGCTGGCGACTCTTGGTTCTTTCCTTGATTCTAGCGCCGTTCTTGATCTTCGTCGTAACGTATTTCAATCGTCGAATTCGAGCCGCAGCATCGTCGATCCTCGGAAAGAACGCTGGATTTCACGAGGTCATTCTCGAAGCGCTCGTCAATATCACGACAGTTCAGGCCTATACGATGGAGAAACATGAGCAGCATCGATTCGAACGCTGTACACAAGGAATGCGTCGGGCGAGCATGAAAATGATCCTGTATACCGGCCTTAGTAAACCATTTACTGAACTGATCGGCGTCGGCATGATTGCGATCACGGTCTGTGCCGGTGCCTACCTGATCGTGAATCAAGCCACGCATATTCTGTTTATCAAGATCAGCAATGAACCGATGACGCTCTCGGGGCTTCTGGTCTTCTTCGGGCTTCTGATCGGTGCAAGCGATCCGCTTCGGAAATTGTCGGGGGTCTTCACGTCGATTTATATGGGCGGCATCGCGGCGGATAGCCTGTATCCGTTGCTCGACGACAGCTCGGTACTTTCCGAACCTTCTCAACGGATTGCAATTCCTCGGCCTCACCGACAATTAGAACTGTCGAATGTTTCGTTTCACTACAACCCTAAACAGCCTGTACTCAAGAATATCAATTTGATTGTGCCCTTCGGAGGGACCATCGCCATCATAGGCAGCAACGGCAGTGGGAAGTCGACGCTCATTCAATTACTGGGGCGTTTTTATGATCCGGTGGAAGGGCAGATTCTGTTGGATCAGATCGACTATCGCCAGGCTTCCGTGTCGGATATCCGACAAAGAATCGCTTTAGTCAGTCAAACGACTGAGTTATTCAATCGATCGGTAATGGAGAATATTCGATACGGCAGCCCTGAGAGCACCGAAGAAGAAGCGATCGAAGCCGCAAAGCTCGCACATGCTCATGAATTTATCACCAACTCACTTGCCGATGGCTACAGCACCGTGGTTGGCCAAGCCGGACAACGGCTCAGCGGCGGCCAACGACAACGAATCGCGCTTGCTCGCGCCATTTTGAGGAAGCCCGAGATTCTTATCCTCGACGAATCCACCAGCCAAGTAGACATGGCGAGCGAACTTCAGATCCGCGCGACACTTCAAACGATGAAAGGCCAATTCACCACGATCATCATTACGCATCGTGAAGCCTTGATTGCGTTGGCTGACGAAGTTTTTGAAATTCAAAACGGCAACCTCAGCCAAGTTTCCATGCATCGCAATGGAGCAGCCTGACGCTCCTTCGAACAACTCATTCGATTCAATTACACAGCAAAGGATGGCTTGTGTTCAACAAACCTCGAAATCAATCAACACCCGCATTCCAAGTACCATTTTGGACATCGTTCTCCATCGGTAGCGCGATCGGGACGGCATTCTATGCAGCAATTTTTGCAGGAATCCTCGATTTTACGGGGCTTCGTCGCTATGCGGCGTGCCATTGGGTAGCCGGCATCTCGGTCTATATGTTCTTGATCGCGATCGTCTCGGTCCTTCATAAGTTTTGGACGGCAAAACACCAAGCCAAGCGGACGGCCGCATCGCGAAAAGCGATTCGTGAGCTTGTCCAATCTGCACCGCAAGAGCGACCGATCGCGTCTGCCGAATGGCTCCACACGATGTGGAAAGGCCAGGCCGCATCGATCACCGATTCGTGGCTTGGAAAACGCATCACGGAAGTCATTGCTCGACAAACGGCGCGCGGTAACTGCCGTTTCCTCGAAGAGGACCTGCGCGATCTGGCAGACAAAGATGCCGATGCCCAGCATGAAAGTTATGGACTGGTGCGAATCGTCTCGTGGGCCATGCCGATGTTTGGCTTCCTGGGTACCGTCATCGGTATCTCGGAAACACTCGGCCAAATGGATACCAAAGCCCTAGCCAGTGGCTCAGATTTGGCGATGAAATCGTTGACTGCCGGTCTTTACGTCGCTTTCGACACGACAGCCGTGGGACTGGTACTCACCATGCTTGCCATGTTCGCCATGTACGGCGTCGGACGTGTTGAAACTCGGCTGTTAGGAATCATCGATAACGAAGTCTCCGACAATCTACAGGGATTACTCAGCGAGGACGAGTCGAAGCCACAAGACATCTACAAAGTCGAGCAAACAGTACGACTAGTTACTGATCAGTTCTTGGTCGCCGTCGAACGCATTGTAGAAAAACAGACTTCGCTTTGGAGAGATTCGATCCTTGATGCGCAATCGCAATGGTCGACGTTGGTCGCGTCCGCTAAAGACACTGCCCGCGATTCGTTGGTCGAAGGTCTGAATCTTTCGCTCGGCAAACATTCGGCGAGTATCGAGGTTGCACAGAAAGAAGGGATCGCGCAGATTGATGCTCGATATCACCAATGGCAATCGACACTTTCCGAACAAGCTCGTTCGATGCATCAACAGCAAAGCCAATTGATTCGCCAAACCGAATTGCTTACCGAACTGATCGACAAGAACGATTCATTGCAAGCGATCGAGGAAGGGCTGCAGCAGAATCTGGCTCGAATGACCAACGTCGATCGATTCCACGAAGTCGCGATTTGCTTGATCGAGGCTGTCGCTGTCTTGGGTACCCAAATGGAGCGGGCGGGGCATCTTCAGGTTCCGAAGATCCGCCGGGCCAATGTTCCGCCTCCATCGAATGAGAACTTGAGGAGAGCGGCATGAGAAGCCGATCCCGTCGACTGCGGGCCGATAGCTTCGCGCCAGCACTCTTCCCATTCTTGGCCGTCCTCGTTTGCACCATGGGCGCACTCGTGCTGATCCTGGTGCTGGTTGTCAGCCAAGCTTCGGCTTCGGCCAAACAAAACTTGCAAGCCGAGGAAGATGCTCTCCTCGAAGCTTCAGATATGGTCGAAGTCGCTTCGGAAGAAATGAAGGCTCAGCGAAAGAAGCAACAAGAAGCAATCGATAATCGCCGTTCGCAACTGGCCGCTATCGAAGATCATATCGCTCGACTGATGGACGAGCTAAAACAGCTCGATCAAGTTGCCGGTGCCATTCGTGACCAGTCAACGAGCACGGCTCCACAACAAGCCGAACAAGCCGAACGTTCAGCCATCCTTGAAAAACAGCTTCGCGACGAACAAGCGAAACTCGATGCAATTCGCTCGAAAGCCGAAAAGACTCCACCAGCCTTTGCGATCTTGCCGTATGCCGGGAACACCGGAACGACACGCCGTCCCATCTACTTAGAATGCACGCAACATGCGGTGATTATTCAGCCCGAAGGTGTCGCAATTTCAATCGAGGATCTTAAACCGCCGCACGGTCCCGGAAATCCGCTCGACGCGAGCCTTCGACTAATCCGATCGGCTTTTCAGCGTCTCGATCCAACAGCCTCTTACGCAGTTTCTCCTTACCCATTATTGCTGGTCCGTCCCGATGGAATCAAAGCTTACGTACTGGCGCGATCGGCGATGAAAGCATGGGACGATCAGTTTGGGTATGAATTGATTGACCAGTCGATGCCGCTCGCCTTCCCTCCATCTGTCCCCGGGCTCTCGCAGCAACTTATTGACAACCTTGAAGTTGCTCGACAGCGTCAAATGGCGCTGATCGCTGCGATGCCGCGAAAATACCGTTTTGAAAACGAATGGGACGAAGCCCTCGACGCCATCGATAATGCTTCCGATCTCGGAGGCTCGAATTCAAATCCAAATATTCGCCGACCTGTAAGCACCGATTGGTCCTCGATCGATAGCGACATCGCCAACTCGAACGAATCACCCGATTGGAAGATGGTCTCGGAACTTCCGCCTTACGCCGGGCAAGGCGGCTATGCGGGAACTCAAAAAAATCCGCCAAGCTCGAATGAACTCAAGCCAGGCACGTCGACTAAACCAGGAGGCACCACGAATACCAATCCCTCGGCCTCGACCCAGCAAGATATTCAGCGAATGCAACAATCTGCCTTACAAGGTTCGATGGTTTCGTCAGGTGACTTGAAAGCGAACGGATTAAGTCGATCGAACGACGATTGGCAAGACCCTGTCACAGCCGACAACGCGACTACGAATTCAGCCCAACATGGGAACGCATCGCAACTCAACAATCCCTCCGCTAGAAATATTGGCTCTTCAGCCGGACAACCCGGTTCGCCAACCTACCCTTCGGCTCAACCGAACATGTCGATGCAAACATCCAACTCCGGATCGGCTCAGTCGGCTAGCACATCCAATTCGTTCTCTTCGATGACACCGAGCAGCCAAGATCCAAGCCAAACACCTCCACCGAACTCGGACACCACGCCCAACATTTCCCCGTCGATCGATCTTTCACCTCGCAACACGAAACAAAAATCATCCGACGATGCAAATCAAAAATCGCGCCCGCCAGTCCGGACATGGACCTCGACTCGACGCTCGACCAACGGCACGATGGTCTCTCGGCCGATCACCATTGTCGCGATGTCCGATCGTTGGCTGGTCATGCGCGATGATGGAAAGCATCAAGTGGAATCGGTTGTCCCGTTAAGTATCGGGCCGAGCGCGGCTGGCCTACAACTCGAAAAAGCCATCGAAGCCCATGTCGAAGCGTGGGGCGTGGCCGTCGCAGGTGGCTATTGGCAACCCAAGTTAAACGTTGAATACGCGCCCGACGCTGGAACAAGCGTTCAACGACTTCAAAAAATCCTCGATGGAAGTGGGCTGGGAGTCGATCCACAGCCGCTCCGATAGCACTCCAAAGCCATGACCAAACGTAGAAAAGATGACCTGACCGTCGGCGACGATGCCTTCCTCGACACCGTTGCCAATTTGGTCGGCATTCTGATCATCTTGGTTGTCATCGTCAGTACCGGAACGCACACCGCCGCTAAACAGATTTCTGCCGAGCGTATCAAACAAGCCACCGAAGAACTCGAAGATCCGGTCGCGACGGCCGTCAATATCGAAAAGGATCTTGCGCGGCAAGAAGAGCAACTTCTCGAACATACGATGGAAGTCGCATATCGAAACGCAGAACGCGATGCGATTCTCCAGCAGGTTCTGATGCAGAAATCTACCCTCGACGAAGAGTCTCAAAAACTCGACGACCATCAGCGCGAAGAGATTGCGCAGCAACAAGCCCTCAGCGCTATGGAAAAACAGCTCGCCGAATTACTCAAGCAGCAAGGTGAAGTCCAGTCGACTGAAAAGCCTCCGATTATTCTTCAACACCTTCCGACACCGATGGCGAAAACGGTCTTTGGAAAAGAGCTCCATATCATGGTCCGCGACGGGATGGTTTCGGTCATTCCATGGGATCGTATGGTCGCGATGCTCAAAGTAGAAGCCAAGGCAGCAGTCTCGCGGTCGACACGTCGCGAAAAAATCGAAGAGCAACTTGGACCGGTCGAAGGATATTTGATGACCTACGTGTTGGTTTCAAAACGCGGCCTTGTCAGCAACGGCGGAGCGACCGCCATGGCTCAAATGATCGAACTCGATAAATTTGAACTGGATACAACCCCCGAAGTGAATCTGGAACCGATTAAACAATCGCTTGGAAGCAACGGCCGATTGCGAATTGAAATGTCAAGCTACCCTGCTCGCGAAACTACCGTCACCGCCTGGGTCTATCCGAACAGCTTCGAAACGTTTCGACAACTCAAGGAACTGTTGTTTCAAGAAGGATATATGACCGCCGCTAGGCCGATGCCCGAAGGCCTCCGAATTGGTGCCTCACCCAAAGGTTCGCAAAGCTCAGCGCAGTGAGGAATGGGGAATGGGGAATGGGGAATGAGGAATGAGGAATGAGGAATGAGGAATGAGGAATGAGGAATGAGGAATGAGGAATGAGGGAAATGTAAGCGGCACGGCGATAGACGCCGGCTCTTCTGTTCACAATTTCGAGGAAAAGCAGCGCATTGAGCGGAAGCACAGCAAGTCGATAGCCCGCAGCTTGCGCCCAATGCCACTTACTTTCGTAGCGGTACGGCGCAAGCCGTCCGGTGGAAGCGAAAAAAACGTCACAAACGCGGAAAGACCCGGAAGATATTTTCGAGCGATTCACTTGGGGAACCTTACAATCACTGAAGCTCTTCGGCCAGTTCAGGAACGGGCAAGCCGAGTGATCCGCGCCCTTCATCGATTCTCAATTGGACATCCAATGCAATGTCTTCATTGTCGATTTCCCAGAACAACTTGAGCTGCTCTGCGTCCAATGCTTTGAACGATCGCGTCAATCGCATCCCTACGCTTCTTGCTGGATCGGATGTGTACCACCAAGGACTGAGCGGAACATTCGGATCTTCTTCTTTCCAATCTTCGTCTTCGGAACCCATTCGAGCCGCGCTCCGACAACGCTCGGCAGGATCTTGCCATCCACCGCCGCGAACGCATCGTGGATAAGCCGAGGTCGGTCGTTGCAAGGCTTTGTCGACATTTACTGGTCCAGTTCCGATCGCATCAAATCCGTCTTCGCTATAGCCATCGACCGTCCATTCCCAAGCATTGCCGTGCATGTCGTAAAGTCCAAAGGCGTTCGGCTTCTTTTGACCCACTTTGCTCGGTCCACCTGCGTTGTTTCCTTCGAAACAGGCGTAGTCGCTAAGCTGCTTTTCGTCGTCGCCAAAGGAATACACCGTTTGCGTACCACCGCGCGCCGCATATTCCCACTCGGCCTCTGTTGGCAGTCGATATTGAACACCGGTCATGCCAGACAACCATTTGGTGTACTGCTTGGCAGCATACTGCGTCATCGTGACGGCGGGCTGTTGAGGGTCGTCACCAAACTCGAACGTGTGGCTAGCTTCGTAAAGCGGCGTTGGAACGGTGATCGCATCGACTCGATTGTCGTCGGTCACCTTTCGAATTCCGTTCGAATGCAACTTCTTAAAAATCTGGTAGAGCGACATGAACAATTTGTACTCGCTCCAAGTCAGCTCGGTCTTGGCCATCCAAAACGGCGGCACTTCGACATCGACCTGCGGCCCCTCGTCTTCGCTTCTTCCCGTTTCGCTTTCCGGTGAACCTAGCTTAAAAATTCCGCCTGGAATCGGGATCATCTCGAAGCTAACTTTGGTTCCAGGTATCGTCACCGAGTAAGGAACCATAAAACCACCTTCGATCGGAACCGAAATCCCGCTGGCTGGTTTGGTCGCAACAATACCGGGCGACGCCTTTTTGCCATCTTCGGCATGACCTGGCTGACCGATTCCGATCAAGAGCCCCAATAATAGAAAATAAATCTCAACAGATCGCAGTTTTGTCATGAGCGTGTTCAGCGGTGTGAAACAGAAGAAGGAAGTTTTAATCATCTCACCAATATAGATAGAAATCTGGAAAAAGGTTTGATTCACCGTACCTAAAAGCGACGTTTTCGGGAACACTTAGGTTTACGTCAAAAATAACTTCGGGGCGTGCCACCATGGTTTACGGAAGATATTCTTGACTTTATCCTTAGAATCTGAGAGTCGAAAACGGCATCCGGCAATTTCTCGCCTAGACGCAAGCCAATATCACACAGTTTGGATACTGAAGAACAGATGTGCGGTTGGATGGCCTATATTGCGAGAGCAAGAAGCATTTCGGCGCAGGTCGTCGGATATCAACGCTTGAGGCGGCACCTCGAAGACTATCGATCGACGTTAGTTGTCGACATGAACCTACCGACGAATGCTCGAAAGCCGATCGAGAAATTGGCGAGGTGGACGAACTTGTCGTCATCGGGATCGTCACGAACCCAACCCGATTGACTGACTAACGAAACCAAAATCGAAATTTTGCGTAAACCTTCAATGCTGACTTGGGCTTCTTCCTGAGTATTCCCAAACTTCTCGACGAGCTTTTCGAATAGCTCCGTAAAAATTTCATCTGCCGCGACCAACTGATACAATCCAGCTTCAGCGGCTTGGATACACTGATAGGCATTCCCTCGCCAGAGCAATCCAGAGATCAAGACGTTGGTGTCCAGCACTGCGCGCATAGGCAGCTTCTATTCGTGTAAAATTTCGTTGACAAGCGTTTCTCGCTGCTCCTCACTGAGTGAATTCCAGTCAAGCCCTCTCGTCTTCGCCAGAGCTTCGATTCTGGTACGATTCAACTCCACTGCTGTCTCTAGATAGGACGGACTGGGCAAGAGACGGCGCAGCGCTTCTTTGAGAGCGCTCGGGGAAAGCTGGTCAAGTGACTGCAAAATCTGTTCTTCTGGAATATCGATTTTGGCATTAAGCACCTTGAAGCATATTGGCACTTTAAACTGACGTCAATAATAATTGTAATGCACAAAGCCATCTCTTGTCGATCGAATAAGTCGATAGACAGTCCGTAACTTCACCTCACCCTTCGAAGACTCAGGGACGTGCCACCCAGAAAGGGAGTTGCCACCCCGCCGACCGCGTGAGAAATAAATACTTCACACCAATGAAAACTGAAAACCAAGTTTGGTTTCGAGCAACGTGATGGTTTTCTGATATTCTAAGGATTCTTCATCGCGCCGCTTTGCACGACGTACAAGATTCGACGAGCTGTCAGGATGCTCGAGCCCAAAAATGGTTGACAGTCTTGCAAGCGATACACCGGTCCATTGTCGACAAAGGTATGCTGCCATCTCGCGACCCGACGCTATTTTTTACCAGTTACTCAATTCCCTTGATTTGCTGTTACGACCTCTAGCTCGACATGCCTTGTACCGAGCTCGATGTCTATTGATTCTCTCGATCCGTCCCTCAGAACCTCTAGTTTCACTTTCGATCCACCGCCGGCTTTTCCGATGAATTCGATCAGCTCCTTATAGTGGCGAATCGGTTGCTTGTTGAAGCCGACTACGATATCGCCTCGACGGACACCGGCTTTCCGCGCCGGTGATTGCCCGAAGTTTGCAAAGCCGACGACGATCGCGCCTTCGATGGCCGATGACTCGTCATCCGCTTTCAAATGCTTGCCATCTTTGGTGACGTCATCCAATTGAACGCCAAGCCAACCGCCCGACAACGGAGCTTTCAATCGAATCTCGTCATATATTTTTTTCGTGATGTTGCTGGGGATCGAAAAACTCACTCCGCGATACGATTCACCGAGAATGGCAGTATTGATTCCGACCAGCTCCCCTTTGCCGTTGACCAAGGGCCCACCGCTGTTTCCTGGATTGACGGCCACGTCGCTTTGCATCAAATCGCTATATCGAGGTTGAATACGATTCGTCGTCGAGTGTTGATATCGAGAATCGCTCAAATCGACGCGATGCTTGCTGCTGAGAATGCCAAAGGTGATCGAACCGTGTAGTCCAAATGGACTGCCGACCGCCCAGACGGGTGCTCCGACAATGGTCGTGTCGCTGTCTCCCCATGTGATGGGTGGCAAATCGATTTCCTTTACCTTCAGCACGGCAAGATCTCGCGCACGATCGAAACCTACGATTCGCGCTTCGCTGCGAGAATCATCGCTAAAGCGCACTTCGATAATCTCGCAATCTTCTAAAACGTGAAAGTTGGTCAGGATGTAACCATCGCTATCGACAATCACTCCACTTCCTTGGCCGTCGGATTTCAAGCCGTCGAAGTCTTCAAGATTAAGCCCTAGCTTCTGACCTTTCGCAACCAGAGCATCGACCGAATGCTTGACGTCGATATGTACAACGCTCGGCGTAACTCGCTGGCTGACTAACTCAGAAATCCGCGACAAGCCATCGAGAGAAACATTTCGCAACTCTTCTCCAGCCGCTTCATGCTCAGCTTTCAATTGACCGCGGTACCACGAGTAGCGTGACGCTTCGAGCAACGGTGGCAAAACCCAACGCAACGCCATCAAAAGAACCAGTACAACACTTAGGCTCGTCAGCGTCGAAACCAATACCGATTTGCCCGATACCGTAAGTGGAGTCACCCCCATTTGCGGCATTGGGCGCTCACCCTCTGGAACTTCATCGCTCATATCGCTCTATCCATTTCTTCGGTATTATTGGTTGCCGCCGCTGCGCGAGCCGACTACGTTAGTTTAACCGATATTGATCCATCCACGCAAATTTTTGATTCCACATGACAACTTCACTCGCATCGCGCATTCATGACGAACTCAAGAAAACCGTCCTCATCGACCCGCATTCTCATATTAATCCGCATTCTCCGGCCAGCCAGAATCTGGCTGACTTGCTTGGCTATCATTACTACACCGAACTAGCCCATTCGGCGGGCATGCCTCGCGAACAGATCGAACCCAACCTTGTTCTCGATCCTCGCGAAAAAGTTTCGCGACTAATGAAGCACTTGGGGGCGATCGACAATACTGTCCAATGGTCATGGATGCTCGATCTCTGCCGCGAGCTTTTCGATTGGACCGAAGAACGCATCGACTTGGGCAATTGGGAAAGATTGTACGATCAGTCCGAAAAAATCTGTCAATCGGCCGACTGGGAAGACCAAGTCCTCAAGCGCAGCGGTGTCGAATCGATCTTTTTGACGAACGATTTCGACGACCCCCTGCAAGGTTTTGATTTGAAGCGATACGTTCCTTGTTTGCGAGCCGACGATCTTGTTTTCCATCTGGCCAAACCGACGGTTGTAGCCCGACTAGAAAAATGCACGACGCTATCGGTGAACAACCTCAGTTCATTAACCCAAGCGATCAGCTATCTCTTCGATCACTTTTCGAAGAACGGTGTTCGAGCTTGTGCGATTTCCTTGCCGCCTGATTTTTCGCCGAGCGAAGTTTCAGACGCAACAGCCGAAAATGCGCTGGCTACGGTTTTAAAGAACAGCGACTATTCGGCAACTACCGAAGCCCGCGAAATTCTGTCGCGATGGACCTTCTGGGCGCTGGCCCGTCACTGCGCCGAATACCAACTCCCTTTTGACCTGATGATCGGTGTCAATCGTCAAGTTTATCCGGGCGGTGTTTTTCAAGGCCAAGATTTGTTCGATAGCCGCGTGTCGATGATTCAATATGCGAAACTTTTTAACGCCTTCCCCAGCGTCACGTTTCCGATATCGGTACTCGCTTCAGTCACCAATCAAGAGCTAGTCGATTACTCCTGGATCTTTCCAAACGTCGTCACCAATGGCCATTGGTGGTACAGCAACACACCGAGCATTATCTATCGCGATTTGAGTGCACGCATCGAAGCCATCCCGCGAACCAAGCAGATCGGCTATTACAGCGACGCTTATAAACTCGAATTCATCTTGCCGAAATTTAGCATGTACCGCCGAATCCTAGCCCGCGTCTTAGCCGAAGATTTCGCCATCGAGCGTCGGTGGAGCGAAGATGCTTGTATCGCCCTGGGGAATCAAATCCTTCGTGGGAACGTCGAACACATCTTTGGCGTGTAGCAGCGCCTGGACTGTTGAAAACGTGTACATTATCAGTTACTCGGTCTACGGATAACGTGCACTTTGTGCAAGAATACGTCGATCAATCAACCATCATTCTCGACTCAACTTTTACTTCTCAATCGATGAAATCCACTAATTCTCTCGGTCTGGCACTTTGGCTATCAGTTACGATTTTCCTAAGCGCATTTCTGCTTTTTCAAGTCCAACCGCTTATCAGCAAGTTCATATTGCCTTGGTTCGGTGGCAGTCCGGCTGTCTGGACGACGGCCATGCTTTTTTTTCAGTCCACACTCTTCCTCGGTTACGTCTATTCCCATTTATTGGCGAGTCGACTGCGGATGACGACACAAGTCAAACTCCATGTGGTGCTGCTCGTCTTGGCATCGTTCATGTCGATCTTCGTGATTCCGATGAATGCTTTGAAGCCCGATGGCCACGAAGACCCGACGTCCCGGATCCTATTGGTGCTCTTGATTTGCGTTGGACTACCCTACTTGGTCCTATCGACGACAGGACCGCTTATCCAAGCTTGGTTTAGTTACGCCTATCCCATGCGTTCTCCTTATCGATTGTTTTCGCTTTCCAACTTCGGATCTTTTCTTGCGCTCGGATCTTTCCCGTTCCTGTTCGAGCCTTATCTCGAACTTCGGACGATGGGATATTTTTGGATGGTTGGCTTCTGGTTGTTCGCGATCTTTTGCACGATCAGCGCTTGGAAGGTCAGCCGTATCGTCGATGAACAGGAGAAGAACATAGACGAGCAACCGGCATCGGAGAACCCTTCGAAAGGCGGCGCGGATTCGACTATAGACTACTGGAAGCACATCGCGTGGATCGGACTCTCTGGAATCGCATCGCTCATGTTTATTGCGACGACGAATCACGTTTGTCATGATATCGCGACGGTCCCCTTTTTGTGGATCGTTCCACTGGCCCTCTATCTGCTTACGTTTATCATTTGCTTCGACCATCCACGTTGGTATATTCGAGAGTTATGGAGTGGCCTTTGCGTCTTAGGTATTGCGGGGCTGACCATTCTGGATCTTGAACTATCGTTCATTCCGGATTTGATACTGCACTTCGGGACGATGTTCTGTATCTGCATGGTCTGCCATGGCGAATTAGTGAGCCTGAGACCGGGCAATTCGAAGTTTATCACCGAGTATTATCTGATGATCGCTGCAGGTGGAGCGTTGGGAGGGTTGTTCATTACATTGATTGCGACCCCGTATTTTGTCGAGTACCACGAGTGGACGTTCGGTCTCATAGTTAGCTTTGGACTGGCGTTTTATGTAGCGGTGTCGAACTTGATTTGGAAGCGGCGCGCGAACCAAATCAGCTCGGGAGGCGCACTCGGTTTGGGGCTGCTCGCAACGTTGCTCGCGATCTTGTGCGTCGATCCGATGGATTGGCGATCACCGCCAAGCGATGAATACGGTGTTCAGAAACGAATCATTCTAAAAGATCGAAATTTCTATGGGACAGTTCAAGTCTCTGAACGTCGCTACACTGAAGTAATTCCCGCTGAGCAAAACTTAGGGATATTCCGCGACCAAAGGCACAGTCATCGCAGCTTTTGGAGCGGAAGTATCCTTCACGGTCGCCAGTTGATGGATCCATCGCAACGAAATATTCCGCTGACCTACTACAGCCACCAGAGCGGCGTTGGATTAACGCTCGACTATTGTTTGAAAGGGCCATTTCGTGATAAGCCGCTGAAGCTGGCCGTCGTTGGACTTGGAGCTGGATCGCTGGCTTCCTACGCGCGAGCAGCAGAAGGCAATCGAGAAGCCGATGAATGTGTGCTCTACGAAATTAATCCGTTAGTCGAAGAGATCGCGAGAAATAACTTTTGGTATCTTCCCGATTACGAAAAACGATTGGGAAAAGCCATCGACGTCCGCTTAGGTGACGCCCGATTGACGATGGAAAGAGAACCACCGCAAAATTATGACGTGATTGTACTCGACGCTTTCAGCGGCGATTCTGTCCCGGCCCATTTGCTCACTCGCGAAGCATTTGAAATCTATCGTCGACACCTCAAGAAAAATGCCGATGGCTCACTCAATGGATTCGTCTGTATTCATATCACCAACACGTTCCTCAATCTCTATCCGATCGTCAAGAACGCTGCCGAACAAGTTCTCGACTTGCCGTACACCCACATCTACCGCGAAAGCCAATCGCAACATTTTATCGAACGCAGCCATTACTTTATCATCACGAACGATCGAGGTTTCCTCGACCAAACTCCGATGCTTCCGGAGCTTCGAACGGTTGTCGACCCTGCCACTGGGAAAGAGACAACGTTGGCCGTCGATCGCGATTGGCCTGGCATAGGTCTTTGGACCGACCATTACAGCACAATTTTTAACATTCTCTTGAATGAGTAGCAAAAGAATAACGTAAGAAGGCCGTCAAGAATATATTTCGCGAACTTGGGTGGCACGTCCCTGAGTCTTCGAAGGGCGTGGTCGCATGAAACACGCCCTTCGAAGACTCAGAGCGTGCCACCCGGCGTTAACCCATTCGTAGCGAAATTGCGCAAGCAATCCGGTGAGTTACATCGAAGCTCGTACCGGACGGCTTGCGCCGAACCGCTAAAATTATTGAAATAGTTAAGGAAATAACGTGTATTTTCCAGACTATTACCCGAGAGCGTTGATGACTCGACTGAAGATGTCGATGTCGCGGAGCGGTTGATCGCCGAGGATTCCGGCTCGATTGGAAACGGCGACGCCGACCATGTTCAATGAAACCGGCGGTGCTCCGTGGCTTCCTCGAATGAGCGTGGCGTCGAGCGGGATACAGCGATTCACTGGATCGAAATGCAGCTCGACCGGGTCGTAGCCGGGCTTGCGATGAATGTCGACGGTTCTCGCATAACTTGGTGCAAGCATATCGTCTTGCCACCAATAGTAAGCTTGCCAACTCGTCGGTTCGGAGATGACGACCACATCGCCGCTTCGTTCGTGATTCAAACCATACTTGGCAAGTTGCTCGCCTGCCAAAACTTCGGATACTCCCGGTTGATTTTGAAAGAGTTCGACGGCTCGTTGAATCACGGATGTGTCGCGATCGCGGACGAAGATATGGCTGAATTGATGATCGACCAAGGCCCAGGCTTGACTGGCTGAAAAATCGAGCTGTTCGAGCGGCTTGTCAGGTTGCTCGGGACGCGTTTCGAGCAAACCTCCCTCGCGCAACATTCGATTAGGATAGAGCACGTGCTGGACTTCGGTGATGACGTATTCACTGACGACGATGAATGTCGCCTTCGGGTTTAAATTGGTCACGGCCTGAAAGAATTCATCCAAGAGACCATCGAGTTCCGCGACGGCTTGCAAGGCACCTGGGCTGTCTGGTCCACTTTTCTGTGCGGCATAGTCGAGTTGTGGGACGTAGACATAGAAAAAGTCGGGCGAGAATTTTTGAGCGGCGAACGCTGCCGACTGCGTGATCCATTTGCTCGACGGGATGCCCGCCAAAGGTCCCCAAAAATGTTTTAGTGGAAAATGACCAAGCGCATCGCGAAGCTCGCCATAAAGTTCAATCGGTTTTGTGTAGCACCAAAGCGATTCGCTTCCGTCGGGATTATGAATCGGAGCTGGCATGCAAATGTTGTCGGCACCGCATCCTTTGCTGAGCATCGGAAACCAGACGGCAGACTTTTTAGGCGATGGCCCTTGATGAAGCTGATCCCAAAGTTGCGGTTGCTGGATCTTGTCGTTCCAAGCCGTCCACATTTCAACTTGATTGGTATCTCGCCAGAAAAATCCGTTGGCGATCACGCCATGATCCTTGGCAAGCTTACCGGTCAGCATGTTCGCTTGAACTGGCCAGGTAACGGCAGGAAAACTCGCAGCTAGCGACGTCTGTTCGCCAGCGGCTGTCCACTGACGAAGCTTGTCCATGCGCGCAACGTCTTGCGAACGGAGTCCAGGTACTGAAATAAGATAGAGCGGCGCATTGGCCATAGATCAAAGTGTCCTTATGTCGATCGAAGGAAGCGTCCGAGAATCATCGCCGGAACGATTAAAGAGCAGACTGCAATTGCAGGCCACGGACCGCCAAACTGGAGCGTTAGTATAGCGTCAAAAAAGATGATCGAGAGGATCGCTTGTTTGACCGCCATTTGGATCGTATTTGGGCTAGGGGTGATGACCGAAAAACAAGCGCGTTTGGCCCAAGGCAAGGCGAGCAATACGATGGCAATCGGATAGCTCGTCCGAGGATCAAGGTGCATGATCATTCCAGCAGGCGCGAATGCACTGACACTTGCCAGCATGGCGATTCCGACTGCGCAAAGGCACCATCCAAAGCCGAGTGTCCATGTCTGACTTGCTTCGGCTTCGCGTCGAGCTGCCCACGTAATCCCGGCGACATAAACGCCATGCCCGATCGCGGCCATCCAAAGATGGGCAGCATTCCAAGGTTGCAACGGTTCTAACCACCAGCCGATCGAGATCCCCAACAGGATGCTTCCGACGCGGCACAAACCCATCAAGATCGGTCCGATGACGGTTGCTTTGAGCGGTCCGTCGTAGAGCCATATCGTTAAGCCCAATCCGATCGCGATGCACGGTGTTGAATAGCGTTGCCAAGACGAGGCTGCGATCGTTGGAAGGATTGCGGAGTAAAACATGGTGGCGACGAACGAAGCGATGATACTAAAGAACATCAGCGCATAAGCGACTCGTCGAGCTGTCGAAATGGCGATACGACCATCGGCCAACGGTCGTCCTCGATTTTGGAGGCGATCTTTTTCGATATCAAAAACGTCGTTCAAAATCATCCCGGCCCAATATAATCCGATAGCGGATACGCCGAGTGTTGCGATTAATGGCCAAGGAGTCCAACTAACGTGCCCAAGCATCGCACCCGCTAAAACGTCCGCGATGACCGTAAACACGTTCGGGAGCCGAACGAGTTGTAGCCAAGCAACGAAGTTTTTCGGGCGCGATTCGGTGGATGTCAATGGATTTTCGATTGGTTCGGAAAAAATGGTTCGATGCCGTGTATTCGATGCTGACGTTCAGGTGACTGGTCGAAAGTGAGCGAATCGGCACTAGCCGCCGGATTCGCATAGATTGAATGGATCAATGATAACCCGAAGCGTAAGCGAGTGGATGCGTTCGTTCCCTCGCGATCGCTTCGGGTTATGAAAACAACAAGCCGCGAGCGCCGATCCGCGCACATTGTCATCGGATCAACCCTCAACCCTCAACTCTCAACTCTAATACGCTTTAGCGAAGATCGCTTGAAGCTCCGTCGGTTGACCGGTGAGGAAACATTTTCCTGGGGTCTTAACGCTATCGATCGGAATGCAGCGGATGGTCACTTTCAATTCTTGAAGGATTTTTTCGACGGCGGCTTCGGAGGCGAAATGGCATATCGCGAATCCGCCTTGGATCTTCGTCGATTCTTCGCTATCGCTTTGAAAGTAGGCTCGGAAGTCAGGTTCGTTGGTAATCGTTACCGTATTGGCTTCGCGCATCGCTCGCGCGCGTTGCAGAAGATTATCTTGTATCGCATCGAGTAATTCGGTGGTTCGTTTGACGAACTCAGCGCGTGGCATTCCCGATTGCTCGCCCGTATCGCGACGCCCCATGAAGACAGCTTGTGCGGCGAGATCTTTAGGCCCGATTTCGAGCCGAATTGGAACGCCTCGTTTGACGTGATACCATTTCTTTTCACCGCCTCGAAGGTCGCGGTCGTCGATGTCGACGCGAATCGCTTCGCCGGAATAATGCATTGCCTTCAACTCGGCTTTTAGGGATTGGCAATACGCGAGAATCTCGGCTCGCTGCGTTTCGTCGCGATAGATCGGCATAATGACGATTTGCGAAGGAGCCAACTTTGGCGGTAAGACTAAGCCATCGTCATCCGAATGAGCCATGATGAGGGCTCCGATCAGGCGTGTCGAGACACCCCAGCTTGTCGTCCAAGCGTAGACCGTTTGGCCGTTTTGATCTTGGTATTTGATCTCCTGGGCTTTCGAAAAATTTTGGCCGAGAAAATGCGAAGTCCCTGCTTGTAAAGCTTTACGATCTTGCATCATGGCTTCGATCGACAAGGTCGTTACAGCACCTGGAAAGCGTTCGCCAGCCGTTTTCTCTCCTTTGATAACCGGTACGGCCATATAGTTTTCGGCGAAGTCAGCGTAGACGTCGAGCATCTTACGCGTTTCTTCCATCGCTTCGTCGGAGGTAGCATGAACCGTATGTCCTTCTTGCCAAAGGAATTCAGTGGTGCGAAGAAAAAGCCGCGTTCGCATTTCCCAGCGAACGACGTTGGCCCACTGATTGATAAGGATCGGAAGGTCGCGATACGACTGAACCCACTTTGCGTAGGTCGCTCCGATAATCGTCTCGCTGGTCGGTCGAACGATAAGCGGTTCTTCGAGCGGACCGGCAGGTTGCAAGCCGCCTTTGCCGTCTGGTTCTAAGCGATGATGCGTAACGACGGCGCATTCTTTGGCGAAGCCTTCGACGTGCTTGGCTTCTTTTTCGAGAAAGCTCATCGGAATAAAGAGTGGGAAATACGCGTTCTGATGCCCGGTGTCTTTGAACATCTTGTCAAGCACGCGTTGCATATTTTCCCAAATGGCGTATCCCCACGGCTTAATCACCATGCAGCCGCGAACAGCCGAGGTCTCGGCAAGATCGGCTGCTTTGATGACTTGTTGATACCACTCGGGATAATCTTCTTGACGAGTCGGTGTAATGGCTGACTTTGGAGCTTTATTCATAGTGCATGGGCGAAAGAGAGAATCGTTATGGAAAACGTTGTTAGTCTAAGTTCGCAAAGCATTTCTTCCAAGGTCCCGGCTTCATCAATTCTTCACACAAATCACTACAAACCTTCATCGCTTTTGACTGGTTGAGTTCATGTGAAGGCAATAGCATGCTCCCCCATGCAGTTCTTGTTTCGGAAACAAGAGTTTGTTCTGCCAACGAAGGTGGGATTTGCTTCCGAACGACTTCAAAAAAGGGAGAAAAGTTTATGTCTCGAAGGAATGGTCGAACGCGAGGAAATCTCGGATTCACGTTGGTAGAGCTTTTGGTCGTGATCGCCATCATTGGCATCTTGGCTGGCCTTTTATTACCAGCGATCCAACAAGCTCGCGAAGCAGCTCGACGAATGAGCTGTTCCAGCAACATGCGGCAGATGGGATTGGCAGTAATGAACTATGAATCGTCGTATAAATTGATTCCTTCGGCAGGTGAAGGGCTAGACTCGACGGGATTGTTTCCGACGGGCGAAGTAAAGATATCGGCGGCTGATAAGGCGATGGGACGCAAGGAAGTCGCCCTTTATCATTCGAGTGTTTTCATGGCGATCTTGCCACAGATTGAGCAGACTGCGTCGTACAACATGATGAATTTCTCGTACGCCTACAATGACCTTCGAGCACCGGATAACCAAATGGCATCCAAGGTTTCGATCCCAGTTTTTCGATGCCCGTCAAGTCCATTGGCAGGTGGAAGAAATGCGTTGGATCCAAGCGGCTACGGCAGCGTCGACTACTATGCGACCTGCTATACCGATATCGATCCGGTAACTCAATTTCGAAATCGATACGACCAAGCCGACGGTGCGCTCGCTCTGCTACCTGCTCCACTAGCGAGCATTATAGATGGAACCTCTCAAACCATGTTCTTCATCGAAGACACCGGACGCACGCATGCGTCAGTAGCTTGGAAAACAAATTCGAAACGAGATGAAGTCTTTGCTGGAGAAACACGACCAGGAAATCCGACAGTTGCCGATCTCGACGGAGCGATGGCGCTGGGCGGAAAGCGTACAGTGCATCGCTGGGCCGATCCAGATGCAGCCGGAAGCGGTGTTTCAGGACCACCCAATAGTACGACAACCTCTCCTAACAAGAAATTTATCAACCAGAATCGCGTCCCTCTCGGTGGTCCTGATGGAACCAAGGGGATTCCAAAGTGTACATGGGATACCAACAACTGCGGGTTGAATGACGAGCCATTCTCGTTCCACATCGGCGGTGTCCATGCGGTCATGGCGGACGGAAGCGTCCACTTCTTTTCCGAATCGGTCGATGGAACAACCCTTCGCGCCTTGGTATCGCGGGCCGAAGGCGATCGACCCGACCATGATTTTCACTAGAGGGTCTTGAGGTATTCCAATACGGCTAGTTTCTCTTCTTCCGATAATCGATTTGGAAAATCGTGGCCTGCCGCCGATTTTCCAAATCGCTGGGTATCAAAATACCAGCGTCGTTCGTAGTTGTTCAACTTGTCTGGCACCGACGCTGGTGTTTCGATTTTGAAGCCGATTTTAGCAGTATCCAAACTCAACGCCACGCGACGCCATAACTCTGGTCGCTCATCGGGATGCAGCAGATGCCAAAGCGTTGGTACGCTGCCGTTGTGCAAGTAAGGTGCCGTAGCCCAAATCCCGTCCAAGGGTGGTGCCGTATATCCTTCCGGTGCCGCGATCGTTGATTGCTCGCCGTAGTCGGCGAACCAACTTTCGCCGTAGTTTGTTCGATATTGCGATGTCAGCGATTCCCATCGCAACGGATCGGTGCCGATCTCGTCCATTGGAACATTCAGTTCAGGATAGCTCTTATCAGCACCGTACGTTCCATGGCAACGCGCACAGTGCTCGTCAAACGCGATCTTACCTTTAGCGATTAACGCGCGATCGGTCGCAAGAGGATACTTGGGTGGCTTGATCGACGATATGAATTGATAGACATCGGCGAAATCAGGCGTCCACTCGCGAAAGCGTTCGGGGCCATTCTGACGAACCAGCATGAATTGCATCAGCCCTTTGTGCCCTTTATCTGCGAAGCCGTCGGCATACATGTGCGTCTTTCGCGAAAAATGCCACCACGGCGGCGTGTCCATATCGTGATGCTTCATCGCCGATGGCGGTTGCGTCAAGACGTTCAGATCCTTGTCTCGAAAGCTCATCAAGGCGACGCCGAACATAACCGCATTGCTCGAACCGACCGTTGTCCCCAATGGCATGAACATGGAACCAACATCCATGTGAGTCAACGGAATCTTCTCGGCAACTTTGATTTTTCTCACCGATTCGATCAATGACTCGAGTGCGTAGGTCGAATTAGGGGCGCCTGGAAATACCGCGCCCAATGTATTCCCACCGTGGCAAGCGAAACAATTCATGACAAACTCGCCTTTTTCGGTCGGTACATATTGCAACGGCTTGGTAGCATCGTCATGTCGCGAAGAGATCCCAAAGGCACGCCAAGTTGCATGCCGTCGAGAAACGGGTTGGGCATCTGGAAACGGCGTATCCAATTCTTGCTCGTCAAGCCGACTAAGAATAAGTTCGTTGAAATCGTTCGGCAAATAGACTTTGCCTGTCAAAAATCGATAACCTCGACGAGCTTCCTCGGACATATCCGCAAACATCTGCTCGACATGCAGTTCAAGGCTCGACCGAATCAGTTCGGCTTCGTCATCAACGCGATCCGACGGCTCTGCGACTGCAAGCCAAAACGGACAACCGAGAACAATCATGACGACAATCATGACGACAATCATTCCTCGAAACCAATGCGGCATTAGAAGTATCGTTCTGTACGTTCGCGAATGCATAAAAACCGATCTGAAGATTATTGTACCCGTAAGAATCCTGAAACCTTAACGCTTTTCGACTTTTAAAACCTGAACTCGCCCGCCGTTGAAGACTCTCTCAAATTTCCACCCGATTTCTACCGCGTCTTTTGATTGCATTCCAGCGTCGATACCGTCGAGAGCCGAGGCATCGACCCTCGCGACAATCCATCCGACATCGTGCGAGTTCGCTCGACAATACTCTAAGAAATCGGTCTTCCAACGAATTCGGCTATTGGAAAGAATTTGAATGGAATCAGCCTCCGAAACACGATACAGACTTGCGAGAGCGAATTTGAAGTAGCTCGAATATTTCGTGTTGTGTACATTCGCTTCGGTCGTTTCGATGAGCATCGGCGCTAAAAAAATCGGTTCCTTTGGTTTGCGTAGATCCGATAAAACGACGGCGGCCCCTCGCCAGTCTTCTTGACGCTGCCAAGCAATCCAACGCCCAGCATACCATTCGGAAGTTGTTCCCTGCCAATATGCTAAGAGTCCAGCCGACACAAGTCCAACCAGCAATACACTTTTGGAATTGCGAATTCCACCCAAGCAAAATGCCCCCGCAAGGAGAATCGCTGGGTAGCTACCAATGACGTAACGACGATGCATCAAAGGGGCAATATTCAAGTAGGTAAACAGCCATGCGATCAAGACCGTACCAAAACCAACGGCGAAAAGTTGCAGTAACCAAGCGGACGGATCGGTGGCGTTTCCAGACTCCGTAGCTATCGCCATCGGTACTTTTGCCGATCGAAGCGTTCTCCCATGCGACGGTCGTTCGCGCAACCATTTTTGAGTCGTATACGCGACGGTTGGAATCAACATCCAAAAACACCACGGAAGAATATCGACGAGTTTCACTAAGGACCCATCGCCTGCGAAGCTGGACCACTGCTGAACATTGCGATACGAGCCATTAAGCTGCAACAAGCCTGGCGCGCAAAGCAGTGATAGAAGCGCTATCTCGACCAGTCGCCAACCGACGATTGGCCGTCGATGCGGGCTTTCTATACTTGTCCATCGCCATGCGATGGCTGCGACGATTGCGAGCCAACTAAGCCCTATGACGATAAGCGAAGTGTAGTGTAGATAGAAAACAAGCGACGACGCAATTAGCCATGCAATGCCGAGTCGATTGGGTTGCTCCGCAAGTTTGGCACCAGATTGCATAACGAACAAACTTAAGACCGCTACCCAAATGTACGGACGGAGTTCGATGGCGTAGAACGCTCCGATGCGGTCGATCCAAAGCCATAAAGCGATGACCATCATCGTCACCCATTTGCCGTCGATCGGATTGCGACGATGAATCGTTAGCAGACTAAAACCGCATAGCATCCACCATCCGATAAGCGACGAAGCTCGAAGGATCGCCTCGTTGCCAACACCAGTCTGTTCGAAAGCCCTGAAAGCCGTCGAGAAAGCTCTAAGTCCATAGAAGTACAAAGGCGATTGATTACCCGATGCGGCCCGCGGCTCAATCTCGGACCATTCCCCCGAAATTGTCCATGCCGAATGGAGTTCGTCGATCCAAAGACTTTCACGAATCGATAGCAGTGGTGAAATGGCCAGAGCGCACAACAAAACCAACAGCACGGATTTCATTGCTGAGCTGCCGACTGGCGGTTTATCTCGCGGAGTACTCTTGGAAGTGGGAAGCGGACTTCTTCGCGTCGCACGACTTCCTCGTGAACTTCAGCATTAAATCGCTCCTTCAGCCAGGCGATGGTGCTTTGCACCACCGATTCCGGTGCGCTGGCACCTGCCGTGACAAAGACAGTCTGTCCTTCTTCAAACCAAGTCGGATCCAGGTCATTCGGTCCATCCACCAAATGAGAGGGCTTGCCAAATTCGGAAGCCAATTCGCGTAGTCGCTGACTGTTGCTACTATTCTGACTTCCTAGAACAATGACAATATCCGCTTTCTCGCAAAGCAACCGAACAGCTTCTTGTCGATTCTGAGTGGCGTAGCAGATGTCTTCTTTGTTAGGTCCTTCAATCCAGGGAAAGCGATCTTTAAGGCGTCGGATAATTTTATTGGCGTCGTCAACGCTCAAGGTCGTTTGTGTCAGGTAGGCAAGTTTGGTATCGGGCGTGAACTCGAGCGCGTCGACACCATTGCAATCTTCGACGAGCACGATGGCCTCGGGCGCTTCGCCCATCGTCCCCAAGACTTCATCGTGTCCGTCATGGCCAATCAAAATGATTGTGTAATGCCCTTTCGCAAAATGAATTGCTTCGAGATGGACTTTGGTTACCAGCGGACATGTTGCGTCGATTGTAAATAATTTTCGTTCTTTCGCAATTCGGCGAATCTCAGGCGATACTCCATGTGCCGAAAAAAGAACATTCGAGCTTTCCGGAATCTCGCTCAACTCATTAACGAAGATCGCCCCTTGGTCGCGAAAGGTTGAAACGACATACTGGTTGTGGACAATTTCATGGTAGACGTAGATCGGCGGCCCGAAATGCCGCAAAGCCATCGACAAGCTTTCGACAGCCATATTGACACCAGCGCAAAATCCGCGAGGCGAAGCCAAAATGATTTGCATGAAAATCCCGAAAAGGTATCCGAACGGTATTTAAACGATTGCGCACCATTGGCGATGCGAAAAACCAGATCTCGATTATCCTGCAAAGCTCTGCCGATGGCTAGTGCTTTGTCTGCATTGGTGGGGGCAAAGCATTGGCTGGGTATAGTAAAATTAGCCGTTGAGCGTTAGCTCCGGTTTCTGGAGGGCTGCGGACTTAGCGGCCAACGGCTAATTGTATGAAACCAGGGCCGAACGGCCTTCGGCTAATTTTTGTACTGTTTACAATCTGATCTCTTTTCTACTTTCGAAAGTTTTTTAATGCCGCGACACGTTGATCTGAATCCAAATAGGCACCCGCCTTGGCTTGAACGGGATTGGCAACAATTCGGGCCACATGGCTTGAATAAAACCGAAATCAATGCGGAACAGGCGAGCAGTTATTGCCGCCAATTGGCTCTTTCGCATTACGAGAACTTTTCGATCGCCAGTCGCTTGACGCCGAACCATTTACGCCGTCACCTCTATCATATCTATGCCTATTGCCGCTGGTCAGACGATCTGGCAGATGAATCTCCGTCGGTCGAAGAAGCGAAAAATCGATTGACTTGGTGGAAAAAGGAACTCGACCTTTGTGTGCGGGGTTCCACGACGCATCCGGTCATGATTGCATTGCGATCTACCTTACAAACTTTCGAATTGTCTCCGCAGCCGTTTTACGAGCTGCTTTCCGCTTTTCAACAAGATCAAACGCTTCATCGATACGAAAGCGATGAACCGTTGGAAGACTACTGCCGCCGCAGTGCAAATCCGGTCGGACGTATCCTCTTGCAGATGGCCGGTATTCATTCGCAAGATTGTTTTCGTTGGAGCGATCAAATCTGCACTGGTCTACAGTTGGCCAATTTCTGCCAGGATTTTTCGAGAGACGCCGCCAATCAGCGGATCTATTTCCCTCGCTCTCGATGGAAGCAAGATAATGTTACCGAAGCGATGATTATGCAGCGTCGAAAAACTCCGGAACTACAGCGGGCCGCAATCCGATGGCTCATCGAAATCCGTGAACGCTTCTATGACGGATGGGAACTTACAAACCATGTCCCAGCCTGGTTGGCTCGCGATGTCCGACTCTTCGCCGGCGGAGGGTTGGCGATTCTAGATCGCATTCGCCAAAAGCATGGCGACGTCTGGAGTCAACGTGTCGCGTTCTCACGCAAAGACAAATTTTCTATATTTTTGCGTGCCTTCATCTTCAAAGCTCCTCCTCGTCGTTATCCACTTCGAGTCGATGATATACTTTAAGCGTTTCGAGCACTAGCATGATCGGTGACTCACAATCCTAAATCTTAGCCGAAATCAAAAACTGAACTTCGCCTATCGCCAATGCTCGACGATCGCTAAGCGCAGTCGGAGCAATTTTATTCGATCGTTTTCTTTGCTTCGGCCAGAACGGCGTCAAGGCATGATGGCGCTCTATGCCTTTGCACGATTAGTCGACGATTGGGGAGACGGAAGCGAACCGTCGACCAAGAAAGCCCGTGTGGATCAATGGCACGACTGGATCGAGCGTCGATTGGTATGTTATTTGAATGAAGAAAAAGCGCTGGTTTCACCTGCTCGTTTGCCGATTCAGGAGTGTGACGATATTGGCCCGGCCTTGGCCGATACAATAGATCGGTTTTCGATCCCGATCACTCGCTTGCACGAAATTGTCGATGGAGTGGCGTTCGATTTATCCGTGCCGGTCACCATCGACGATCAACCGCAGTTAGAACGATACTGCTACCTTGTCGCATCTTCAGTCGGACTAGCTTGTTTGAACATTTGGGGCGGTAACCTCACGAAGGTTCAGCAGTCGGCGATCGATTGTGGTATCGCTTTTCAGATAACCAATATCATCCGAGATGTGCTTGAAGATAGTCAACGTGGTCGAATTTACGTGCCGCGAGATTTGCTGGCCGCTCATGACGTCGATCCGGCACGATGGCTGTCCGGGAAACCCAACGGCGATTGGAAGAGTGCGCTTCGGTCGCTGATCGAATCGGCGCATTCACGCTATCGATCGGGCTTAAAAGTACAAGCAGAACTGGATGTTGACGCGAGCCGCATGTTCTCCTTGATGTGGCATACCTATCATCGGTTGCTAGAGGAGCTTGAAAATGACTTGGATGTGGTTTGGCAGCGACGTGTATCGTTGAGTTTGTCCTTGAAAGGGCGACTATTCTTGCAGCATGCCTTTACGCCTTGGTATCGAATGGGGAGCCGATGAAGGTCATTGTTGTGGGAGGAGGGTTGGCGGGGATCGCTGCGGCCCTTTCTCTTTCGTCGAGCGGTTATCAGGTGACGTTATTGGAAGCTCGCAGTCGACTTGGCGGTCGCGCTGCTTCGTTTGACGATCGCATCTCCGAGCAATCGGTCGACTATTGCCAACATGTAGGAATGGCTTGCTGTACGAATCTCGTTAAGTTTCTAGAGCTAACGAATATCGCATCGACTTGGACTCGACAAGATGAGCTTCACTTTTTTTCGGCGTCAGGAAAGCACTTGCCGATTCGCGCTGCACCACTTCCTGCGCCGCTCCATTTGGTCGGACTCTTGTTGCGTTGGCCAGACTTGCGATGGGATGAACGACTGCGTATCGCGTCAGGAATTTTTCGCTTGATGCGAATAAAGCCTTCGATCAATCTCAATCAAATCCTAGCCATCGATTGGCTTCGATCAATTGAGCAAACGCCTTCGACAATTGCCAAATTTTGGGCGACGATTCTCGTTAGCGCGCTCGGAGAACAGATCGATCGAGTGACGTTAGGAGCAACGCGCAAAGTTCTCATCGATGGTTTCGCTGCCAACCGTTCGGCGTTTCATCTCTTGGTTCCTCAACTACCATTGTCAACACTCGTCAGCGAAAAGGCTAAGCAGAAGCTCGTCGAAAACGGCGTCGATGTTCGATTGGCGTCTCCCGTTCAATCCCTTAATTGGAATGGTTCACACTGCAGCGGCGTACAACTTCGCGATCTCTCGAAGCTCGAAGCCGACCATATCGTTTTGGCCGTTCCGTGGCGTGGGATAGGTAGATTGCTCGATGCCCGTTTAGACAAGATTCCCGATCCCGTTCGGCAGTGGAACGAAGAATATGTCGAGCTTGATTCATCGCCGATTACCGGAGTCCATACCTGGTGGGACCAAGCTTGGTTGGATCAACCCCACGCGATTCTGATCGATCGACTCTGCCAATGGATATTTGGACCACCTGAGATTTCTTCCAGTCATCGTGGCGAGTACTACTATCAGGTCGTGATCAGCGGTTCTCGACAACTCCCGCATGGCGACCAAGAAGCCATTTTGGCGGCCGTCGTCGACGATATTCGGACGGTTTTCCCCAAAGCGATCGAGGCGAAGTTCTTACGTGGCAAAGTGGTTACCGACCCGCATTCCGTATTTAGCTTAGGTATAGACCATCAAGTGTCTAGACCGAATGTCGATTTGTTTGCCGATTCGCGACTTTGGCTAGCGGGCGATTGGACAAATACAGGCTGGCCAGCCACGATGGAAGGTGCTATTCGATCGGGGTTTCAGGCGACAGAAAAAATCACCGAATACGATGGTCGAGCTCAGCGCTGGGTCGCCGAAGACCTTCCGCGCGGTTGGTTATCGTCGTTGCTGATTCGCACTTGAAGCGATTGTCGGTATAATGAAGTGCCTTGAAGGCTGAGTACGAAGTCGTACCAAGCATACTTCCCATTTTAGGAGATTGACCTTTGGATTGGCAAACGATCGTCGCGTTAATCTGCGTTTCATTCGCAGGCGTAGCTCTGCTACCACGCGTGCTCGCGTTGCTGAGGTCCGATGGCAGCACGGGGTGTGGAAGCTGCGGTGGTTGTTCGACCGATCGCACGAAAGTCGTACAGAAGCCGATGGTCGATCTCAACGACATTGCCGACCGACGCCAGTCTTCCAAAAGCTCGTAAAATCCAGCTAACGAGTTCGTTCTAAGACTTTGATTTCGATATTGTCAAAACTTGCCGAGCCCACCGCACCAAATAGACCGAGCATGACAATAGCTTCGCGGCTTTCGGGTGGAATGGCAATCGTTGATTCCGACTTCTGCCACGCAAGATCACCCACAAAAGGGCCTAACCAGTTGTAGCCAATCTGATTCCGATTTTCATCGAGAAATTGCAGTACCAAAAATGGTTGTTCTTCCCAAGCGGCCCCGATCTTAACACCCGATGTTGTCACATCACAAGCGAATTTCAATTTGGTAACGACGCGACCGTCGAGCGGCAAGCCTTGCAAGAGAATCGATGGACTGCCTTGCGTCTCGTTGGCGAATTTTACAACTTTCTTTCCGGACAAAGCGTGCGAATCGCTCGTCAATTTCGCACCGAAATCGTAGTACCAATTAGGAATAAAATCGCCAGTCGCTTCAGCTTCGAAATCACCGTTCATCAACGATGGATGCGCGGGATCGACACGGTCTTTCCGTCGAGCTTCGGCGGCTCCTGTCATCGGTACGAACAGCGTTGGACGCGCGTATACGGGGATGAGTCGATCGCCTTGCTTTCGAAAGACACGTAACAATTGTTGGTAGCGTGAACCAACAGGAATCGCCATCAAGCCGCCATCTTTGAGCTGATCGACTAGCGGCTGTGGCGGCTCGTCGGGCGAGCACGTTACGATGATCTTGTCGAACGGCGCATGTTCGATCCAACCTTGAAATCCATCGCCAGCTTTTGTGGTGATGTTCTTGTAGCCAAGCCTCGTAAGCAATTTCGTTGTCGACGCGGCTAACTCTTCGACGATCTCAATCGTGTAAACATGATCGACCAAAGGACTTAAAACAGCAGCTTGATAACCACTACCCGTTCCGATCTCCAGCACTTTATCGGTTTTTTCTGTCTGAAGCACCTCGGTCATCAACGCAACGATAAAAGGGCTGCTAATCGTTTGAGCTTCGCCAATCGGCAAGGCTCGATCGAGGTACGCTTGATCGCGGACCGCCAATGGGACGAATTCATGACGAGGCGTTGCGGCGATCGCTCGCAAAACCGATTCGCTCTTGATACCCCCCGGTTTCAGGATCGTTTCGATCAAACGCAGCCGCGCGCTTTCGGTCGTATCCTTTGCGACATTATCTTGAGCATGGCTGCGAGGTAAAAATAGAAACGATACCGCTATAGCCACAACGAAAAGGCTTCGATTTACAAGTCGCAGTCGTTCAACGTAAAAGGTGCGTGCGTTCATGGCTTAGTACAGTCGGAATAGGAAAGATATGACGTGTCTATCGAGGGCGCACGGTTTTGTCGTGAAATTTTTGACTTATCGAAGAAGCAACTGAGTTTCAATGTTCGCGCACCCGATGGTATTCATTGGACCAAAGTTCGTAAGCAAGGAAGCTCGCAAATGTCCGCTTTTTACCGTTTCGCATCCGCGTTAATGTTTGTATCCAGCGTCGTGGTTTCTCAGAACAGCTCTTTTGCTGGCAATCATGAGGCCAATTTTAATCCGGCAAATCCACGGCCCGATTTTTTGCCGCATACCTTTTATAATAATTGGGTATCGTACCGCGCTCAATACAATCGACCGCATCCAATCGGCGGTCATATTGCAGCGATTATAGAACCGACCAGCCAAGAGGCGATGGCTTGGCGAATCCATCAGGCGAATGGCGACTACGCATGCAAACGCCCTGGATATGTGCCGCTCTATTATTATCCAAAACCTTGGGAAGCCCTGCCGACGATGGCTCGGCCTAATGCGCCGCTGTTTCCGTAAAACAATCGGCCCCAATTAACTGGTTCCAAGGCTCTGCCTTGGAACCCACTTCGTTATACACATCGAGATCGGTAGCCAAAGTGTTGCGGCAAGCAATTTATTGCGTAGCGTTGGTGCACCGGCTTTAGACGCAACGATGCATATCGCCGGATCGAGGCGGAAGAGTCGCCTAAAGGCTATACACCAGCGCCATGGTCGGCGACTAACAACGAGTGTAGCTCGCGTTTTCGTGGTGGCGTTCAGCTAATAGTGTTTTCAATTCCAGCGCATAGCGCATTGACCAGAAGTTCGAGCTCATGCTCCTCGATCGAGAACGGCGGAACGATCGGGATGACGTTTCCGAGCGGACGAAGCCAGACGCCGTGCTTTAGAGCTTCGCGACAGACGGTTGCTCCGCGTCGCTCCAAAGTTGGAAGAGGTCGCTTGGTTACTTTGTCGGCAACCAATTCGACGGCGGCAATGAAACCGACTTGCCGAACATCGCCGACATCGGGATGATCGGAAATCTTCTTGAGCAACTCCGATAGTCGTTGAGACTTCATCACCAATCTATCGAGCGTCTGCTCTTCTTCGAACACATCTAAGGTAGCTTGGGCAGCAGCGGCTGCCAGCGGATTACCACCGTAAGTATGACCATGCTGGAACGCGATGTTGGCCGAATAGTTGCCTAAAAAAGCGTTCCAAATCTGTGAGCTGGCAAGTGTCGCTGACATCGGCAGATAGCCGCCTGTTAGCCCTTTTCCGATACACAGCAAGTCAGGCGAGACATTTTCATGTTCACATGCGAACATCTTACCGGTTCGTCCGATTCCCACCGCGATCTCGTCAGCAATGAGCAGCGTATCGTACTTATGAGTTAACTCGCGCAACCCCGAAAGAAATCCGGGAGGATGGACTACCATGCCGGCTGCTCCCTGGACAAGCGGTTCGACGATCACGGCCGCGACGTTTGCCGCGTGCTGTTTTAATATCGCTTCGTATTGATCAAGGTAGTATTGCGTTAGCGGATTGAATGGAACAGATGCATGGTTCGCATCGCGACGCTCGTTTGATTGCGCAACACGGATGTCGAGCGATACAGGAAATCGATAACTATCTGGGCACGGACCGCGAAGGACCGAAAATAAGAGCGGATCGAAAACGGATTTGAAGCGAGTGACGTCGCTAACGCTACATGCGCCTAACGTATCACCGTGATAGCTGTTACCGACGGCTAAAAACGTATTCCGATTTGGCTGAGGCTCCGGACACTGACGCCAAAATTGAAACGCCATTTTCATCGCGACTTCTACCGCCGATGCTCCGTCGCTACTAAAAAAAACGTGATTCAATCCAACTGGTGAAAGATCGACCAGTCGTTTTGCCAATTGGATCGTCGCCGGATGGCTCATCCCGAGCGAGGTAACATGAGCAACTTGCGACAACTGCCGAACGATCGCGGCATCGATCTTGGGATGCGTATGTCCATGGACGTTGCACCATAACGAGCTTGCCCCGTCTAATATTTTTTGGCCGTCGATCGTCGTAAGCCAACAGCCCTTAGCCGATTCGATGATCAAGCCATCGTATTCAGCCATCTGCGAAAACGCATGCCATACGATCTCGCGATCCCATTTTCGAAGGTCGTCTAGTGACGGAGAACCGCTGTCGAGCTGCTCCGTTCGTCCAGCAATCGGAACAAGCGTCATGGCACTACCATTTGACCTGGACACTTGCACCGAGACCAACGCCGAGCATCATCGAGGCCGAATCGCCTACCAAGCAGAGGCGAAGCGGGCTATCGAGAGCCGCGATGGCGATGAGCGTCATTGCGGGCTGATCGTGGTCGGCAGGAAACAAGCCGAACGTTTCATGCTCGTCGTCGACAATAATTCGAGCCGTTTCATCGCGTGGTACTTTGCTAAGCTGTACAGTCCCGATATCTGTCACGAGATCTCCGCTCGAAGTGACCTCGATTATCTTTCCCTTGATCGTTTCCGACATCTTGATTTACCTTGGAAATGACTTTACCGCGTTCGAACCGCGTCGAGCGACAAACGTGAAATCATTCTAGCAAAAAATCTTAAGGTTGGTTCGCAAGTTCGACTGTCCCACGCTGGAGTCGAACTAGGTGGGCATCTCAGACATCATGCGGGCTCAATCGACTAGGGCTCCGAATCCCTTTCTCGGCTGCGATACGATTTACGGCATTCAACATTGCCAAAATCGTCGACTCGACGGTATCGGTCGAAAGCCCGATGCCACGATAAGACTGACCTTCGTGCTCGATTTCGACGGTTACTTCACCTTGGGCATCACGTCCTAAGGTTGCACTGCGAACGCGATAGTCACGGCATACAACTTTAATACCGGTAATCCGTTCGACCGCCCAAAAGGCCGCATCGATCGGACCATCCCCTTGCTGAACTTCTTCGGAAAACTCCTGATCTCCGTGTCGCAAGGTCAACTGAACTTTCGGCAGCACCCCTGTTCCACTGCTTACACGAAACGAGACGAGCGACCAAAACTCTTGGACTTTGCCGCTGATTTGCTTTTGAATCAAGGCCGTAATATCGCCGTCGTAGATTTCCTTTTTCTTATCGGCCAAGATCTTGAACTGGTCGAAGACTTCTTGCAATTGAAGGGCCGTCAAATGAAAGCCAAGAAACTTCGCTCGATCGGCTAAGGCCGCGCGACCACTATGTTTCCCCAGTACCAAATCGGTCTTGAGGAATCCGACGTCTTCGGGATTCATGATTTCATAAGTGCGAGCATCCTTGAGCATTCCATCTTGATGAATGCCAGCTTCATGTGCAAACGCGTTTCGTCCGACAATCGCCTTGTTGCGCTGTACCTCAAGCCCCGTAATCTTGCTCAACAATCGACTCGTCGGCACTAACCTTTTGGTCACGATGCCGGTCGTACATTGGTACTTGTCGAACCGGGTTTTCATCGCCATCACGATTTCTTCGAGCGAGCAATTTCCTGCGCGTTCGCCGATTCCATTGATGGTGCACTCGATCTGCCCTGCCCCACCCTGAACGGCGGCGAGCGAATTGGCGACGGCTAGTCCTAAGTCATCGTGGCAATGCACGCTGATAATGGCTCGATCGATATTCGGCACGCGATCGAATAACAAGCGAATTCGCTCGTACATTTCCAGCGGAGTCGTGTAGCCGACGGTGTCTGGGATATTGATCGTCGTTGCTCCCGCATTGATCGCGGCTTCAACGACTTCGCAAAGAAAATCATGTTCCGTTCGAGCGGCATCTTCGGGTGAAAACTCGATGTCGTCACAATAACGATGCCCTCGTTCAATCCCGGCGACGGCTCGAGCGACCAACTCTTCTCGCGTCATCCTTAGTTTGAATTCGCGATGAATTGCGCTCGTCGCCAAAAAAATGTGAAGCCGTGGACTCTCCGCATTCTTCAAGGCTTCCCAGGCCCGATCGATATCGGCATCATTGCAGCGTGCCAAACCACAGATGGTGACCCCGCGGATATTTTGAGCAATGTCGCGCACCGACTCAAAATCGCCCGGCGAGGCGATGGGAAATCCCGCTTCGATAATGTCGACTCCGAGATCGGTCAGAGCTTGCGCAATCTCCATCTTCTCGGCGGCGTTCATACTCGCGCCAGGTGATTGCTCGCCGTCTCGCAACGTGGTGTCAAATATTCGAATTCGACGCGGTGGACAGCCGTCACCGGTTGTCTCCGCTTGGGTTTCCATGGTCATTTCGCAGTCTTTCTGGGCCAAATCTCATCTGGTTACATAGTGTACTGAGTTTAGCTGATGACGCGAGTCGACCGCCGAAGGTTCAGAATGGCTGTAATTCCAAGAGAGGAACGCTTTTGAGTGGCTTCGAATTGTAAAACAGTGAAGATCGCAAGCTGAAAGCTTAGGCCACTTTATTAGTATTCGTCGCTGTTCTCTTGTTTTTTGGCCGGGAGAATGGGGCGAGTCGTTCGAGTTCGCCGGTTTATTTGTTCGTTGGAATTGTCGGCGAGCAAGTCGTGTCCTGGATCGCGGCGCTGAAAAACCTGCTCTAAGTCGTTCAATTCGTAGATCGTTTTAACGACGGCAGCAATCGAACGCGATTCTAGTTTTTCATACAGTTTTTGACGGCGGGCTTCGATCGTTCGCTGACTCACGCCGAGCCGATTGGCAATGGTTTTGTTCGGTAGCCCCTCCATCAACATGTGAAGGACCGCCGCCTCGCGTTCGGTGACTTGGCTCCATAGTCGGTAAAGATTTTCGTAGCGTTGGTTCTGACGCTGTATTCGTAAACTCTCTGAGGCTAACCGAGAAAAAGCCGTCTGAAAGCGCGCGTCATCCGCTGTCTGCTCGACGTAACTATAGAGGCCCATTTGTATCCATTCGACGACCGTTTCAGCAGGAATCTTATGCCCAACGCTTAGGATTACCGGAAGTCGAGCATTCACGATGATTTTGTGGATAAGCCGCTCGCAAGCTTGTACCGAATGGTACGGATTCTCGCGACTGGCGAATTCGATGACGACCGGACGCCCAGGCTCCCATTCAGCTATTTCTTCGACATCTGGCCCCGAAGTGCCATCGGTAAACTGAAACGAAAGGAACGGCGATGAGCAGCGTTCTGTTCGCTCGAAAGTCGAAATCGGCTGTCCAATCCAGACAGCATGCAAAGGATATTTTAGTGCCTCGTTCTCATTCACCTTAAACTCTCATGGTTAGTCGAGTTCTTCTATTTGTAGCGGGAAACGCCGTATCGCATAGCTAGAATGCCACTAAAGAACGACAAATTCGCATAAATTTCCAGCTATGCGATTTTAGCACCCCTAACAGCGCCACACAAATTTGCAGTATCCGGATATTTCGCTAGGTGCCAACTAGCCGTGACAAATCCGGACTGGCTACCTACGCTATCAGATTAACTCGGTTAAGTCCCAACGACTCATTCCTTGATATCTTAAGATGTATGGCCACTACCTCCCAAATTTCGAAGCCCGCCATTGTCTTGCTCAGCGGTGGTCTCGATTCCGCAACCGTACTGGCCATGGCAATTCGAGATGGTTTTCGCCCCTTTGCAATGAGTTTTCGATATGGCCAGCGCCATCAATCCGAACTTGACCGAGCCAATCAAATCGTCGCCACGCAAAACGTTGTCGAGCACATCATTGTCGATATCGACTTGGGAATCTTCGGCGGCTCGGCCCTTACCGACGATCGATTAGTCGTCCCCAAAGGCGATACGATCGAAGCGATTGGCAAGCAAATCCCGATAACCTATGTACCTGCTCGGAACACCGTTTTTCTTTCCTTTGCGTTAGCCTGGGCGGAAGTCGTCGGTGCCCGCGACATTTTCATCGGTGTCAACGCGCTCGATTACAGCGGATATCCCGACTGTCGCCCGGAGTATATTTCGGCATACGAACGGATGGCGAATCTAGCAACCAAAGTCGGTGCCGAATATAGCTCGACTGGACTTGGTGAACCCATTCGGATTCGAACACCGTTGATTGCGATGACCAAAGCCGAGATCATCCGAACGGGTCTCGATTTAGGCGTCGATTACTCGCTCACCTTTTCGTGCTACGATCCCGTCGATGGCCAATTCGCCTGTGGGCATTGCGATGCATGCTTGCTTCGTCTTCGCGGTTTCGAGCAAAATGGCATTCCTGATCCGACATGTTACGCAACCTCCTAAATGACATCCCCACGACTCCAACCGATTTCAAGGACCGAGCATTGCAAATTCTATCGTAGTGCTGGCATCTTTCTTCTATGTTTCCTAGTCGGTGTCTGCGAAGCCGACACAACGAGTAAAACAACTGTTGGGGACGAATCGAAATCAGCCGTCGTCGACGTGCGGAAGGATGTGTGGCCGATCTTTATCGAGCGATGCTTGCACTGCCACGGACCACTAAAATCCGACGGTGATTTGCGTTTGGATCAAAAGGCATTTATCGACGCTGGCGGTCATACCGGAAATCCGATTCTCGGGACCGAGGCATCAAGCGAACTGCTGCGACGACTTGTCGCTAAAGACGATGCCTATCGAATGCCTAAAGGAGAATATCCACTTTCTCCAAAACAGATTGAGATACTTCGACGATGGATTCAGCAAGGTGCGTCGTGGCCAAAGAACGCCAAGATTTCGATCGACGCAGTACCGTTCAGTACCGAGAATCTGCTTTCGTCTGATTTCTGGAATGAGCTCCTTGATCGACTCGTCGAATACAATCAACAACTCCGAATCCTTTATTGGCCGTTGCTGCTTTTTTTGCTTTTGGTCGCGTTTCTCGAACGACGAAAACAAAAGAAGCCAATATCCGATGAACGTCTTCTTTCTCTTGGTATCCTCGATCGAATCCAGCAGCGTATTGGGTTGCCTCAATACTTGATCGGCATGCTCTGCTTTCTGCTGGCCAGTTCTATCCAATTGCATCGAGTATCCGTTTTTGCATTGCGACAAAAACTCGAGGTGCTCGAATCAAAACGTCGGATGATTGACGCCGAGTCCCCGAGAACTCGTTTTCAAGTCCCTACTCCCTATCGTCCCAAGCATCCACCACGTCTAGGCGGCGTTTACTATCGCGGCAACGACGAACGCAGTACGAGTTTATTCAATGGCGGTTACTATCGCACCGCTACGATGACGGTCGGTCTATTCGACGCCGACGATCGACAGTTGCAATGGAATGATGTAGTCGAGAACCGCGACTTGTTTATCCAACTTGTCATCGAACGAGCCCCATTCGCAACTCGAGATCTGTTTCGTAGCGATATGTTGGCGAAAAGTTATCTTACGCGTCAGATTCCGAATCTCGATGGCATCGAAATGGACGATATCGACGACCATCAAGCGAATTTTGAAACGTTGGGCGCTGATGAGCGTTGGCGAGCAAAGTATCCTATTGCGAAAGCGTCTGAATCGGACGACAAAACGCATTCAGCTTTAATCTACCTTGTTCCAGGCGGGAACCAAGTTCACTATGGCATCCAGTACGATATTCGTCTGATCGACGGCAAATTGAGTGAACAATCCGAAATCTGGATGGGTGCGATTTTTCTCACCGGGTCGGTAAGAGTTCCTGACGAGAATGAGATTCCGCTCGGCGAATGGTTCGATTTTCTCCCGATACCAGAAATTACCGACGGCAACTCCGAGGACCCGAAGTTGCTGGGTATCGAACCGAGATGAGCAACGTTAAACACCGCCTATGAAACATGGCGTCCCTCGATTGCTAGCAATAATTCGATACATGCGTATATTGCCAAGTTGTAATTTGTTTCGAACTCTTGTGACTCTATGCTTTCTTAAAGGTCGTCCTATATTAACAATATTGAGCGTTCGGTTGATTTCCTCACGAGACCCAGTTCGGCGTTTCGGCAGCCGAGAGTTCTAGTTCTGAGACAAAGGTTTCTATCTATCATGTTGCGAGTAATTTTGTTAGCGAGCGTGTTGGTTGTCGGCATTTCATCCACGAGTTCTGCGCAAGGCTTTATTGGCGTCGGATTTGGGAATGGTGGCTTCGGACCTGGATATTACGGTTCAGGTTTAGGGATGGGATATGGTCCTGGTAGTTTCGGATACGGTGGCTTCGGTCCGCGCTATGGTTATGGCTCGGGAGTCGGCATCAGCATCGGCACGAATCGTGGCTACGGCAATTATGGATACGCACCTCGCGTCTCATATCCCAGCAACTACTATCGTTCGGCTCCCGCTTATCGGGCATCATCGGTCAGCTATCGACCGCAAGTTCGCTGTCAACCGCAGCGCTACACGCGCGCCCGAAGATGCTACTAGGACAGTAGACGTTTGCCAAAGCGTGTTTTGCATGAATGCGACAAGTTCTCCACAGTCTGGCGACTGTAGCTATAATGGCGGCGATGAGAACGGATGGAAATGGAGTTAAGCAACGGACGGCGATTATTATCGGAGCTGGCCCGGCCGGGTTAACCGCCGCTCTTGAACTGCTGGAACGAAGCGATATTAAGGTCATTGTGCTTCAACGCGACGATTGCCTAGGTGGCTTGTCGCGTACCGTCCAGTATCACGGCAATCGGCTCGATATCGGTGGCCATCGCTTTTTCTCGAAAAGCGACCGAGTCATGAGCTGGTGGCTGCGCATCCTTCCCATGGAAGCAGCGACAACGGCAACGACCATCCGATACCAACAGCAGGCTCGCGAGATCCATCCGTCGGCCCGCGGAGTTGCTTCGTCACTCGATCAAGTCATGTTGGTGCGTCAGCGGAAATCGCGAATCTATTTCAACCGGCAGTTTTTCGACTACCCGATTTCACTCAGCAAAGCGACGATTCAAAAACTAGGGCTCTTGCGAACGTTCAAGATTCTTGTGAGCTATGCTCGGGCTATTTTATTCCCCATTCGCAATGAAAAGAGCCTCGAGCATTTTTTCATCAACCGCTTTGGTCGTGAACTTTACCAAACTTTTTTTAAAGACTACACCGAGAAGATTTGGGGAATCGCCTGCAATCAAATCAGCGCTGAATGGGGCAAGCAACGAATCAAAGGGCTATCTGTTTTCAAACTCTTGACGCATTTCGTCCATCGCTTGCGTTGGAAAAAAGCTTCCGACGTTTCTCAGAAACAACTTGAAACATCCTTGGTGGAACAATTTCTCTATCCAAAATTCGGGCCTGGCCAGATGTGGGAAGCGGTCGGTCGAATGATCCGAGAAAAGAAAGGGGAAATCGTAATGAACCAAACGGTCGACGAGATTCGATGCGACGGAGATCGCATTCTTTCGGTTACGGCTGTCGATCGTTTGACGGGTCTTCGATCCGAGTATTCCGGCGACTATTTCTTTTCAACGATGGCCATCAAAGATTTGCTGGTAGCCTGCATTCCAAAGCCGCCATCCAATGTCTGCGAAGTGGGACAGGGACTGGTCTATCGAGATTTCATCACTGTCGGAATGCTCTTAAGTCGGCTTGCGGTATCGCCTGACCACGCGCAGTCAGAAAAACTGTTGAAGGACAACTGGATCTATATTCAAGAACCAGACGTCAAAATCGGTCGCTTGCAAATCTTCAATAACTGGAGCCCTTCGATGGTGGAGGATAGCTCCAAAGTTTGGATTGGTCTCGAGTACTTCTGTTTTGAAACCGACGAACTTTGGCGATTGTCGGACGAACAGATGATTGCGCTCGGGGCTGAAGAATTGGAAAAGATAGGTATCATCGATCGATCGGATGTTCTCGATGCAACCGTCGTGCGAGAACCAAAGACCTACCCGGCTTATTTCGGAACGTATTCGCGTTTTGATGAAGTTCGCCGTTGGTTGGACGACTTAAAGAATCTTTTCCCTATCGGTCGCAATGGCATGCATCGATACAATAATCAGGATCATTCGATGCTGACCGCCATGACAGCCGTTGACAATATTTTGGCCGGGATTTCCGATAAATCGAACCTTTGGGAAGTCAATACCGAACAGGAATACCATGAAAGCAAGAATACTCCCTTACGCAATCGATCGGAATAGTAGCTCACGGCTACCAGCGTGAGATGGATAACCCTTCGATCGATTTTGTTATAAAACGGCACGTCTCGGCGAACGCCACCGCGAAAACTCTCGCTCCCAGGCTTTCGCCTGCGAACGTACTACTTCCGAGGCTCCGCCTCGCGTTTCCGTTGTTGATTCTACTGGCAGGCATTCTTTCTTATTCGAACACTTTTCAAGTTCCATTCTTGTTCGATGACTCGGTTCGCATTATCTATAACTCGAAGATTCGAACGCTCTGGCCGCCGACGATTGCGACGTTCGAAACCAATCGTCCGGTTGTTAACTACTCGTTTGCGATGAACTATGCTCTTCATGGTCTAGACGTTTGGGGGTATCACGTAGCGAATTTAGCGATTCATCTAGCCGCAGGACTTTGCTTGTTCGGCATCGTTCGGAGATCGCTAAAAATTGCAGGGGGCTATTTGGCGAAACAATCCGACGACTTGGCTTTGATGATCGCTTTGATTTGGGTCGTTCATCCGCTGCAAACGCAAGCCGTTACCTACATCAATCAGCGATACGAATCGATGATGGGTTTGATGTATTTGTTGACATTGTACGGCTTCGTTCGATCGATAACATCGAAGTTCGCCGTCGCATGGCAAGCGATCTCTATCGTAGTGTGTGGCTTAGGCATGGGATGCAAAGAAGCCATGGTGTCGGCTCCGCTGATTGTTCTCTGGTACGATCGAGCTTTCATCGCGTCCTCGTGGAGCGAATTGTTTCTCAAACGCCGATTTTTTTATGGCTGCCTTGCTTCGACCTGGGGAATACTGGCTTGGGCAATGCTGCACTATACCGACGAGTATGTCGAAGGAGGAATGGTCGCGGTTGTCGGCGTCACGCCCTGGACATATCTATTAAGCCAATCTGAAGTTCTTGTCCATTATTTGCGACTGGCGATTTGGCCGCAAGGTTTATGCTTCTTTGGGAAATGGCGAGTTGCCCAATCGATACTCGACGTTTGGCCACAAGGACTTTTTATCGTATCGCTTTTGATCGCGACGATCTGGTCGATGTTTCGTCAACCGAAGCTTGGTTTTTTGGGAGGCTGGTTCTTTCTCATCCTTGCTCCGACATCGAGCTTCATCCCCATCCGAGATTTCATTTTTGAACATCGGATGTATCTATCGCTCGCAACGGTTTCGACTCTATTCGTAATCGGACTATTCGCGATCTTCCATCGGATTGGGCTTTCCAATACCGCATCCAACTGGAGTCATCGGATTGTTTGCTTTGGTTGCGTATGTGGACTTGCCGTTGCAACTTATCAGCGGAATCGTGACTACCGATCAGAGATCTCGATTTGGCAAGATACGGTCGTCAAGGCACCGCATCATGCTGAAGCCTGGCACAATCTGGGGCTGGCATATATCAACGACCATCGATCTGCCGATGCGATTCCATTTCTTTCCGAAGCGATCAATCTCGCGCCAAACGATGCAAAGACAAATTCGAGTTACGGCGGCGCATTGGTGGAGATCGGGCAGTACGAACAGGCCAAGCAGCATCTTTTGAATGCCATTCGCAGCAACCCCGATGACCATGTTGCCTTGCGCAACATGGGGAACTTATTGCTCGATACGGGCCAAGTTTCAGAAGCGATCGAGTATTGTCAAAGGGCAGTTGAGCTCGCGCCGCCTGATCCGGAATTGAACATGAGTTTAGCGGCGGCACTCATCGTTGGTGGTCGATTTCAAGATGCAATCGAGTTGTGCCGCAAAACGCTGGATGAAAATCCGAGCTACACCAAAGCCCATCTGAACATGGTCAGCGCTTGTATGCATCTTGGAAAAATTGACGACGCCATTCGATCAGCAGTGGCTGCCGTACAATCCGATCGAAACAACGCGAACGCTCAAGGGATGCTCGGGATACTCTTGGTCGATTCGGCGCCCGAGCAAGCCATCGAGCATCTCAAAATTGCATGCGAGCTCGACGCTACTAATGGCGACTACCCCTTGCTTGTCGGTAAGCTACTCGCAAAAAATAATCCGTCGGAGGCGATCTCCTATTATCAAAAAGTGGTTGTGGCAAGCCCTGACAACATCGAAGTTCGATATAAACTTGCCAGTCTCTACGTCACCTGCCGGCAGCTCGACGAGGCGATTGCGGAATTGGAGACGATTGTCGAACGGCGACCCGAGTCGATGGACGCTCGAAACTATCTGCGGAAACTTCGCGAAGCCGCCCAACATGAAACGCGATGATTTGGCTAGCCGCAGCGTATTTTCTTTGTTTTAATCATTGAACAATAACTAGTGAATGGTCAACATAATCTGAATTTCGATGGCGGTATTTCTGGTAAACAGCGCAGACCAAAACATTGTGGCGAGTAGAATAAAGGAAGTTTGAAACCACGCGGAATCATCCCCTGCCCTGTCTCGACAACCCCTTCCTGTTATTTCTCGTTCGCCTCTCGGAGTATTCTAATGCCTTTACCGATCGCGCCGCCTGATAGCCACGATCTAGCTCGAGCCGAGCGACTTCGAACGGCTTGTCAAAAAATTCGGGAGCAGATTGCGAAGGTCGTCGTCGGCCAGGACGACACTATCGAACAACTGCTGATCGCGGTTTTGGCTCGCGGGCATTGCTTGCTTCAAGGCGTTCCCGGATTGGCGAAGACGCTCATGGTCAAATCCCTGGCCGAATCGATGGAGCTCACTTTTCATCGCATCCAATTCACTCCCGATCTGATGCCCGCCGACATTACGGGCACCGACATTATTCAAGAATCGCCTCAAACGGGCCATCGACAATTGGTCTTCCAACGTGGTCCAGTGTTCACACAGATTTTATTAGCCGACGAAATCAATCGAACGCCACCCAAAACTCAAGCCGCACTTTTGGAAGCGATGCAAGAGCACGAAGTAACAATCGGAGGTAAGACATACAAACTCGCCGAGCCCTTCTTCGTGTTAGCGACGCAAAATCCTATCGAACAAGAAGGGACATATCCGCTTCCCGAAGCTCAGCGCGATCGGTTTCTCTTTCAAGTCGTGGTGGATTATCCAACCTTTGACCAGGAATCGGAAATCATCGATCGCACGACTTCGAACTATTCCAATAAGATTGAGCCCGTGCTGGGTGGTCAAGAGATTCTTGAATTCCAAAATACCGTGCGTATGGTCCCGTTGCCCGAGAGCGTTAAGAATCTAATTCTCAACCTTATACGTTCCTTGCGTCCCAGAGAAAATTCAACGCTCGCATGGGTCAATGACAAGATCGATTGGGGGCCTGGGCCACGAGCGTGCCAGCAATTGGTCTTGGCGGCCAAAGCCCGAGCCCTCTTGCATGGTCGACATCATGTCACACTCGAGGATGTTTCCGTTTTAGCCTTGCCGGTTCTTAGGCATCGGTTGGTCCCGAGTTTTTCCGCGCAAGCCGAAGGGTTGACCAGCGACGATCTCGTTCGACAAGCCATCGACGAAATGCCCAAGACAACCAAACGGTTGATCTAAATCAAACCTCGATCATTGAAGACCGCCATGTCCGCACTCTCCATACTCTCTGCAGAAGATCGCGACCGAGTTTCGCGACTGCAACTGTACGCGCGTGGGGTCGTCGATGGACTTTCGGTAGGCCAACATCGTTCGCCGCACAAAGGTTTTAGCGCCGAATTCAAAGAGCATCGACCGTATGTCCAAGGCGATGAAACACGATTAATCGACTGGAAACTGTACGGAAAAACCGATCGCCTTTTCATCCGTCAGTACGAAGAAGAAACGAATCTTCGCTGTACGCTGCTCATCGACCAAAGCGGCTCGATGGCATACCGCGGCTCGGCACCCAATGCCATCTCGAAGCACGAATATGCTATTCGACTGGCCGCTTCGTTGGCTTATCTTCTTATCCAACAGCGAGATGCAGTAGGTCTGGGATTGATCGATAGCCAACTTAAAACTTACGTACCACCCCGGGCGAATCCCGGACATCTCCAACGTTTGATGGAAGCGATGGTCCAATCGAAATGTAGCGGCGAGACGCAGTTGAGTCAGGCGCTTCAGATTGCAGCTCCACGAATTCGCGGGAAAGGCGTTGTCGTACTCATTTCCGATTGCTTCGATAATCTCGACAATTTGATTCGAGCCTTAAGTTATTTTCGGCTCGATCATAGCGAGGTCGTGCTCTGCCAAATTTGGGATCGAGACGAGTTAGAGTTTCCATTTCGACAACGCGTTGAATTTCGAAATCTCGAATCGCTCGGAATGAATAAAATGGTCGATCCTGGAGCCCTTCGTCGCGATTATCTCGAACGCGTCGCGGCTTTTCGTACCGAGTTAGCAACGCGTTGTGCTCGACATCGCATCGATTTGGTTCCCTGCATTACCGACCAGTCGCATACCGAGATACTGGCTGGTTACATAGCTTCGCGAGGTAGGCTGTAATGCTGCCTTGGATGACATTTCTGAATGCCTCGCTTCTGTTTGGAGCCGCCGCGTTTTCCGTCCCTTTGATCATTCACTTGCTCAACCGATCACGATTCAAATCCGTCGATTGGGGGGCGATGCTGTTTCTCGACGAAGCATTGCAAGCCAACTCGAGACGCATCGAGTGGCAAAAATGGCTACTCCTCTTGTTGCGATGTTGTATTCCCATTTTTTTAGCCCTCTGTATGGCTCGACCTTTATTGCAAAGCGGTGTACTCAGCGCGAGTTTACCTGGCGGCCAAACAGAAGCGACGTACTTACTCTTCGACAATAGCCTTTCGATGGCGACTAAGAACGATCTGCAAGCATCGCCGCCAGAATCGGCGTTGGACCAAGCGAAGCACTTCGCCCTCGAAATGATCGAATCCGCCGCCAGGAATAGTCGGTGGGGTCTGGGAACCCTTACCAGCAGTCCCGACGAGGCTTCCGAGATCACGCCTCGTGATATCCAACGACAGCGCGAGCAACTGGATGCTATACAACCGATCGTTGGCAACAGTAACCTCTTGGCGTCTTTCGATAAGGCCTTCGCCGAACTCGCAAAATCGAGCGAAAGCCATCGACAAATCATCGTACTGTCGGATTTTCAGAAGTCGATGTGCCAATCGATCGAAACGACGCATGCTGAATCGTTTCGCCGACGATTAGACGAGTTACCCAATCCACCATCAATCTTCTTGCTTCCCATCGGCAACCCCAACACGACCAAGAGCGAGCCGCACAACGTCACGATTCGGATCGACTCGCAAACCAGGTCGGTCGTCGGCGTCGGTCAACCTTGGGAAGTCCGATTGATTGTTACTAATTTCGGAAAGTCCACTGCGCAGAATATAAAGCTCATCCTCTCGGTCGATGGCACGCCAACGTCATCCAAAACTGTCGAAATACCGGGTCAGGCTGAAACGCAAATCGCCTTCGGTATGGCGTTTACCGAGGAAGGCTCCCATCGCGTCGACGCGACAATTGAAATTGTCGAAGGGCTGACCGCCGATAATCAGGCGACATGGTCGGTGATCGCGTTGCAGTCGATTCCTGTTTTGATTGTTGATCCAACGTTGAAGGATCGGAAGAAAGGCCCCGAATCCGATTTCTTGCAAGCAGCGTTGGTTCCGTTCGCTGACTCTCTCGACGAACAAGGAAATCTTTTTCAAGTATCGCGGCTGGTCCCAGACGACCTGACGCAGGAAAGAATTGGCGAATTCAAGATCGTCGTCTTGGCCAACGTACCTAAACTCGCCAATGCTATCGTCAGTCCGCTCATGGAACATGTTCATCGTGGCGGAATCCTGATGGTTTTTGCCGGAGATCGAATCGAGCCAGCGTGGTACAACCGAACTCTTGCATCGACTCCAGTCCATTCCGATGCCAACGCATTACTTGCAAGCGAACAACCGTTCCTGCCGTTTTTGTATGACAACGAACCGCAAGTCATCCAAGGGAACGCGGATCGAATGAAGTTACTTCGAGAAAACTTTCAGCATCCTACGACAGTTTTTTTGAACGATGCGAGATCCGTCAACTTCGACAATCTTGAAGTAGATCGTTGGTATCGCTTTCTTCCAAACTCGAACCCGTCGAATAAGTCGGTCGAGCAACTGATATCGCTTACCAACGGCGATGGCTTTCTCGCCGCAAGGTCATTTGGAGATGGCACCGTGCTGCAATGCTCGACCACCTGCAGCGATCGGTGGACAAACTGGCCTTTGAGACCAATATACCTGCCGATGATTCATCAGTTTCTCTTGAACGCGACGCCGCCCGTTCGCTGGCCTATCAATGTGGAAACGGGGCAACAGCTCAATTTTCCCACTTCACAATTGCTGAGCTGGATCGAGACGCCCAAGCCGAGCAATACACCGATCGATAAATCGTCCTCGAAGTCAGGCCACGCGATCTCGAATCGAGAAAGTCAAACGTCATTGTCCGCTCAGGTTTGGACACTGCCGAATTCGATACAAATCGAATCGCCCTCAATCATCGCTCAAATTCCCGGTATCTATTCGATCGAGGGCATTGCCGACCGTCCTTTGTACCTTTCGGCTCAAGCACCACTCGGCGAATCGAATCTCGAACTGGAGTATGAAAATGGACTTCTTTCGCTGGCCGATCGAATGGGCGCTCGAATCATTCGATCGGCGGACGAGATAAAAGCGTTGGACAATCGAGGCCACCAAGAAATTTGGCGGTGGTTCTTGATCGGGTTGTTGGGTTTGCTTTTCGGCGAACTGTTCCTGGAACGTCGACTTACAGGAGTGGTCGGGTGACAAAGCTCCGTTTTCTTGGCGACCTTTCGTTGCTTGGAGGCATTGCATTAGCGGTGCTCGTTGGATGCTTGTGCTATTGGCTCTATCGGCGAGAAACGCTTCAAGCCGGTTTAGCCTACGGTCGACTCTTGCCCTTGTTGAGATCGATTGCAGTGGGCTTGATCGTGCTGATGCTGACCGGCCCAACATTGCAACATCGATGGCGCGAAGGTGAGCCGGGAAGACTGACTATCGTCGTCGATGATTCGGACAGTATGAATCTCACCGACGGCGAGTCGAGCAATCGCTTCAAGCGCGCGGTGGACGGCTTGCTCGGTTACGATCCTGACCTACTTTTAAAGTTAGCGGAAGTTTTTGAAATCAAAGTTGTGCGGGGAAGCAATCGACAAACAACCGAACTTTGGTCATCGACGCTCGAGCAGATCACCGATCTCCCCGAATCCGCATCAGCTTGGCAACCAAGTTCGTATGGAAAAGCCACCGAACTTGGAGATCTGCTCGATCGCGAGCAGTCGTCGGTCGTCGTGCTGCTATCGGATGGCCAAATCAATAGCGGAACATCGCTTGTCGAAGCAGCTCAACGTATCCCTTTCGGCCAGCGACCGATCTTTACCGTTGGCTTCGGCCAAGCGACCGAGCCACCCGACCTTGCCATCGTTGACGTCGAGCATCCCGATCGGCTTTTTCGTCGCGATGTTCTGACAGGCAAGGTAATCGTTCGGGATACGATGCCAACCGGTCAATCTTTTCGACTACAAGCTTGGAGCAATGATATCCTCGCTTGGGAGCAGCGTCTGACGACGGTCGGTTCCGAACAAAGGTCGATCTCGTACAGCTTTCCGATCGAGAAACTTGTAGTCGCCTCCGAGACTTCGGATCAGACCGAGCGCTCGACGAGCCACTCCGAGTTTTCGGCGATTCCGATCGATCTTCAATTTCGCATCGTCGATTGCCCAAGCGAAGCCAACACACTCAACAATTCTCGCGACGTTCATATCTGGGGAGATCTTCATCGTTCAAAAGTCTTGTTAGTCGATGGCCGCAGCCGATGGGAAACTCGATATCTGAAAAACGTTTTCGAACGCGACAATTTCTGGGACATCAACGCGGTCATCGCCGAACCGACAGATCTGCTTGGCGGAGATAGTCGCCTGCCTATCGGAAATCGACCGGGGCAATTTCCGTCGAGCCGCGACGACTTGATGCAATACGACTTGGTGATTCTTGGAGAATTGCCGGCAAAAGCGTTGACTCAGGAAGAACAAAAATGGTTGGTCGATTTCGTTGAACAGTTTGGCGGAGGATTGATCGCCATTGACGGACAACGCAGTGCCTGGTTAGCACCCGAGTTAGCGATGCTGGCGAGGCTCTTGCCCGTTCAACGATTGGAAAATGAAAGCAGCGACGTCGAAGATTTGACGACGGTGCAACTTACCCCAGCCGGACGTTCCCTCGCGGCTCTTGAATTCAACGACGGAGAGAAAACCTGGAATCGATTGTCGCCCTTTCGCTGGCTGGCGCGCACCGAGGTCGTTCCTGGCGGCGAGATACTGGCGACCAGTAAAGCCGCGTCGGTCGATACGAATCTTGAACGTCCAGTTTTTGCGACTCGACTGCACGGAGCAGGTCGAGTGTTTTACTCGGCTTCGGATGAAACTTGGCGATGGCGATACAAATTAGCCGACGAAGTGCATCAGCGCTTCTGGAATCAAATCGCGAGGTGGGTAATGCGAGCTCCGTATGTCGTCGAGAGCGATTTTGTAAGTCTGGATGCTGGTCGTATGACCTATAAACCCAACGACGCGATCGAAATCAGGTGTCGCTTAAAACAAGATGATTTATCGCCACTCGAACATGCTAATGTCGAAGCAATCATCGAACGCGACGGTCAGAGGGCCTTGTCGCTGAGCTTAGAAGCTGATTCGGCGCTTCCTGGGGTTTATCGCGGTACGGCGGCAAACTTACCGGCTGGAAACTATACTGTGACCATATCCGCCTCGGGAGTTCCTCGGCAGGCCCTTGCTGTTTCTACAAAATTCGTGATCGTCGAGCCTGAATCGGTTGAATTGAATAAACAAAACAGCGATATTGAGACGTTGCGACGCGTTGCCGAATTAACCGGAGGTAGGTACATCCCAGAAAAAGAACTACCTTCGTTGATTGAGCATTTGAAACCGCTAAGCCATGGTCGTATCGTTCAATCGGAAACGATTCTGTGGCAAAGTTACTATTGGTTCCTGCCTGTCCTAGCCTGCCTGTCCGTCGAATGGTGGCTGCGTAAACGAGCGGGTTTGATATGACGACACTCCAACCGATTGTTCGACGACGACTGCTACAGTTTCAACGACGTCGCAGTATCTTGCTGGTAGCCAAAGGCTTGTCGGCTGCGGTGCTCGTCGCCGTTATCGCCGGACTCATGTTCGCCGCGATCGACGCCCGCTGGTCGATATCGACGTCGACACGTTGGATGGTTGCTAGCGCTATCTACGTTGCGATGGGAGCAGTGCTGGGAATTCTTTCGATCGGCCCCTGGCTTCGCGGTCGATCGTTGAAATGGCTTGCAAGTCTCTTCGAACAAGTCGAGCCGAGTGTGAAGCATCGTTTGCTCGCAGCCCTCGAGTTGTCCGACGAATTCGCGCGACGACCTCCCGAAACCGGAAAACAAGTTAGAAGCCAGTTCGCCTTGGATTCGGCCGATTTTCGAACGGCCGTTCAGCGAAGTGCTGCTCGAAGAATGGAGCCGATCGATATACGCCGACTGCTGCCATGGAAGCTGATCCGAATTTGGCTTTGGATGGCTGCCTTGGCTACCGCCAGCATCACGGCCCTCTGCCTTATTCCCGATCTGCATCTGGCGAATCGACTCGGACGCATTCTATTTCCGATGGCGAATATCGGTCGCGTCTCGAAGTTCGCGATCGAGATACGACAACCATCGCCTCCCAATCGTATTCTCCCAGAAGAGTATGTAGTGCCGATACAGGTCGCGATTCGCGGTGGAAATCCATCTTTCGTCTTTCTCGAAACCGATTCGAGTAACGGGGGCGATCACCAACAGATTGCGTTGCATCAAGAAGAGAGCGAAGGCAATGAGATCCTCTATCAAACTCATTGGACGCCCGGCTCAGGGCAAACTCGCTATCGTGTGATCGCCGATGATGCCTCGACCGCTTGGTACCAGATGGATATCCGAGCCCGCCCGAAAGTTGAAGAATTTAAAATCGACTATCACTTTCCGGCGTACACCAAAGCATCGGATACGACGATCGAATCGGAACACGGCGATATCGAGGCTGTGCAAGGCACGGTGGCAAGTCTCTCGCTGGTCACCAATCAAAAAATCGCCAGCGCCGAACTCCGAGTTCAAACGAAAGACCGTTCACTGCCCGCTTCGGAAGCCGACTTTCGTATCGACATGATTCGCGGTAGCGATGGTAATCTAACCGCCGATATTCCGATCGAACGCGACGCAGTCTATCGCGTCGAACTCATTGCAGTCGACACGCAGTTCACCAACACCTATAGCCCTCGATACTCGCTCCGAGCTATCCCTGATCAACCGCCAACGATCCGCTGGAAATCGCCGACCGAGTCGAGCCTAGCGGCGCAACCTGATCAGATATTAGATCTTCAAGTTTCCGTCGAAGATGAGCTCCCGCTTACGTCATTGATCCAACAAATAAAATTTAGAGGATCGGGTTGGACCGAAACTTCACTTAATCTTGGCGATCTTGCAAAACAAGAAGTTGCCTTTGCGATGGATTTGGCGACCCTGAATGTTCAGCCCGGTGAAATGGTGCAAACTCGACTCGTCGCGACCGATCGCAAAGGGCAATCGACTATCTCGTCGATCCTCGAACTCTACATTTCCAGCATGTCGCTGAACCCCAGTCGGCAGACGCAAATGCGTGAGCGCGTTGAATTGGTCAAGCAAGTCGAGGCCTTTAGCACCGCGGTAGAAGAAAAAGCGAAAGCGATCCAATCGACACGAAACAAATCGGAAAAAAACAAGGATGACGTCGAGCTCCGCAAACAGCTTAACGAATCGATGCAAGAATTCGGATCGATGGCCCGTCAAGAGTCGGCTCAACTTCGCCAAAAAATTATTCAAGCCTTACCGCGTCAAAAAGATTCGGTGAGTGCTGTCGAGCTCGAGCTCCTTGCGCAAACGATCGCGAAACTTGAAACAGAGAACCTCACCTCGATCGAGCAATCGGTAGAAGATCTCGAAGCACCTCAAAATCTAGCCGGAAGCAAGCAAGCTTACGAACAGATCAGCAAGTTCGCCAAAAGCACTTCGCAAATTGCACGCCGATCTCGCGATTTTGTTAGCCACGACGTATTAAGCCAAGTCGGGCAAGATTTAACCGTGCTCTTGAGATACCAGCAGGAGCTCAAGAACTCTGTTGGGAGTATTCTTCCCGAACAGTATCGTCGTCGACAGATGCTCGTCGCCCGCCAAATGGAAGATATTGCCGATCTCCTTAGCGAACAAATGCCTGTGCTGCGGAATCGTTCCGAGAAGTCGGCCAACCAGTGGACACAATGGCTCGAAACACAAGCCGCGAAAATCTATGACACCACCGGGAAAAACAAAAAACCGCTTCCGGCTCAAGAGCGATTGCCCGACCGCGAACGACTGGCTCAGCAGATCGAGCAGGAGCTGCTCAAGCATCAGAATTCTGGCAACATCGATAGTGCATTGCCACAAGAACAACTTCAGGCTCGAAAAGAACTTCGCTCACAAGCTGGTCCGGCATCGCGGTCTATCGATCAACTTGCACAAGCCGTCTCTCGATCGAGTCAATCCAAACATCAGGAAGAAAGCGAACTCGCGATTACTCAAGAGCTTTTGCCAGCCGTCGAACAAGTTGCCATTCGTCGCGAACTCCAGCAAGCCCGATCCGATGGCGACAACCAGTTCGTCGCCGACCTTGGCGAAGCCTACCGAGCGATCCAAGTTGCAATGCAAGAGCGTCGAACCGATCCAGCGTCGACGGTTCAGAAACTAGATACGCTTAGAAAGTCGCTGACGACACTCGAAGCCATTCACGAACTCGATCAAGCTGCAAAGATGCTCGAACAACTTCATTCGACCGAACGATGGGAAGCCAATTCGACGGAAGCTCATTTCGAACAACCTCGAGTATGGGACGCGTTCCAACAACAAATGTCGCAAGCCGTACAGGCACTCGCCAATGCAAAAATTCCCAAGGCAACGCTCACATTTATTCAAGACTTGCAGAAAAGTGATGCGATCCAACGTATCGATAATAAGATCGGGCCGCGACGTTGGTCGAGTTCAAACACGGCATCCGCTGCAAAAGATATCGAAGAGCTTCAATCAGAACTGCGTCTTCAAGTAGCGTCGCTGGCCGACACAGCCCGATCCGCTCGACAAGAGCTTAGTCAACTCACACCATCGGTCGCCGATTTGGCCCACGACGCGGCGGAAAATGTTCGATCGGGAAGCGAAGAAACGAAGCGATTATCAGAAGCAGTCGCAAAGGACGAAGTTCCCGAGACAGCTCCGCGAATTGAACAACTAAAAAAATCGATTGAAAGCAGCAAACCTGCGTTGCAACAACTGCGGGAGTCTTTGGCCGATACGGCTAGCCGACAGAATCTGCTGGAGCAATCGGATGCTCGCATTGCCCGTGATGCCGATGCAGCGGTCGCCATTACTCGCGAAGTTCAAAAGCAACTCAATCAATCCGTTGAAAGCATCGCGATGGCCGAAGGAAACCAGGCAGTTCAACAAGAGCTTGATGCCTCGGTCGCAACGCAAAATCAGTCGGCAGATTCGCTCGATAAAATCGCTGACCATTTTGAAGCCTTGAACGAAGCCCAAGAAATGGCGACCGCTATCGCTCCGGCGAACACCAACACTCCTTCCAATGAGCTGGTCGACGCTGCTGCCGAGATTGCGAAAAACCCTGAATTGGATCGAGCGCATTCGGATGCTGAACGACTGAGGCGACTAGCTAGCCTCGATCCGAAACGAGTCTTAGAGCAACTCGAAAAGGAACTCGTTCGCAACACGCCGATGCAGACGGAACTTTCGGCGATTGCCAAAGACGCCGTCGAAGAGGCGCTGAATACCCTCGAGTATACCGCCGAGCGCGAAATGGAACTCGACGTTGGTCTTGAAAACTCGGACGTTGATTTTTCAAAAAAGAAAGATCTCCTTCATGCCGACGTGAAACGCATATCAAAAACCGCTCGCTCGATCGCCGATACCATGGTTCCCCGAGTGCAATCGACCGCCGATCAAGCGCAAACGCCCGGTAGTCGCATAGCGGTTCAACTCGAAAAGGATCAACTTGAAAAGGTCATCAAAGAAGTCGAAAAAGTTGGCGCGAATGCTTCGATCGCACAGGTCGTCGACGCTGCCAAGCGACTGACCTCTGGCCTGGATCGTTTCCGCGCCGAAATGTTCCGACAGGCTGTTTCGCAGGAGATGGCGTCGAAGACTCCGATTGCGAACAACCGAAACCCGAATCGCCAGCGCGAGATGGAAGAGACACAAAGTACGTTTCGAGAAGAGGATGTTCGGCAAGCCTTTGCGAACGAAAAGAGTCGTCAACAAGAAACTAATCACGCAGACCAAGAAGTCAATCGAGCCGAGAAAAATACTAATTCTCGAAAGCGCGATGTGCAGGATGCCGAACGGAAATTGGCGAAACAACCTGAGAATAAAGGATTGGAACACTCGCTCGAAAAACAACAATCGCAATTGAATAATTCTGAAGATGAACAACGTGCGGCACAAGCGAAAAAAGATGCTGCCGAATCGAGACAAGCGGCGGCGAAAGCGGCTCGTGAGCAGCTTCAGTTGGCGGAACTGAAACCGCTCAATGCCGCTAACCCGGCTGCCTTGCTGAGTAGTCGATTGGCAATCGCAACCGCCATGGCAGCGAAGGCGGCTGAGGACGAAATGAAAAATTCGCTTGGCGATAGTCAATGGACCGAAGAACCTAAAGCGGGACTTCAAGCATTAACGGATGCAACGTCGGAACAAGAAGGACTTGCCAGCGATGTGAAGCACGCATCCGACTCGTTGAATCGAGCTTCGCGTCATGAACATCGATTAGAGAACCCGATCAACGACGCCATGATTGCTGAACAAGCTTCGCAGGTCGCTGCCATCGCCGACGGGAGTATGCAGCAAGCTCAAGCTCAGTTGTCATTGGCAGCCGCCGAATCGTCACCGAGCTCGCCCGACAAAGCGGCTCAAGCCAGCAGTGCGGCAACTCGTCAAAGTCAGTTGGCCCTTCAATCCGCCGAACAAGCGCTGCGCGAACAAGCGGCATCGTTGCGATCTGCATCAATTCAAGCGTCTCAAGCAAAAGCGCAGAACGATGCATCGAACAAAGCCGCCAATAAGTCGACCAAGAGCAACGATAGTCTCCTTTCGCCGCAGGAAATGGCAAGAATGCTCGACGAACTGGACCAGCAACTGAATTCGCAACCCAAAGAGGGCGAAAGTCTCGGCGCAAGTGGCGAGAAGTCTTCGAAGTCCAATTCGAAGTCGGGGCAACAGGCCAAGTCGGCGGCTGAAGGCGATCCATCCGAAGCGGCCGCTGACGATCGCGCGCAGTCGCTCTCTGATGCGGCTCAGCGTCTGACGTCTGAAATGAATCAGCAGCGTCAAGCGATGGAGTCGGCTGCTAAGACGATGCCGGAAACCGGTGCTCCTGACTCGCAATCGCGATCGGCGACCGAAGCTGGTAAGTCTTCAGCAGGAATTGTGCTCCCCGTCGAGATCGCAAACCTTGAGGATTGGGGGAAACTCCGCCAACAGTCGGCAGACAATACGCTCGAAGGCGATCGAGAACAGATGATGCCAGCCTATCGTCGGCAAATCGAGGAGTATTTTAGAGTCCTTTCTAAGCGCCAGAAATCCAATCGATGAAGTTGTTTGCTCTTTCCTTTGAAGTATGCCGCGATCGTATTGGCTTTCGGTTGAAGCCGTGGCGTCGAAGACTCCGTCACAGCCAGCCGCTGCTTATCGCGTTGTCAATCATTGCAAGTACGTTATCGAACGCGATTGCTCAAGAGTCGATTGTTTCACTCAAAGATGAAATCGACATCTCCGTCGATCGAGGCATCGACTACCTCATTTCGAAACAGCGTTCGGATGGCTCGATCGTCGATCGAGGTTATGCGACCGCCATGACGGCGCTCTCGGTGATGGCGATCGCTTCGACGGGTACGACCGTCAGTGAACCGACGCCGCGGGGTCGGGCGATGCTTCGAGCGGTCAACTATATTTTGCGCGACGATGTGCGAGACAACCAAGGTTACTTTGGGCAAAAAGACGATTCGCGAATGTATGGACATGGCATTATCACACTCATGCTGACCGAGCTTGTCGGTATGGGAATAAGCGACGAACAGGATGCCAAGCTTCACAAATGTTGTCGCGAAGGGATCGCGCTGATCCTTCGATCGCAACAAGTTCCCAAAAGCGCCATGCATCGCGGTGGCTGGCGATATACTCCTGACGCTTCCGATTCGGATCTCTCGGTCAGCGTCTGGCAGTTGATGGCGTTGCGATCGGCGAAAAACGATGGGCTAGAAGTACCCAGCGGAGCGATTGATGATGCCGTTGACTATCTTGAACGATCATTTACATCGTCGCTCGATCGAACGGGGCGGCCAATCGAAGTCGGTGGCTTTGCCTACACGGCCACACAAAAGAACGCGACGTTTACCATGACCAGCGCCGGTCTTTTGGCGTTACAAGTCTGCGGACGATACGAATCGCCAATGGTCATCTCGGCCAGCGATTGGTTAGTTGCCAATCCGCCCAAGTGGGGCGATCGTTTCTTCTTTTATGGGACTTATTACTATGCACAAGGGATGTACCAGCGCGCGGGCACGTATGCAAAAACGGCTGACGAAGCGGTTCAAAAAATCTTGCTCGAAAAACAACAAGCCGACGGCAGTTGGATCGCCCAAGGTGGCGAAGAAGCTGGGCCCGGCACCGTCTATTCCACATCTCTGGCAATACTCAGCCTCTCAGTGAAGTATCACTACTTGCCGATCTATCAACGATAACGGCACGTGCGATTTCATCCCGAATATTTTGCTTGTCCGAGCTCAGATTGATTTCCGAGAACAGACCTTGAAACGTTTAACCGTTAGCCGCAGGCGTACGCGTTGGCGGTGTTCATTGCGAGGCGTACGCGTTGGCGGTGTTTGTGTGACACGTACGCCTACGGCTGACGGTTAAACGAGTTTCAACACGCCCGTGGCTAGCGCCATCGGCTCACTTATTTATCGAGCGATAGTAAAACTCTTTCGGGGGTTGCGGGTGCGTTGAGCGATGGAATGGTTCGACTTCCGGTCGCGGAATGTATAGCTTGCGTAATCGCTGAGAAAACGGATATCGCTAACATCAGCGGCGGTTCCCCGACGGCTTTCGAACGATGGATCGTCGGTTCGCGATTGATGCCCGGTTTCCAAAGTTGAATGTTCATCTCGACCGGACGATCGCTGGCGCATGGAATTTTGTAAGTCGATGGTGAATGGGTCAATAGTCGACCTTTGCTGTCGTATACCAGCTCCTCCGTCGTCAGCCATCCCATGCCTTGAATGAACCCGCCTTCGACTTGACCTAAATCGATTGCAGGATTGATCGAACGTCCAGCATCATGAAGGATATCGGTTCTCAACACGCGACTCTCACCGGTAAATGTATCAATCACAACTTCCGAGACAGCGGCACCGTAAGCAAAGTACAAAAACGGTCGTCCTTGATGTGTAGCTCGATCATAATGGATTTTAGGCGTCGAATAGAAACCGGTCGACGATAGCGAGACGCGTCCCAAATACGCTATTCGACAAACTTCCTCGAACGAATGCCTTTCGTTCCCGACCATGACTTGTCCGTTGGCAAAGACGATTCTTTCGAGTTCCACTTGATGGCGAGCAGCGATAAACTCGGCGATGCGATTTCGAATTGTCGTGGCAGCGTTATAAGCGGCCATTCCATTGAGATCGGTACCTGACGAGGCGGCCGTCGCCGACGTATTGGGAACCTTGTCGGTTCGCGCGCTCGTCAGTCGAACTTTGCATAACGGAACGCCAAACACGTCGGCGACGATTTGAGCTACTTTGATGTAAAGCCCCTGCCCCATTTCGGTTCCACCGTGATTCAGTTGGATCGATCCATCCGTATAGACATGAATCAACGCTCCAGCTTGGTTCAAAACAGTTGTAGTGAAGCTGATTCCAAATTTGACGGGCGTCAATGCAATACCACGCTTTAGAAAGCCTTGCTCTAAATTGAACTTCGCAATCTCAGCTCGCCGAGCATCGTATGCTGACGATTTGCGCAGTTCTTGAACAATCTGGTCGACAACGAAGTCCTCGACTTTCATTCCATACGGCGTCACGTCTCGACCGCTTCGATAGAAGTTCGCGATGCGAACATCCAAAGGATCGAATTCCAAATGCACGGCAATGGCGTCCATCGCTCGTTCAATCGCCATCATTCCTTGCGGTCCACCAAATCCGCGAAAAGCCGTATTGGAAACGGTGTGCGTTTTCAGCCGGTGCGAAATGATCTCGACAGTTTTAAGATAATAACAATTGTCGGCATGAAACATGGCTCGATCATTGATGGCTGACGACAGATCGAGTGTAGCGCCACATCGCGACGCGAATTCAAGTCGAATCGCATCGATGCAGCCACGATCATCAAATCCGACGTCGTAGTCGACGAGAAAATCATGTCGCTTGCCGGTCACAATCATATCGTCATCGCGGTCGCATCGGAACTTTGCGGGTTGTCCAGTTTTATCTGCGACCAGTGCAGCAGCCGCCGCAAACAAGGCCGCTTGCGTTTCCTTGCCGCCAAAGGCTCCCCCCATCCGACGTACTTCGACGGTGACATCGGCGCTGTTCCGACACAGCATGCGAGCGATGAGATGCTGGATCTCGCTCGGATGTTGTGACGAGCTGAGAATGTACATGCCACGATTCTCCGTCGGCGTTGCGACCGCTACTTGCCCTTCCAGATAAAAATGTTCTTGCCCACCGATTTCGATACTCCCTTGGATTCGATGAATCGATTTTGCCAGTTCCGGGTCAACCTCGCCACGCTTCATCCGCTGTGTCGCTTCGATTAACGAACCGGCGGTTCTCGCATCCGAAATCGTGATCCAGGCTGGCAACACTTCATACTCAATGACGGCAAGCTTTGCTGCGATCCTGGCCGCTAAAACCGAGCGAGCGGCTACGAGAAAAATAGGTTGCCCAACGAATTCCACGAGCCCATCCGCTAGTAACTTGTCGTCCTTGGCGACCGGGCCGACATTGTTCTCACCGGGAATATCGTCAGCCGTAAAAACGGCTACGACATCCGGCGACGAACGCACGGCGGTCAGATCAAGGGAGAGGATACGAGCATGCGCATGTTGGCTCATTCCAAACGCTAAATGCAAAAGTTTTTTAGCTTCCGGCGAATCGTCGACATAGGTAGCTTGACCGCGAACGTGTAGGACAGCACTATCATGCGCCAGCGCTTCGGAAACCGTCGACTTTGACGCAGTTTGAGCAACGCTGTGTTGAATGCCGTTCAATCGATCGGAGCGAGTTGCATTATCCATGAACCGCCTCGACATCGAAGACCGTTGCGCGAGTTCCGTCCTGTTCTAGCCAAAGCCTTCGCAGCAGATTCCCGGCGACTTTGAGGCGATAGGCAGCAGAGCCACGAACATCGGTAAGCGGTGTAAAATCTTTCGCCAGCGCCTGAGCTGCCAATTCAAGGGTGCTCGCGGACCAATCGCTTCCAATCAATTGCGACTCACAATGGATTGCGCGCTTCGGAATTCCGGCCATCCCGCCGAAGGCGATTCGAGCATGCACGATCCTGCCGGCTTCCAATCGAATCAGCATCGCGCTGCACACAGCCGAGATATCGCTATCGAATCGCTTCGACAATTTGACAATGCGAATAATGTCGCCGTTTTTGGGTCTCGGTATCGACATGCTCTCGATGAATTCACTCGTCTTTCGATCTTGTTTCCCGTATTCGAGAAAAAATTTCTCGAGTGGAATGGTGCGTCGCACGTCGCCGAGTCGCAGCGTCAAGCTTGCTTCGAACGCAATCAAAGCTGGCGGCATATCGCCGATCGGTGAACCGTTGGCGATGTTGCCGCCAATAGTTCCTGCGTTGCGGACTTGAACTGCTCCAATCCGGCGCACGAGCAACCCTAAATCAGGATGCAGTCGATACAGAGCTGCATGAGCGTCGTTATATCGCACTCCAGCCCCGATGACGACTTCGTTCTCGCATTCGATGAGTTGATTGAGCTCTGTTACTTCGCCAAGGTAGATAATTTTATCGAGCATTCGATGCTGCTTCGTGACCCAAAGACCAACGTCTGTGGCACCAGCAACCACGCGAGCATCAGGATGGCTCAATAGCAAGTCGGACAACTGCGAGACCGACGTGGGAGTAAACCAATGCCGCTGGATACCCGCCAACGGATCATCGTAAATGAGATGAAGCATTTCCTTTCTCGCGATCGAACGCAACCGTGTTATGTCGCTCGCATCATCGCGTTGTTCCAACGAAATAGCGTTCGCGGCGGCAATAATAGGACCATAACCGGTGCATCGACAAAGATTGCCGGCGAGAACGTCGTCAAGCGAAGCGTTGCAGGTTCCGGACGCTCCGATCGTCCGACCGTACATCGACATAATAAAACCAGGCGTGCAGAATCCACACTGAGAACCGTGAAGTTCCACCATGGCTTTTTGGAGCGGATGCATATCATCTTGCTTGGCGAGACTTTCGACGGTGATCAACGCTTTGCCATCAACCATCGGCAGAAAGAGAATACAAGCATTCACTGCTCTCCAAAGAATTCGATCGTCGTACAATGTTCCGACGAGAACGGTACAGCTTCCGCAATCACCTTCGGCGCAACCCTCTTTGGTACCCGTGCGACAAGCTTGAAATCTCAACCAATCCAACAGGCTCAACGTCGGATCGAAGTCGCTGACACCATGGATCACTCCATCCAAACAGAATTGGATTTTGTTATGCGTGCCTTGGTTTCTGGAAGCGACGTTAAGCATGCTCGTCAGGTTTCTCGTTGATCGGAGGTGGGCTGGAACGCAAAACTTTCGCCTGCTCTAGCTCGTGCAGCAACTTAAACAACATCGCCTCGCGACCAGGGGCGGTTGCAAACTGCAAGCCGATCGGCAAGGCCTGTGGCCGATAGTAGGGTGCCGAGACCACTGGAATTCCGGCCAAGCTGAGCGGTTGTGTATAGATCCCAAGATGGGCACGTGCCGAGACTGCTTTGCCATCCATCCATATTGTCGCTTCATCAATTTTAGGAGCAACCATCGGAGTCGTGGGTGCAATCAGAATATCATATTGCTCGAATAGCGACTTTATTTTTGCGCGAAAATATTTTCGATAGGCCATCGCTCGGAGATAGATCGCCGTCGGCAATATCGCACCGGCCAGCAACCGATCTCGAACGGCTGGATCGTATTCCATCGCTTTTGTACGCAGCGTTTCGAGATGCAGTGCTCCACCCTGCGCCGCCGTCATGAGGAATGAAGCCGATCGCGCCGTCTCCGCCTCGGGCATCTCGACGATAGCGTTGGTACCGAGGCAGGACATAACGTGATCTATCGCAGCGGTAACTTCGTCGCTCGCGTTGTTAGCAAACCAGCCGCCGAGTCGGGCCACACGCGGCGAACTCGATGAGCCCCAGTCGGGGCTTTGCGATAGAATCTGATACGCAGCAGCCAGTTCGGAACTTGTTCGAGTGAACGGCCCAACGGTGTCGAGGATTTCGGCGAATGGGAAGGTTCCTTCGACCGGTATCGCACCATCGGCGGGACGAATCCCCCACAGTCCGCACAGAGCAGCCGGAACGCGCACCGATCCGTTGGTATCCGACCCGAGCGTTAGAGGAACGAGCCCCGCAGCAACCGCAGCCGCTGAACCACCCGACGATCCGCCCGCCAATCGCGATAGATCGTGAGGATTGTGCGTCGTGCCAAAATGCGCGTTGACGGTCGCAAAGCCATACGCAAATTCATCCATGTTAAGTGTGCCGATCAAGATAGCGCCTGCAGCTTTCAAGCGTTTGATCACCACCGCATCTTTTTTGCCAACCGGTGCGTTCGTACGCAACTTGGCCCCGGCAGTCGTGACGTAACCCGCCACGTCGAACAGATCCTTGACGCCAAACGGTACGCCCGCGAGTACGCCTGGATTTTCTCCGGCTGCAACTTTGCGATCGACAACTCGGGCTGCGGCGATCGATTCGTCAGCGAACACACGAGTAAAGCAATTGTAGCGGTCATTGCGATGCTGAATATCATCGAGGGTCAGCGCGACCCTTTGTTCTGCCGTTACCGAGCCCTTTCTTACCGACTGAGCGATTTCGAAAAACGATTCAAAATGAGTCACGAATCGCATCCTTCCGATGACTCGGATTCTGGGATACAAAACGCCTCGACTTTTCGAGCGTGAATTCGAAGAATCTCCAAGTTGGTCCGAATGCCAGCTTTACACGCCTCGGGTAGCTCCAGATCTAGAAGTTTTAGTATTTCAAAATGTTCTGTAGTAATATTATCGTCGGGCATAGGATTTAGTCCGTTAGATCGAGTTTGACCGTATCAAGTTGACTAGCACGACGCGCTAGCGAGTCCACACTAGCCATTTATTAAACAGCGATTTTACGAAGGGCGTAAGCCGTGTTCGGTTGTATTGATCACCAAGCCTGCGTATGGCTTCGGCTTGCGTCGGATACGGATGAATCGTACTACCGATCTTCGACAGGCCAAGGCCGTGCGTCATCGCCAGCGTGATCTCGGAAATCATATCACCGGCATTCCGAGCCACAATCGTCGCACCAACGATTTGGTCGGTCCCTTTCTTGACATGAATCTTGGCGAAGCCGTTGTCCTCTCCTTCGAGTATTGCGCGATCTACGTCTTTGAAATGCTGCAAGTAGGTGTCGATTGCGACGCGCTTTTCTATTGCGTCTATTTCGTTCAGCCCGACATGAGCAAGTTCCGGCGTCGTGTAAGTACACCAAGGGATCGTGAGCGCACTCGATTTCTTGCGGCCTTTGAATAGCGCGTTTTGAATAACGATGCGAGCCATGAAATCGGCGGCGTGGGTAAACTGATAGGGCGAGCATACATCGCCGGCGGCGTATATTCGAGGATTCGTCGTTTGCATGCGGTCGTTGACTTTGACCCCCTTCTTATCGAACTCGACACCGACGCCTTCAAGATTGAGATGTTCGACGTTCGCCGCTCGTCCAACAGCGACCAGCAATTTGTCGATCGTTTGTTCGCAACGCTGACCGTTGAGCTGGCCGACAAGTCGCATTCCGCCATCACTTTTGACTTCCACCGATCGGCCAAAGGAAAGCAGCTTCACTCCGTCGCGCTGCATTGCTGTCCGAACGACTTCAGCCGCGTCCCGATCTTCTCTGGGCAAGATGCCGTGTTCCGACTCGACGAGAAACACTTCGGAGCCGAGCTGCTCAAATGCTTGCGCCATCTCGCAGCCGATTGGACCGGCCCCGATGATACCGAATCGCTTCGGCAATTCGGTCAACGAGAATAGGCTTTCATTGGTCAGATGCTCGACGCCGTCCAAGCCGGGAATCGGCGGCGCTGCAGCTCGTGCACCCGTAGCGATGACGGCACGTTTGAAGTGGAGCGTCGTTCCGTCGACGTCGATCGAGTTGGAATCGATAAAGCGACCTTGTCCAAAGTAGACATCGATACCGAGATCGCGAAAGCGCGCCGCCGAGTCATTGGGGCTAATGCGGGCTCGCAGTTTACGCATCCTCTCCATAGCGGCGGCGAAATCGACGTTCACGCCGACCGGAACGTCGATGCCGAACTCACGAGCATTTTTAACAGTCGCTGCTACTCGAGCCGCGCTGATGACACCTTTCGACGGAACGCAACCAACGTTTAAGCAATCGCCGCCCATTAAGCTGCGCTCGATTAGGGCGACTTTCGCGCCGAGACCCGCAGCTCCTGCAGCGGTTACCAATCCAGCCGTACCGGCTCCTATCACAACTAGGTTGTAACGACCCGATGGAGTCGGGTTAATCCAATCTGACGGATGGACGTTGGCTTCGAGCGCTTGATTGTGTTCGTCTGAGGGGTGCAATGTAATGGGCTTGGTCATATTCTTACATAAAAGTTCTTTGGCATGAAAAGCGATCGAAGATATCTTGATTTCATGTGGTTTGTAAACCGAGTTCGGTCGCGGCCAATTCTATCATCTTACTGCGTCGCATTTTACGGGAGTCGAGGCTGTTTAGTTGTGAGCCGTACAATGCAACTTGGGAGAGTCCATTCGTGTATAAGACTACGATCGATAGAGCTTGGCGATTCTCTCAGGAGAAACGCCCAGCCTGTATGCGAGGATGCAAACTTGATTGATGATGGTTGTTCTTAAAATCCCTGTCTTCTTCCAACGTCGACTTGAGGTACATACTGCATCATTTGATAACGTCACTTTACCGATTCTTCGAAGTCGCTGGACCAATTCGAAATCATCCATAATCGGCAGTTTTCGATAACCGCCAAGCTCGAAAAATGTTTTGGATCGCATGAATAAAGCTTGATCGCCATAAGGCAATTGAAGTAGCTTTGAACGAAGATTCGCCCCCCATTCCACCGCCCTTAAGCCGACCCCTCTTCCGTCGATACGCAATCGAAAGGCCCCCGCAATGTTATCATCGTCCAAGCTCTTTTCGATGCCTTGAACATAGCCGTCAGGAAGCAACGTGTCGGCATGAAGAAAGAGTAGCGTATCGCCGGTTGCAACGGCAGCTCCGGCATTCATTTGAATTGCCCGGCTTCGATTGCCAACAAAAGCCTTCGCTCCAAAGTCACTTGCGATCGCAAGTGTCTCGTCCGTACTGCCGCCATCTACGACAATGATCTCTAGCTTGTCGTCTGGTCGTCCGATGGATCGAAGCGTAGCAGGTAGGTAAGACGCTTCGTTTAGCGTGGGTATGATCACCGAGATTCGACCACGGGCGCATTCGAAAAGGGTGCTCTCACCTGTAAAATCAAGCCGTCGCAATGGAAGCACGTCCTCTGGAAAATCGACGTCGGGAAGAATCTCTAGTTCGCAAAGCGACGTACCACATTGCTGAACGATCGTTCTGGATTGTTCGAAGACACGACTGCTTCCCCAGTCGATGCTATCGAACAAGGGAACTTGGTTCACAGAAAGTCCGATAAGGTAATAGCCACCATCGGTAGCTGGACCGAGCACAACATCGTGACGTTCCAAGGCATCGAACGACCTGTGAAGGTGGTTCTCGTTGAGGTCGAAACAATCGGTCCCAATCACAACCACTCGACGTGCACCGCTGGAAAAGGCATGCTCGGTCGCGTTGGCTAGTCGACTACCTAAATCAGTTCCGGATTGTTCGGAAAATTCATGTTCAGTTCCGAACTCGGCGGCCATCGATTCACTGCTTCCGCCACAGAAGTAGATAGTAAATCGACATTGGCGTTGAAATGCGAATCGACTTGCCATCTGGATGGTTTTATCGGCAAGCCGCTTATAGATTGCGACTGCCTGAACATCACCGAACCCCGAAATGAGCCGCGTTTTCGTTTTTCCTGGTTCGGGAAATCTCGCAAATACGATTAGGTGTTCGGTGCAAGAATTTGCAAGTGACTGGTCCGTTACGGACTGACTAAGCCTCGATGGAATAATTGACAAGTTCACTTTCTACAAACCTAATCTCTCTGCGAGTAGCCGTTCACGCGCCGATCAACCGGTCCGCGTTAGCGTTCGGTTCGTTCGCATCGAAACGGAAACCGGACGCTAACGCGTACTGGCTAATAGTCTGGAAACTACACGCTTTTTATTTCGAGCTGTGAACGGTTACTCCCGTGCAACTTGAACCACAACCGGCCGTACAGCCAAAGCAATGATTGGCCGTCTGGATTGCTCGACCAATGAGATCGTCTTCGGAAACTTCTGAAATGTGGACTGCCTTTGTTGGGTCCAAGTGCAGGTCGAGCATTTGATTGAAATCACAATCGAAGAGAAATCCGTTCCAGTCAACCGAAACGAGCGAACGGCACATCAATTCGCCAACTGTATTTGGATTGAAGCTATCGATCAATTTTTGCATGTACTTCATGTACTCGTTGCGAGATAACAAGTCGGCCAAATAGCGGCTGATCGGCATATTCGTGATCGTGTACAAATGATTGAACTGAAGCCCGTATCTCGCCATAAGCTGTTCACGAAAGTCGGCCTCTAGTTTTGATTGATCGGGTGGTAAACTTGTCCCGACCGGATTGTAAACCAAATGGAGTTCGAGGCCACTGCTGGGATCGCCGTAACCGAGCCGATTGAGCTGTTGAATCGCTTCTATCGATTTGTTAAAGACGCCGCTTCCACGTTGCGCATCACAATTCTCTTCCAAATAGCAAGGCAATGAGGCGATCACGGTGACTTGATAATTTGCGAGAAACTCCGGCAAGTAAGTAAAGCCAGGCGCGAGGAGAATCGTTAGATTGCAACGATCGATGATCTTCATTTTCAGCGCATGGGCTTGCTCGACCAGCCAACGGAAATGGGGATTCATTTCCGGAGCTCCGCCGGTAATATCCAGCGTCTCGACCGTCGAACTTTTTAGAAAGGCGACAACTTGCTCTGCCGTCTCGCGTGACATACTCTCGCGTCGGTCAGGCCCAGCATCGACATGGCAATGAGTACATGTCTGGTTGCACAACTTGCCAAGATTTATCTGAAGCGTGCTAAGGCTGGTCCGATGAATACGCTCGAAACCGATCGACGATAGGACTTCTTCAAAGCGGCCGGCTTTGACATATTTCGCATCGCCTAAAACCTGAAGCTGGCGACTCGTTGACGCGAGGTCATTACCGGAGCGTTGAAGTGTTTTAAGAATCATTTTGACTTTTTAAAAAATGCAGGCGGGCGAGACGCCCGCGAACCGGTGCGCGGGCGTCTCGCCCACATCTTTTTAACAGCAGTTGCCGTCCGCGGCACTGCACTTGCCGATCGACTCGGTCGTCGCGTCGTAGTTCGTCCCTTTGGTTTCTCTCGGATCTCGATTCGTCGTCGGTTGACATGCGAAGGGAGAAGCGGTTTCCAACGGGACTTCTATTCGAGGCGCGATATGCTCGAACATACCAGCATACGGGGCTTGCCGAAGTAGCTGGTAAGTCTTGTCACAAACCGCCATGCGTTGGCCGCGAGGGTACGCGTAGCCGTCGTCGTCCAGTACTTTTTTGAATGGGCCTTTATAGATGACCGCCTGATTGCGTTCGAAGCATGTCCCTTGCTTGCCTTTGTAGGCAACGATTGTCATCGATCGAAATTCGATCCCTTCAATCGTTTGCCAAGGTTCAACAGCCCGTTGCGCAATTTCGATTCCATGAAAGCCGGCTTCTTCGAAGGCATCGAGGAATTGATCTTCACGAAACGCTCCAGAAAGGCAGCCTGACCACAGAGTCGGATCAAGTTTCATATGCTCGGGAATCGATTCATCGGACACGATGTCGCTGATCGCTGCTCGACCGCCGCGTTTCAGCACACGGAAGATTTCCGCGAACAGCCTTTTACGATCTTCTTGCCGAACGAGGTTGAGGACGCAATTGGAAACGACGCAGTCGATCGAATCGCTTTCGATAAGCGGATGTTCAGCGCGCAATTTTTCTTCGACATTGCGAAGTGCCAAGAAGCCCGAAGCATTGCTCACCGGTGTCTGGGTAAGTTTCTCATCCAATCTTGTCAAATCCAATTGTAAATCTTGAATCAGTCCGTAGCGGAACTCGACAATGTCGTATCCGATCCGCTGTGCGACGGTGGGAGCGTGCTTCTTCGCTAACGACAGCATCTCTTGGTTGCAGTCGACACCGATAACGCGTCCTTCTTTCCCGACAACTTGGGCGGCAATGAAACAAAGCTTTCCGCCGCCCGAGCCGAGATCGAGTACCGTATCGCCAAGTTTGACATAGGGAGTCGGGTCGCCGCATCCATAGTCGCGTTTGATGATCTCATCTGGAATGACGGCTAGAAAACCGGCAGCATACTCGATGGGGCAGCAAAGTGCAGATTCGACCTGCTTTGCTGCTGCAGCATATCGCTCGTAGACACTCGCCTCGGCAGAGGTTGACCTGGAGACTATGTTTTGCATGAGTGAAGGCTCTTTACTCGACTTAGAATGGGGAGAAGTAAATCTGAAGCAATCAACGTAAACGGATGGGCGGAGTTCAGGACGGAATCACATTGTCATTCCGAAGCATACTGATTCTGACGACCATTAACTTGTTACCTTACATGATACTATACAATCTTGACACTCATCGACGATCGTTGAGCCCCAAGTTGGGGTGCTCTGCGTCTTTGTGAGCCGTCGGCGCTAGCCGCGTTTTGAAATTGCACTTTTCCTGCCAAAAATGTCGCTGAAAAAAGATGAAGTAGACCCACCAAAGTCAGGCTATGCGTTCTGGAGCAAAGTAGGTGCCTTGCTGCTGCTTATCGGCGTGATTGGAGTAACGTACTGGCAGTTTGGAGGCATTTTATCGTTCGAATATTTAGCACAGCGAGAGACACGACTTCGATCGTTTCAAGCTGACTTTCCAATCATTTCAGCCGCACTTGCGATTGCCCTTTACGTTGCGGTCGCCGGCCTTTCGCTACCCGGAGCGGCTGTCCTGTCGATTGCTTGCGGATGGTTTTTCGGATTTTGGGAAGGGCTCTTGGTTGTCAGCTTTGGTTCAGCGGGCGGTGCTACGTTGGCCTTCTTGATGAGGCGTTACTTATTTCGTGATTGGCTGCAACGATCAATGCAAAAAAGACTGTCGAAAATCAACGCTGCTTTTGAAACGGAAGGAGCCTTTTACCTCTTTTCATTGCGGCTTGTACCGGTTGTTCCGTTCTTTGTCATCAATGCGATGATGGGACTGACCAAGATTCGAGTATTCACGTTCTGGTGGGTGAGCCAAATCGGAATGCTGCCAGGAACAGCCGCCTATGTATACGCTGGCTCGACGGTGCCAAGCTTGCAGGTGCTTGCCAAAGAAGGGGCACGCGGGATCGTCAGCTGGCAGCTCGTTTTGGCGCTGGCGATCGTTGGTCTTCTGCCACTTGTGGTCAAAAAGTCGATCGCTTTCTTTTTGAAGCACCCACACGAAAGCGGCTCCTGATGACGAAAACATCAGTCTGGGAGGGGGTAATAGCATTCACCGAGAAGTACCGAAAGCGAGCGGAAAAACGAAGATCGATTTATCGAACTCCGATAAAATTGATCAGGGTTTAAATGGATAAACCTGCGACATTCGATCCGCACGGGATTCGAAAGTGGAATGACCGTTCTGGAAAATTTTCCGCGCGAGGGAAATTGATCTCGTCTGACGGAAAAAAGCGACGATCAAGCTTACCGATGGCAAACTGATACCGTCGAAATCGAAAAGCTTAGCGGTACGGCGCAAGCCGTCCGGTACGAGCTTCGATGTAACTCACCGGATTGCTTGCGCAATTCCGCTACGAAAGGGTTAACGGCGTAGCGTGCCACCCTAAAATCTAATGTGGATAGAGCACTCGGTGGCTGACCATGGCAGAGTCTTATACTAACTTCGCCCGGCGATGCGCCATCGATCGCGGAATAACAGCATCACGCCACCGCTTAGGAGGACGATCAAGGCTGTTGTGGTAGCGAAGTAGGCCTGAACCAATGACCACGAACCGGTCTTTGCTTCGGCAATGCCAGTTCCGGTGAGCACTTCGGTAAGCGGGATACTCTCGATGGTCATCAAGGGGCTGGTGACACCGATCCATCGCAACATTTCGATCTGGTCCGGCGAGTCGACCAACGTGAGCGTTGAAAGCAAGAAAAATATCGCCAGCGGCAAGAGATACAACGCCATCAGCGCCATGTAGCTACCGACCATCGAGACGCTCGTTCTTAAGAAAAGCGTCGAGCAAAAAAGGGCGACCAGCGAATTCAGAAATGAGCTGAAAAGAACGATCACAAAGTACGTCAACATGGCTGGCCAGTTCCTCGCCAACTCTGGATTCAGTACAAACGACAAGATCACGGGCCACATCAAAAACATCGTCAGCACAAACGACACGCGAAAACCGGCGATCAGTTTCCCCCAAAGGATTTGCCATGGGGTGATCGTGGTCGTCAGCAAAAGATCCAATGTTTGGCGTTCGCGCTCGCTGCAGATACTTCCGGCATTAAAAACCGGTGCCACCAGAACATTGAAAATCACTACGTATCCGATATACCAACCAGAAAGATCAGGTTTAATAAAAAGCAGATATCCCATCATAGGAATCGCCAATAACATGCTCAACTGAATCACCAATCGAAGCATCAGCGTGCCTTGACTGAAAAGTTCCGCATGAATTTCTTTGTCGTAAACGGGATTGGCATTGTCGGCCAACAATGTTTTTCTTCGCGGCGGAGCAAAAAGACTATCGGGGAATTGATCGCGTTGAATGACCAGCCCCACGGCGTGATCTTGATCATTTTCGACATCGGTTACTTCGCTGCCTCCGCTGCCGACATCCGGCGGATAGAGGAGTCGACGAGAAGTCTTGAACATCAACAAAACTCCAATTGACAGTGAAAACAACGGGAGAAGAAAAGTGGTTAAAACCAAACGGACAAGTCCGGCATTGGCCAATGATCGCCAAAGAACGCAGCCGAGGACCACCATCGGCAAGATAATCGCGTACGAAACCACCAACGATGAACTGGTTCTTTTGAAGTAACTGGAACAAGCGATCGAAATCGCGCCGAACAAAAAAATAGCGGCGAACAAGCCGAGATAGGCGGCTAACAATTCCTGGATCGCGACACCACCTAATGGCAGGCATAACATAATGATCGGCAACGAACCGATCATCAGCACCACCAAATGCGTTAGCGCCGCAATCAGCTTGCCGATGACGATAGCACCAGGCTGAATCGGGCTGGCCAACAGCATCTCGTAGGTCTTGCGTTCTTTCTCGCCTGATATAGCCCCGGCCGCGAAACTCGGTGCCATCAGCGACGCGATTGCGAACTGTCCAAGAAAAAAGAAATCGACAAGCGTTTGGGCACTTCCGATATCTTGACTGCCGGCGTTGAGATCGATTCGTTCGGTTCGTGGGTAGGCAAGCAAGACGACCGCCGACAAGGCCAACTGGTAAACCAGCATCAACAGAAATGCCCGTGGCGTTCGCAGATTCGAAATTAGCTCGCGCTGTAAGACTGGATTGTTTACGAAATACATCGAGTTTTTATCTTTGCCACCTATGAAAAAAGTGGGGTATGCTTCTAGCTTGCCAATGTTCGGTTCGCAAGCTGGAATCTTACGCCACGTTCGTTACTCATGGTAATCTTCCAGCGCCGCGTCCTTCCCGTTTAACTGATCCTCGTCTTTGGAATCGACCTTCGATTCTGGATTCGATCGCGGCGCGACGGTACTGCTATTCGCAAAGGCTCGCGGCTTCAGTTTTGACATCCATCGCGACATCGATTTAGTCGGAGCGTCTGATCCGGCTTCTGCCAACGCAGGTTGATCCATATGCGACAATTCGCGTTGAAGTATACCTAGCAAGGTTTGCAAGAGCACCACGCTGATGGGCCCCACAACAATTCCAATCGGCCCTAACGCTTGTACACCACCCAAGACACTGAGCAATGCCAGTAGCGGATGCAATTGGCTTTGGCCGTGAAGGACATACGCTTTGACCACGTTATCGACCGACGCGACTGCGACGAGCCCCCAAACGGCAAGCAAGCTTGCGGCTAAATAGCGTTCTTCGTAGACCGCGAGATAGATGCATACCGGAACCCAGATGACGCTTGGCCCCACGAACGGAATCAAGCCGCAGAGTACCGATAGCAACGTCAACAGAATCAAAGCCGGAATGCCCACCAAGTAATAACCCAGTCCAGCCGTTAAGCCTTGAACAATCGCTGAGAAGATCATCGCCAATACGATGGCTCGCGAGATGCGATCGAACTCGATCAACAATTCCATTTCGTAGCGGTCGTCAAGCGGACTAAGTTTCATCAATGAGTTGATCATTGCTGGACCGTCGTAGAGGAAAAAGTACATCGAAACGATCATGATGGCGCTACCGATCAGCAGTCGCACTAAGAACTCGGCCGTAGCACCCGTGATCGAAATCAACTTGGGTTGCAGGTAGCCTATCGCAACCGAGGTGAATTCCTTGATCTGGAGCGGCGATGGATTCGCGAGCTCTCGAAGGCTCGCCATCATCGCATTGCCACCTAACAACGTCACGCGCGTTTCCTGCCAATCGGCACCCAATCGAATCGCCATCGATTGCAATTCGATCACGTCGATATCCGGTTCGATAGGAGGAGTGTTACTCTCCTTCGCCTGATCCGTCGCAATCGTTGGTCCTCCGCGAATGCCCGACGCTTCGCTTAATTGTTTGAGCGAAGTTCGAAAATCACCGATAGCGGCGTTCCATTTTTTTTGTTGCGTTTCGAAATCAGCGACACCAGTCGCATTGCCATCCTTCTCTAAAAACGATTTCAACGTAGGTACAAGTTGATTGAGTTCAATTCCGATTTGCTTGGTCAAACCCGCGAGTTTCCCAGTGCGGTCCGACAACTCGACTTTGGTAGAAGAACCGACAACTTTCTGAATATCGAACACATCTGCCTGGATCTTTCGAATGATCTCTTGGCAAGGCGACTGCAATCCGACACGTTTCCTCGCGTTATTCAATCCGATACTGATATTGATTGGATTGATGCTTGCCACCAAGCTAGTTCCTTGGATTGCTGCCATCGAGATAATGAGTGCCGCCGGCAGCAGGACGCTGAAAATCACCAACGCCGTTGTGATACCCGCCGCCAAGTACTCGCGTTTTCCAACTTTTTCCAAGACCCAGCGATGGAGTGGTCGGAAGACGACCACCAATACGGCAGCCAGAAAAACAGGAACGAAGAATCCGATCATCACCTTGTAGAACAAGGCTCCGATGATGACGATGGACGCCAGCAAGACAATAAAAGATATAAAGCGACTCATCCGTCGCAACCCCTTTCGAAAAAGCTCGATTCATTGACAATCAAATGCTATGACAAATTCTATACCAGAGCGGGCATCTTGGGGACAGACGCTTAAGCGAGCTGCTAAGCCACTGATTGCGATCGTCGTTATTCTTGGAATCGGGCAATCCGTTCGACTGGCTTGGCTCGACCTCCATTCCACTCATGTCCGTACCGAGCGTCGGCTCATGTCGCTCAATGAGCAGTTAACCACTGCGTCCAACGACGAACAAAAGGCGATCCATCAGGAAATTCTAGCACTTGAGAACAGCCAATTTCAACTTAAACATGTTCGCTGGAAAACTGCGAGCATTGCCATTCCCTTCGCAATCCTCGGGCTTGTACCGCCGGCTGTTTTCTGGTGGTTGACGCTTCGCAGCTTTGGTCATTCGGTCCCCATCGTTGCTGCGCAAACCGCCTTTGCTACCGGAAACTTAGGCAAATACGTACCTGGCAAAGCGATGGTGCTGATACTTCGATCTGGTGCCATGCAGCGTTTTGGCGTTCCGATATCGACATCGATTGTTTCGATCTTTATCGAGACCTTAACTTCGTTGGCGGTGGGCGGCGCATTAGGTGCGATCACCTTGTCGGCACTCAATCCGCCTCGGTGGTTGCTTGGGATGGCGATCGGTGTCGCGGCGATATCGTTGGCGCCCACCATTCCTCCACTTTTTCGAAGGATTCTTGAATCCTTAACTCGCTATCGGCATTTACGAATTCCAAAAAAGCTTCCGCACGCTATGAATTGGCGGCTGGTCGGAAGTGGCTGGTGCTTATTCTTCTTAGCTTGGCTCTTGATGGGAACGTCGCTTTGGGTTCTATGCGAATCGATTCGCGATTCGATGACGATCGAATCGAGTCTGGTGTCGACCCCTTCGGTATCTTCGCTAAGACTTTGGTGGATCAGCATTTCGGCGGCCTGCTTAGGATTTGTTATCGGCTTCCTTTCGATGCTCCCTGGCGGCGCGGGCGTTCGCGAGGTCGTCGTGACGATGTTGCTTGCTCCTGCCATCGGCTACGCACCAGCTCTTGCAGCAGCGGTCTTATATCGCATTGCTAATCTGATCGCCGAGCTAATGATGGCCGGATTCACATGGTTGCTCGCCAAGCGAAGTGCTCGGCATGAAACCAGAGACTTGCTGGGCACTGCAAAATAGAGTTCGATCGATTAGAATGTGGATTGATCATGTTCACTAAGCCGACGGCTCACAGCAAAGACATTTTCCGGCTGAAGCCGGGACTACCAACTGCTTGCTTTAGACTCCTTTATTTGTAATCGCCACGTGACAAACGACACATCCTCTTCTATTTCGATCATCGTTCCTCTGCTCAACGAGCAAGCAACGTTGCGTACTCTCCGCGATCGAATTTCCGAGATGGCGGCTCAACACAATCTCCAATATCAGATCATCTTCGTCGACGATGGCTCGTCCGATGATTCTTGGAACGTAATCAAGAACATTGCCGCCGAAGACAAGTGTGTTGTCGGCATTCGCTTTCGCAGAAATTTTGGCAAAGCCGCAGCCTTAGCAGCGGGCATCGAAAAGGCGAGTGCCTCGATCGTCATCACGATGGACGCCGATTTGCAAGATGACCCGAACGAAGTCCCCAAGCTTCTTGCTAAACTCGATGAAGGATTCGATTGCGTAAGCGGTTGGAAGCAAACTCGACATGACCCGTGGCACAAAACGATGCCGTCAAAAATTTTCAACTGGACTGTTGGACGGCTAACCGGACTCAAATTGCACGACCATAATTGCGGACTAAAAGCCTATCGGCGACAAATATTTAACGAAGTCCAACTCTATGGCGAGATGCATCGCTTCGTTCCTGTTTTGGCGGCGGCACGCGGATTTCGTGTTGCCGAAGTTCCGGTCCTGCATCACCCGCGTGAACACGGCGTTTCGAAATACGGACTCAGTCGACTCCCCAAAGGTTTTTTAGATCTCCTTACCGTTTGTTTCTTAACCGAGTACCGCCAACGACCGATTCACCTCATGGGTTCATTGGGCTTACTGAGTTTCGGATTGGGGAGCCTGCTCCTTATTTTATTGACCCTCTTGTGGATCGTGACGCGAATGTTCAGCTCCTTCGAACCGATCAATCTCCATCAGCGAGCGATCTTTTATTACTCGATGGCGGCCTTGATCGTCGGTGTTCAGTTGATATCGATGGGGATTTTGGCTGAATTGATCATTGCAGCCCATCGTCCTAACACGGTCCCGTTTTCAGTCAGCGAGCTGACGAGTTCCGATTCGGATGCTGCCATCGCATCCTCGACGATGAGCGAGGCCTAGGTGTCGCACAACTCCATCGACGCGCCCGACGCGAAACAAAAATCGGCTTGGCGAGGCGCGACGCTTGTCATTGTCCTTGCGATCCTCCTGCAAGCCTTTCGCATCTTGACGGTAACGTCCAAGGATGGCGAGACACCGTTTTTAAGCGCCAATGATCGCAGTCGATGGTGTACGATTGCCGCGCTGATCGAAGATCGCTCATTTATCATCGATCGATTTTTGGAAATGCGTCATTCGAATGGTAAGACGCGAACTTGGTATTCCATCGACATGGTTCGCAAGCCAGAAGCCGATGGCACCGAACACTACTATTCCAGCAAACCGCCAGTGTTGTCGGTGCTCTATGCAGCCGTTTGTTCTCCGCTGAGCGTTGCGTTTCAACGTCGACTCTCCGACGCACCGTTTTTGGTCGGGCGCAGTTTGCTTTTGATCGTCAATTTACTCCCGTTGGCCATGCTCTGGTTTGCCTTTGCCGGCTGGATACGGCAGAGCGTCGACGATACTTGGTCGCGTTGGGTTCTGTTAAGCATGGTACTGTTCGGTACATTTCTTTCGACCTTCAACAATACACTGAACAATCATTTTCCGGCGGCGTTTTGTATGATCGCTTCACTATGGAGCCTCGAATGCCTACTCGGAAACGCAGTTCGAACACCGCTCTCCGTTTGTAGTTCCGCCTTTAAGCGGCTGACTCGTATCTTGCCCGAGACAGTCGAATTAGCAACTTCGCCTTCGTCGCTAAACTATTGCGTGCTAGGTTTCTTTGCGGCACTCACGGCCGTATTCGAACTTCCCGCCTTAGCTTGGTTTTGTACGGTACTCGGTTTAGTTTTTTTACTGAACGGATTCAAACCGGCGTTGCTCACTAGTCTTGGAAGTCTCCCGGTTATCATCGCCTTTGCTGTTTGCAACGTCATCGCCTACGGTGATCTTCAACCACCCTATGCGCATCGAGAAGTCCTCGGTCCGCAGGTCGCTACGATGCAAGCCGATGAACCGATCTCGTCCAACTCGCAGCCATCGATCGTGGAACTCGAAGCATTGGTCGCGCACGCCAAGCTACCTATTGAAGCACCTTTCGAACTCCGTGCCGCTCGCCGATTGCAAACCTGGGAGCTATCTGGGACGAATCCACAGTTCCGCGACCAGCGAACACGATTGGCGATTGTGCCGGGCAAAACCAGTTGGTCGATTCATCGTTGGAACGATTGGTACGACTATCCCAAATCGTATTGGCTACCCGAGAACAAACGCGGCGTCGACTTGGGAGAGCCTTCGCGTTTGGAATATGCACTGCATGTTTTGGTCGGCCATCACGGAATTTTTTCGTTGACCCCATTTTGGCTAGTAAGTCTGATCGGGTCGGTGGTTTTACTAGTCCAGCCAACATCGACTCCGCGTTGGTGGCTGGCCAGTGGCATCACGCTCGTCAGTATTGTCTGCATTGCATTTTATCTAAGTCGACCATTGATCGATCGGAATTATGGCGGGATATGCAGCGGATTTCGCTGGTCATTCTGGCTTGCACCAGGTTGGATTTGGTTGTCAGCTTCGGGACTTAAAACGCTTCGCAAAACCGTTTGGGGACGCTCGTTCGTCGTCATCGCCGTCGTGATAAGCATTTTTTCAGCAACCTATGCTTGGTCCAATCCATGGCAGCATCCATGGCCGTATGCATGGCTGATTCGATGAATCACTTTCGTAGGGAAACGCATATGTCGGATATAGTTAGATTAGCCGTTGAGCGTTAGCTCCGGTTTTTTGGAGCGAACCCGGCCGAGCGGCTATCAGACAATTTGCGAGATTAAAAAACTGAGCGCCTCTGACCGCTTGCGTTAGAATGCGTTAAACTAGATTGACTGGTCCAAACTGCGTAACTTTGCGTCTAGGTGAGCCGTCGGCGCTAGCCGCGGGTTCCGAATACACTGCCGTCCAAGTTTCGAACAGCAAAACCGACGCTAGCGCCGCACCGCTCACATTTTCATCAGTCCAGCCGCATGTCGACCATATGGGCAAAAGCATCGAGGAACTTCTTCAGCAAACTTTTGGTTTAACGGCCTTTCGCGATGGACAGCTCGCGATCATCGAGCGATTGTTGGCGGGCAAGTCGGCGGCGGCCGTGTTTCCTACCGGTGGCGGCAAGTCGCTCTGCTATCAGTTACCAGCTTTGATCTTCGACGGGTTGACGTTGGTCGTGTCGCCACTGATGGCGTGGATGCGAGAACAAGTAGCAAGCCTTCAAGAACGAGGCATCGCAGCCGAGCGGCTCGATTCGTCGTTGACGCCAGACGAGCTTCGATCGACAACGCAATCGATTCGTTCGGGTACCACCAAACTTTTGTACGTCGCACCCGAGCGATTTTTTAACGAACGCTTTCGCGAACTCATTGCGAATGTCCCGATCAGCCTATTTGCCGTCGATGAAGCCCACTGTATCAGCCAATGGGGACACAATTTTCGACCCGACTATTTCCCGACTATTTAAAGCTTTCTGGGATCGCCCGTTCACTGAATATTTCCCGCATCTTGGCTCTGACAGCGACCGCAACACCTGCGGTGCTCGACGATATCCGCGCAGGATTCTCGATTGCCAAGGACGACGTTGTCCAGACGCCGTTTCACCGAAAGAATCTTCGTCGTCGCGACGATTGCCTTTGGGATGGGGATCGACAAGTCCAACATTCGGTACATCTATCACTGGAACATTTCCAAAGGCTTTGAAAGCTACGCTCAAGAAATTGGGAGGGCCGGACGCGATGAAATGTCGAGCCATTGTGAGTCATTTGTCGTTCCCGAAGATCGAATTGCCCTTGAAAATTTCGCGTACGGTGACACACCAACTTTTGCCAGCCTCGAGCGTTTGATCGAATGCAGCTCAGAAATGAAGAGGAGTCGAAGCACAGAATGAAACTTTTTGGTTTAACGCGCCCTGCGCCAGAAGTCCGTGAGCCCTATAATAGGCCTCCGGAGTCCCCAAAATGCTGTCAACCGAAATCCCACTGCTACGAAAGGCGACCATGATAAATTCACAGCCTAACTGTGAGCGGCACAGCGCTAGCCGCCGGTTCTTCGCCGCACGTTCCATCCCGCACTCGATCCCGCTCGTCGCCCCACTCGTCGGATTCATCCTTTTCCTAGCATGCTGTGCCGGACTACAAGGTGGCCAGAACATCGTCGTGGTGCTCGATGATTCTGGTTCGATGCGTCAGCAGATACGCATGGGCGGGACTCGCATTTCGCGAATTCAAGCGGCTAAGAACGCTTTATCTAAAGTCATTCAAGGGCTACCCGACGATGCCCAGCTTGGTATTTTGCTACTCAATAATGTCGGTAATAAAAATCCGTGGTTAGTTCCGCTAGGTCCGCTTTCCACGTCGGATGCCATGCCGCGCATCCAACAAATTCGGGCCGATGGTGGCACGCCCTTGGGAAGCCAGATGAAGGTCGCAGCCGACGCGCTCTTGGATCTTCGGCAAAAACAGATCTATGGCGAGTATCGTTTGCTGGTCATTACCGATGGCGAAGCGACCGATGCGAAACTGCTCGCTGCCTATCTGCCAGACATCTTATCCAGGGGCCTGTCATTGGATGTGATCGGCGTCGACATGGCCGATAATCATTCGCTGGCTGACCGAGCTCATTCATATCGTCGCGCCGACGACGTCGCGAGTTTTGAAAAAGCCCTCGAAGAAGTCTTCGCGGAATCGAACACGCAAACCGACGAACGTGGAGCGAATGATTTCGAATTGATTGCCGACTTGCCGGATGAATTGGCCGAACAAGCCTTAGTGGCTCTAGCCTCTCCCAAAAACAGCAAGATTGGAATTGTGAAAGAACCAATCTTTTTGAATCCAAATGGACCGGTTTCTAACAGTTCGCCTGCAAACAGCAGTCCATCGACCAATGTGCCTCCGCTGCCGACTACAGCACCCACGACGATTAACACTATCGTCGGTTTTCTTTCAGCACTTCCCTGTTGTTTTACGATTGTTATCGTATTTATATTGATTGCTGTGTTCAATCAAGGCAAGAATAGAAAAAAACGACCGTAGAACGTTTCTCGTGAAAGCGACCATTCGTGACCAAGGCAAAGATAGTATTAGCAGCTCTCGTTTGGCTAGTGATCCTAGCAATTGGGGTAAGCTTCTGGAAATTGGTCATCGAACCGAAACAAAGCCGGACTGCTCATCAGCAAAAGCAAGCTCACGAGGAAGAAGCTCTTGCCAAAACGCAGGGTACTAGCAAATACACTCAGGAAATCGCCATCGGCTTAGATTCTTTTTCCGGCTACGCTCTTTTTCGCAGCAGCGCTTTTCAGTCGCTGCTGGCCGAACGTGGTGTCCGCGTTCGGCTCGTTGATGACAATGCGAATTACACTGATCGCGCCGATGCATTGGAGACCGGCAAGCTACAGATGGCCTTGTTCCCTGCCGACGCGCTGATCAAAGTTTCTGCCAAGCGAGAAAGTTTTCCGGCGACGATTATCGCGATCGTCGATGAGACGCGAGGGGCTGATGCGATGGTTGCCTATCGATCGCAGTTCCCCAACATTGATTCGCTCAACAAGCCCGACGCTAAATTTGTCTTGCTCGCTGATTCGCCGAGCGAAACATTAGCGCGAGTTGTTATGCACGACTTTGATTTGCGAAAGCTCGGAAGTAATCCGTTTTCGAATGTTGCCAGCCCAGAAGCGCTCCTCGATCGATACCGCAAAGCGACGCCTGCATCGCAAGAGGTATTCATTACGTGGGAACCCTACGTCAGCCAACTTTTGGTCAATGATCAGTTGCATGTCTTGGTCGATTCGTCTCGATTTACCGGCTACATCGTCGATTGCCTGGCCGTCAGCCGTGACTTTCTTTTGAAGAACCAAGCCTCCGTCGAAGTCATCCTCGAGGCGTATTTTCGAGCGTTGTATTCCTTCCAGGACGAAGCGGCGTTTGTTCAGTTGGTCCTGGATGATGCTAAGCAAACCAAGCTCGCATTAACCAAAGAGCAAGCCACACGCTTGGTCAAAGGCATTCATTGGAAAAACACGCAAGAGAACTTCGCTCATATGGGGCTTCGAGCAGGATCGATGGTACACGTCGAAGATATGCTTGCTCGAATTACGAAGATTCTCGTTTCAACCGGTGCGATCGAACGCGATCCAACCGGTGGGCAGTTCAATCGATTATTTTTTGATCAGCCCTTGGCAAGTTTGAAGACACGCAACTTCCACCCCGGTCTTCAGAGTGAACAAGTCCGCGAACAAGCCGAACTTGTCGCGTTAACCGATGAACAATGGAAGTCGCTTGTTGCGGTTGGAACGCTGAGTATTCCCGAGCTTGTCTTTGCCCGTGGTTCAGCCACCCTGACCGAACAAAGCCGATTTATCTTGGATGACTTAGCCATGAAGCTAAAGTCGTGGCCTCAGTATTACTTGCATGTTCGCGGAAGTGCGTCGAACAAGGGCGATCCGGAAGCGAATCGGGAACTGGCATCCAAACGAGCCTCGGTCGCGGTAGAATACTTGCTATCGTTAGGAATGTCTGGCGATCGCATGCGATCGGTCGACGGTGGTCCAAGCGGTGAAACACGAGTTACCTTCCAAGTTGTTCAGCTTCCCTATTGACAAAAAGGTCAAAAATAACTTCCTCACATTTGGGTGGCACGCCCTGAGTCTTCGAAGGGCGTGGACGCGTTAATCACGCCCTTCGAAGACTCAGGACGTGCCACCCGATTTAGAAAAACCCGAAGTTAATTTAGTACAGTTGAATCTAGAATAAAAACCGATGGATGCTATCCGCAAGAAAGTCATGAGCGAATTGTTTCTCGCGCCGTCGGCAGTCTTGCCGATCGTGGCCGGAGTGTCCGCTTGGCTCGTTTCTTGGGGATTAGGAGGCGTAAATTTTTTGACAATCGGCGGTTTGGTCGGCGTTTTAGCTGGATTAGGCTGGATGGCGACGCGGATCATTTTTCAGCTCGATGCTATCACCGAACGAACGCTCCGATTTTCTCAGGAAAAATCCCGTCGGGAAGAAGAGCAGCGAATCGAAGCTCTAGCCGGACAACTCAAGCAATTGCGAGACCATCGAGCCCTCGATTATTTAACCATCCTGCGAGAAAGCCGCCGTGAATTCGAGCAAGTTTCCGGCTTACCCAATATGCAAGGTCGGAGCCTGCAACTTGTTGGACAAGTTCACCAATTATTTCTGGCCGCTATCGAACAACTGGAACTGTCCTATAAACTATCAGAGTTGTCGGGACGACTTATGAGTGAAGAACGGCAGAAAGTGAGTGCTCGCAACGAGCAAACGCTTGCTGAAATCAAAACGACAGCCGATCGCTTGACCGTCGCCGTCGAGCAGTTTCGGCGGTTGAGTTTGCGAGAACAAAACGCCGACCTCGGCGAGTTGCGAGATGAACTCGACGAATCGCTCAAAGTTGCCCACCGAACGGAAGAGCGGATGCGTGAGTTGGAATCTAGTATGGGTTATGATCGTCATTTAAACGAATAGCAAAACAGGAGCAATAAGACATGTTTAAAGCCATCGGGCGTTATTTTCGAGCCCTCGGATATCTCTTGACTGGCAGAGTTAGCAAAGCGACCGAAACGCTCAATAGCAACCCAGCCGTCATCTCGGCCAACTACGATCGCATTATCGAAGAGAAGCGAAAAAGACTCAATCAATATAAGGATGCCGTCAGCGGCATGATTGCTCAAGAAGAGAGCAAGAAAGAGAAGCTGCGCTTAGTTACCGACGATATTACGAGACTCGAAAAACTCAAAGCCGGTGCGGCGGCGAAAGCAAAATCGTTGGTCGATAAATATTCTGGCGATCCAACCGCCGTCAAGAACGACCCCGAATACCTCAAATGCCAATCGGCTTTCAAGGATTTTTCGAGCACGCTCGACGAAAAGAGGCAGCGTGCCCAAGAGCTCGACGAAGATCTCAAGACGCTGGTCAACAATGTTACCGGACATAAGAATCAAATTACGTCGTTGATGCGTGAGCTCGATAAGATTCGCGAAGAGAAACACGATGCCGTTGCCGATGTCCTATCCGCAACCGAAGAAAAGCAAATTGCCGATATGGTGACCGGCATTTCGAACGATCGGACCAGCGAAGAATTGCGTGAACTCCGCGACGTTCGGCAGAAAGCTGCCGCCAACGCAAAAATTTCTCGCGAACTTGCCGGGACGGATGCCAAGCGAGTCGAAACCGAATTTATGGAGTACGCTCAGTCGGGCGTCACCGACGACGAGTTCGATCAATTGATCGGCTTGGCCGCAAAAAAAGAAACGGCATCGACTCCCGCTCCCGACCTCAAAGTACCGGAAGCATAGCGAAGCGTCAGGGCATTAAAGTCGAGTAAGCTTCCAGCTTGCCAAAAAACATGCCACGCAAGCTGGAAGCTCACGCCACATTCACTTTTCAAACTAAGAATCAAACTATGAAAAATTTACTAAGCATTCTTGCCGTCATCGCCACTCTCCTAAGCGGATGCACACCCAAAACGCAACCGCCTTCTTCGTCCAACCAACCCATCGAAAAATTTTCGCTTGCGTGGAGCGAATATCCCTCGTGGAGTGTCTTCGGTGTAGCCGACGAACTAGGCCTTATCGAGAAAGACGCCGGAAAACTCGGCGAGTTCGAAAAGAAATGGAACGTCGATATCGTTTTGAAACAAGCCGACTACGACACCTGTATCCAGCTTTACGGTGCCAGTACGGTTGACGCTGTTTGCATTACCAACATGGACGTCCTTGGCCCAGCCGATAGCCGCGCCAGCGTCGCCATCTTGCCGACGTCGACTTCGAAAGGTGCCGACGCTTGCATCGCTGTCGGTGGCATCGAAAACATCGAAGGATTGAAAGGCGTTGCGACTTTTGGTCTCGAAAGAACCGTCTCGCAATATTGCTTCGAACGCTGTTTGGAACTCAAGGGACTTAAAGTTGCCGACTACCCATTCTCGAATATGGACCCGGCTGTCGCCGCACAAGCCATTCAGACCGGTGACAACAAAGTCCGATCGATTATCGTTTGGAACCCGTTTGTCATGCAAACACTCAAGAGCAAGAGCGATGCGAAAGTCATCTTCGATTCGACAGACATCCCAGAAGAGATCATCGATATGGTCGTCGTCGGCAAAGATTCGTTGTCGAAGCCTGGTGGCAAGAATTTTGCGATGGCGATTTTGGATGTCTACTATGCGATTAACAAGAGAATGGCGGATCCCAAGACGGCCGATGAAACCTTGGTAGCAATTGGAGCAAAATTCAGCTCTCTCAAGCTGGATGAAATGAAAAAGATTGTTGAACAGACCAGTTTCTATTCGACGCCCGATGCCGCCATTGCGATTTTAGAGAGCGATAAATTTCAAAAAGAAACGATGCCAGCCGTCGCGGCTTTTTGTGAATCGCACGGAATCATTGCCAGGAAACCTTCGATCGGTTTCTCAAATCCAGAGAGTCAGGTTAATTTCGAAATGGAATATCTCCACGATTTTAAGAATGGCGTGACGCCCGACAAATTATGATACGCCGCCCGATTTCCATTTGGCTTTTTTGGACGCTCCTGCTTGGTGGATTACTGGTGCTTGGACTTGGCTACGGACGGATTTCTCATCAGCAGACTCAGAAAAATCCGACTCAAACGATCGTTCCAGGTTTCCAAGGTTTTGTCGATGGTTTCCATCGCGTCACGCAACCTTCAGGAATGGCGTCCAATCCAAAACCGTCGATGCTGACGACCGATATGCTCGCCACCTACTGGCGATTGTTTTTGGGTTTATCGACCGGTGTGGTTTTGTCGGTAATTATCGGCGTCGCGATGGGAGCTTATCGATGGATCGAAGCCCCACTGAGTCCGATCATTTCATTTCTTTCCAAGATCCCGCCGACGGCCATGATGCCGATCTATTTTATCTTGGTGGGAACCGACCAAAAAATGTTTACCTCGATGGTAGCATTGGGCGTCTTCTTTACGATGGCTCAAGCGATTTACCAAGCCGTTCAAAAAGACGTCTCGGATGATGCGATCAACAAAGCTTACACACTGGGTGCATCGGATTTTGAAATTCTATGGGAAGTTATCTGGAAACAAATTTTGCCAAGAGTCATCGACAATATTCGACTTCAGATTGGTCCGGCGATGATTTTTCTTTTGGCAGCCGAGATGATTGTTGGCGATCAAGGAATGGGGTATCGCATTCGAATGGAGTCTCGCATTCTGAACATCAGCGTCGTCTATATCTACTTGGCCATTCTCGGAGCGACGGGGTTACTGTTGGAATGGGGATTATTGCTTTTGCGTCGCAAGTTATGTCCATGGTTTGGGGCGTAAAACAAAGATCGATAAATAAGTGTCCGGTACCGTTTGCCGGAACGGTCCATCGGATGCTTCGCACAAACGGTACCGGACACGAATTTATCGAACAAGCCTAAAACCATGAATCAAACAGCCCTTGAAATTCGCGACGTCAGTCATTGGTACGGCAAGAATCGTGTCCTACATAATGTCAATCTTCAGATTGCAGCCGGACAGATCGTTGCCGTCGTCGGACCAAGCGGATGCGGAAAGAGCACATTGCTGCGAGCGATTCTCGGCACGCACCCGCCGGCCGCCGGAGAAATCATTGCCAATGGACACGCCATCACCGAGCCAACTCGCGACGTGGGAATCGTTTTTCAAAACTACTCGTTGTATGAGTTTCTATCCGCACGCGACAACGTTTCGTTCGGTTTGAAGCTGGATCAGACGAGTTTCGCGGCAAGGATTTTTGGCTTCCCGAGTTACCTTCGCAAGCGACACGAGCATCAAAAAGAAGCCGAGGCTTTTCTCGACAAGGTCGGATTGCGTCAAGCCGCCCTGCTCTTCCCCGGTCAAATGTCAGGGGGCATGCGACAGCGAGTCGCCTTGGCTCAAGCCCTGATTCTCAAGCCAAAGATCGTTTTGCTTGACGAGCCCTTTGGTGCTCTGGATGAATCGATGCGCGAGGAGCTGCAAGTCATGCTGCTGCGATTCTATCAAGCGAATTTGCTTGCTAAAAAAGCAGGGCTCGTACCCGAGTACACCATTCTAATTGTGACGCATGAATTGAATGAAGCGATTTACGTTTCAGATCGCGTGATCGGCATGTCGCGTTATCACAGCGAAGGGCATCTCGGGGCGAGTATTGTTTACGATCGTCCAAGCCCCATTTTTCATCCCGAAGACCCTCGCGATTTTTCAAAGTTTATCGAGCAGCGAGAAGAACTTCGACGCGCCGTCTTCGATCCTGAATACATCAAAGATCGAAACAAATACGTCACCTTTTGGAACGATCTAGCAACCTTGTCGAACGAAATGAATCAAGACGATCCCAGTTAAAGCTCAAAGCACGTTGCCCCATTGTCGCCTTTCGCTCCGCGAATGAAACGCGAACGTAATCGAGGAATGGCATAGGAATTGCCTATTGCTGGACCAATCGCTTCATTTTGTTCGATGCGACACTACAATACTGCGTAATTGCATGGCAGAACGGAAAAACCGTTGTGTTCGCTGGTCCCGATGTGCTCAAAAACAAGTCGCCAACGCCTTTAAATCTAGCAACCATGAATGAGATGGCGCCACTTCAGTTTCATGGTTACGACGTCGGTCGTTTTTACGACGAATCGTTTAACGAAAAAGGGAGGGCTCGTGCGGGTTCTGAAATACTTGTCGATCGAATCAATGGCTTACCCTCTGGCGAGTTGTTGCGGCGGCAGGAGGCGATCGATCGAGCGTTGCTGAGAATGGGGATCACCTTCACGGTTTATGGCGACGAACATGGCACCGAAAAGATCTTTCCCTTTGACGTGATACCGCGCGTTGTCCAAGCTTTCGAATGGGAACATATCGAAGCGGGCCTGAAGCAGCGAATCGAAGTTTTAAATCGATTTCTTCACGACATCTATCACGATCAAGATATTGTTCGCGCCGGGATTCTCCCTCGAGCCATGCTTGAAAAAGCGAAATCGTATCGTCCACAATGTGCTGGATTAAACCCACCGAAAGGAATTTGGTGCCATATAACCGGTACCGACTTGGTGCGGAACAGCGACGGAGCGATCTATGTCCTTGAAGACAATCTTCGATGCCCGTCGGGCGTTTCTTATGTTCTTCAAAATCGAAGAATCATGAAGCGAAGCTTTCCGGAAATTTTTTCCGACTCGCGAGTTCGTCCTATCAACGATTATCCAAGTCGTCTTTATGAAACGCTGTCGCATCTTTGCCCGAACGACGTCGCCGAGCCAAAGATCGTTGTCCTGACACCCGGTATTTATAACTCGGCGTACTATGAGCACTCTTTCTTAGCCCAGCAGATGGGGATCGAGTTGGTGGAAGGGCAAGATTTGGTTGTCCAAGATAACTTTGTTTACATGCGTACGACCCGAGGCTTTCAACAAGTCGACGTTATCTACCGGCGCATCGATGACGATTTTATGGACCCGAAAGCCTTTCGAGCCGACTCGATGTTGGGTGTACCGGGATTGATGGAAGCCTATCGGCATGGAAATGTAGCGTTGGCAAACGCACCTGGAACAGGTGTGGCTGATGACAAAGTCATCTATGCATACGTTCCAGAAATGATTCGCTTCTATTTGGATCGCGAACCGATCTTGCCGAACGTGCAGACCTATATTTGCGAACGAGAAGACGATCGCAAATACGTTCTTTCGCATCTATCGGAACTCGTTGTCAAAGCAGCGAACGAAGCGGGCGGCTACGGCATGTTAATCGGCCCGCATTCGACGAAAGCCGAGCAAGATAGATTTGCCCACTTGATTCAAGCCGATCCGCGAAATTACATTGCCCAGCCGACGTTATCGCTCTCTCGCGTTCCAACGCTCATCGGTGACCATTTCGAAGGTCGACATGTCGATTTACGCCCATATATCCTCTATGGCAAATCGATCTGGGTGCTTCCAGGCGGACTGACACGAGTCGCATTGAAAAAAGGGTCGCTCGTCGTCAACTCGTCTCAGGGCGGCGGCAGCAAAGATACCTGGGTCATTGCTCAACAGGGCGTTGACGTGCACGAAGGAGATAAATCGCTGTAAGATAATCTTATGTTGAGCCGAGTTGCAAATTCAGTTTATTGGATGTCACGTTATATCGAGCGAGCCGAAAATCTCGCTCGATTTATCGACGTCACTCAGCAAGTCATCTTGGATCAGCCAGAAGGAGCCGACAAACAGTGGGAGCCACTGGTGAGGACGACTGGCGACGAGGAATATTTCGAAGTGTTCGTCATCACAGTCAATTGTTCAGCGGCATTCTCGACGCCACCATGACGCGTGGAACGGGCTGGCATTTTTCGAACGTCGGCAGTTTGCTCGAACGAGCGGACAAGACCAGCCGAATTTTGGACGTGAAGTATTTCACGCTGCTTCCCAACGTGAGTGATATCAACACCCCAATCGACGATTTGTTGTGGTCTGCGATGCTTCGATCGGTTAGCGGTTTCGAGATGTTTCGCAAACGTCATCGAGTCATCACGATCCATCGCGTTGTCGAGTTTTTGATACTGGAACGAAATTTTCCGCGAGCAATTTTGTATTGTATTGAACGAGCCTGCTCATCGCTTGAGCAGATCGACGGCCCGATGCCCAACGATCAAAACCCTGCGATCCTTCGTATTCGAGAATTGATTGCTCTGATGAAAAACGTAACAGCTAAAATGATTATTGATGGCGGCATGCATGAATTCATCGATTCCTTTCAGGGTAAGCTCAACAAGATCGGGGCTTTGATTCGAGAGACTTATTTTGATGCAAAGGCGTTTGAACATTCACCCGTCTTGGTTCAGACCCAATCGCAATCGTAATGAATCCACAATGACTATTCGTGTCGCTCTCCATCACGTTACTCAATATTCGTATGATCGAAAGATCGATTTGGGGCCGCAAATTGTGCGGTTGCGACCGGCCCCGCATTGCCGGACACCCATTCATAGCTACTCGATAAAAGTTGTCCCGGAAAACCATTTTTGCAATTGGCAGCAGGATCCGCACGCCAATTATCTCGCACGCTACGTTTTCGCTGATAAGACGGATCGATTGCAAGTCGAAGTCGATTTGATCGCCGAGATGACGGTGATCAATCCTTTCGATTTCTTCGTCGAAGACGCTGCCAAAGATTTTCCGTTTCAATACGACGAGTGGCTCAGTCGCGAATTGCAACCCTTTCTCGAACGAAAGCCGCAAGGCGATCTATTTCATCGATTTCTCGATAGCATCGATCAAACCAAGTGCAACACGGTCGACTTTCTTGTTGCCCTCAACAGCCGCTTGCAACAAGAAATCAAGTATCAGATTCGGATGGAACCGGGCGTTCAAGCACCCGAAGAAACATTGCGGTTGTGCAACGGTTCGTGCCGCGATACAAGCTGGTTATTGGTCGAGCTCATGCGGCACCTAGGACTCGCTTCGCGGTTCGTCTCTGGATATCTCATTCAGTTGGCGCCCGACATAAAATCGTTGGACGGACCGAGCGGAACCGAAATCGACTTTACTGACCTTCATGCATGGGCGGAGGTCTTTTTGCCAGGTGCCGGTTGGGTTGGACTCGATCCGACCTCCGGGCTCCTGGCCGGCGAGGGGCATATTCCTTTGGCCTGTACTCCTGAACCGATGTCGGCAGCTCCCATTTCGGGTGCCTTGGAAGTTTGCGAGGTTGAATTTGATTTTCAAATGACGGTTACTCGGATTCACGAAGATCCGCGCGTCACCAAGCCTTACACCGATAGCGAGTGGGAGCGTATTGAAAAGCTCGGTCATAAAATCGATGAGCAACTTCTTAGTAACGACGTTCGATTGACGATGGGCGGCGAGCCGACGTTTGTTTCGATTGACGACATGGAAGGTGCCGAGTGGAATTCGGCGGCCGTCGGTCCTCATAAACTGCAGCTCTCGGAAGATTTAATTCAACGACTTCGAACACGATTCGCACCGGGTGGGCTACTGCATTATGGGCAGGGAAAATGGTATCCCGGCGAATCGCTACCGCGATGGTCGATGGCTTGCTATTGGCGGAAAGACAGTGTTCCCGTTTGGCATGACGACGGGTTACTCGCGGACGTAGAACGAGACTATGGTTTAGGCGTCGATGCCGCGCATCGATTTTCAAAACAACTTGCCGAGTTTCTCGGAGTGAGTGGCCAGCACATCGTGCCAGCCTATGAAGACATGGCTTACTATCTGATGAAAGAGCGACGACTGCCGATCAACGTCACACCCAATGACCCAAAACTAAAGAACCCCGAAGAGCGGGCTCGCATGACAGCGGTTTTTGATCGTGGCCTCGACGAACCAGTCGGCTTTGTCTTTCCGTTGCAACGCCAGTGGTGGCAGAGTAAACATCGAGCGTGGTCGACGGGGCCTTGGCCTGTTCGAGCCGACAAAATGTTCTTGTTGCCCGGCGATTCGCCGTTGGGTTTACGTCTCCCGTTGGATTCGTTGCCTTGGTTGCCCGAGTCGGAGATGCCAGTTGTGCAGCCGCTCGACCCGATGGCACCGCGAAGCGCATTGCCGACGTTTGATCGTCAGCGTCAAGTATTCGTATCAGCCAAGAGCGAAGCAACGCTGCGTCAACCGATCTCAGAACAAACGCGATCGAATGCTAGCCAGCCCGATATCAACGCTGAAGCTGATGTTAACGCAAAAGATGTGGTGCGGACGGCGCTGTGCATCGAAACTCGCCATGGACGATTGCATGCCTTCATGCCGCCACTCGAGCTGCTCGAAGATTATCTTGATTTGATAGCAGCCATCGAAGCAACCGCCACGAAGCTCGAAATGCCGGTAGTTATCGAAGGCTACGAACCGCCGCATGATGATCGCTTGTGCAACGTAAAGGTAACGCCCGATCCGGGGGTCATCGAAGTCAACGTCCATCCTTCGTCGACTTGGGATGAGTTGGTGGATCGAACGACCGCCTTGTATGACGAAGCTAGACTCACGCGACTTGGTACTGAAAAATTTGATTTAGATGGAAAGCATTCAGGGACTGGCGGCGGAAACCACGTCGTTCTTGGCGGCCCAACTCCGGCAGACAGTCCGTTTCTGCGGCGGCCTGATATGCTCAAGAGTTTCGTCGGCTACTGGCTCAATCATCCTTCGTTGTCCTATTTATTCAGCGGGCGATTTATCGGACCGACTAGCCAAGCTCCGCGCGTCGATGAAGGACGACGCGACGCCTTGTATGAATTAGAACTGGCGTTTTCGCTAGTACCCGCTCGAAGCGAAAGTGCCGCTCCGTGGCTGGTCGACCGATTGTTTCGCAATTTGCTTATCGATCTTACCGGCAATACGCATCGCGCCGAATTCTGCATCGATAAACTCTACTCACCCGATAGCAGCACTGGTCGACTTGGATTAGTCGAGCTGCGCGGTTTCGAGATGCCGCCTCATGCCAGGATGAGTTTAACGCAGCAGCTTTTGATTCGGGCCATGTCGATGCGATTTTGGGAGACGCCGTTCTCAGACCGTTTGATCGATTGGGGAACATCGTTGCACGATCGGTACTTGCTACCGCATTTCGTTTGGTCCGACTTTGGCCACGTCATCGAGGATCTAAATCGAGCTGGCTTCGGATTCGAGCGGCGTTGGTTTGCTCCTCATTTCGAATTTCGCTTCCCTTTTATCGGAGAGATTCGACAGCAAGATATCTCGATCGAGCTGCGATCGGCAATCGAACCTTGGTATGTGCTAGGCGAAGAACCCGCCGGAGGGGGGACGGTTCGATTCGTCGATTCATCCGTCGAGAAAATACAGGTCAAGGTGACGGGGATGACGGGAACGCGACATATCGTGACTTGTAACGGTCGAAAGGTTCCGCTGCATCCTACGGGCGTTCAGGGCGAATATGTGGCAGCGGTTCGCTATCGAGCTTGGCAACCATCGACTTGTTTGCATCCAACTGTCCCCGTGCATACGCCGTTGGTTTTTGATATCCTGGATGCTTGGTCAGAACGCTCGATCGGCGGTTGTATGTATCACGTCTCTCATCCGGCTGGCCGCAGTTATGAAACATTTCCGGTGAACGCGTACGAAGCAGAGGCTAGGCGAGTGGCACGATTCTTTTCGATGGGACACACGCCTGGCCCAATGACTATTCCGCCGACTGAATACAACGCGATTTTTCCGCTGACGCTCGACTTGAGACGAGGCATCCATCCTGCATGAAAAAGCCGGCAAACGCATCGGCTGGCAAAATCGCGAGCAATAACGAGCTTAACCAAGCGCCAGCTTCGACCTCTATTTTTTGCGACTATCGCCCGATCGAGGGCGTTTTCGACGAAGCGGTAAACACCGAGGGTGCGATACGTCCTGCTTGGCACGATCTCATTCGTCGGCTCGATGCGATGGGATTGGACGAACTAGCCACTCGTCGACAACAGGCGTCGAAGCAAATTGCACGCGACGGTATTACCTTTAATCCCCATGACTCCGAGGGAAGTGGTTCCAGACCTTGGATGCTCGGTGCCATCCCGTTGATACTAGCCGAAGCTGAGTGGAATGTGCTGGCCGCCAAGCTTTCCCAGCGCGCTCGTTTGATGGAAGCGTTATTAAAGGATTTATTTGGCGAGCAGCGTTTGATTCGTGAGCGCATTCTGCCACCTGAGTTGCTCTTTGGCCATCCGGCCTGGCATCCAGCTTATCAAGGGCTCGCTCCGGCGAATCAACGCATTCTGGAATATTACGTCGCGGATCTGGCTCGAGCACCCAATGGGGCATGGTGGGTAACAGGAGATCGTACAAAGTCGCCATTTGGTCTCGGCTATGTTCTCGAAAACCGGATCGTTACATCGCGAATGCTCTCGACGATCTTTCGCAAGTTACCCATTCGCAAACTTGCTCCGTTCTATGCAACTTTAAAAGAAGAGCTACGAAAACTTGCTCCGCGTTCGAAAGAGAATCCTCGCATTATTTTGTGGACGCGAGGACCGGCAAGTCGATCGTATTTCGAAGATTCATACTTGGCGAGGTACCTTGGCTATACACTTGCCGAAGGGGGCGACCTTGCTCTACGGGGTGGGACCATTCACTTAAAAACGCTGGGTGGTCTGTTGCCGGTCGAGGTGCTATTTCGAAGGCTTGATGACGAAGACGGCGATCCGATTGAATTGAATTCAAGTTCAGAGTTTGGGATACCTGGGTTGTTGGATGTCATTCGAAATCATAAAGTCGCCGTCTCGAACACTATCGGTAGTCGTTTGGTCGAATCGCCGGTCTTCTTGCCATACCTGCCGGAAATATGCCGAACATTATTGAGCGAGGAGATACAACTTCCGTCCGTGTTTACCTGGTGGTGTGGTCGGCCTGAGGATCGAGAATATGTACTCAATCACCTCGATGAATTGATTATCCGCCCAGCCTTTCGCATGCAGAACGAAGCCCCGTATTCGACCCGAGATCTTTCAAGGGCACACCGCGACGAACTCATCGCCAAGATTAATAGCAATCCCAATCACTATGTCGCTCAGGAATCCGTCTTGCGTTCGACGACGCCCGTCGTCGTCGATGGAACTATTCGGCCATGGCATCTAGCGCTCCGAACATTTTTGGTCGCGACAAGTGACAACTATCGAGTGCTGCCGGGTGCCTTAGCCCGAGTTGCGCCGGAATCGACGACCCTTAATTTTACCATGACATTCGGCGAACGAAGCCAGGACGTTTGGATTCTTACGAATAAGCACGTCGACGAAATCAGCTTGCTCGACTCGAATACCAAACAGGTTTTACCGCGTCGGAGCGGCTCGGAACTTCCCAGTCGGGCTGCCGACAATCTTTACTGGCTCGGTCGCAATATCGAACGAGCAGAGCAAACGGCTAGGCTCTATCGAACGGTGATCGAAACGCTCGAATCGGAACTTAGCGACGAATTGCAACATGGTCCCATGCTCCGATACTTGGCTGAACAAGGCCACATCGACCCCGATCATATCATTCCCGAACTTAACAGAGCAACTCCGTCGGTAGTCGACGTGCTTCCAAAATCTATTTTCGATTTACAGCGACCATTCGGTCTCCGCACGACGGTGAATAACGTCGTCTACAATGCGCATCGCGTTCGAGATCGAATTGCGCCGGATATGTGGCGAACGATTGATCGGATTCAGACGACGCTGGATCCCTCGCGGTATGATCAGAATCTGCGAGGATTCGATGCCATTCTATTGCTCGATCAATTGCTAGCCGATTTCGCTGGCTTTGCAGGGCTCGTTGCCGAGAGCATGACCCGGACATTAGGTTGTCGTTTTCTCGACCTTGGCGTTCGTATCGAACGCAGCTCGCAAACCAATACGCTGCTTCGAAGCTTTCTTGGCACGGAACCCAACGATGACCCTTCCATTATTGAAGCCGTCCTGCGCGTTACCAATAGCTTGATGACCTATCGAAACCGATATCTCGCAACGTACCAAGTTCCGGTGCTCCTCGATCTGCTCTTGACCGACTCGACAAACCCGCGATCCATCTTATTTCAGATGGCTCAGATTAACGAACATCTCAATGCCATGCCGCGAGATGAATTCCAGGCGATTCTTACTCCCGAGCAAAAGCTTGGGCTGTCGATCGCCAATACGGTGCGGCTGGCCGATATTTACGAACTCAGCACCCTCAATCGCGATCATGAACGACCGAATCTGCTCAAGCTTTGCTCACAGCTCGACGAGCAACTGCCGCTCTTGTCCGATGCCGTTTCAGGACGTTATTTGATCCATGCCGGCCTACCGCGGCATCTCGGAACAGTCGACAAGCATGCATGACATGAAATACGCCATTCAGCATAAGACGATCTACCAGTACGCCACGCCGGTCAGCCTATGTCAAAACGTTGTGATGTTGACGCCGCGCGTGTCACCTTATCTTTCTTGTTCAAACCATCGTTTGACCATTCGCCCGACGCCGACCTACAGCCATTCTCGTACCGATGCGATGGGAAACCATGTTACGGTCTTCGCGATCGAAGAGAGCCACAATCAACTGACGATCACCTCTTCTAGCAACGTCGTCTTGATCGAGCGTTTATTCTCGATAGAAAACCCATCGCCTTCCGTTCAAGAATTGACGACGTCGCTCGATCGACAGACGGCTCGAAATTGGTTCGACGCGGTCCCGTTCCGATACGATTCGGCTCGCATTCGCCGGAGCCAGTTATATGCCGATTTTATTCGCGGCTTTATCGACCCTTCCACGCCGACCTTACAGGTTCTCCATCGGCTTTCGGAGCAGATCCATCGAGGTTTTCAATACAGCAAGGATGCGACCAAGGTCGATACTCCAACCGAAGAGGCATTCAACGGCCGAGCTGGTGTCTGTCAAGATTTTGCCCATATTGCGATCGCTTGCCTTCGATCGATTGGAATTCCAGCTCGATATGTGAGCGGTTATCTTCGAACCATTCCGCCTGCCGGGAAAACGCGATTGGTCGGAGCCGACCAATCGCATGCTTGGGTTTCCGCTTGGTGCGGTGATGAACTCGGTTGGGTCGACATCGATCCAACCAATCATTGCTTCTGCAAATTGGATCATATTGCCGTCGCATGGGGGCGAGACTACAGCGACGTCGTCCCCATCAAAGGCGTTTTTCTCGGAACCGGCGAACCCAAATTAGAAGTGAGTGTCGACGTCCGCCCCGAAGCCTGATGTAAACGCGCAACCTGAACCCACGTTGCCAAATTATTGGTCTTTGTCAGCCGTGCCGCTCACTTCCCGACGCCAGCGCGTTCGGCTCACAACTTGGTGGGTTGTGGATTTCCCCTTCAAGGTAGTTTATGCTGCATAGCAATCCAGCAACTGACTGTTGGATTTCTAGCCAGCCTTATTTCATCCTACCCTATACACATCCTGGAGCTACGCTCGATGTCACAATTACCGCTTTCAACCGTTCACGTACCAAATGCTCCGACAACGACTCGACGTCGTTTTATCCGCGACACGTCTTCGATCGCCGCCGCTTCGACGTTGGTCGCAAGTTCCATTCCCAAAGTCCACGCTGCCGAAAACAACGAGATTCGCGTCGCGATTGTCGGTTGCGGTGGTCGCGGCACCGGCGCCGTTGACAATGCCTTGTCCGTAGACAATGGCTCCATCAAGTTGGTTGCGATGGCCGACGTCTATCAGAACAAGCTCGAGTCTTCCTATGGAAAGCTCAAGGAAAAATTCGGCGACAAGGTCGATGTTCCCGAAGAACGCCGCTTCTACGAGTTCGATGGTTACAAACAAGCGATGGATACCTTGCAACCAGGCGACGTGGTTGTCCTCACCACGCCGTGCGCTTTTCGTTGGGTTCATTTCACCTACGCTATCGAACGCGGATTGAATGTCTTCATGGAAAAGCCGCTCACCGCCGATGGCCCCTCCAGTAGAAAAATGTTTGAACTTGGTAAGTTGGCCAGCGAAAAGAATTTGAAAGTCGGTGTTGGCTTGATGTGCCGGCATTGCGATGCCCGAGCCGAACTGCACAAACGAATTCAAGATGGCGAGATCGGCGACATCACAATGCTTCGAGCATATCGTATGGCCGGTCCGACCGGTTCGGCCGCTACGCTCCCTAAGCCGAAAGACTGGCCGTCGAACGAATTGATGTATCAGATCAGTCGCTTCCATTCGTTCTTGTGGCTATCCGGCGGTGCGTTTAGCGACTTCTTGATTCACAACATTGACGAATGCTGTTGGATGAAAGAAGCTTGGCCAGTAGAAGCCAAAGCTTCGGGAGGCCGACAATATCGCAACGACTACGTCGATCAAAATTTTGATACGTACAGTGTCGAATACACCTTTGATGATGGCACCAAACTTTTCTTGAACGGTCGAACCATTCCTGGTTGCCATCAGGAATTCGCAAGTTATGTTCACGGAACCAAAGGCTCGGGCGTCATTTCGACATCCGGTCATTCACCTGCCAAATGCCGAATCTATAATGGTCATAAAATGACGAAGGCTAACGAACGGTGGGCCTTTGCCGGGAAAGAACCAAAGCCGCATCAGTTGGAATGGGATCATTTGATTCAAGCGATTCGCGAAGACAAACCGTACAACGAAGTCGAGCGAGGCGTGAAAGCCAGTCTCGTGACCAGTATGGGTCGGATGGCTGCTCACACCGGTCAAACGGTTACTTATGACGAGATGCTGAACTGCCCACACGAGTTCGCACCTGGACTTGAACAATTGAATCGCGAAAGCCAACCACCGCTCCTTCCCAATGACAGCGGCAAATACCCAATCCCGCAGCCCGGAATTCTCGCCGATCGCGAATACTAAGATCTGACCAAGCACTCGCCACCGGCGTTCGCACCGTCTCGCAGTATTCTCGGGAGAAGACAGCTTAACCGTGCGCAGAGCCGCGTTAACGCTTCGTTGATCGCCGTTGACTGGCGCGAGGGAAACACGACGGGATACCGAATATCCGGTTTCGCGACGCTCAAAACGAGCATTCAGCCTGAATTTGCGTAGTTTTGCTCTTATGTTCCCGCATATTCCGGGTACGATCGAACGCTTGCTTGGCCCCTCTTTTTTTTTGGATGTCTCAATGTCTGCCGCGATCGAGCCTGATTTGAATGCTGTTGCTGTCCCAAGTTTTCGTGATCTTGAATTGATTGCGCCGTTGCACGAAGCATTGGAACAAGCCGGATATGAGACGCCAACTCCGATTCAGGCCGCCACGATTCCATATCTGTTGCAAGGTCGTGATGTTCTCGGTCAAGCTCAAACCGGAACCGGAAAAACGGCTGCCTTTGCCTTGCCGCTTCTTTCGCGTATAGACCTTAACGATATGTCGACGCAAGTCCTCGTGCTTACGCCGACTCGTGAACTTGCCATTCAAGTCGCCGACTCGTTCAAGCGATACGCGAAATGCATGAAGGGTTTGCGCGTCGCTCCGATCTACGGCGGGCAGGCTTACTCGACGCAAATCAATCAGCTTCAGCGTGGACTGCATGTCGTCGTTGGGACGCCAGGACGCGTGATGGATCATATGCGACAAGGGACGCTCAAAATTGACGCCCTGCGTTGTTTGGTGCTCGATGAAGCCGACGAGATGCTGCGGATGGGCTTCGTCGATGATGTCCAGTGGGTTCTTTCGCATACTCCCGAGCAACGTCAGATCGCGCTTTTTTCGGCGACGATGCCGCCGCCTATTCGCAAGATTGCCGATGAGCATCTTAAGAATCCACAAGTTGTCGCGATCGATGCTCAGCAACGAACGGCCGAAACGATTCGACAGCGCTACGTCGTCCTTTCCCATCGAGCCAAGTTTGATGCGTTGACTCGAATATTGGAATCGGAAGCGATCGACGGCGTTTTAGTCTTTGCCAAAACAAAAGTCGGTACTGTCGAGTTAGCCGAAGGCTTGGCTGCCGAAGGTTATTCGGCAGTTGCACTCAACGGTGACATCCCGCAAGCCCAGCGCGAGCGGACCATCGATCAGCTCAAATCGGGCAGTGTCAACATTGTTGTCGCCACCGATGTTGCAGCTCGCGGGTTAGATGTTCAACGAATCAGTCACGTCATCAACTACGATTTGCCCTTTGACACCGAAGCTTATGTGCATCGGATTGGCCGAACCGGGCGAGCCGGTCGAAGCGGCGAAGCGATTCTGTTTGTCGCACCGGCTCAACGCGGGTTTCTTCGCGTTATTGAACGCGGCACCAGCCAGACGTTAGAGCCGATGATGATCCCCAACGCCAAAACCATCAACGCCATTCGCATAAAACGTTTTAAGGAAAAGATCTCCGAGACGATCGGAAACGGAGCGACAAAGTTCTTCACGAAAATAATCGCGGAATACCAAAGCGAAACAAGCGCCGAGCCGTTGGCGATCGCCGCCGCCCTCGCTTCGATGCTTCACGGTGATCGTTCGTTGGTACAAGAAGAGCATGCTGAATCGCGACGTGACGAACCTGAAGGTCGAAGCAGAAGCCGCGATGACGAGCGTGGATTCAGCCGCGACAATACCTCATCGGGCGACTCGCCAAGCGGCGCTTCACGAAAAACTTCGCGGCGCGGCCAAGCGGAAGTGGAAACGTTTCGAATCGAAGTCGGTTCTAACCATGGTGTGAAACCAGGAAATATTGTCGGAGCGATAGCGAACGAAGCCGGCTTAGATAGCCAAGAGATCGGAAGCATTCAAATTCGAGAAGACTTTAGTACGGTCGACCTGCCGGCCGGGATGCCTCGCGATATTTTCCGGATTCTCGGTCGAGCTTGGGTCGTAGGTCGCCAGCTACGCATTTCTAAGTTGAGCGATCATGCCTCGAATCGCCCGGAAAAGACCTTTAGTAAAGAACGAGCCGGCGTTCGAAAGGAAACGCGAACGCCGGAGCCTGCGGCGGCCATTGCAGAACCAAAACCGCCTAAGAAGAAGAAAACCAAGAAAGACAAACTCCGCAACGATCTGTCCCAAGAAGCCGCCCTTGTTCTCAATCAAGTCGTCGAAATCAGCTAGGATTTTTGTTCCAATTTGTTTCTAGGGTGGTATGCACTGAGGGCTTTGCGAAAGGCGTGGCGAATTTCGATATTTCTTCCTGAACGCCACCACGCTCTTCTTTTTCAATTCGTGGTCGAACGTTGGAAGCGTACGCCACATTGCTTGGGCCGTGTTGTGGCACTAGCTTTCGCAGCAAAGTCCATTACCATTTCCGCTTTCGCCCAAAGTGGAATCGCCGTCATACCGCACCGTTCTTGAGACCTTTACAAAGCGTAATTCCGTGACCCAGTCCAGTAATCTTACGACTCCGCTGACAGCCTGGCATTGCGAACATGGTGCACGCCTGGCGGAATTTGCCGGCTACGATATGCCGATCCAGTACACCGGGATTGTGGCTGAGCACAACGCAACGCGTAGTGCCGTCGGACTATTTGACATTTCACACATGGGGCGTTTGCGATTCGATGGCTCGCGGGCCGATCAGTTGCTCGATCATTTACTGACGCGTCGCGTAACGGATATGAAGGTCGGACAAGTCCGATATTCGCTCGTCTGTAACGAAGAAGGCGGCATCCTTGATGACGTTTTAGTTTCGTGTTTGGAAAGTCCGAGCAGTAAGAACTATTTTCTTTTGGTCGTCAACGCTTCGAATCGCCCGAAAATTCTCAAGTGGCTTCAGCCGCATCTTGCCGATTTTCCAGATGTCCAAATGACCGACGTGACAGATCAAACAGCGATGATCGCCGTCCAAGGACCGCGAGCTGTTGAAGTTTGTAAGCCACTTTTTTCGATTCCTATCGATCAAATTGGCTACTACAAATCTCGCGTAACACAGCAGATGGGGAAGGCGACGATCCTTTCTCGGACCGGATACACCGGCGAGGATGGCTTCGAGCTGATTGTGAAGGCCGACGAGGCTCCTCGAATCTGGGAAAATCTGATGCTCTCGGGCCGCGATGCCGGGATCGTGCCTGTCGGACTTGGTGCCCGCGATACGTTGCGATTGGAAGCCAGCATGCCGCTCTATGGTCATGAACTCGACGAACAGATCGATCCGTTTCGCGCCGGACTTGGCTTCGCCGTCAATTTGGGTGATCGACAATTTGTCGGCAGCGAAGCTTTGGAAGGACTGAAAATTGGTAAAGCCACTTCGGTGCGCGTTGGTCTGATGCTCGATGGGATGCGGGCAGCTCGCCAAGGAGCTTCGGTTCTCGACTCCGATTCTCGCGTCATTGGAATAGTTACCAGCGGATCGCACTCACCTACCTTGAATCAACCGATCGCGATGGCCTATATTGAACCGTCGATGGCGATCGAAAATTTGGCGGTCGAGGTGGATATCCGAGGAAGCCGCGTTTCGGCTAAGATATGTTCACAACCATTTTATCGAAGAAAGAGTTCTTGAAATGACGATCGATCCTAAGCAGCTACGTTACGCATCGACACACGAATGGGTGAGTCTCGATTCGAGTGGGATCGCAACCATCGGAATCTCTGCCTTTGCAGTCGAAGAACTGACCGACTTGGTTTTCATGGCCCTGCCGAAGCTCGGACAAAAACTGGTCGCCCAACAAGAGTTTGGTGAAGTCGAGTCGGTAAAAGCCGTCAGCCCGCTCTACAGCCCAGTGTCCGGTGAGGTCGTCGAAATCCACTCCGAACTCGTCAGCGAGTTGGAAATTCTCGGCGAAGATCCATATGAAAAAGGATGGCTCATGAAGGTCAAGCTGAGCGACCCAAGCGAACTCGACAAGCTCATGGATTATTCGGCTTATCAAAAACAATGCGGCGAAGCGGCTTAGCCGTGCTTGCCATGAACGCCGTCCTTTGGCTAGATCCGCCAGCGTCTGGGAGCTGGAACATGGCGATGGATCAAGCCATGCTCGAGTACGCTGCCAGTTCGCAGCAAGTAATATTGAGAATCTATGAATGGTCTCGGCCGACTGTATCGCTCGGCTATTTTCAAAGCTGGGAACGTTTTAGCGAGCAGTCAGAGTTGCAATCGTTGGATGTTGTTCGCCGGATGACCGGCGGCGGTGCGATTTTGCACGATCGGGAATGGACCTACTCGCTGGCCATTCCAGGTGATTTAGAGCGGAAAGGGCATTCCGAACAGCTCTATCGATCCGTACATCATGCAGTGGTTGCCTGGCTACGTGAGCTCGGCTACGCAGCCAATTTTTGGGAAGAGTTAAACCAAAAATCGGGAACTACGTATTTAAAGAGTGATCCTTTTTTTTGTTTTGAACGACGAACGCAAGTCGACATCGTAGTGGGGGAACGAAAGATTATGGGAAGCGCTCAGAGACGAAGTGCGCACGGACTTCTGCAACACGGCAGCCTCCTAATCGATACTTCGCCAGCGACACCCCATTTGCCAGGACTCCTTTCCGTGGACACTTCCGAGAAACCAAACCACCGTTATTATTTTGCCAATCCAGCGCGCCTTGGCGAAGTCGTGAAAATCGGCCTTCAATTAGGTTTAAATTGCCGGTGGACTAACGGAAAAGCCAATGAAGCAATCATAGAACGAGCCAAAGCTGAGGCGGAAGCGAGGTTCGCATCCCCCGGTTGGACCCGATCGAAAAACCGTTAGGCAAGCAAATCGATCGCTAGAAATGTTAATTCTAAGAAATAATCATTTTCAATCAAAATATTGCGGATACACTAGGTAACGACACATGGTCTTAGCGACCAACCACTAATCTTTGTCAGGGAATTTCGGCAATGCAGGTTAGACTTAAAGTTTTATCTGGAACCCACGCGGGAAAAGAAATCGCGCTCAAGGAAGAAAAATTCTTTGTCGGGCGCGGTGAGTCGTGTCACATGCGACCCAAAAGCGAATCGGTAAGCCGTAAGCATTGCGCTTTCGTACAGAAAGATGGCCGCGTATTGCTGGCTGATCTAAATAGCCGAAACGGAACGTTCGTTAATGACGTTCGGCTTGAATCCGAGAAAGCAAAAATCTTACATTCTGGCGACCGCATTCGAATTGGGCAGCTCGATTTTGAAATATTGATCGAAGTTGGCATCGGAGGAGCGAAAAAACCCGAAGTCCATTCGGTCAAGGAAGCGGCTGCACGAGTCGCTGAATCGACGTCAAGCAATAGTGAAAGCCGAACCGAGCAAGTCGATATCGACTCGTGGTTGAACGATCCCGATGTCTTCGACCGATCCAAGCTTCCATCGCATGCGGAACCGGAAACTCAGTTGATGGCATCCGGCGATACGACTCGCGTGCAAAGGTCGTCGGAGGAAAGTGCTGTCGAGGAGTCGTCAACGGTCGACGCAAGCTTTAAGCGACCAGACAAAAAGGGCCCGATCAAGCTTCCTAAGATTCACCAAAATCAGGGGCCGTCAACTAAGAATTCAAAAGATGCGGCTTCGAACGCACTCAAAAAATACTTTGGCGGTCAGTAGCTCAACCGCACCAAGGAATCTCGAATGCCGAGCAGAGCGTTGATTTTCTTTCCAGGGTCAACTACCACATTCGCCGTTCTAATGTGGATATCTTTGCTGGCGATGTATTCAGGCTTCGCTCTGACGAGCTTTGCTCAAGAGTCGACCGTTGTGCTGAAAAGCGGCATGACGATCGGACCAGGTAAACTTACCTCCGTTTCGCAAGTTGATGACAATGCGATTTCTTCGATTCAAACGGAGACCTTCAATGCCAAACCGATTATCGTCATCGACGACGATCTGCGCGTGACGTATGTGAATCAAAACCTAATTGCGAATATGCCTCCGCGAGCGACTCCACTTCAGCGCATCGAAACGGGTAACGCTTCGCTTCGAGCTTCGGGAAGCCATTCGAGAATCGCGGGCGTTCAAGCGGCCGTTTCGGTCACGCCTTTTGATCCCTTTGGGCGACGAGTCTATTCATTGCTCACACCGCAAGGACAAGCCGATGTATTGCAAGGGATCACGGAAATATCGGGTGCCTACGTCAAGGTCGAGGCTTTAAACGCCGACAAGACCTACATCTGGGATATGCGTTTGGCTTTGAACGCCGTGCCAGCCGATCGACTTCGCGAGATCTTTATCAATCACGCCAATCCTGATCCACAAAGCTGGCTGAATATTGTCGCCGTTTATAGCGACGCGAAACGCTATATCGAAGCTCGAGATTTTTTGCTCGAAGCCATTCGTCGATTCCCAGAACTAGAAAACCAACGGGCTCAAGTCAAGCAATTTTATGTGCTGCTGACCAGCCAGATGTTCGAAGAAGTAGAGCTCCGATCGAAAGCCAATCAAATAGCCTTTGCCGAGAGTCTTTTGCGAGGCTTTCCGCTCGATCGACTTTCACTCGAAACCAAACTTAAGATCAACGGCAAGCTCTCCGAAATCGTCGAGAATCAATCGAAGGTCAAATCAGCATTGGAGTTTATTCGTGCCGACGCCGAAAAGATTGCTAACGAAGAAACAAAGAAGCAGCTTGCGCCATTTATAGAAGAAATTAATCGCGAACTGACTCAGGCAACGCTGCTCAGACTTTCTGACTATAACCGCCTTCGCGATGACAAAGCGTTGTCCGATGAGCAACGGCTTGCGATCGCTATCGGCGGTTGGTTCATGGGCTTTGGCGAAAGCGAAACGAATTTGCCCGTCATGCTTTCCGTCGCTCACGCTCGAGACTTGGTTCAAAAATATTTGACAACCAACTCGATTCCAGAACGTGAAAGTCTGATTGACCGCCTGAAAACAATGGAAGGTGGCAACCCCAAGTATGTCGCGAAACTCTTGAAGCTTATAAAGCCGCCTCTTCCATTGCCCGAGTCTGAGAATGCAGAAACCGGACGCTTCGTGATCGAAGTCCCCAACTCTGCTGAGTCCTCGGGCATGGTCACGAAGTACTCGATACAACTACCGCCCGAGTACGATCCGAACTTGCGATATCCCTGCATCGTTTCGCTGCACAGTCAGTTTTCCGGTCCGCAAGCGCAGTTGGAATGGTGGACTGGTCCGTACAATCCGGATTGGAAAATGTGCCTGGGCGAAGCTTCGCGGCATGGCTACATTGTGATCGCCCCGCATTGGACGAAAGCCAAACAACCGCTTTATAACTATACCGAAGACGAACATGCCCGAGTGCTGCGAAGCTTGCGCGATGCGATGCGACGTACGAGCATCGACGCAGATCGAGTTTTCCTGTGCGGTCATCACATGGGTGGCGATGCCGTGTGGGATATGGCACTCGCGCATCCGGATATTTGGGCTGGGGCGATTGCTATCGGTGCGGACTGCGAAAAATACGCAATTCTATACGGCGAAAATGCTAGATACGTCCCGCTCTACTTTGTCGTCGGGGCGTTAGACGGCGCTCCTGCTCCAAGAGCCCGCAACGGGAAACGATGGGACGAGTTTCTCAAGAACGCGAAAGTGGATTGCATGCTCACCCTTTATCACGGACGAGGCCGCGATCATTTTCAAGAAGAGCAACCTCGATTGATCGAATGGATGAAACTTTCAAAGCATCGTCGTCCGCCGCCTCCAAAAGATTTTACGGTCAAGACAGCCCGAGCTAGCGATCGTGCCTTTTGGTGGCTGGAAGTCGTCGAATTGACCAGCGACAGTATCGTAAACCCGCTTCTCTTCAAGCCAGGAAAACCCGCCGAACTCGAAGCGTCTCTTTCGGTCGGTCAGGAAAACAGCATTCGCGTCAAATTTCCTGGAAAGCAATGTGTGATCTGGTTGAGTCCAGAAACTGTCGATTTTTCAAAACGCTTTACGTTTCAAGTCCGAGACAGGAAGAAATCGATGGAAATCCGGCCCAACCTGAGCGTTCTCCTAGAAGATGCTCGAACCCGAGCCGATCGCCAGTATCCGTATTGGGAAAAAGTCGAGTTCTAGTGCTTTTCCCCACGAATTCCGCACTTACGTCCTTGACCGGCTTCCGGCCTTAGGTATCATTACTGAGATAGCGTCTCAATTTCAGTAAGCCGGTTTTAACTTCTGTACAACCTATGCTGCCCGTCATACTCGCTACCATCGATGGTTCTTCTGAATCGGAGCGGCTTATCTTGTCGCTCGTCCCCTGTGCGTTGGATGGGCAGTGCATAGAGCTTCAGCGTCAAACGTGGAGCGATTCGCTCGGTTGGTTCACCCAGAGTCGAGTGCGAGTTGCCAGGGAAGAAGTCAACGGTCTTCGCAGCGCATTGGGAAATGTATCGGGAACGAAACGAAAAATGGCCAGCCTAGAATCGCCAGCCATCTTACAATTCCCAGCCCAGCATTCGGCCTAGTATCGATCGAGAAGCAAGGTATTGGGACAATCAATCTACAATTCCAGTTAGCCTGCTTGGGCTGCGCGGCTTGTCGTTTGAATGGTTCGATATTCGCGAATGATCTTGGTGAGATCATCGACGCCTTCTTGTTCTTCGAGCAAGATTCCTTCCAGGAAGATGACCAGTGGCCGATCGTCGGCACAGGCTTCGAGTACTTTCAAATAAAGCTCGACGGCTTTGGTTTCGAATTCTAATCCATATTCAAGCAACTGTTGCACATCGTTGGATTGCTTGACCGCATTGCGTTCGGCAACGGGAACGCCGCCGAGAGCTACGATCTTTTCGCCGATCAATTTGGCGTGACCAAACGATTCTTCGGCGCTCTTAAAGAACTTCGAGGAATAGACTTCTCGCCAAATCCCCTGGACGACGAAACCAGCTTGAGAGTACTGTGCAACGCCGGTCCATTCGTGTCGCAGGCATTCATTTAACAATTCAAGTACGTTGTTGAGATTCATTGTTGGGTTCCTTTATTGGTCGAAGTTGCTAGATAGAGTTCGGTTCGTTTTGATTGTAGCAGGTTGACCTGTTCCTTTATGGCTTGGCTAGGATAAATCCTTGGTAGGACCAACCATCGGATTCGGTCCTAACCCTGGAACCGCCGGGCATAAAATAGTCTTCGATGAGTTCATAGGGCGGAAGTTTATCGCCCTTGACTCGCTGGTTGACGTTTTTCAATTCATCCTTGGGTCGCAAGATTCGATCGAGGATCGTCGCTAACATGCTGCGAGATTGAGGCAATTTATCTTGGCGAAACAATTCATACTGCATTCGGAAGGCTTTGTCGGAGCGATTGATTTGCCAGACGCTGGGTGTTTCACTATTCTCGTTGGGGAATAGATTTTTAAGGACGCGTTGGACATCAGCTTCGTTTTCTAGAAGCTCTTTTTCGCCGGTTTTCATGGCGGCGGTAATTGCTTCCTTGATCATTTCGGCATGCGAGGCAAACATTAAAAACTGTTCGATAGCTCCCTCGGCATTTTTTCCCGAAAAAATCGTAATCGCCCAATTGCTTAACAAGGGTTCTTCCTCGACTTCTTTGGCCTTGGATTTACTTCCTTTGTTGCTACCAAAATTCCCGAAGTCGTTGTCGATTTTGAGCGATTCATCATTTTCATCTTCACGGGTCACTTTCCAAATTCGATATTCTTCAAAGTCTTCTGGACTCGCATCCGGCTCGTTGGTCATCGCGCGTTCCAGTACGGCGGCAAGTGTGCGATTAGGATCATCAATGCGAATCGCGATCAGCGTTCTTCGCGAGTCGGGCGTGATCGGCTCGACGATTTCGCTTATCGCAATTATTTCGGGAGTGATGAAAGGTAGGACTTGGTTCTTGATATCGATCTGAGGGCCGACTGGGTCGGTTTGGATTCCCTCAATCACGGAATCAAAAACACCTTCCTGTCCGGCCATTTCATCGACGATCGACTTTACTTTCCAAAACGCTTCTTTGGCATTCCATGCAACGGATAGGAACGAAGAGGCCCGTGGCGTTACAAACGACGGGATTTGTTTGCTTGCCAGGTTCGGAAAGTCAAGGATTTGAACGGAAACGGGCAATGGTGATTCGGTCTGTACGAACGCTTCATGAAAAATGTCGAACTTGTCTTCGGAAAATCGCAATCGGCCAACGGCAGCCGAGATTTTTCCGAAGCCTTGGTTATCGAGTACTTTTAAGACATCGGTTTGCGTCGAGACTGGCTTTCCAGAAATCGATCGGAGCAGCTTTGCAAGCCCAATGGGTCGAACGAAATACTCTAAGTCGCTAATATGATCGGGCGAGGGAACTCGACCCATCGCTTTGAGGAAGAGCGGTGACTTGGCGAGCGAATTACCTAGCCCGGATGTCTTGGCATCGATCAACGATTGAAGGGCCGACAGATCATCCGCCGCCAATAAGTATTCATCGACGACGGCATAAAGCGACTGGTGAATGACTAATGCGCCAGCTCCGCGCGGAAGAGTGTATTGAGTAATCGACTTCCCTTTGTAATCGACCTTTTTCGAGGTTGCTTGGCGCGTTTTAAGTTCTGCATCAACCTTGAGTAACAACGCGTCCACCGCAAGTTGTTTATCAGTGACCTCTACAATCAGGGCAACCGAATAGGGCTTTTGCGGTTGCTGTGGTTTCGAGATCCATGCGATGGCGGCTTGGCCAGTCGCGACGTTTGCGATGTCTTCGGCTTTGAGGTTCAATTGCCAGCCAGCTTCGGCAAATCGTCCTTCGATCTCTTTTTGCTGCTCTTCCCAAAAATCTTTGAGTCGTTCGTGTTGTCCAAGTTTTCCGAGCTGAGTTTCCTTCCATCGTTCAAGAAAACGTGGGAAATCGATGATTCTCGCATATCCCTGCGTTTCGTCGGGGAACCATTCGGCTGCGCCGGTAGCGATTGCCGGGTTCGCACCTTTTTCGCTCTTTTCGGTGCTCGCCTTTGCTTCTGGCGATATTAACGCTAAATCCTCCCGCTCCTGCGCGTTCACGCTGATCGGGAGAAAAAAGGTTGCTAGACCGACGTAGATTGCAAAACTATTAATTGATCGCACTGCTGGCACTCCTGCTACTTCACGCCCTTCGAGGTCATTCTATCCTGGGCAAATTTCCAAAGGGTCGTATCTTACAGTTTTTGCTGGCATGACGGAAACCCGGATTCCCAAGGATTGTTCGTCACGCTCCAATCGCACGTTTATCGAATTGTTACTGGCAAATATCATGACGAATTCAGAAAATGTCTACGAAAACCCGCTGATTACGCGATATGCGTCCCGAGAAATGGCTCGATTGTGGAGCACCGAACGACGGATTTGCTTGTGGCGCGAACTTTGGATTATTTTGGCCGAGACGGAAAAAGAGCTTGGCTTGTCGATTTCCGACGAGCAATTAGGGCAGCTCCGAGCGTTCCGAAGCCAACTGAATTTGGATGTCGCGGATCGTTACGAACGGGAATTGCGACACGATGTCATGGCACAAGTTCACGCCTATGGCGACCAGTGCCCGGATGCTCGCGGCATTATTCATTGGGGCGCGACAAGCTGCTATGTTACCGACAATTCAGACCTGATGATCGCCCGCGAGGCGCTCGAATTAGTCCGGCAACGCATCGTCGCCTGTCTTACTGCCCTAGCTCGTTTTGCCGAGCAACACGCCGCCCTGCCCTGCCTAGCCTTCACACATCTTCAGCCGGCTCAACCGACAACGGTTGGAAAGCGGGCGACGCTTTGGGCTTATGACCTTGTTCTGGATCTCGCCGAAGTCGACCATCGATTGACAACGCTCTTGGCTAGAAGCGCCAAGGGAACCACCGGCACCCAAGCCAGTTTCCTTCAACTCTTCAACGGCGATCATGCGAAAGTCCGATCGCTCGAATTGAAGATTGCGCAGCGACTCGGCTTTCCACGCAGCTATGCCGTGACCGGTCAGACCTATCCTCGCAAAGTTGATGCGCAGTGGCTGGATTGTCTCGGCGGGATTGCGACGAGTCTTCACAAAATTGCGACCGATATTCGCTTGCTCGCCAATCGCAAAGAGCTTGAAGAACCGTTCGAGAAGCAACAGATCGGTTCCTCGGCGATGGCGTATAAACGCAATCCGATGCGGTGCGAACGCATTTGCGGTCTGACGCGATTCGTGATGAGTCTTCAGAGCAGTCCTGCCATGACGGCGGCGACGCAATGGTTTGAACGAACACTGGACGATAGCGCCAATCGTCGACTGGTCATCCCGCAAGCGTTTCTTGCTATCGACGCCTCTTTGGTACTATTGCAAAACGTCACTGAAGGATTGGTTGTTTATCCTAAAACGATAGAGAAAAATCTTCGCGAAGAGTTACCCTTTATGGCTACTGAATCGATCATGATGGCGGGTGTCGCAGCCGGCGGTGATCGCCAAGAGCTTCATGAACGCATTCGTGTCCATTCTCAAGCCGCCGCACAGGTCGTGAAGCAGGAAGGATTACCGAACGACTTGCTCCAACGACTAAGCCAAGACCCTGCGTTCCAAAAGATCTCGCTTGAAGCGGTCATCGACCCGAGGGCCTACGTTGGTCGAGCACCTGAGCAAGTCGCCGATTTCTTAGCTGAAGTGATCGGTCCGATTCTTCAAAGTTCGCCGACATCGAAGGAACAGCTTTCTGCCGATGTCCGCGTCTGACTACCAACATGGCGTCCCGATGGGACGCGGCCATCGCCCCATCGGGGCCAAATGTCGGTACAAAACAAAAACGTCGCACCGCGCATTGCCCCGTAGGGGTAAAATGTCGGTAGCAAAATTCCGGAGGTTTTCGGAACCCGTGGCTAGCGCCATCGGCTCACATTCGAGCATGTTCACTAGCCCCGCCCGCGGCTCACGCATACGGAAAATTACGACTCGACTTCACTCGACGATATTTCAGCGATTTCGGTCGTAGGTCGAGCATATCCAAGGCTGCGAATGACTTCTAGAACTTCGCTGCAGGTCGGAAACATCCGACCGTTCTTTCGCTTGTAAGTTTCGATCGCTTGCATGAATTCGACTTCATCGTTGGTATAGTCGCGTTCGCAAGTTGTTGGATCGATTTGGCGACGTCGCTGCACTTTGCGGCGTGGCTCGACGGGGGTTTTCGATTCTGGTCGAACTGGTTTATCGCGTCGATCTCCACGGCGGCGATCCATTGTTACGATACTTTCTTTCGAATTCAAAATCTTTGACATCGTCGAAACCTTTTCCGCAATCGAAACAAACCAAGTAATCCGACACAACACCGCAACCGTTAGGCCTTACCGACCCGGAGAAATCTACCCCAGCGATAGTGTCGAGCCGCGAACTTGACTGAAAACGTCTAGAAAACTGGTGGCGACATCGTCTACAATGTTGAGATGTACCGAACGTAACGATTATGCAGTCCATTTACCGAGAAATGCTGAGGCCATGCTGTTTACCGTCAGCCTTCCCGAGTGGGTGATTGAAGAACATGCCAAGCTGCCCGCCTGCATTCCGAGCCTCGAAGAACGGATGCGAGCGGTCATTCGATTCTCGCGATTGAATATCGAAAACCAGACCGGCGGCCCCTTCTCTGCCGGCGTCTTCGAACGAGATTCAGGACGATTGATCGTGATCGGCGTCAATCGGGTAGTTCCGTCGAACGTCTCCTCGGCGCATGCCGAAGTCGTTGCCTTGTCGATTGCACAGCAGCAGTTGAAAAGTTGGGATCTCGGGAACGATCAGCTTCCGGCTCTTCAATTGGTCGTGAACTGGCGACCTTGTGCGATGTGCTATGGGGCAACGATTTGGAGCGGCATTCGGTCGCTCGTCATCGCCGGCAGCGACGATGCTTGTGAAAGGATTACGGGCTTTGATGAAGGCCCCATCCACCCCAATTGGAAAAACGAACTCACCAAACGCGGGATCGAACTTCATGACGGCTTGCTCTACCATGACGCCGTCGAAGTCTTCAAAAGCTTCCGAGACAACGGGCATTTGGTTTATAACGGGCGTCAAGGAAAAGCATAAATGGATTCATTTGGGAGCACACACTAATGATTATCTGGGGCACTCGCGGCCTGGTCTCGACCGTCGAAGAGGGGACTTTTCATTGTCCTTCTTGCAACTTACAGCGAGCATTTCGGCTGCGGCAAAGTCGGAATTGGTTTACGCTCTACTTTATTCCTGTTATTCCATTGAATGTTGCAGGTCGATTCGTCGAGTGCGCTTCGTGCGGCGGATCCTATGCCGAAGAGATTCGCAGCTATGATCCCGTGCGGGAGCGCAAGAAGACAGAGGAACAAATGCTTCGCGTGATGGTCTTGTCAGCCCTAGCCGATGGACAAGTCGATCAAGGTGAGCGAAATTCGATCGAGCAACAATACTTGGACTTCGCCGGGCTTCCGGTGCTCGACTCGGTACTCGACCAAGAAATTGCCATGGCCCAGCAGTCCGGCACCACGCTCAATCAATATCTAGGCAGTCAAGCAAATCAGTTGACACCTCACGGAAAAGCCTTGATCGTGAAGTTAGCCTTTGAAACCATGAGTTCCAGCGGCGGCTTAGAAGAAGGTCACCAGAAGGAACTGTCGCAGTTAGCAAAGACACTGGGCATTCCGGAAGAGCAATATCGAGCTCTGATCGCCCATATTAGCGAAGCGGATTCATAGCCGTGGCAAACCATGCGAATACGAAATGGCTCGCGATTCTCGCAGGAAGTAGCTTGCATGGGCTTGTGTTGCTGACGTTGGTTTTCGCCATTGCTGGCACCGCTTCTGTCGACCGGTTCGTTATGGCCGTCGTCATTCAAATGATTTTGTTCGGTGTGATTGAGAGCGTGCTTCAGTGCACGCCAACGACGCTCAGTGATGTTCGAGATCGCACTGCGATTATCGTTGGCTACGCAATGGGCATTCTGTTCATGATCGCGATTGTGTGTGCCCTGTTAGAAAGGCATCATGCAGCAAACAAAGTCGATCGTCCCGTATGGTTTTGGATGGGTGTGTTGTTAAGTTGGACGGGCGCGATGATAAGAAATACGGCGATCTGGCAGTTAGGGCCACGCTTCACATCCGATATTATCCTGGCTCATCATGAAACCATTTGTCGCGCCGGAATATATCGTTGGCTGCGACATCCAGGTGAACTTGGCTTTCTGTTTGTCGTTTTGGGAATGACGATACAACTGCATTCTCCCTGGACCTCGCTGCTTGCATTGTTCATTTTTTTGCCGCATGCGTTATGGCGAATGCGACGAGAAGATCATTTTTTAGCGATCAGGCGACAAAATCTGCACCTATTTGATCAAAACCATTCTCTCGGAAGTCGCATTGCGAATATCTAGTCGAATCGGCAATTTGTTTGCACCGATGGCAGCCGCAAACTCTTCGGGGGTCGATACCGGTTGGTTGTTTACTTTGAAGATGACTTCGCCCGGTTGAACGGAGCCGAACAGCGGACTATCTCGAGATACTTCGCTCACCAAAACTCCGTCTTCTTTGGCAAGTCCCAGTTCTTTGGCCACATCCTGGGTAAGCGACTCGACAACAATTCCGAGTGCCGACATGGTATTTCCACCTTGCATAGCGGCCAGTTTTTCGTCGGTTTGTTCTTCGATGACAACTTGAATCGTCGTGGGCTTGCCGTTGCGAAGTATGTCAAACTTGACCTTTGTTCCCGGAGCTACGCTCGCCACCATCCTTCGAAGTCGCGACGAACTCACTACTTTTTCTCCGTTAAAACCTGTCACGACATCGCCAGGTTGTAATCCGCCTTTGTCAGCCGGACCGCCTTTGGCAACAGCGCTGATCACGGCTCCTATGGTTTCGTTTGGCACGCCGATCTTCTTAGCGACGTCGGGCGTGATATCGCCGATTTGAGTCCCTAGAAATCCTCGCGTGACCTTGCCATGGTCGAGAATACTTTTCAGAACCAGATCAGCCGTATTCGACGGAATGGCGAAGCCAATGCCGTTGAAGCCACCTGATCGCGAAGCGATTGCGGTGTTGATCCCGATCACTTCACCGTGAAGATTTAACAGAGGACCACCGCTGTTGCCGGGATTGATCGCGGCGTCAGTCTGGATAAAGTCATCGTAGGCAGTGATCCCTACATCGTCGCGATTGGTCGCGCTCACAATGCCGCTGGTCACCGTTTGAGATAATTCGAACGGGCTGCCGATCGCAATAACCCAGTCACCTACCTGCATCAGCGACGAGTCACCGATGGGCGCAGCGACGAGTCCAGTCGCCTCTATTTTAATTACCGCAATGTCGCTCTTCGGATCCGTCCCAATGACCTTGGCTTCCAGCACGCGCTTATCGCTCATTTGAACTTCGAGTTTCGTTGCCCCTTCGACGACGTGGTTGTTGGTCAAGATATGCCCGTTCGAACTAACGATTACACCGGAACCGGTTCCCTCCTGCCGCATTCCACCTGATTGTCCATCCGGTGTTTCCAAACCGAATCCAGGCAAACCCTCGCCAAAGAACTTTCGAAATTCCGGTGGTATATTCGGGATCTGCGGATTGCGTCTGGAACCACGCGCCATAGGACGCTGTTCGACTACGGATTTAATGCTCACTACCGACGGTTTCAGCGACTTAGCAACATTGCGAAACGCCGCTGATAGCAAATCAGCACCGGCGATCGCCTCACTTTGAAGGCCATTGCGAGCAACGGTCGCATTCTCTGCCTGCTGGGCATAGGCCTGACTTGGACTAAGTGCCGAGTGACCTTCCCAAAGGATCACCCCGCCGACGGCTGCGGCTGTCGCTAAAACCGAATAGCCAACAAAAGAACGAAGCGAGCGAATCATGATAGGTGTTTCCAAGTGGTTCTATGGTTAAAATTCAAAACTGCTTTGGCAGCAATACGATTTCGACTATAACATTTTGCGCCATTTGACTTTGCTATCAAGCTTATCGCTTGAAAAGAAATCCCCCCTCAAAAAAGGAGAAACTTCGTGATGCAACTAGGTTTTGCCAGCGCGATCCTTCCCGACCAATCTCTCGAGCAAGTTCTTCAATTTGCGGCCGAAGTCGGCTTTAACTGTGTCGAAGTCATGTGCTGGCCTCCGAGCAAAGCGGAACGGCGTTACGCTGGAATTACGCATATCGACGTGACTGAGTTCACTGACAATCGGATAACCGAAATTCAGCAATTGGTCGAAAAAACCGGCGTTGGCATCAGTGGACTTGGATATTATCCAAATTGCTTAGCGAATAACGAAGCCGAAGCGAAGTCGAGCGTCGAACATCTCAAAAAAGTAATCGAGTCGGCTCCGAGATTGGGCCTTTCGACGGTAACGACTTTCATTGGACGCGATCACACCAAGAGCATTGAACAGAATTGGCCACGTGTCGTCAGCACCTGGCGACCGATTCTTGATTTGGCTGAAAAGCATTCGGTTAAAATTGCGCTCGAAAACTGCCCGATGTTTTTTACCGACGATGAATGGCCCGGCGGAAAGAATATCGCGTCTTCGCCGAGGAATTGGCGTAGGCTGTTTCATGATATTGATAGTCCCTTGCTCGGTTTGAACTATGACCCATCGCACATGGTCTTTCAGCAAATGGACTATTTGAAACCGATACGCGATTTTGCAGATCGGATTTTTCATGTCCATGCAAAAGATGTTCGCGTCGATCGTCATCGATTGAACGAAGTCGGAATTTTGGCGAACCCGAACGAATATCATACGCCAAAACTTCCAGGCCTAGGGGAAATCGATTGGGGAAGTTTTGTCAGCGCGCTGGCCGATATCAAGTACACCGGCCCCGTGTGCGTCGAAGTTGAAGATCGAGCGTATGAAGGATCACTCGAAAATCGGAAGGAAGCGTTGCGGCAAAGCTTTAGGTTTCTTAGCCAGTTCTTTCCGGTTCGGAAAAAGTAGAAACGCCGTCCTATAACATCTACTTTCGTTTGGATACCGCGCCGGTTGGCTTTATCTCAGCTTGCTCGAAGGCAACTACGAAGCTCGACGCCAGCTTTCGAACGTCGAGGCGCTGATGCGCGATCGCAACTGAGTGTCGAGAAGAGAGTTTGCCGGTGCATGAAACGCATTCGGGCCCGACGGTGCATTCGCCAAGAACTCTCGAGCTGCCGATCGCCACTGGTCTGCCCATTGCGAATTTTGTTTTAGCCAGCTTTCGACCGCTTGCCTGAGAGCCGGTTCGCCGGCAACTTCGATTCTACCTTCGCTATCGGTCTTGAGTTCCACAGCCGACGGCTCTGTTGCTCCAATCGATTTTAGATACTGCTGTAGTTCAGAAACGAGTTGTCCAAGTGTTCCCACCGAACTTTGGCTTGAAACGTCCGAGGCTAACGCTGATTCGGAGCTTAACGGTTCTAGGAGGTAATTCGCGAAGTTCGAGCTTGTTTCAACCGCTTTTTGCGCGAACTTGCCGGCGACTCGAATCGCTGGCAAAGCCGCAGCAATTATCGCTGGTGAAAGGCTCATCAAATAAGTCGCTTTTTGAATAGGGAGGTTTTGAAATGCAAGTCTGCAAAATCAGCCGTTCCGTTAACGTCCAGCTCGGCACGCACAACTCATCTATCGGCAAAGATTAACGAATACGTTGACTATTAGTTTTCGCGATCGACAAATAGATAAAGGGGGTCGACCTTGCAGGCGGTGCATTTCCGGTTTGTACGGAAAGCAACGATTTCATCGATCGCGAAGCCAGAATCGGTTCGATACGGAAGTTCAGTGAGTGGAACTGGTTTCGTGCAAAGGATGAGATATATGAACCACCGTCTCGGATGTATGTTGATGCTAACCGTCGGATTGATTGCTAGCACAGGCTGCAATTTGATCGGCAATCGCTGCGGTACTTGCCACCCAGGCTGTCGGCCAGGCCCGATCGGATGGCAGCGAGGTGGGACCGACTATCAGACGCATATCAACCACTATGCCTACCGAAACCAGCAAGCTGGATCGGGAACACAAGCGGCTGCGACGGCTTACCCCTACTACACCAATCGTGGCCCGCGCGACTTTCTGGTAAACAACCCTCCGACCATCGGACGGTAGAGGGGCTTGCAGAACGAGCGTATTTTCCAGACTATTAGCCGGTACGCGCTAGCGGCCGGTTTCTTCGCATCGAACTGGAAACCGAACGCTAACGCGTCCCGGCTGATCAGCGTGTGAACGGTTACGCTTGTGTTCGCGGAACGAACAACGGCATTATCAAGTGCAATCATATTGACGATTGCCAACTCACTTTGCATCTTTGGCAAGCACCTTTGTAAATTCTTCCGTGGCGTGCGGCTTTGTGATGGCCTCGACTGAAAGCTAGCAATATTCCGATTTCTCTCGGAAATGTCGCCATCAGGGCACTTTACGCACCGCTACGATCTTCTGGAAGATTTTGCGCCCAGATTTAGACGGCTTTTGGCCTAGTTTTTGCGTGAGTAAGGCAGTGTGCGTTAAGTTTCCGCCTATTTTGTCGGTTGTTTGATAGCAGACAGAACCAAACGCGGGTTTGAAGCGTCTAAAAGAAAAGTTCGATGATCAGACCAGACGTGTCAAAGTGAGAGGCGAAAGAAAGAATGTCGCATGTGAAGCGACATCCGTTCAGTCGCCTCGAAGGATTTTTGCAGTGGTCTTAGGATTAGACCTGTCCCGCAGGAACGAGGCGACTTGCAGCGGTTGGGAGCCGCAAGGAATAGTCAAGTCATAGCTTCGTAACCGGGAGTTGAATTATGAATAGTGAATATCGTATCGCATTGCTTCGAGAACTTCGGGACCAACAGGTTCGTTTCGCTCCGCGCACCAAGCGTATCGAGCAAGCCAATCGAGCCGAACAGTTGCTCTCCGAATTGGATCCGAGCCGCGATTATCCGTTCGAATTTCTTTTTTATCGCGTCACCGACGTTCGCCCAGAAGAAAATGCGCGACGGCTGATCAAAGGCAACGACGCCGCTCACGACCTTCGATTGTTCGTTGAAGACATTACCGATTCGACGAACATGCGAGTGGACGAACTGGCCGAGCCGATTCACACCGTCGAAGATCTCAGCAAGATGTTCAATGTCTCGACCAAGACGATTTCGCGGTGGCGCGAACGCGGTTTGGTCTCGCGACGCTTTGTCGCCGAAGGACGCAAGCGAGTTGGTTTCCTTCATAGCAGCGTCGAACGCTTCGTTTCCAAAAATCGGCAGCGAGTCCGTCGAGGTGAGCGATTCAGCCAAATGAACGACGACGAACGGTCCGACATGATCGAGCGAGCACGTCGATTGGCGACCGAAAACCTAAGTCTGTCCGCTGTCGCCCGCCGATTGGGACGCGAGATGGGCCGGAGTACCGAAACGGTTCGCTACACGTTGAAGAATTTTGATCGCCAGAATCCTCAAATGGCTGTCTTCCCTGATCAACGCCCAACGCTATCGCCCGAAGATCAACGCGCAATTTACCAACAGCATCGTCGAGGTGTGAGTTTGGTGATTCTCGCCAAGCGGTACGGGCGAACTCGCGGCAGCATCGTTCGTATCTTGAATGAACAACGAGCCGTCCGGATTCAGGAACTTGCCTTGGATTTCATTCACAACGACGATTTCACCAAGAAGTCGATGGCGACTGAGATTCTCGGCGAGTTGCCCAAGCTGGCGACCGCAAGCCGGAAAGTCCGAGCGCCCTCGGGCTTGCCTGCCTATCTAGCGTCGCTTTACGACGTAGCGTTGCTGACGCGTGAACAAGAATACCACCTGTTCCGCAAGCTGAACTACTTGAAGTACTTGGCCAACGCCAAGCGAGCTACGCTCGATCCAAAGGCACCTTTAATCGCGTTGATGGACGAGATCGAATCGCTGTACGAAAAATCGGTCGAGGTTAAAAACCAGATCGTGCAAAGCAACTTGCGGTTGGTGGTCTCCATCGCAAAGCGACACGTCAACGGAAACGAAGATTTCTTTGGCTTGATCAGTGACGGAAACGTTTCGCTTATCCGAGCCGCCGAAAAATTCGACTACTCGCGTGGCAATAAGTTTAGTACCTACGCGACGTGGGCGATCATGAAGAATTTCGCGAGGACGATTCCTGACGAATTTCGCCATCGCGATCGATTCCGCACTTCCGGTGAAGAAGTCTTCGTGGCACACCAAGACAATCGAGCTGACAACTTTGCGATGGAAATCGCTCAGCAAAACCGACAAGTTCAAATCAATCGAATTTTGCATAAGCTCGACCAGCGCGAGCAGGAAATCATTATTCGTCGCTTTGGACTTGGCGAGAGCCTTGAGCCGTCTACTTTGAAAGAAGTCGGCGAAGTGATGGGTGTCACGAAAGAACGCATTCGTCAAATCGAAGCTCGAGCGTTGGATAAACTGCGAGTTGCAGCCAAGGAAGAGCATATCGACGCTCCCGAGTAATGCGTGGTTGCCCTGAATTCGTGGGGAGATAACAAGAACCGCTAGAATGCCCCACGAATTGGAAAAGAAATCAGCGTGAATTGTCTTATCGTCGGGTGCGGATATCTCGGGCAACGAGTGGCCCGATTATGGAATGAAACGGGAAATCGCGTTTACGCGATTACGCGTTCCAAAGCCAAAGTCGATCAGCTATTGGAAAAATCGATCTCGCCGATTGTCGTCGATTGGTATCAAAGCGACGGTTGGCCGGAACTTCCCGATTTCGATCGGTTGCTTATAAGTGTAAGCCACTCGCCAATTCCCAATGTATCGCACGACGAAACGCATGTTCGAGGATTAAATCATCTTTTCACTCGATCAGCATTCGATCGATGCAAGATTGCTTATCTCTCGACAACCGGAGTATATGCGCCGTGCGACGATGGTCGGTGGATCGATGAGAATTCGCCAGTCCTCCCGAATCGACCGGGCGCAATCGCCGCCTATGCAGCCGAACGCTGGATCGGCAAACATATCCCGTCAGACCGATATTCGATTCTTCGTGCGGCAGGTATCTACGGACCAGGTCGCGTACCCAGACTTGATAAACTACAAGCAAACGAACCGCTCGAGGCCGATCCCGAAAGCTATCTGAACCTGATCCACGTCGACGATCTGGCCAGGATCGCTGTGGCCGTTATGGAACACCCTTCGGCCGTCGGTGTATTCAATGTTTCCGACGGTCACCCCGTGCTTCGCCGCGACTACTATCAATTTATCGCAAATTCGATCGATTCCCCCCTGCCGCAGTTCAGCTCGCCAAATGCAAACGAACTGGCATCTAAAACGGATTCGACCGGCAACCGAGCGCGAGGAGAAGGGAGCAAGCGGATCGCCAACCATCGAATCATCCAGGCGATCGGTTATCGATTTCAGATAGCCGACTACATTGCCGGTTTAACCCCGCTCATTAAGCCCCCAATAACTACTCCCCGTTCGTAGTTCCGCCTTTGGGCGGCTTTCCTCAGGAAAAAATTGCCGACAAATAAAGTTTGCCCTTATCCGAAACGTAAGCTACGTTTTCATTGGATGTGAAATTTGCCTAACCATCGAGGGTGACAACTGTGCCGAATACGTCAACTGTGCCGAATGCAACGAGCAGCCCGGCTTTGGACGGGCTGAACCAAGCCAATTTTCTCGATCGTCGTCAGTCGGGGGGCAACGAAAAAGGAATCGAGCGACGTCAGTTTGGCAATTCGTATCGCGAGTTAAGCGAGCCAGGCCGCGAACTAGCCGAGGCGATCGATGCCTATAAAGTTCAACATCGGCGACGGTACATTACAACCGACGAAATGCTCGACGTCATTCGATCGCTCGGTTATTCCCAAGATTGATGCACCGGTAGTCTCGACGACACGTCCTTCTTTCGATATCCTCCGAAACATTTGCCTCTTGCCTGGGTTTTCTGACCTGTTGCAAGCTTGTTTCTTGTCTGGAGGATGGTGCCGATGTTACGCGTGAATGCAGCGATTAGTTTCTTGGCCTTGGCAATCGCGGCAATGTTCGTCGCTCCATCGAGCAGGGCTGAGACGCTGGGTTGGAACCGATTTCGGGGACCAAACGGCTCTGGAATATCACTCGATCCGTCGCCGCCTCCAACGAGCTGGACTTCGGAAAAAAATGTTCGTTGGAAAATCGATCTTCCAGGCCCTGGCTCTTCCAGCCCGATCATCGTTGGCGACAAGCTCTTCGTAACTTGCTGGACCGGTTATGGCACGAGCCAAGCTCCCGATGCCAGCATGGAAGCGCTTCGCCGTCATCTAATCTGCATCGATCGCTCGACGGGAAAAACGCTTTGGGATCGTTCCGTCGAAGCCGTTCTTCCTGAAGACAACTATCAAGGCATGTTTGCCGAGCATGGGTATGCTTCCCATACGCCGACTTCGGATGGTCAAAACATCTACGCCTTTTTTGGAAAAACAGGCGTCGTCGCTTTCGATTTAGAGGGAAAAGAACTTTGGCGACAAGCCGTCGGTGACGGACTCGATTCACGACGATGGGGATCATCGTCCAGTCCGATTTTGTACAAAGATTTCGTGATCGTTACCGCTTCGGCTGAAAAGCGAGCTTTGGTGGCCCTCGATAAGAAGACAGGCAAAGTTGCCTGGGAACAGAAAGCCGATGGCTTTCAGTCGGTATGGGGAACGCCAATTCTAGTGAAAGTTGACGAATCGCGAACGGATTTAGTGATCGGTGTCCCCTTTGAATTGTGGGGCTTCGATCCGACAAACGGGGAATTGCGATGGTTTTGCCCTGGTTTGGATACCGATACGTTTTGTTCCAGCGTTGTTTCGAACGATTCAATCGTCTACGCCGTCGAAGGACGAAGTGGCGGATCTATTGCGCTCAAAGTAGGCGGCAAAGACGATATCTCGAAATCAAACGTTGTCTGGTCAGGACGCGATCGAAGTCGAATCGGGACACCGGTCATCTATCAAGATAAGCTTTACTATTTCAATAGCGGAGTCGCTAATTGCATCGACGCCAAGACCGGAAAACAAGTTTTCGAAGGTCGGTTAAAGAAAGAGCTTGCCGATGCTGCACCGAGCAGCGGCAAAGCGTCCGCCGCTTCGGCATCTGGAGAAGGTGAACCCCGTCGTCGCGGTGGCCCTGGCGGTGGTGGCGGACCTGGCGGCGGCCAGGATTACTCATCACCTATCATTGCCGGAGGCATGATTTACTACACGAGCCGATCGGGGGACATGTATGTCATTCAACCTGGCGATGAACTCAAGCAAGTCGCCGTCAATCGAGTCAGCAATGATCGGGATGAAGACTTTAGTTCGACCCCCGCCGCCTCGCAGGGCCAACTCTTTATTCGGTCCTCGAAAAGGCTCTACTGCATTTCGAACTAAGTCGCCAAAGTTAAGTCCCCAGGAACCTTTTTGCTGCCTTAGGGGTCTGGTACAGAATAGCTTCGCAAGTTACGAATGCTTTCTGTGGCCTGAAACTAACTATCTGCAAAAGGAACCGACGCCAATGATCGTCGTGATGGAAAAAACTGCTTCGGATGAACAAGTCGAGCACGTCTCGAATCGCATCCAGGAAATGGGACTTAAATCGCACATTATTCGAGGAACCGAGCGGACGGTCATCGCGGCCGTTGGTGACGATCGAAAGATCAAAATCGAATCTTTTGAAAGTTCTTCTGGTGTTGCCGAGGTCTTACCGATCCTCGCGCCCTACAAAGTAGCCTCGCGAGAGCTCAAACCTGAATCGACGCAGATTCAAGTTTTGAATTTTAAAGCTGGGGCCGGTGCTGTCGGCATGATCGCTGGTCCCTGCTCAGTTGAAAGCGAAGAGCAGATCGTAGCCTGCGCTCGAGCGGTCAAGAAAGCTGGCGGTACGGCTCTTCGAGGCGGGGCATTCAAACCGCGAACGAGTCCTTATAGTTTTCAGGGGATGAAAGAAGATGGCCTCAAGCTTTTAGATATCGCGCGCCAAGAAACGGGGCTCGCTATTGTTACCGAAGTGATGAGCCCAGAAGATGTCGATCTCGTCGCCAAATACGCCGATGTCTTGCAAATCGGGGCTCGCAATATGCAAAACTATCGGTTGCTCGAAGCCGTCGGTCGCAGTTCACGTGCCGTACTGCTCAAGCGTGGGCCGAGTGCGACAATCGAAGAATGGCTCTTGGCTGCCGAGTATATCCTGAACGAAGGGAATCCCAACGTGATGCTCTGCGAGCGCGGCATTCGAACTTTCGAGAGCCACACCCGATTCACGTTGCCGCTGGCGAGCGTCCCGTATCTCCATCGCAAAACGCATTTGCCGGTCATCGTCGATCCGAGCCATGGTACTGGTCACTCGTATCTGGTTAGCGACATGGCCGCCGCGAGCGTCGCCGCCGGTGCCGATGGATTGATTATCGAAATGCATCCGAACCCCGAAAAAGCCGCCAGCGATGGTTATCAATCGCTCGATTTTTCGCAGTTCGATAGCATGATGCTCCAATGTCGCAAGATTTCCGACGCACTCGGTAAAACTTTCGGTTAAACATTGCCGTTCCACAAGCGTCCTCGAATAATCGAAAACCATTTCCAACATCGGTTGCCGGAGAATCCATGACACGTCTGTTTATCAATACGATCCAGCCGCAAACGCAGATCGACGAAGTCTATCGCGTCACCGACAAGCAGCATCGAGCGAATCGGCAAGGAAATATGTACTTGCTGCTGCAGCTCAGCGATCGATCGGGGACGATTTCAGGTATGCGGTGGAATGCCGATGCACGGCTCTATGAATCATTTCAAAAAGGCGACTTTCTTCGTATCCAGGGTGCCGCTCAACTTCACAATGGCCAACTGCAATTGATTGTTAATCAGTTGCAGTTGGTTGATCCTCAAGAATTGAATCCCGAAGATTTTGACCAGCTTGACCGAGTCCGTGTCGATCAGCTTTGGACCGAACTCGGCGAATTGATTGGCTCGATGAAAAGCGAGCAACTCAAAGTGATCGGCGAAGCGTTTTATAACGATGCCAACATCGAGCGATTATTTAAACTAGCACCGGCAGGCGTCAAAACTCATCATGCCCATGCTGGCGGACTGCTTACCCACGTCGTCGAATTGATGAATCTTGCCAGTTTGGTTGCGACGCGTTATCAGCACATCGACCGCGACATGCTACTGCTCGGGACCATGCTGCACGATATTGGCAAGCTAGAAGAATTGTCGTTCGAAGGCGAACTGACGTATAGCGATCCCGGACAATTGATTGGGCATTTAGTACAGGGCGTCCAGATGCTCGATCGTAAGATTGTCGAGGTCGAACATCAACGCGGATCGTCGCTCGATCGGGAACTTGTCTGGCGATTGCAACATATGATCGTCAGCCATCATGGACATCTCGAACACGGTTCACCGCGCGTCCCAATGACGCTCGAAGCCATCGTGCTACATTATTTGGATGACATGGACGCCAAAGTAAACGCGGCCACCGAATTTATTCGCGCCGACCGGAACAGCGATAGCCCATGGACTTCCTACCATACAACCCTCGGCCGCAAACTGTATAAACCATCTGTCATCACGCGATAGATCTTCGTTTCCCCTATTTCCACGTAGCCGAGTCTCTCCGAGACTTGGAAATACGTCGACTTACATCGACTTGTCAGTCTCGGAGAGACTGACCTACGTGGCAATGTCAGTGGCATTCGGCGGGACGCCCGCAAGCAATCAGCTTTCGACCATAGGTTGCAAAAATCCGTTCGCGTCGCGATGGAGCCTGATCGGAATCTTGAACAACTTACTCAACGTTGCGTCGTCGAGCCCGTGCTTGCGATCGCCTTGATAGGAGGCTCGGCCATGATCGAGCAATACAACATTTTCAATACACGGTAGGATCTCTTCGAGATGATGCGTGACGAGCACCAAGGTCGTTCCGCCATCGGCAATCTCTTGCAACTGATGAAGCAAAGTCTGCCGAGCTCCGATATCCAACCCGCTCGTCGGTTCATCGAGGATCAATGCTCGGGGGCGATGGACGATAGCTCGGGCAAGTAAGATTCGTCGCCGCTCGCCGGTCGAGACATGCGCCACGCATCGATCATGAAGGTGATCGACACGGCATCGCCGCAAAGCTTCTTTGGCTGCTTCTCTCATCGCTTCAGTCAGTTGCGATTTTTCGACCTCTAACTCGATCGAGCTGAATCCGGTCAAGACGACTTCTTCCGCCGTCAGACGCCCGGAACGTCCGAAGCTAAAATGAAAATCGATCTCCATATTGATGTAACCGAGCTGCTGGCGAAGCTCCCATACATTCCAATTCGACTGACCGAGGATCTCGATCGAGCCAGTACTCTCGTCGACGACCGACGGATAGAAAAATCGCATAAGCAACTTGAGAAACGACGTCTTGCCTGACCCGTTCGGACCGAGGATGACCGTGTGCTGACCCAGTTGGATGCTCAGCGAAAGTTGGTCGAGGATGAGCACGCGATTCCGATGAAGGCTCACATCGTTCAACTCGATCAGTTTTATGGAAGATTCAGTCATATTGCTAAAGCATATCTATCGGATCGATGTCGATGACATAGAGAACCTCTTTGGGCGGTTTCAGTTCGGCATCGACACGCGTCAACAATCGATTCAATGAAGCAGCCGTGTCGGCGACTAACATAATATGAAATCGAAAGTTTCCTCGCAGGCGACTAAACGGCGGCGGAGCGGGACCGAGAATACGGATTTGCGTTTCCGATTGCTGATCGCGAATTCGCTTGAGAAGATTTCCAACCGAATCGGCAAAAGCTTCCGTCGTTACTAGCTCGGGGCCACGAATAATGATTCGAGCCATGGAACCATAAGGCGGGTATCCAAATTTCTCGCGGTTGGCTAACTCCTGAGCCGCAAAGCCGAGAAAATCGTGTTGGCTGGCTAGCTGGATCGCCAGATGGTCGGGCGTAAAGGTTTGAACCAGCACACGGCCAGCTTTGCTCCCTCGACCCGTTCGACCGGCGACTTGGGTCACCAACTGAAATGTTCGCTCGGCCGCTCGAAAGTCTGGAAAATGAAGAGCCGTATCGGCGTTGATCACTCCTACCAACAAGACGTTAGGAAAATCGAGTCCCTTGGCGATCATCTGAGTACCCATCAAGATGCGAATCTTCCCGCTGCGAAATTCGGACAGCGTCCGCTCATGGCTTCCCGGCTTTCGCATCGTATCGGAATCCATCCGAGCAACCGTCGCCATAGGAAAACGTTGCTTGACTTCCATCTCGAGTTTCTGTGTTCCGAGCCCCGTGTATCGAATGCCAGCGAACTTACAGATGGGACAAACCGGCGGCGTTGGAATCGTGTAGTCGCAGTAATGGCAAACCGCTTTGCTCCCTTCGTGATGATGCGTCAAGGGAAGATCGCAATCGGGACATGCGACGACATGCCCACACGCTGGACATTGAATCGCGGTCGCAAAACCTCGACGATTGAGTAGCAAAATAATCTGACCGTCGTCGCGAAGCGTTTCATGAATCGCTTGATAGAGCGGCTGCGAGATCGAACCACGATTCGGATCGCTCCGATTGCTTCGCAAGTCGATCGTGGTTACGTGAGGAAGCGGTCGATTGTGAATCCGTCGCGGCAAAGAAACGATTTTATACTGACCCGTTAGTGCTCGTCGATACGACTCCAACGACGGGGTTGCCGAACCGAGCACCAACGGAATCTGTTCGATAAACGCGCGATGCAATGCGACATCACGCGCATGGTATCGAGGCACCGAATCTTGCTTGAACGAAGTCTCATGCTCTTCATCCAGGATGATCAATCCCGGTTGCGGTACAGGCGCGAATACGGCGCTTCGCGCCCCAACGACAACCTTTGCTTCACCATCGCTGATCCGACGCCATTGGTAGTGCCGCTCAGGGCCGCTCATGTGGCTATGCATCACCGCTACTTGCCCAAAGCGTTCTTGAAATCGAGTCCGAGTTTGCGGCGTGAGGGCGATTTCGGGGACTAAGACAATCGATTGCCGTCCGAACGAAATCGTCTGCTCGATCGCTTGCATGTAGATTTCTGTTTTTCCGCTTCCCGTAATCCCATGCAACAGAATCGTCTGATGCTCGGACGAATCGAGAGCCTTGCGGATCGTCCCGAGCGCTAGTCGCTGATCGGCCGTTAAAGCCGGCGGTGTTACTCTAGTCTGCGGCGCATTGAATCGCTCGGCCCCTTCTAATACTCGCTCCGTTTTGGCTTCGATGTAGCCGTTTTCACGCAGCGCTTGAATGGGTCCCGCCGAGCAATTGGCGAGCTTTTGAAGCTGTTCGTTCGAAAGCGGTTCGGCGGCCAGTATCAGTTGCTGAAGAACATGCCGCTGTTTTGTCGGCAACTTCGCCACCAACGTTTCATCAGCCGCAATATTCGCCGGCGATAGCAGCGTCCGCATCCTGGTTCCGGCCATCGTGCGGACTCCGGCTGGAATCACCGCTTCAAAGACCTGCCCCAATGGAACAATATAGTAACGCGACATCCATTGGATAAGCTTGAGAACATTGCCGGTGCAGAGCGGCTGAAGGTCGATCGTTTCCAAAATCGGTTTCAGCCGGCTTGGCGGTTGCGAAACGACCTCAAGCCCGACACAGTAGCCAACCAGCTCGCGATTCCCCTTGCCAAGCGGAACTTTCACCCGCATCCCGATCGCGAGCGTTCCGGAAAGTTCGTCAGGAATCCGATAGTGAAAGGGGCCCCACGGTGCTTCGGAAAAAACGATCAGAGCTGCCGGTGTCGACGAAGCGGCGTCCAATTCCCATTCCGGCAAGTCTTGCGGAAAAAGTTCACCTTGTCGCGGATCCATGTCGCCAAACGTCTTCCGTATTCCATATCCCCAATAAATTCACCGCATCAGCCGCCGTGCGTTAGCACACGGCTTCTGCGTCGCCGTAGTGAGCCGTTGGCGCTAGCCACGGGTTCTTCCTCTCCAGCATTACGCTCACGTATTATACTGTATCCTTGGCATTTCATTTTTGCCGCTTGCGTCGATTCATCCTACTCCCGATCATCTCTTTAATTTGGAAAGCCTCTTTTCTTGCGAATTGGAATCTACGGCGGATCGTTCGATCCGGTGCATATTGTTCATCTTATCGTTGCCGAGACCGTACGCGAGCAAGTCGGACTTGATCGCGTCGTGTTCATTCCGGCGTTCCAAAGCCCTCTGAAATTGGACTATCCACCGATTTCAGGTCGAGCTCGATTAGAAATGCTCCAGCTTGCCGTCGGCGGTCATCCTTCGTTTGCGATCGATGATCGCGAACTCTTGCGAGAAGGGATCAGCTTTACCGTCGATACGTTGAAAGAACTTCGAGCCGAACAGCCCGATGCTGAATGGTTTTTGATGATGGGTGCCGACGCTCTAGTCGACCTCGATCGATGGAAAGCCCCCAACGAACTCTGTACATTAGCCATTCCCGTCGTGGTCGCGCGTGGCGGTATGCCACTTCCAGACTTTACAATGTTCGAACAGTTTGTCGACGCGAAGCGCATGATCGAGATTCGAAAGTACACCGTCGAGATGCCACAAATGGAAATCAGCAGTCGCGACATTCGACAACGTATTCAAGAACAAAAGAGCATCCGCTATCTCGTTCCCGCCAGCGTCGAAGCCTACATTCGCGCCAACAATATCTACCCGTAGTTCAATTCCTTCCAACGCCTACCAACTAAGAACAACACTATGAAAAATTTCGTCCCGCGACTAGTTCTCGCCGCCCTTGTTGTCGTTTCGTCGAACGCGAATCTTCTTTCGCAACCAAAGTCTCGCGATCAAGAAAGCTATCCCGTTCATCCTGATTCGCAGCAGCGCGAAGGAACGCCGAGCGGCAAGATCCTGGAAGGAAAGTTTAACGAATCCAAGATTTTTCCGGGGACCGAGCGAAACTACTGGTTGTATATTCCGGCCCAATATGACGCGTCGAAACCAGCGGCCTTGATGGTCTTTCAAGACGGTCGCAATTATGCTCGTCGCGACGGCGGTTTTAATGTCCCCAACGTCTTCGACAATCTGATTCATCGCGGTGAGATGCCGGTAACGATCGGACTGTTTATCGAACCGGGTGTCGTACCAGCTTCAAGCCCCAATGCACAAGATCGCTTCAATCGTTCGTTCGAGTACGACAGCATGGACGATCGCTATGCAAGCTTTTTAATCGATGAAGTCCTTCCCTTGGTCACCCATCAACACGCGATCAACTTGAGCCATGATCCAAATGATCGAGCCATCTGCGGCTCGAGCTCCGGCGGGATCGCGGCACTCAACGTGGCTTGGCAACGGCCGGATATGTTTAGACGCGTCTTCACGACGGTTGGGACTTACGTTGGTTTGCGAGGTGCCCATGAGTTTTCAACTTTGATTCGCAAAACCGAGCCCAAACCGTTGCGTGTTTTCTTGCAGGACGGGAGCAATGACAATAATATCTACGGCGGCGACTGGTGGATGGCAAATCAATGCATGTTGCGTTCGTTCGAGTTCTCTGGCTACGAGGTCAATCATGCGTGGGGCGAAGGCTTTCATAGCAGCAAGCATGGTGCCTCGATTTTTCCTGATGTCATGCGATGGCTCTGGAAAGATCATGGCAAAGTGCCAGTCGCTGTCCATCCCGAGAATTCGAAAAACGAAGCTAGTACTTTTCTCATTCCAGGCCAAGACTGGGAGCTTGTGAGTGAAGGCCATCAATGGGCAGAAGGGTTAGCGATCACCGACGACGGCACATTGTACATCACCGATGTTCCAGCATCCAAGCTTTACAAAATCACGCCCAACGGCGAGCGGACTTTGATTGTCGAAGATACCGGCAAAGCCAACGGCATTGCGCTGGGGCCCGATGGCAGACTATACGGAGCCTGTAGCGGTGCCGAACAGATTCGGGCCTGGAATTTAAAAACACTCGATATGGAAGTCGTCGCCGAAGGAACGGCCAGCAACGATATTGTCGTGCGTCATGACGGGACGATCTATTACTCCGACCCAAAGGCGAGCAAGGTATGGATGCTCGATAAATCGACTCGCAAGCGAAGCGAAGTCGATACGTTTAAAGAATGCAACGGCATCGGTCTTAGTGCCGATCAGTCACAGCTCTTTGTAGCCCATTTCCCAAATCGCTTTATCTATTCCTTTATCATCGGTGACGATGGGAAGCTCAAATACAAGCAACCGTATTTCCATCTTGAAGTCCCAATCAATTCGCTTCAAGGTCATTTAGATGGAATGTGTAGCACGCAGGATGGCTGGCTCGTTGCGACGTCCGAGTCCGGAGTTCAAATCTGCGATCAGCCAGGTCGATCGCATTTGATCATGCCGATGCCACCCGGATCGAAGCGACCTTGCTATGCCCGATTTGGCGGTCCCGACGGAAAGACGCTTTACGTTGCGAATGTCGACAAAGTAGTCAAGCGCCAAACGAATCTCATCGGAGCCAAACCATGGCAAGCTCCCGTCAAACCGCCGAAGCCGAAACTCTAAGCACTATATCGCTTTGGCTGTTCGCTGTCCAAGTTTGAACATGGCCGCTAAGAAAAACAGTGGAACCGGCGATAAAATGCCGAGTGAAAAAATGATGACGAAAGGCATCAGCAGCATGAGCATCAACAGCGTCTGTAAATAGACGGCGAAATTCTTGAGATAGATCTTGTTCGATCGTTCGAGACTTTCCATCACGCCTTCGTCGGCCACGATGCCAAAGGGCGCTAACAAAAAGGGTGGTAGGAATCGCACGAGAATCGCCATGACAATGAGACCGATCGGAATCGCCATTGCGACCATCACTGCCACAGGAATCTTCAGTAGTCCTAGCAAGAGGAATGGCATAACCAACATGCCTCCCATCGCTACGGAAAAGAACATGTAGAGAAAATACTAACTAAATACCAGGAGAATCAGATCATTGCGATCTAAAATTTGTTCAATTGTGATTTCTTGTTTATTGACTGATCGCCACGCAATCAAAAAAGTACTGGGTAGAAAAAAAGCATTGATCGCGATCGCGGCACCGCATTTGACGACGAATCCGGCTATGGCAATATACGCCAAGCCGTCGATATAGTCAGGAAACTCCATTGCACAATATCGTACCGTATAGATTAGCCCTCGAAAAAGTAACTCGACTACGGCAAGTAGAATAAGCTGGGCTATAAAAATAAACCAGTAGTAAAAGATCGCCGGAAAGATCGAACGTAGGGCCAAATCTTTGATCTCGTCAAATCGTACTTGGCTACCACCAAAACTCGACGGGAATCCATACGAAGTTGACGCAATGGTCGAGTACGGGATGGTATCGACGTTCTGGAAAGACGCTGGATTGTTTCCGGCCGTAGAAAGGTTTTGCGGAAACGTAGGAGCAGGCTTGGCGAGTTCGGTAAGCTGGATGACAAAAACATGATGGCATTTCGAGCATCGCCCTTTTTTACCCGCCATCTCCTCAGTTCCTTGAAACACCTCTTTGCATTCAGGGCATAAAAAGATCGGGCCACGAAGAATGCTCTCGGTTCGCGTCTTGGTTTGCGAAATGGTAAAGACCGAACCGCATTGTTTGCAGAAACCTTTGGTCCCTTCGAGTTCGCTTTTGCAATGAAGGTTATGTGAACACTCGGGGCAAACGACACAGATCATTCCTGGGGGAACGGCGATTGCGGGCGATTCAGCGACTTTCTGTATGATTTTGCATTTCGGGCATTCACACATCTTCCCTGACGAACCATCGGGAACTCGAAGGGTCGTTTGACAGCTTTGACAGTGAAATTCGATCGCCATAGTTAAGATTGTAATTGATGAACTGCTCTTCAGTGAGTGAGCGGAATGACGCTAGTGCTTTGGTCGGATTTAAAATTAGGGTGTGGAAATTGGGTGGCACGCCCAGAGTCTTCGATGGGTGTGGAGTAAACTTGCAATTCGCCGCGCCCTTCTCAAAGCCTCAGAACGTGCCACCCTAAAACGTAAAGTTGACAATGCACTAGCCACCGGTTCTCCGTGCCGCGAAATTCCAGTCGTCAGACTGGATTCTTATGTAGCTACGCTTGCCAAAGCGTGGTTTACGTGAACTCGCTATTCCAACCACCGTCTGGCGACGGTAGCTACCAAAGCTAGATCCTTACGTAAGCATGGCAACGCGAGCTCGAGCAAATGCGATCGGCCCAAAAATGAGAACGGGCAACCACGCGCCTAAAAAAGGTGGAAGCTCGGTACTGCTCGATGCGAGATTGTGGAGCAGCATAGTCGAAATCATGAATACACCGACCGTAAAGAACGTCGCACCCATCACCCAAAAAATATTGCGATCCTTTTGCATGAGTAGGATTGGAATCCCCAAGAGCAGCATCGTAAAATCGAGCATCGGCTGAACAAAACGTTTGTGGACGGTCAGTCTTAGGTCATTACTGACATGACTACTCGCCGATCGCAATCGGCTGATGATCGCGAACGTCGATGCATATTGCTTCCATGCGTTTCCTCCGATAAGTTCGGCAAATTCAACATTGGTCGCGACAAAGCATTGCTGGCTCTTTACCCAAGGATAATCGCGTGCGGTCATCAGTAGCGGATGCGATTCATGCAAGATCGATGCAATTGAATCAATCGCATCCGGAGAGCTGACGCCTTCTAAAAGATAACCGGCGGGATGTTCCTGGTCTGCCGCCAGATATCGTCCTGTGGCTGCTTGCAACTGACTTCCAATCGAAGCGGTAGGTCCGTCCAATCGAAAAATCGGTTGACGGATCTCTTTGGTGCTCAAACTCAGATTGCGTCCACCGACAAGAATTCCATACTTGGCATCATAGACAGGTACAACGGGGCGCAAATGGGTCGCCGATAAATCCTGCGGATTCTTGCCTAGCATTTCTTCGTGCAATGGAATGACCGTTTCCCGCATAACAGCCATGCCGACGAACAGAACGAGCGACGCGACGATAGGATAGACGAGGATCCGTCGAGGGCCAACTCCAGCGGCCATAATAACGGTCATCTCATTCGTCCTTCGCAGCCAAGAGACAACGAACATGATCGCCAAAAGAGCTAGCAATCCGCAAAATCGATCGAGTAAGGCAAGCGAATACGGTCCGTAGTACTCGAAAAGCCCTTTTGCGACGCTCCCTCGAACCTTCCCATAGGCGATCAGTTCATCCAAATTCGTAAAGGCATGAACGACGATCAACAATCCGACCATACTGCCGAAACATATCAGCAATACTCGTACAAACATAAACAGGATATAGCGATCGATACGCGTCATGAGTCGCCTTTTACTCGAATTCAGCCTGCGGCGTCAAACCCGCGTCTTCATTGATCGAGGAGAAACAAACAACCGATGACCGGTGGGGTATCGACTGGCCATGTTTCGACCTATAGCAACTCGCGATCAATTGGCCATAATGAAGGAAGGTTTCGCAGCCGGGCTTTTTAGATAGAAAGTGGCAATCAGATCATGGCTTGTCGGGATTGGGATAGAACTTCGAGGGCTCGATTGGGGATTCTGATCCAGCATGGGCGGAGGCAGTTGCGTCAAATCACGGCTCTCGCTTTGCCCGATTACTGCCAGATCTGTGAGTCGCTCATCCCAGCTAGGATCGGGGGCGGCATCTGCCGAAATTGCTCATCGAGCATTCATCGCATCGAGCATGCTTGCAAACGATGCGGCGCTCCGATACCGAGCGTTGTCGGTCCCGTCGAAGGTTGCTTGCATTGTCGACATGGTCGTTGGCCAGCCGAACGAATATCTGCCTGGGGCGTCTATCAAGGAACGCTGAGCAAAGCAGTCGTCATCTTGAAGCAACCAGGAAGCGAACCGTTGGCGCACAGCTTAGGTCGGATGATGGGGAAGTGGCTCAAAGCCCTTCCGGAAATTAGCGACTTTGATGCGATCCTACCGACTCCCAAGCATTGGATGAAACGTATTGCTCGACCGCATAATAGCTCTGAGTTATTAGCCGAACAGATTGGAATTTCGCTCCATACGCCAGTCATTCGCGGCGGGCTAATCCGCGTTAGATCGACGGCCAAACAAGGAACGCTATTGCGAAACGAGCGGGCCGAGAATGTCAAAGGCGCATTTCGAATCGCACGCCCAAAAAAATTTCGCGGCCAGCGCGTATTAGTCATCGATGATATCTTGACGTCCGGTGCGACCGCCGCCGAAATGGTCTCGGTACTTTTCGCTGGCGGAGCCATGCATGTCGAGGTAGCTTGCCTAGCTCGCGGAATCGGACAAGCCAGCAGCTAGGTTTCGTTCTAACAACTTATTCATCCGTTTTATTCATCCGTTCGGAGCTTGCCTCCGACAAATGCGTTTTGGGGTACTAGGCGATCCTCGCCACCCTGCGTCCCACCTATTTTCTGCCGCGCTTTTTTCCTCCCACTAATTTTCTGCCACGCCCATTTTTTGCCGCCGCAACTTCTTTTCTGCCTCGGCCTGAAGGCCGGTGAGTGGCGTAGCAGCTGTGCCCCACTCGTCTTCTTCCAGTTTGGCTCTATGGATTCGACGGCTTCGTATGGTTGTGGTATAATCAACTAGCAAGTTTGCGATATCTTTTGCGAAAGAATAGATATGGTTATTAGTATCGAGATCCCCAAGAGCAGTGAAGTCAAACTGATCGAAGAAGCTGGTCGGCAAGGCAAGTCGATTGAAAGCTATGCTGCCGAACTCTTGCAGAAAGCGGTCGAAAGCAATCGCAGTTTCGCGGAAATCTTAGCTCCCTTTCGCAACGAAGTCGCCACTTGCGGAGATGACGAAGAAGCACTCGACAAAATGTTAAGTTCCGCTCGCGATGCGGTGCAATCAAGCGATCGCTAGTCCGTAGCGGAAAATGGCAAGTCTATGCAGCGAGTTGTCTTTGATTGCATGATTTTTCTTCAAGCAGCCGCCCGATCAACCGGTCCGGCTGCCGTCTTGCTCGAACTTGTTGAGAATGGGATGCTGCAACTTGTAGTTTCCGTCGAAATCCTCGATGAAATTGGCGACGTTTTGCGTCGCCCAGAGTTGACGACCAAATTCAAAAGCTTGACGCCCCAGGTTGTGACGGAGTTTCTAAACCGACTCCAGATTTGCTCAGAAACCGTCGATTCTGTACCGAAGGTATTCGTTTAAGAGCGTGACCCCAAGGATGAAAAGTACGTTAACCTTGCGATTGCCTCGAAGTCCGACGTCTTAGTAGGTCGCGATAAAGACATTCTTTCGCTTAGGGATCAGAACAGTCCACTTCGAATTGCTTTTGGCGATCAACTCAAATTGCAGATTCTTGATCCAGTGGAGTTGCTTCAAATTCTGCGACAAGAGAATGCATAACCTTTTTCGATCGCTTCTTGGATCACCGAAGCCAATCAAAGTTTGCCTTCGCTCCGCGAACGCAACATGACAATCGGAGCGTATGACGAGCCATCACCTCCGATTGCTGCAGGCGATGGAGCTGTCGCTATCGCTCTTATCAAAACCCGCGTCGTTTCCGAACTTGTTCGAATGACCTTCGATGATGGCGCGGAACTAACAGGCACCCATGATCACCACGTCTGGTCGTTACACCGCGGTGATTGGGTAGCCCTGGGTAACCTAATGAACGGCGTCCATCGAATCGTTCCGAATCGGTGATTCTCTAGGAACCCAGTAAGAAAAGCAGCCCCCAAACAATGATCGTGCATATAAACGAAAGCAACCACAGCGTCTTCAAGATGCGCCAAGCTGGATTGGTCGAAATGTCAAGCATTTGCCCGCGTTGATCCGCGAACGCTATCGTCGTAACGAGAACTACGATCGGAAAAAAGAATTGGAGGAGATTCAAGATTAAAAATGCGATCAAAAAGCCAGCGAAACCAGTCCGTAGCAACGCAAAAAGCAATGCAACGGCTGTGGTCGTCCACAAAAGATCAGAGATCCCAAATCTCATGGATGAGTATCTATCTATGTTGGATAAAAGAATTGTGATCTATCTCAACTTGGACGGCGGGATAGATCGTGCGTTGTGGTGAACCGATGGGCCGGTCGATCGCGAGTTCGTATGCATTTCCTATTTGCCCGCGGTATCCAAGATCTGTCAGTCTACCGCTCCCGATTTCATTTGTCATCCGTTCGGAGCTTGCCTCCGACGAACGCGTCTTGGTGTACTAGGCTATCAAGTTTAGGCGGTTGAAAGAATTGGCCCAAAGAGCCTTTCAAGCTCAAACTACCAAGGAGTTCTGTGATGGGAGCTCAAGGCCTGTGAAACCGTATTCGAATGGAATCGAAATGCGATTCAACGTGGGAAAACGGAAATCGCAACAGGCAAACCCTACTCGTCATCTCAGGAACGTCGCGGTCGTCGTCGAAGCGAAGCGCGTTGTCCCGAGATTGTCAAGCCAACTAAGCATATCATCGATGATCGTTCGCAGACCGATCCGACGTTTCATTGCCAAAGCGAAAGTGAAGATTGGTCCTTTTTCACGTGGTGGAATGACTCGGCGCTATCAAGACCAAAACGCTGCCGATACGGAACTATCTTACGCACGACGAAAATCGCCATCCACTGGGCAGTTACGATAACTTGGCTTGGTATACCGACGAACGTTTGGACTCTTGATAAGATCTATTCGCGTGGAGTGAAGTGGACGAAAAACGCCTTCAAGGTCGTTGCCGCTCGACTCCAACGCACCATTGGCCTTCAAACTTAGATTGTAAAAATCGATCCACCACCATCGGACTGAGAGTCCGTGTTTGGGAATCATATAGATCGAATTGGAAAGATGGACCAGACGAGAAATTCAAGTCCGAACGCAAAAACTTTGCGAATCAAGCGTCCAGTCCGCCGCAAAAATGGAATGAAACAGTCAAGGAGCGTTTACTTCAAAGCGATTCGAACTCTGCCCAGCTCCTTGACTGTTTCATTCCATTTTTGTGCGTTCGCTGGTACGTTTATTTCGTCCCACCACCTTACCCCGCGTCTTCAACTCACCAGGCTTCAATGAGGCCGCATTCAGTTGAATGCGGAAATACCGATGGTATTCCTTCGTGAGAAACGAAGTAGTCAAGCTTCAATGAGGCCGCATTCAGTTGAATGCGGAAATTTGGTCGCTGCTGAAATCGGCGGCGGCGGAGGAAAGTAGCTTCAATGAGGCCGCATTCAGTTGAATGCGGAAATGCAAGATCATCTCGACGGAAAACTCGGCATCAATGCGCTTCAATGAGGCCGCATTCAGTTGAATGCGGAAATCTTCCGCAAATTGCGATGTCTTTTCTGTTAACTGTGGCTTCAATGAGGCCGCATTCAGTTGAATGCGGAAATTTGGGCTGCGATCGGGCGCGTCAACGCGACAGGCACGGCTTCAATGAGGCCGCATTCAGTTGAATGCGGAAATGCGATTTACCGATTGGTCAATCTCTGGACAGACGCGCTTCAATGAGGCCGCATTCAGTTGAATGCGGAAATAAGCAGAAGACAAAGCAATTGCCGAAGCGATCGAGGCTTCAATGAGGCCGCATTCAGTTGAATGCGGAAATTTGTCTTTATGTAGGTACTGATTGTATTTTTGCTCCGCTTCAATGAGGCCGCATTCAGTTGAATGCGGAAATCTAAACGCGATGGCCTTGATCCAGTTTGGGACGTTCGCTTCAATGAGGCCGCATTCAGTTGAATGCGGAAATCTGGTGGACCATTATTTCCAAATCTTCTCTGTGCAGCTTCAATGAGGCCGCATTCAGTTGAATGCGGAAATCAGGATACGCATGGAATCGCAGCTACGGCGAACTTGGGCTTCAATGAGGCCGCATTCAGTTGAATGCGGAAATTCGGGGATCTTGCTGATCTGTTCGGACAGCGCAAGGCTTCAATGAGGCCGCATTCAGTTGAATGCGGAAATGCGAATGGGACTTTGACAAGGACGTTTACAAGTACGCTTCAATGAGGCCGCATTCAGTTGAATGCGGAAATCCGCCTTGGTCGATTCCGGCCATGTTCTGCTCCACCTGCTTCAATGAGGCCGCATTCAGTTGAATGCGGAAATGAAAGAGCCAGAACCATGCCCGCATCGCATCGGTTCGGCTTCAATGAGGCCGCATTCAGTTGAATGCGGAAATTTTTTGCTGTAGGTCGCGTTGTTGCTCATTGACCTTGCTTCAATGAGGCCGCATTCAGTTGAATGCGGAAATTCGGCACTTCGTTCGAAGATTCCTTCCGGCGTTCGCGCTTCAATGAGGCCGCATTCAGTTGAATGCGGAAATATCGAGCTTGACTATTAGTAGAGAGAGGTCAGCAGTGCTTCAATGAGGCCGCATTCAGTTGAATGCGGAAATTTACACGCAAAACAGCAGGTGGGACTCTTGGCAATTGCTTCAATGAGGCCGCATTCAGTTGAATGCGGAAATTCGCTGGTCTTTCGGGGTTTCCTTTAGTGATCGGTAGCTTCAATGAGGCCGCATTCAGTTGAATGCGGAAATGCCAAAACTTCTCGCTTTCGCATCGAAGGGCAGTAGCTTCAATGAGGCCGCATTCAGTTGAATGCGGAAATGCACCTGGGCAACTTCGGTACATCATCGGGAACAGCGCTTCAATGAGGCCGCATTCAGTTGAATGCGGAAATATTGGTTTTGAACCAACTGATGATGCGAGTGAAACGCTTCAATGAGGCCGCATTCAGTTGAATGCGGAAATCTGGAATGTCTCCAATGCAAACAAGCGTCATGCCCGGCTTCAATGAGGCCGCATTCAGTTGAATGCGGAAATATGGTTAGTTGGTCCGGCGCAAAACGGATTATGCAGCTTCAATGAGGCCGCATTCAGTTGAATGCGGAAATATACAGCCCAATACCATCGATCGACACAGGCTTCGGCTTCAATGAGGCCGCATTCAGTTGAATGCGGAAATCCACGATTCGATCTTTGTTCCCGTATTGGTCTGCGAAGCTTCAATGAGGCCGCATTCAGTTGAATGCGGAAATCGGCGTATCGGCAAGCTTGTGGAACGCGTCGGACATGCTTCAATGAGGCCGCATTCAGTTGAATGCGGAAATTGCCGGAACAAATGAGAGCCGGATTAACCAAATGAGTGCTTCAATGAGGCCGCATTCAGTTGAATGCGGAAATTGATTGGTGAACCGAAGCAGGCGGTGGCGGGACCTGGCTTCAATGAGGCCGCATTCAGTTGAATGCGGAAATTTGGACGTTCACTGCGACTAAGGTTGTCGATGAGATGCTTCAATGAGGCCGCATTCAGTTGAATGCGGAAATTTGCCAGTCGGCACTGACGAAATGCCGCCGCTGCTCAGCTTCAATGAGGCCGCATTCAGTTGAATGCGGAAATCGGCGATTCTTCAAGACTCGATGGTCGCGAAACTAACGCTTCAATGAGGCCGCATTCAGTTGAATGCGGAAATCTAACATCGATCTGGATGTTAGCCGCTTGCGTCTCGAGCTTCAATGAGGCCGCATTCAGTTGAATGCGGAAATGAGTGTTGTTCGTTTCGTTTCACCGCCGCTGATATCTGCTTCAATGAGGCCGCATTCAGTTGAATGCGGAAATTCCATTTCTCTGTATCGTTCGAGCAGCTGAAGGCTTGCTTCAATGAGGCCGCATTCAGTTGAATGCGGAAATCTTGCTGGATCGACCCATTCCCACTCGGGTCGCTGAGCTTCAATGAGGCCGCATTCAGTTGAATGCGGAAATTGCGACGGGACTGATTGAGCGGTTCGATAAACCGTTTGCTTCAATGAGGCCGCATTCAGTTGAATGCGGAAATAAGCTGTCGGAAGCGACGACGACTTCGAACCTAAGGCTTCAATGAGGCCGCATTCAGTTGAATGCGGAAATCTGAAGATCCTCTTGACTGTCAATTAGACGCTGATGCTTCAATGAGGCCGCATTCAGTTGAATGCGGAAATACCGATACCGAAATCCCGTCGCAGAATATCTATCCGCTTCAATGAGGCCGCATTCAGTTGAATGCGGAAATGAGCGATTGCGAATACCTGCCGAAACAAAGACGGGACGCTTCAATGAGGCCGCATTCAGTTGAATGCGGAAATGCGATTGTCGAGATGGTAACGCATCCACAAGGACGGCGCTTCAATGAGGCCGCATTCAGTTGAATGCGGAAATGATTGCATCCACCGAGATTCGAGAGGAATTGAATCGCTTCAATGAGGCCGCATTCAGTTGAATGCGGAAATTATTCGACTGCCGTGGTTCGTCCATAGATTCGGTTGCTTCAATGAGGCCGCATTCAGTTGAATGCGGAAATAAAAGGCCGACGCCGTACAATCCGTACGACCGAAACGCTTCAATGAGGCCGCATTCAGTTGAATGCGGAAATTACGCACGAAACAATGTTTCGACGTTTGACCCTCGGCTTCAATGAGGCCGCATTCAGTTGAATGCGGAAATACGTAAGACTTGCCCGGCCCATCCCCAATACACTCCGGCTTCAATGAGGCCGCATTCAGTTGAATGCGGAAATCTAATACGCCGCCTGATATCGGTGGCAATCCTTTTTCGCTTCAATGAGGCCGCATTCAGTTGAATGCGGAAATTACAAGCCGAATAATGAGCATCTTGTAGCCAATACTGGCTTCAATGAGGCCGCATTCAGTTGAATGCGGAAATTACTGTCGCCGATTGCGATTAACCGACCGGTACATGCGCTTCAATGAGGCCGCATTCAGTTGAATGCGGAAATTGCTAGAACGCTTTCATGTTCCGTTGTACCGATGGGCTTCAATGAGGCCGCATTCAGTTGAATGCGGAAATGCAAGCGTGCACCAATTGTTGATCGGCTCGAAAATGCTTCAATGAGGCCGCATTCAGTTGAATGCGGAAATTTCCAGTGCAACAAAAACGGAAGCACTGCGGACGAAGCTTCAATGAGGCCGCATTCAGTTGAATGCGGAAATGATCTTGGCCAACTCTTTAGTATCCAAGTCGCCGCGCTTCAATGAGGCCGCATTCAGTTGAATGCGGAAATAAAAGCAACGCCTTCGATCAGCAACGCACTGGCTTGCTTCAATGAGGCCGCATTCAGTTGAATGCGGAAATGCAGAACGCACGGAGGGTCGTCCACGTCGTAAATAAGCTTCAATGAGGCCGCATTCAGTTGAATGCGGAAATGCGTCGTGATGGCTGCTTACCGGCCTGCCCGACAAGCTTCAATGAGGCCGCATTCAGTTGAATGCGGAAATGCCGTCCGACGAAACGAGCCCAGGCGAGAAAAATTCGCTTCAATGAGGCCGCATTCAGTTGAATGCGGAAATAAATTAACGATCTAGGGTCATTGTCGTATGCAACGAGCTTCAATGAGGCCGCATTCAGTTGAATGCGGAAATGACCGAAGCGTTGGCTCTACTGGAAATGCCGGAGAATGCTTCAATGAGGCCGCATTCAGTTGAATGCGGAAATGATTACCGTCAGGACGATGAGGACGGAACCATAGTAGCTTCAATGAGGCCGCATTCAGTTGAATGCGGAAATTCGAGGTTGCTGGTAAACCTTCCGCCGTCGACCACGCTTCAATGAGGCCGCATTCAGTTGAATGCGGAAATCCGCCGCAGCTCCCGCAGCAAGAAGAGCCGCCGCTAGCTTCAATGAGGCCGCATTCAGTTGAATGCGGAAATGCTTTTTTGGCCGCCTTGAGCAGGATCGCGACAGCCGCTTCAATGAGGCCGCATTCAGTTGAATGCGGAAATTAAGAGCCGAGTGGAACATTACAACCGAGCGCTACGCTTCAATGAGGCCGCATTCAGTTGAATGCGGAAATAAGAATCCTGGAACGCTGGAAACGGCCCTTTATCGTCGCTTCAATGAGGCCGCATTCAGTTGAATGCGGAAATGCAGAAGCTCGCAAGGAAATGCGAGAAGCGGCTGCGCTTCAATGAGGCCGCATTCAGTTGAATGCGGAAATGAAGACGTAAAGTCGATGAGCCGGGACGCGAAGATCGCTTCAATGAGGCCGCATTCAGTTGAATGCGGAAATGTCATTGCGATGGAATGCGGCGAACCAACGATGCGTGCTTCAATGAGGCCGCATTCAGTTGAATGCGGAAATACTAACGGAAACGCCACCACTACGAGTTTCGCCTATTGCTTCAATGAGGCCGCATTCAGTTGAATGCGGAAATCTTCAAGAGCAGCAACAGCGGCAGAGCGAGCAAAGCGCTTCAATGAGGCCGCATTCAGTTGAATGCGGAAATTAGGGTCGACGGCTCGCGATCGCTTCACGATGCTACGTGCTTCAATGAGGCCGCATTCAGTTGAATGCGGAAATTTGAATCATAGTTTTTCCTCGGTTGACCCGGTTATGCGCTTCAATGAGGCCGCATTCAGTTGAATGCGGAAATACGACAATGGATCTGATCCGGTTTCATCATTGCTGTGCTTCAATGAGGCCGCATTCAGTTGAATGCGGAAATATTCTGTTGCGTTGTTTTTGAAGGTTGCTTATTGCGTGCTTCAATGAGGCCGCATTCAGTTGAATGCGGAAATTCACTGGAGGCAAGTAAACAATGGCTTTTCAATACTGCTTCAATGAGGCCGCATTCAGTTGAATGCGGAAATTTTTGGAGTTCATTTATGGTGAGTTACGACGGAATGGCTTCAATGAGGCCGCATTCAGTTGAATGCGGAAATTGGATTCGATTTGATCGATAGCGAGCTGGTCGAGTTGCTTCAATGAGGCCGCATTCAGTTGAATGCGGAAATAGCGGTTCGTCGAAAATGGCTTCTCGCAAGCGACCGCTTCAATGAGGCCGCATTCAGTTGAATGCGGAAATTGAGCGATGCAAAAAAGCTTACGAATTTTGGTGTGATGCTTCAATGAGGCCGCATTCAGTTGAATGCGGAAATTGGGTGATCCCAATTGATAAACCCTCCTCCTGAGCGCTTCAATGAGGCCGCATTCAGTTGAATGCGGAAATTTGTTGAAAAAGCTTGCAACGATGGCTGGACCGAAGCTTCAATGAGGCCGCATTCAGTTGAATGCGGAAATTTAGCGTGACCGCCAGCGGTCGTCTGTGCGGTCGTGTTGCTTCAATGAGGCCGCATTCAGTTGAATGCGGAAATCATGATCGTTGCGTAGTAAACCAGTTCGATAGCCTTGCTTCAATGAGGCCGCATTCAGTTGAATGCGGAAATCGTTCAAGAAGAATTCAACCAATTGGTTTGGATCTTCAGCTTCAATGAGGCCGCATTCAGTTGAATGCGGAAATGCTGCTATCGAAGCAAAGATGCAACAAAGGATACTTGCTTCAATGAGGCCGCATTCAGTTGAATGCGGAAATAAATGATGAAAAGCCAACTCGAAGACGCAATCCAACGCTTCAATGAGGCCGCATTCAGTTGAATGCGGAAATTCCACGTTGGGCCGGACGATCCTTTTGAAAACATTGTTGCTTCAATGAGGCCGCATTCAGTTGAATGCGGAAATGGCTGTCGCGGTAAAGGCTGGCGGCGACTTGTGTTGCGATTCAGTTTGCGAGCGATGGTGTTTTTCCAGATGCTTCATTGTGTCTCCAGGTTTGTGTTCTCCCTAAGTTCTGTCGCTTACTAGACTTGCTAAACGCGAGCGACTGGCGTGTTTTTCATAGCACCTGACCGCTCGCATCTGTCTCGCAACGCCGACAATGGCTTTACTCTACCGCGCATTCTTGAACTTGGTAGACACGATCCGCTGGCGACTCACAGTTTTTTACCGAAAACGTGTGCTAGCGCACATCGACTGATCAAGAAAGTTGCTTCGCGATGGCGATTGGAGAATCGAGTTCCCTCAACGAGTCACGAATACGGGATACGTTTCAATCTCTCTGGTAATCACTCGAGCTAGTAGTCGAGTTTGAATCTCTAACAGTCGTCGGTAGCTGACGCGATAATCGAACAGCGGATGCGTTACCAACTGATCCATCCGCTGTTCATAGGCTCGAAAAAACGCTTTCCTACCCGGTTCGGTACACGTGACTCCGACGCCAGCCGAAACAAAATGTTCTGGGTATACCATGCGAGTGTTGATCGCGGTTATCACCGAAGAATCGACGATCAGCGGACGGAATGGTTCCATCAAATCGAGTGGCAATGCCGGGCGGCCAGGACGTGGAAGATGAAAAAATCCGAGATACGGGTCGAGCCCTACCGCTTGGCAAGCGATCGCAAAATCTTTCGTTAACAAACTGTAGCCTAAACTCAGCAACGCGTTCACTGGATCACGTGGCGGTCGTCGATTTCGTCCTCGAAAATCAAAGCTCCATTTCGGTGGCTGGCCGATGGCGGCCAGTGGATCGGTAGGTGCATCGCCGGGCTTGAGCATCCCTGCGAAGTGTTCAAAATAAACTCGAGCCGCCGAGCCTTCGATTCCCAACAGCGATGCGGCACTCGTCATCCGATCGACCATCGAAGCATAGCGTTTTAGTTCCCGAATCGCCGATTCGGGTGGGGCGATATGATTGCGCATCAACAGAGTTCTCTGATTGCGAATCTTGCCGATCACCAACTGCTTGGCGACCTTTAAGCAACGTTCAGATTGGTCTGCCATGCGAAACTGTTCGCGCCGAAGCAAGATATTCTTTAAACCCGAACCGTGCAGCGTACCGTAATAGTATCCGTGCTGGGAATGCAAGACGACCGGGATATCAGAAGCCGCCAGTTCCTGAAGGGCTTGTGTCGAAATCTGAATATTGCCGAATAGGTTGACTTGATTCAACTCCTTCATTCGGACTTCTTGTATGACCTTTCCGTTCTCCTTTACCCGAAGCACTTCATCGGACTTCCCCACACTTAAGCCTTGTGTATTCAAGTAGAGTGGTCGAAGATCGTCGCGAGGCGTTGTCGGGAGTCGCACTTCGCGGACTGCGATACCGCCTTGGTCGGCCGACCGGCAGCGATTGGTCTCATCAGGTAAACAAATGGCGACCAAGGAACAGCGAGGGCACTTGGGGCTGTTGATCAGCGGTGGCGGCGGCGACGATAGTTCGGAAATCGTCCGAGCGTCGCGGATAGTTCGCTCGGTCAATGCTATTAAATCCGCGTCGATCGGGATAGTAATTCGCTGTCGCGTTTCCGCAAAGTAAAGGACTCCCGCTTCGCATTCAAACCCATTTTCGCGAAGCACTAAAGCTTGCAAACAAATCTGAACTCGTTCGGGATCCCAAGCGGTTGGCATTCCATCTCGACCTCGTTTCGGCGAGCCACGTTTATAGTCAACGGGCGTTACTCGCTGCCCGCTTCCTTCGACAAGATCCAACTTTGCGACCACACCCAACGATTCGCTCGATAGAGTCACACTTCTCGCGTGAATCGTATCGTCGACTAGCTTCGGAGATTCGATCGTCACTTCTTTTGCGACTGACTCTTTGGTATCGAATAGGTCTAGTTGTCGTTGAGCAGGAGCAGGGAGTGCATCAACTTTTTGGTCGACGCGGGCGTGGACTTGATCGCCTTCTTCGGTATCCGCACTCGGTGCGAACTGCCCTTCGACATGCATGAGATAGAATAGCCGATGACAATAGACCGCTTCGTTAATCATTCGAGCCGGGAGATAGTCATCGACATCGAAAGGCGGCGTTCGTTGCGTCGGCGCGGAATCGGATTCATTAAATGAAGCATTCATAGTGGCCCTTTTACGGAAACTAGATGATTAAGCAGGGAGCATCGATACTCGTATAAGGGAGCCCTAGAGCTTCGATACGACGTTCGCCACGTCCGGCGGTTGGTCCTAGATAGACGAACAAGACTTGGTCGTGTCCATAGTTGATAATCTCTGACAATTCTGCTTTGCATCGCAGCAATTCGGTAGGATTCAACTGGCATTCGAAGATACTGAACTGAAGATGATCTCCCCAATTGCGAAGCGTCCGAAAAACTTTTCGCAGACGTTTATCGTCGCAAATATCGTAACAAACCAGATAGGTCGCCCGCATCGATTAAACCCTCATGTGAGACAATGATCACCGAGAGCATCCTGCAAAAGCCGCCCGTTTAGGAAGGACGAGTCGTCGGGATCCTACCCACGTCAAACGCTAGTTCAGTTGCAACCCGAAAGCAAGCGAAAAATGCTAGCAGGTACCGCTTTTGGGCGTTTGTTCAAGCGAGGACGCTTGAACTACGACACGTAGCTCAAGCGTCCCCGCTTGAGCAAACGCTTCGCTCCATGATCGCCCACCACCGCTCAAAATCAACCCGATTGTCAAAGAACAATTGCTAGTACGTGGCTACATAACCATTGCGCGACAGCGTCGATCGACGACGATGACGTAATCCTATCGTTACTCGCTCACAAAAATTGGTATTAAGGTTAAATCTTTGTTCAAGCGAGGACTCTTGAACTACGACACGTCGCTCAAGCGTCGTCGCTTGAGTAAACCGCCATAGCACGAAGCTGTATACGTCATCATTCTGCAACAAAACTTCCTAAACCAAAGTGACAACCGTAACCGAGTGCAATAGGACCGTTTTCTGTGATCGGTTGGTCGTTCAAGTCACGAAACGTCATTCGAAATCCGAATCCGTGTGAACCGGCTCTGCTGCCGCCACCAGTGAGTCTTTCGCGGCGGAACTTCAACCAACTGGTGAAATGCCCGCCAAGATCGGTGCCGGATTGCTCGTGATCCAACAACGGTTCAATCAACACTTGATCTGCGTATGGTTGAAACTGTGGCCGCTTCGCTAACTCGAAGCGTACGCTCTCGACAAGAGCGGCTCGGAGCTTCGGATCGTTTGCGATGGCTTCGCGCCCCGGATGACCCTTCCGAGTGAGATGCCGCGTTAGCACGAACGGCGTCCTCGAAATCCACACCGGCGATGTTGCCAACAGCTTCGATTGTCCCGACTTTTCATTTAGGCCGCCGAAGTCTTTCGCCCGTCCGATTCCTAGCAACACGAGTTGCAAATCATGCCCACCCCGCCCCCAAACGCCACTTCGTGCCAGTCGTTCCAAGGCCAACTCATCGTTTGTGTCGAATCCCATCGGCGCGAAGACTGTCAAATTAGTAATCCGCCGATCTCCACCGGTAGCTTCGCACAAGTAATGCGCGTGCTGATGTGCTTCGTTCGATGGCGAGCCATCGCTTCGCTTCCCCGAAAACACCACCGACGCATTCGCATCGCTGCGGACCTTTTTCGAGCACCCCATCAAAACGGTTCGCACTCGCTCGCCAATTGACACCGCCTCCGTCAACAATGGACGAACCGAACCGCACACTGCAAAACGGGCGACGGTGGGCACGTCATCCCGTCGTGTTGATCGCCGACGCTGACGAAGCTGGGGGGCGAACGCATTCGCGGGACGCGCGTAGTTGATCCAGCGACTTCCTGGCGGTTGATTCCAACCCGCTTTGCGAAGGTCGGCTGTGTCAGCGTGCAGAGCATCGAACAACGTGGCTGGTACAGAGTCGTCGATCGCTTGCTCGTCCTTCTTTGAGAGCTTGAGCATGTCGGTTGTCTTGCCTTTGGCGTGAGCGGCAGCGGCCAACTCGGTCAGCTTCCGTTGCCGATGTTGTTCGCGCGTTTGCGAGAACCATGCAACATGCTCATCGGCCAACACGGGCACGAGTGTCCGAACGAGTTCAAAGCCGGGGGCCGGAGCTTGTCCAAGTTCATTCGGCGTGACTTCGACTTCGGTGGCCACGTCGTCGAATAACTCACCGCAAACCCATGATTCGGCTCGGCCGAAATACGTCATCGCCGACAACAACTTGCCGAGCAAGTCGCGTTGCGACGTTGGTAGTTCGATTTCCGGCCAGACCGCAATCACCGCGTCGTCGGGTTCGAGGGCGATGAAGGTGTCAAAGACTTTCGTCTTGTCACCGTTGACCAGCGGCATGTAGTGCCGCGTATGCCCTTGCGAGGCGGGCGGCAAACAAAACCGAGGTGGCGGTGCGAGTCGTTCCACCAACTCGCGAATTTCAGTTTCAGAAACTTCGGGAAACTTGTGATGCCAAGTCGCGACGAGCGCTCGCAGCAATCGCCAAGGCGATGGCGGCCATTCGACCGCCCCCTCGTTGACTTGTCGCCCCCACGGAGTCGCATGAAACCGTTTTGTTGGAAACTTCAAAGAGATAGCCAGCATGGTTCACGCCTTTGTGTATTTGACTTCGGTGATGACCGGATCGGCGAAGTTCTTTGCCGCGGCCTTGATGAGCGCTGGCAGTTCCTTTTCCAGTGCGTCCAGTGTCGGCAGCGTGAAACCTTCCGGACGTTTGATGACGATGGTTCCCGCAGGTTCCAGATCGCAAGCCGTTCGTAGACGCAGACCGTCTCGCAGGAATTTCTGAATCTTGACCAACGACAATGCGATCAGCAGCGTCTCGGCTTCTGTGGGCAACCCGTATCCACGCAATTGCGCGAGGTCGAGATTGAAAAAGGCGGTGATTTCTTCAGCAACGTATTCGTCACGATGGTACGGAACATTCCCGTAGCCATCTTTGGCTTTGCCGTAGGCCGTGGAATCGCCAGCCGATGACGGCTGAATTCGGTCAACTTTGACGCCGCCGTTTGCCACGACATTGATTTTGGATGCTTCAATGAAGGCCGAAAGAATTCGGGGTAAACGTACAACGCCGCCGATCTTCTCAAGGAAGATCCCGTGGATCAGCGAGCAAGGGTCGAACATCAACAATGCCTCGGCCAATTTTTTTCGATTGAACGGTTTGTTCGCCTCAAATCCGACCTTCGACTGAAATTTCTCGAACTCCGAACTCTTCACGATGTATGGTGAATTGAGTCGATGTGCTTCGAGAATTGAGTTTGTCGTTGTCCCGTCAGGGAGCACCGACTTCACATACGGCAGTCCCTTCAGTGTTGCGACGAGATCGTCCGCAGCCTCATCCCAGCAGACAGCTTCGAGCCGATTGGCCATCGACTGAGCCGACTCGACGAGCAGCATATTGACTTGATTGTGCTCGTAGGTTGCGGCTCCGAGATCGGGAAATCCGGTCGGTTGGAACCGCGATCCTTGCAACGGCTTCAATGGCACTTCGAGCAACAGTCGCGGTTGCGATGCGAGAGCGGAAAGATCAAGCGACATGGAATCAGACTCCTTGGTTAGAGGGAACAGGACAGAACATTAAACGGTTTTCAATTGCGGCTTCAAAACACTGTCGGCCAGCTTCTGCGTGTCAGCCCAATTGAGCGGAAACAACAATCCGGCCGCGATTCGTCGGGATGACCGGACACTCCTCGCGGCAACGCGGATGGTGGGAGACAAACTCGAACCAATCAGCCGTCGAGCAGCCAACTTCGTGGCATCGTCGAGTCGCCCAGCAGTCGTAAGCCGAGCGATGGCTGCATCGAGTGGAACTGAAACTTCACGAACGGGATGCGGGGCGTGACAGAGCTTCAAGAGCGAGAACGTGGCATCCGGCATCGACTCGTCCGAGCCGCGTTGCAACCGATCGACGGCTCCCTCTTGTCGAACCCTGCCCCAATCAAGCAGTACCAAACCACGAACCAACTCGGCAATGCGACCGTCGTCCGTGGCTCGCCGCAGAAACATGGCGACATCACCCAATGAGGAATAACAATTCGACTCGCCCGGAAAGACGAGCGTGCCGTCGCTGGTTCGCTCACCGTGCCGAACCGCTTCGATGCAACGTCGCTGAAGCACGGCGATGAGATTGTCCTCCAGGTCTCCCGCATTCCAAACAATGCTGCATGCGGCGGACGACTCTTCGGTCCACTCCACCCAGCGCTGACGGCCCTCGACCAAACGACCTTTGACTTCGACGGGGTCGAGATGTTGACGCAGATCGCCGACCTTTGCCGAGTAAATCCCTGCGAGACCCGCTGCGAGTCGAAATTCGCACGTTCCATCGTCGCAGTCCGTCAACCACTTCGGCGACAGTAGCGGTATCGGACGCTGATATGCCTCGGCTCGCCACTTCGCCGACACGGCCAGCACGGCTTCGGCTTCACCGAGTGCGACAAGCACTGCCTGCAATCGAGTCGGCCCTTTTTGCTGACACAGGTCGAGAATCGCCGACTCCAACCGACGCAGCGCTCGTTGAGCACGCGAAGGAGCAAGGTCGGAAGACGCAGCGCGGCGAAAGCTGTCGAGCCAAGCGTCGATCTCCGAGAGCAAATTCACCTGTGGTTGCGGCTCGACTTTGAAGCGGCCCAACGGCACAGCGAAATAGGCCAAACCGTTTCTGGCATGGAAACCGAACCGAACGAACTGCTCGATGCCACGATCTGTTCCCAGCGTCGATACTGCCCGTGCGAAATCAACGCCGCTTTTTGCGGCGCGGCCTTCGACTTGGACTCGTCCTTCCGAAAACAATGTCTCCAACTCGGAAGCCATGCACGGCTGTGGCCACAACGGAAGCCAGAGTTCCGCCCGGCTGGAATCTTCGTCTGCTGATGCCGAGCTGCCGTAACCGATGCCGGCCGAGCGCACACAAAACGGATAGCTCAATGTCCCTTTTGCGGCAGATTCAAGACGCTTCACCGCTGCCGACGCAAAGACCAAAGCTCCTTCAAGCATCAACACGTAATCCCACGGGTTCACCGGTCGGTCCACGCCTCCGGGATCGAACTGTCCGAGAATGGAATCCTTTTGAAGATCGTTTTGCACTCCAAGAAAGAAGGCGTCCTCCCACCAACTTGCTGCCGAAGCCGTTGGCTTTCCAGAATTGGGTTCAATCAAGTCCAATAGCCGCTGCATGAAATTGTTCGTGAACTCAAGACGACCATCATTAAATCCAGTGCCCAGCAACGGCGGATACTTCGGACCATCGTCCGTCAGCACATAACCCGCATCCAAACTGACCACCGCTTCGTCCGGCAATTGACCGCGACACGCAATCAAGAGTCGTCCTTTCGCATCACCGTCAGGCTTCTCTTTCAAATCGAGTGCCGAGAGGACCGAACGACAGGCTGCGATTGTCTCGCGATACAAGGCCGTTCTCTCCGCGCCGCCGGCACAGATTGCGTTGATCGCGGTTTGGTTATCCTTTGGATAGAAACCGCTGCCACCGTTCCACGGTGCGACGATGGGTGTGGGCCGATAAGCATTGAGAAAGAATTCGCGAAGGCCGATCCAGTCGAGCGTCGTCCGCAAATGGAACACGTCACCGGACCACCAGCCTTGCGCGGCGGGATCGCCCTGCTCCGACGACACGAGCCGCAGAATGCCGAGGGCTTTCAAGTAATGAGCCAACGGGATCGGGGCGCAACCCGTCAGTCGGTGCGTGTGTCGTTCAACGGTCATTCGATTGTCCTCCCGATTTCGAGCCACGCCAGTCGGCGATGCGAAGCAGTGTTTCCAGATAGCTCAGACGAAAGGGACCAAGCTGATCGCGCAAAGCTAACACGCGAGCGAGCCAACTCGGTCCGGTTTCCGCTTCGCCGAGTTCCATCAGGCGGAGGTCCAACGTCGTCGCGGGAACGGATTCGCCGTTGCCAAATTCGACTGTCGGAAGTTCGTCGCCGTCCCACACGCCTCGCGCGAACCGGACGGTCTCGTCGTCGGGACGTGTTTCGTTCGGAAGGCTGCGCAGACTGCCTCGCACCTTTCCGTGATGTGCTGCGATCAAGAAGGCAATCAGATTGGCATTGGGTTCTGAACCGCGATGTGCGAGCCATGCGAGAGCACTCGCCAACTCATGACGGAAGCCATTGCGCTTCGTGTCATCTGACATCCGGTAATTGGGTTTTCCCTTCTCGCCTGACTTCGCCCACAACGAAGCTAACGCAGAATCGCGAAGTTGAAGTGCATCTCGCATCGCCATTTGAAACGCAGGGTGAGCCTTGCCGACATCGTGCCACAAAGCCGCTCGGATCAGTGCTTCCCACGGAATGCCGTCGGACTCGACTGACAATTGGTTCCGAAGCCCTTCCGCTGCTTGTGCAACATCGTTGAGGTGCTGGGTCAGTGTGATCGGCCCGCTTCCCCAATCATCATCCTCATAGGCGTCGAGTTTGCTTTTCGTTTCTTGCGGTGGTCGTGGAGTTGGCTTGTCCGCCGAATCACCAGTCCAACCGATCGCGTCGAGATAGCCACCCATCTCCGGCTTGAGCAGCAACACCATGCCTGGGCGTACTTCATCGGGATCAACAGCGTGCCAAGTCTTATCGAGCGGCTTCCACACCAACGCAAATGGTTGCTTATTTTTCTTGAGCTTCGTCAGGAACTCACGAGCACGCCAGACGGCGAGGGAACAAAGCTCGTCACGCAGCGGTGCTGGGAATAATTCGGGCGGCTTGTTGTCCACGAAATCGCGCCAGAAGAATTGCACGTCCGTGTCGTCGCCTTCGCGAATGAATCGGGACACGTCGAGGTCGTTCCCCGCGAGGTCGGGTGTTGTGTCCCACAAATCGAGCAAATCTTTTCGTCGCAGTGTGTGAACTACCGCCAAGGGTCGCTCGTCCTTCACCGCTTCCAATGCTCCTGGTCCAACGTCAGTCAACGATTCGAGGATTTGGCGACTCTTGTTGAGTTCTTCGATGACGTATGGCGCGGCACCTTTATCATCCTTCAATTGGGCGTCGATCCACAACACGCGAGCGTCTGTGAATTCGCCGCCACGATTGCAACGTCCGAATCGCTGCACGAGCGACGGCCACGGAGCCAACTCGGTGAACATCGTCGCGGCCGATACATCCACGCCCGCTTCAATCGCTTGAGTGGCAACGACAATCCGCCCAGCATCGGGCATCTTCTCTGAGAATAGAGCCAGCTCGTGCTGCCGCCGGTCATGCGGCCGGAACCGAGCGTGAATCAGAGCTAGTTCCGCCGTCAAAGTGGATGCCTTGGCCTTCGCTAGCTTCTGTAACTCCGCGAACACATCCTGAGCGCGAGCGACGCGATTCAGCACAATCAGCGTCAACGTACCTTCGCGATGCGCGGCTTTGACCGCCGCCGCAAATTCTTTGGCGTAGCTCTTCTTCTCGCTCTCAGCAGTCAACACGAGCGTTGATTTCTCCAACGCCTTCTTCGCGTTCAGGCGTCTCTTAACCGGCTCGTGCTTCCGGTCGGCATCAGTCAACATCAACCGCGAGAATCCCGACGATGGCTCTGGATGATCGACCGTGCGAATCGGAGATGTGTCGAGCGTCGCCGACATCCACAGAGAATGCGTCACACCATACGTCGACAACTTCGACCGCAGTCCTTGCAACTGAGCCGTTGTCGTCAGCCCAACTCCCATCAGTTGAGTCTCGTCCATCACCCACAAGCAGTCGTTGTTGAGCAGCCCAAAGTGCATCGGCCACCGATACCGCGACATGCCGTAACCGCGATTCAGCGCCCTCGACAGCAACATGTCCTGCGTGCCGATCAAGATTGCGTCGCGTTCGGGGGACTCGTCCCATTTGGTTGCGTCAGCACCGCCCATCAGGAGATGGACGGCTACACTCTCGTTCAGCCCCAGATTGCCCAACCACCGACGAGCTTCACGTTCGGTTTGCTCGACGAGCGTTCGCATCGGCAGGCAATAGACCAGTCGGCGAGGTGTAGCGTCTGATTTTGATTCGCGTCGATACAACCATGCCAGTGTGGCGGCCGCTGTTTTACCGACGCCCGTTGGCACGGAAAGCGTTTCAGGAAAGCGAATACATGTCGCCAAACGCGATTGATAGGGATACGGTTTGTATCCTGTCGCTTTCTTGTAAAATTCCTCAATATTCATGCCAGTAACTACCTTCGATTCGGGAACACTTCCTTATCGAGCGCTTTGAGAAATGTTGTGAAAATATTACGTCCAACGCTCCACTTCGAAAACGAAAGGCGTCAACACCGTAAGTCGTACTTGGTTTACCCGGTGAAATGCCATCATCTTTAAATTCCTGCATGCCTCTTGCCTCGTGGATCACAGTATAGCGTTTGATAACGCCGGCGCGTGACACGACTGGTCCGTTGCATCTAAAAACAATTTTGACTTCTCGGCGATATCCATCGTCCCGATTTAGAATGCGAGTATGAGAAAATGGCAGAATTACAACGAAGGTTGGAGGGTATCGACCGACTCGGGGAGTTCGCTGCGGGCCGCGAAGTGTTGGGTTTTCTTGGCGAACAACCCGACGATAGCGGGGTTTTCGTTTAATCGCATAACAGTTAGCCGATGGCGTACTCTTGGCCTTTCGCGTACGCCTACGGCTGACGGTTAAACGCTATCGTTGCGCCCTTCGATGATGCGTCAATATCGGATAAAATCGAGGACGGTGCGATTTGTACCGGGCTCATAGCTATCCGAGTAAATATTGAAAGTTGTGTATGGCTTCGCTGTTTATGATCCGTGGTCGAGATGCGGGAAAGCATTTTACGATTCTGAATGGTCGCACTACTATTGGTCGTGATGGTCTGTGCGATATTCAAGTCACGGACCACGAAGTATCTCGCCAGCATGCGGAGATCGAACGAGATGACCAACAGTTTACTCTGATCGATCTGAATAGCAGTAACGGATCGTTTGTAAATGGAAAACGCATCGAAAAGAACTTGCTGCGTTCCGGCGATCGCTTGCAATTCGGACGTACGCTTCTCGTCTTCACGATGAACGAAACGGAAGTTCTCAACAAGCAGCCTGTCGATGTCGATATTGTCAAAGAGCCGTCGACCAACGCCTCGCAAGCCGAAGAGCTATCGCAAATTCGACATGCCTTGCCAAGTTTTGACTCCGGCAGCCCCCATAGCCTAGCTTTAGCCGCAGAGTCGTCATCGGTTAATCGAGTATCCATTCCCGAATCTTCCGAAGTGACGTTGGGACAGCCGCGTCCTGCGACTGGCCCGGCGGAAGCGATCACCGAAACGCTTCAAGAGACCGTCGATCGCACGCACTGGGAAATGATGTATCGAACGGTGCTGGCTGTTAGCCGTACTATGGATATCGATCAACTGCTCCAACAGATTTTGGAATTGATCTTCCAATGGGTCGATTGCGATCGAGGTTGCGTCATGTTGACTTGCGATGATACCCAGGAACTTCGTCCAGTCGCCAGACGCAATCGATCGACGAGTGCTCCATCGCATCGCATCGAAATCAGCAAGACAATATTGGATTATGTCGTTTCGCGGCAAGAGGGCGTATTGACGAGTAACGCCAACGATGATCAGCGATGGCAAGCTGGGGCAAGTATTGTTGGAATGGGAATTCGCGAAGCGATCTGTGTTCCGATGCAAGGTCGATACGGGATCGTCGGAGCTATCTACATCGATACCTCGCAAACGTTAGGCCATTTCGCCGAGACCAATGGACGACTTACTTTCAACGAAGAACATCTCAAGTTGATGATCGCGATCGGGCATCAAGCAGCATTGGCCGTCGAAGATAGTTTCTATTATCGAGGCATGGTTCAAGCCGAACGTTTGGCGACGATGGGGCAAACGATTGCGACGCTCTCGCATCACATCAAAAACATTCTTCAAGGTATCCGAGGCGGTAGCTATCTCGTCGAAGAAGGAATCAAACGATCGCAACTCGAGACAATCGCCAAGGGCTGGAAGATCGTCGACAAAAACCAAGATCGCATCGAGGCATTGGTGATGGATATGCTGTCGCTCAGCAAAGAGCGACAACCGCAATTCGCGCCTGTCGATTTGCGAGACTTGATCGATGATTGTATTGAACTCACGGAATCGCAAGCACGAGAAACTCGGATTCATATCCAATGGCAGCGACCAGAAACGGAATTCTCGGTCGTCGCCGAGTCTGAGGGGATCCATCGCGCCATTCTGAATGTCCTCAACAATGCCGTCGACGCACTTAACGAAACTACCGACGGACGTATTTCGGTAACGCTGCGAAGCGATGCGAAGCAAACGATTATCGACATTTCGGATAACGGTCGTGGAATCGCTCCCGAGGATCTCCAACGTATCTTTTCGCTCTTCGAATCGTCGAAAGGAAGCCGCGGAACAGGGCTCGGTTTACCCGTCAGTCAAAAAATACTCCGCGAGCACAATGGCGATATTCTCGTTTCAAGTGAACTCAACCAAGGTACTTGCTTTAGTCTTGTCCTACCGAACCATAGCGATAAACTCGACGAGCAAGAACTCAACGATCATCCGACAATCAGTTGACCGGAAATCGACTGCTGGACTTTGTTCGAAGTATTCCTCATTTTTAAAAACTGTTCTTGGATCGATATGCTCACGATGACTTACACCAATCCTCAGTCGATCCTCGTTGCTACACTTTTCATCGGTTGGCTCACTTTTTCGGGGAGTCTTGAGGCGGAAACGCCTATCAAGATTCCTGATTTACAATCGACCACCGACGGAAGTTCCGAACAAAGGCTAGCCCAAGCTCGGATTGCTTCCGATGTTGAGTTTCTTTCGGCGGACGAGATGCGAGGCCGAGGGCCGGGGACGGGCGGCTTGGACCGAGCCGCTGATTTTATCGCGCAGCGCTGGAAAGATCTGTCGCTCAATACCGAACTCTTTGATGGCTCGCCGTTTCAAAACTTTACCATTCCCGGTTCGATCGAAGCTTCGAAACCCGACAAAAATCGACTGCGATGGCGTTTTGGTGAAAGCGAAGCGTCCGATTTGACGCTTGATCGAGACTTCCGCCCACTCTCGCTCGGATCGAGCGGTTCGTTTTCCGGGCCGTTGGTTTTCGTCGGGTATGGAATTTCAGCCAACGAAAAGAACTTGCACTACGATGAGTACGCAGGGATTGACGTCCGAGGCAAAGTCGTCATCGTGCTTCGCAAAGAACCCAGGCAATCGGATCCGGACAGTCCATTCGACGGGACGCAATCCAGTCGCCATGCCTTGTTTGCGACCAAGCTTTCAACGGCGATTCGCTATGGCGCATCGGCGATTATCTTTGTCAACGATGCCCTCTCGTTCGAGAAGAGCTATGTTTCGCAAGATCGCGATGCCGAGGAAGCTGAATTGCTTCCTGGTATTGAAGATGCCGGAAAATCGAACACTGCAAAGGTCTCGATTCCAACGCTCTTCGTGACTCGAAGGGTAGTCGATGGTTGGTTGCATCGAGTTCGCGCGGACATCTCGCTTACAGGAATCGAGCACGAGATCGATATCGATCTCAAACCGCGATCGTTTGAGATCGATCACAGCATGCTCTCGGGCGAGGTGCTTCTGGAAAAGAGCACGATGCGGGTCAAAAATGTAATTGCGAGCATTGACGGTCGAGGTGGGCTCGCCAATGAAACCGTGGTGATTGGAGCTCATTACGATCATGTTGGGATGGGCGGACCCGGATCGCTTGCACCGGGAACGATCGAAATCCACAACGGGGCGGATGACAACGCATCGGGCACCGCTGCCTTACTCGAAATAGCCCGACTATTTTCCGCGCAGAGGAACGATTCGGACACTCGGCGGCGATTGCTTTTCATCGCTTTTACCGGTGAAGAACGAGGTTTGCTCGGTAGTCGGCATTACGTTGCCCACCCGCGTTTTGCGATCGAGTCGACGATTGCGATGGTGAATCTCGACATGGTAGGTCGCATGCGGGACCGACAGCTCATCGTATTTGGAATCGGCTCTTCTTCGCGATTTGATAGCTTTATCGATCAAGCTAGCCAAGGGCTGAATCTTAATATTCGCAAGCAAAAAGAGGCTCTCGGACCAAGCGATCATCAGCCTTTCTTCGAGCTGCGCGTTCCCGTGCTTCACCTATTTACCGGGCTTCACAGCGACTATCACCGACCATCCGACGATTTTGAGAAAATCAACTCAGAAGGAATAGTCCACATAACCGATATCGTTTATCAGCTAGGTTCGAGGCTGACCAAACAGCCCGAGCGCCCCGACTATATCAAGGTCAAAGGGCGAGCGAATATTCGACTCGAGCTTGAACAAGCGAACAGAGATATCCAATCAAAGTAAACTTTTTCAGAATATCGCTATTTACCTGATTTCGAAATCTAGCAACAATTTGCGGCGACAAGTGGTGTCGATTGCGGAGCGATCCGACACGAGCTTGGTCAGCCATAACTGGGTTCACCCTCAGGTAAGCTTACAAAATAACTAAACCGTCACTTGACAAGGAGTGTCCAACAGTGCGTGCTCAAATTCTATCGGCCAGCGCGGCCCTGATGATCGTCGGTTCTTTCGCAATGACCACGGTCGTGGCACAGCAGCCCAATGCGGCTGCCACAGGTGCCTCTGGAACCCGAATCGCCGTCATCGACGTCGGCTATATCGTCAAGAAACATCCGACGATCAAGCAACAGCAAACGGCCATACGCGATCAAGTCAAGGTTGCTCAAGATGAATTGGTCAAGCGACGAGAAGCGTTGGTAAAAGATGCCGAACAGCTTAAAGCCTTTCGCGAAGGAAGCCCTGAGTTCAATCAATTGCAGGAACGGCTCGCCAATCAAGAAGCCCAATTGAAGCTCGACATGGTTCGCAAAGAAAAGGAGCTTGATGGAGTCGAAGCCAGCATGGCAATCGAATTCTACAAGCAGCTCCAGACGTTGATCTCCAGCGTAGCGGAACACAACCAGATCGACTTGGTGCTTCGCTCTAATCGCGAAGAACCTGATTTGAAGAACCCCGCTACGATTCAAATGGCCTTGGAGAAGGGCGTTATTTACAATAAGCCGGCGTTGGATATGACCGACTTGGTGCTGAAGATGATTGAATCTCAAGCACCAGCGGCAACAACACCCCAAGGAGGAGCACCGGTAATGAATGCCAATGCACCTCGTCCCAATGGCGTGACTCGATAATACCAATAAGGCAGGATGCCGATGCGGTTCAAACGACTTCAACAAACCTTGGCGTCGGTCGCTCATGTTAGCGGTCGAGGATACTGGAGCGGCCAGCCGGTCACGGTATCTTTCGAACCGGCACCAGCGAATACGGGTATCATCTTCAAACGGACGGATTTGCCCGGCAAACCGACGTTGGCGGCGATGGCTCAGAATCGAGTCGAAACTTCGCTGCGAACAAGGCTCGCCTCAGGCGATTGCTCCTTCGATATGGTCGAACACGTGTTGGCAGCCTTGTACGCAATGGAGATCGACAACTGTGTCGTCCAATGCAGCGCCAACGAAATGCCCGGTTTGGACGGAAGTGCCTTAGCCTTCGCTTTAGCAATTGAGCGAGCTGGTTTAGACACTCAAAACGATACTTGCCGAACAGTTTGTATCGAAGCACCATTTAAAATAGGCGACGATCGCCAATGGATTATGGCGTTGCCATCTGCTGAACCTGGCTTGTGCTGCGAATATCGGCTCGACTACGGCGACAATCCGATCATCCCAGCGGCTACCTTTCGAGCCAAGCTTTCGCCGCGATTATTTATCGATGAAATCGCACCCGCCAGAACCTTTGTCACCGATGACGAAGCTAAGAATCTTCAAAATCGAGGCGTCGCAAGTCACGTAACGCATCGAGATCTTCTCGTGTTCGGGCCCGATGGACCGATCGACAACGTTTTGCGATACGAAGACGAATGCGCACGGCATAAGCTTTTAGATCTCGTTGGCGATTTAGCGCTAAGCGGTGTTGCTCTGCAAGGCAAAATTGTCGCCTTTCGAAGTGGCCACATTTTGAATGGTAAGATGGCCCAATGGGTCTGCCATCAAAAGGCACTCTATCGTGGACAACGTTCGGCCTGGATTCGAAAAATCGCATGATGAACTTACGTCCTAAGAATCGCTAAATAACTTTAAAAGTAGGCTTGCTACCGAGGAACTAGAAACCATACGATCCCGACGCAGCCGAACAAAAACAATTCCTTTTTCGAGACCCATTTCCACGCAATGCTAGAGTTTGGCCAAACTTTAGATAGTTACGTGCTAGATCGCCCTGGATAATTTCCATGCCTACGATTATCGCTCATACCGCTGTTGTCGATCCGCGAGCTGAACTCGATGATGATGTTCGGATTGGTCACCATAGCGTCATCGGCCCCCACGTCCGAATCGGTCGGGGAACACGTCTCGAGAACAATGTAACGCTCACCGGACACACCTCAATCGGTCGCGACAATCATTTTTTTCCAGGCTGCGTTATCGGCTCCGAGCCACAAGATCTTTCCTATGAAGGGGCTCCAACACAAGTCATCATCGGCGACTCAAATGTCTTTCGCGAATCGGTAACCGTCAATCGCGGTACCGAAAAAGATGACGGAATCACGTCGGTAGGCAACGATTGCTATTTCATGACTTGCGCTCACATCGCGCACGATTGCAAAGTCGAAGATCGCGTTATCATGGCCAATACCGTAATGCTTGGCGGTCACGTACGCGTACAACATGATGCGACACTCAGCGGCGGAGTTGCCGTTCATCATTTTGCATCGATCGGCTGCTATAGCTTTGTCAGCGGACTATCGCGCGTCCTTCAAGATGTCCCGCCCTACATGCTGGCCGAAGGATTTCCAGCGCGTCCGCGATGCGTCAATATCGTCGCGCTCAAGCGCAAAAACTTTTCGAGCCACGCAATTCGCGCGATTTCAGAAGCCCACAAATTGCTTTATCGTTCCAAAGTCGGTGTCAAACACGCTCGGGAAATTCTTGTCGGGAATGATCAACTGACCCCTGAGATCGAAACACTTTTCCAATTCATCGATGAGTCTTCCCTTGGTCGACATGGTCGCGGGCGAGACCGACGGAGAGCCGCCGCGTGAGCCAGACAAAAGTTGCTGTTATTGGTGCCGGGCATCTCGGCAAGATCCATACTCGTCTGCTCAAATCGATTCCAGGCTTCGAACTCATTGCCGTTGCCGACACTAACCCCAAAGCTTGCGAAGCCATCACGTCGGAATTTCAAGTTCCATGCGTCGCCGACTTTAAAACGCTCGCCGGCAAGATCGATGCGGCCATCATCGCAACTCCAACAGTCGTTCATTTAGAGTCGGCTCTGTGGTGCCTCGAAAACGGTATCCATTGTTTCGTTGAAAAACCCTTGGTTCGCTCGGCGCGACATGCCGATTTGCTCATTCAAGTCGCCGAACATCGCAATCTGACGCTCCAGGTCGGTCATGTCGAACGATTCAATCCGGCCTGGCAATCCTTCAAACCACTTGCGTACCAAATCTCGTATATCGACGCTCACCGAACGAGTTCGTACTCGGGACGCAGCACTGATATCGGCGTTGTGTTCGATCTCATGATTCACGATTTAGATTTGGTACTCGATTGCATTGAATCACCAGTGGCGAGCGTTTCAGCATCAGGCCAAGCAATACTTGGTGAACATGAAGATTGGGCGGAAGCTCGGATCCAGTTTGCCAACGGTGCCGTCGCCAATCTGTATGCGTCGCGAGTAAGCCGACATGCCGTTCGTCGAATGAGTCTGTGCGGGTTAGGAATCGCCGCAGACCTGGATTTTGCGGCGAGTTCATGCCATGTCGTCGAAGCTTGCGATGAAGTAATCCAAGGTGTCTTTCAGGCGGACAAACTTCCCGAAGACGAGCGTCGATCGCTTCATACGACGTTGTTTGATCGATGGCTGCCGCATCGGCAGCTCGATACGACGCCAGTAAACGCCATCGAGATGGAGCTTAGGGACTTTGGTAAATCGATCCAAACACGAGAAATGCCGCTGGTATCTGGGAAGAAAGTTCGCAACACCATCGATGTTGCGGAACGGATTCTCGAAGCGTTGGCATTGTCATCTCAGCTTCGATCGCAGGCGATTGCCGCCGAAGAGAGCCCGTCGATCATCCATGCTGCCCATCGATTTGGCGTGCGTCGAGCTTCTTAGAACACTTCTAGTTTGCCACCTGTTGCTCGAGTTATTGTGCATGCTGAGGGCTAGCCGGGATTTTTCATCAGCCGCAGTGCGTTAGCACCCGGTTCACACGAATTGCTGGGAAACCGGACGCTAACGCGTTCCGGCTGATATAGTGCAGATTGAGCGTCGCAAGCTAGAAGCTTACGCCACTTAAACTAATGCGATAAGCCCAGCTAAAGGCTCGATCTCCGTTGACCTTCTAAGCCTCTGGCGATACGCTTCATAAGGGGCAAAATACGTAAATTCTGGCGATTGCCAAGAGTTTTAGCTCGTTTGATTTACAAAGCGATAATTTAGTTACGAATTATGGAATTGCTAGAAAAATTTTGGGAAGGTACCGGTTCGGTTGTCAACGGCGTTTTGGAGGGAATTGGACGTGGAGTCACCGGACTCTTCGGTACCTCAAACGCCCGCAATGTCCGGAAATATCAAGCCAAAGTTCGGCTCATTAATGAACTTGAACCCAAGCTGATGGCGATGAGCGATGCCGAGCTTCGAGAGCAGACGCCTAAATTTCGCAAGCGACTTGCCGACGGCGAAACGCTCGATGACATTCTTGTCGAAGCTTTTGCGTTGTGCCGTGAAGGTGGTCGACGTTTCCTCAGGATGCGGCATTACGACGTCCAGATGGTAGGCGGAATGGTTTTGCACTATGGCAACATCGCCGAGATGGTAACCGGCGAAGGCAAGACGTTGGTCGCGACCCTGCCAGCCTACCTCAACGCGCTCGTAGGCAACGGAGTGCACGTGGTCACGGTGAACGATTATTTGGCGCGCCGAGATATGGAATGGATGGCGCCGCTCTATATGGGACTCGGCTTGACTGTTGCCAGCATCCAGTCGGGCCTGGACAGCGATCCTCGACAGTTAGCGTATGCCTGTGACATTACCTATGCGACCAACAATGAACTCGGCTTCGACTATCTTCGCGACAACATGCGGATTGCCCGTCGAGGCGACAATCGCTTTCCGAAACATTTCCAGCAAAGCCAAGGTCCACTTCAGTACGCCATCATCGACGAAGTCGACAACATTTTGATCGACGAAGCTCGAACACCGTTGATTATTTCCGGGCCTGCTCATCAAGATGTTAAGAAGTACGCCGAAGCTGACAAAATCGCGAGGCAGTTGGTTAAAGAGCTGCACTTTGTGGTCAACGAAAAAGATCATACGGTCAATCTGACCGACGAGGGAGTTCGTCACGCGGAAAAAATGGCCGGTGTCGAAAGCTTTTATACCGCCGGCAACATGGAATGGCCGCACTTGCTCGATAACGCACTGAAGGCCCACTTCCTCTACAAACTCGACGTCAACTATGTCGCCAAAGAAGGCGTCATTGTCATTGTTGACGAGTTCACCGGTCGATTGATGGAAGGTCGCCAATGGTCGGATGGCTTGCATCAAGCGGTTGAAGCCAAAGAAGGCGTGACGATCAAAGAAGAGAATCAAACGCTCGCGACGGTCACTCTTCAAAACTTCTTCAAACTCTACAAGAAGCTGGCCGGGATGACCGGTACGGCGATGACCGAAGCCAACGAATTCTACAAGATCTATGGTTTGGATGTGATTGCCGTGCCAACCAATCGACCGATGAAACGATTCGAATCGCCAGACACGATTTTCTTAACCGAAAAAGAAAAGTACAAAGCGGTTGCCGACGATATCGAACTGGCGAATAAATTCGATCTGGTCGAACCGAAAGATTCGAATGCGATTATCGGCGAGATCGTTTCCGAAGATGAGACCACCGTTTCGGTGCGACCACGCGATGAAAAGGAAATTCGAACACTCTCTCGCGACAAAGTCGCGTCGATCCAACGCAAGGGGCGACCGATTCTGGTCGGAACCGTTTCGATCGAGAAGAGCGAACGGTTGTCAAAACTCTTAGATCATCGCGGAATTGCGCATCAGGTTCTCAACGCCAAGCAGCATAAACGCGAAGCCGAAATCATTGCCCAAGCAGGCCGAGTCGGAGCGGTGACGATCGCCACGAATATGGCTGGTCGCGGTACCGACATTATTCTTGGTGGAAATCCTGACACGATGGCATGGGCCAAGTTACAGGATACGTATCCGACACGTCTTGAAGTTCCGAAAGAAGAATGGGATGCCTTGGTCCAAGAGTTCGAGCAAAAGGAAAAGATGAAAGAGATGGGGAACTTCGTCTGCGAGATCGGCGGCCTAATGGTCATCGGTACCGAACGCCATGAATCCCGACGAATCGATCTCCAGCTTCGCGGACGTTGCGGTCGACAAGGCGATCCGGGTAGCAGCCGATTTTATCTGTCGCTCGAAGATGATCTGATGCGCATTTTCGCTGGCGATTGGGTCCGCAATATGATGGGTAAACTCGGTATGGGTGAAGGCGAGGCGCTCGAAAGTCGCTTCGTTTCGAAACGAATCTCTTCCGCTCAAAAGAAAGTTGAAGAACGCCATTTCGAGTCTCGTAAGAGTCTGCTCGATTACGACGAAGTGATGGATCAGCAGCGAAAGCGCGTCTATGGCTATCGACAGCAGATTCTGGCTGGCGTTTCCTGCCGCCAGTTGGTCTTAGAACAAATTCAGGAGCAGATTAACCACAACGTCGATCAGTTCACCAATCCGATCTTTGGAGCAGAGTCCTTTGCCCGCTGGGCTGGCGGAAAGCTCTCGTGCCAACTCGAACCGAAGGACTTCCGAGGTATCGATGCCGAGACGGCTGGTTTCTATGCTCGCGATCTTGCCGAACGCGAGATCGAAACGCAGATCATGGATGCGATCGATGAAAATCTCCCCATCCAAGAAGAGCAATCCGAATGGAACTGGGAAGCCTTGGCCAAGTGGTCGAACACTCGATACGGAACGAATTTTAATGTTTCTGCTCTGAAGAAAATCGAACGCGATCGCATCGACGAAGAAATTTTCGAACGAGCTCGTGAGTTTGTCGCCAAGATCGACCTCAGCGAAGGTGCCGAATTCGTAGAGGAAAGCTACGGGCTTCGAATGCTCGCGAACTGGATGAAAATCAAGTTTGCGATCGATATCGATCCTGAGCAGATGAAGAACGTAGAGCCACCGGCGCTGAAGAAGTCGCTGATGCAAGCTGCCGAAGACGCCTATCGTGAACGTGAATCGCAATATCCGGTGCTGGCCGCCTTTACGCGATTTCGTCAACAGACAGGCCCGAATCAATTCCATATCGACGGTGCCGCCATCGCCAATCATGCGGCCCAACGTTTCGAAGATCCGTCAGCCGCTGAATTGCAAGGAATGGAAGGGGCACAAGCCTTCGATCATCTTGTTCATCTATCGAAAGAGTCGCTGAAGAGAGCCGACATGCTCGAGCAAGCGGGGCTCGAAAAATTAGCCGCCGTTTACGGTTCAACTGCCCCCGAGATTCGCGCTAGCGAAGCTGCGCACAAAGAAAAACTCGACGAGCTGGCCAATTGGCTTCGCGAGCGATTGAATTGGCTAGGAAGTGTTGAAGATCTTGCGAGCCAAGATCGACCGGAACTTGCAAAGACGATTCACCTAGCCATCGAAGATCGCTTCTATCCAGAAATTCGACGCATGGAGCGCACCATCTTGCTGCGGATTCTCGATGATACCTGGATGGGACATCTGTTGGCCATGGATCATCTCCGAAGTGCCGTGAGCTTTCGAGGCATGGCACAGATGGACCCGAAAGTCGAATACAAACGCGAAGGCATGAAGCTCTTCGAACAAATGTGGTTCGCGATCGGCGAACGTATGACCGACATTGTCTTCCGCATGGAAGCTTTGGACGATAGCTTGGTAACCAGCTCCTTCGTCGAGACTCAAGCTCGACATGACAGCCCACCTACAACGACCGACATGCTCGGAGAAGTAAGCGAGCAACAACGTGCGGCGATGGAAGCAGGCGATGCAGCCAGCGGCGAAGCTCCAAAACCCGAACCGATTCGACGAGAAGCAGCTCGTGTCGGACGGAATGATCCTTGCACCTGTGGCTCGGGTAAAAAATATAAAAACTGCTGTATGCGACGACAGATTTAACAACTTCAAAATGGCGGTATGCTCATGAATTTCGTTCGCTTTGTCTTTGTGTTCGCGGTTTGTCTTTTCGATTGCGGCCCGATATTCGCGCAGTCGAGCAAAGCCTCAGTTTGCAAGATCGTTTTGGTTGCCGGTGAAACGGCCAAGGTCGATACGGTCGGTCATCATGACTACATCGCCGGCTGCAAATGCCTTGAAAGCTTGCTTCGACAGACAGAAAATATCGAACCCATTGTCGTACTCGATGGTTGGCCTAAAGACGAAAGCCTCTTTGATACGGCAACCGCCGTCGTCTTCTATACCGACGGCGGCGGGAAACAGGCTTTTCTCGAGTCCGAGGAACGAATCGCGAAGATAGATTCGCTTGTCGATCGCGGTGTCGGTTTAGTCTTAATCCATCAAGCCGTCGATTTTCCCAAAGCGTCGGAAAGCCTTGGCAAACGCTGGTTTGGCGGCGTCTATTCCGAAGGTTCTGGTCGAGGCCATTGGCCAAGTTCGCATGTTGATTTTCCGAATCACGAGATTTCACGCGGCGTTGAGCCGTGGAAAGTCAACGATGGTTGGCTGAACAAGATTCATTTCGTCGACGGCATGAAAGGCATTACGCCACTGGTCTGGTCGAGCAAAGAGTATGCGGGCAGTCGAGCTGGACTGGTTAACGATATCGTCGCTTGGATTTACGAGCGCCCCGACGGCGGACGCTCCTTTTCATTCACCGGCCTCGATGCACATTCTGCTTGGTCGTTGGACGGAATGCGTCAGCTCGTCGTCAATGGAGTTCTATGGTCAGCTCGACAACCAATTCGATCGGAAGGTGCTGCCAGTAAGATCGAAAGCGCCGCCCTCGATGCGATGCTTACTCCACGCGAACCCAAACCCGCCGCCGTTCCCAAAGCCAAAAAGGTCGCGCCAGATACGAAGTAGTCGCGATCTCGCTGCTAGGCTTTAAAAAACCACGTAGGTCAGTCTTTCCAAGACTGACCCCGCAGCGAAGCTGCAGAATTGCTGTGCCTCGGAGAGACACAGCTACGTGTTTTAATCTCGTTACCAGGCTCCTGCCTGGTAACGCACTGTCTTAGAGGCTCCGCCTCTCCTTACGCAACCAAAATCAATGATCTTTCGTTGCATCATCAAAGGCGGCTAGAGCTTGATCGAGCCAATTCCAAAAAGTTGGGTTGTCAATTTCACTTCGTAAGTGGGGACGCAATTCGATTTCCATCCAATCGCTTCCAACTTCGACATACGTTCGCGCATCGCGATGAAAAGCCTGAACACCTTCGAGTTGCGAGAGGGGTGGCAATTTGAATAACTCGAGCAAGTCCGGTTTCGTAAAATGTCCCTTGGGAATTCGAAACTTTAGCTTCAACCAGGGCGACTCGGCAGTAAGCGCATGCAGAAACCAACCCCGCGATTTTACTTTTCCAGGAATCTCGACAACACTGCTCGAATTCCAATCGATCTCACCGCAAATTCCGGATGATTCGATCCGCTCGATGATCGGCCGAAGCATCGAACGATCCCAAAGCACCGGCTTTCCGCGTCGATCAAGTCCTTTTTCGAGATGCCACTTGCGACCATCGACTTGCCAAGGCGACAAACTCTGCTTGGCGATATCGCTCATCGATTGATCGCCAGCCCGCGGCGTCAACTCGATTGCCGGATCATACACGCTGCGTGGTTCATACGGACCAGCCTTTAATATCCTGTCGAGAGCTTCTCCGGTATGGCAACGCAAGCGTTGCGGAATATCGATAGGCTTTTTCGATTTGCTTAGGCTCTTGCGACTACTATTCTTCGTCGAGCCCATTGCGAACTCGACGAGTTTTTCGGGGGTACCGCTAAAGACAAGTTGCCCGCCATGCCAACCAGCTTCGGGGCCTAATTCGATCACCCAGTCGCATGACTTGATGACATCCAAGTTATGCTCGATGACAACAACGGTGTTTCCGACATCGACAAGCCGATGCAGCACCCCGATCAATTTCGCAACATCCTCGAAATGCAAACCCGTCGTCGGCTCATCTAACAAGTAAATCGTTCGCCCGGTATCAGGTCGTGAAAGTTCGGTTGCGAGTTTTACACGCTGCGCTTCGCCGCCGCTCAACGTCGGAGCTGATTGCCCGAGAGCGATGTAATCCAATCCGACATCGCAAAGAGTGGTCAGGATTCGCCGAATCTTGGGAAGATTGATCAGAAGATCTCGAACTTGGCCTATCTTCATTTCCAGAAGGTCGTGAATCGATTTTCCTTGATAGCGAACCGTCAGCGTCTCTTCGGTGTAGCGACGGCCATGACACGCATCGCATTCGATCCAGACGTCTGGCAAAAAATGCATCTCGATCCGGCGACGTCCATTCCCTTCGCATTTTTCGCATCGCCCACCAGGAACGTTGTAGCTAAACTGTCTCGCAGTAAAACCACGGACTTTGGATTCTGGAAGTTTCGCATAGAGTTCGCGAATCAAATCGAAAACGCCCGTGTACGTTGCCGGTGTCGAAGATGGCGAAGTTCCAAGCGGCGATTGGTCGACACGAACGACTTTGTCGATCCATCGCGTCCCTTCGATTGTACGATGGTGTCCGACTTTAATCATTGCTCGATGAAATCGTCGAGCGAGGGCAGGATAGAGAATATCGTTGATCAAGCTGCTCTTTCCCGAACCGCTTGGCCCCGTAACGGCAACAAGACTGCCCAGTGGAATATCGACATCGATATCCCGCAATGTATTCGCCTTGGCACCACGAATACCAAGCCAATGTTGATCGCTGGTTGAACCGGCATCTGCGGTAGGAAGCGACTCTTTTTCGCTGATCCGGCGATTACGCGGGATCGGAATCGCCTTTTTCCCGCTCAGGAATGGTCCAGTCACACTCGTCTTACTTCGTGCAATTTGAGCAGGCGTTCCCTGCGCAACAATTCGTCCGCCTTCGTGGCCAGATCCAGGGCCAAAATCGCAAAGGCCGTCGCTGCTGGCAATGACATCCCGATCGTGTTCGACAACGATCAAAGTATTGCCTAGGTCTCGAAGTCGATGCAAGGCCTTTACGAGTCGATGATTGTCGCGAGGATGCAATCCGATCGTCGGTTCATCTAAAACATAGAGAACGCCGCATAATCCGCTACCGAGCTGACCTGCCAGCCGAATCCGTTGAGCTTCGCCGCCACTGAGCGAGTTCGCGGCTCGACCGAGCGACAGATAGTCAAGTCCGACTTCGACGAGAAAGCTAACGCGACTAACTACTTCGCGAATCAGTTCGCTTGCAATTTTTTGTTCGCGGCTATCCAACGTCCAGTTTTTCAAAGTCGCAAGCAATTCACCCAGCGGCATCGCCACCAATTCGGCAATCGTCAGATCGTGAAATCGCGACTTGGCCGCCTCGGCTCGCAATCTCGAACCTCGGCACGTCTGACACTCGACTTCGGCGGTATACGATTCCAGTCGCATTCGCAATGTTTGACTCGATCGAGCAGCTACATCCAGCGTCGGATAAAGTCCGCGATAGCGAAACGAAAAACCGTTCATCGCAAAATTTTGGTCGCCTGTTCCAAAAAGTAAAAAATTTCGATGCTTGACGTTCATCACGCCAATCGGCGCGTCGATTGGAATGCCCGTCTGCGCACAAAAGCAATTGAGCATTTCGCGGCTCAGCGATCTGTCGAGCTTTGGCCAAAGCAACATGCCGCCTTCCGAAAGCGATTTTGTTGCGTCCAATAAAGCCGCTGGGTTGGTTCCTTGGCGAACACCTAATCCATCGCAGTCCGAGCACCAGCCTAACTGCGTATTGAACGAAAAACTGTGCGGTGTCAGCGGCTGGAACGAAAGGCCACATGCATGGCAAGCCAAAGTTAGTGAATGCGTCTGCGTTTCCCATTGCGGCTCCGGTCGATCGTCGCTGTGAATTGCAATTCGAATTTGGCCTTTGCCCAGTCCGAGAGCGGTTTCCAAGCTATCGGCGATTCTCGACCGATCTTTGGTATCGACTTTGATTCGATCGACGACGATTTCTAATTGATAGCGTCCGCGATTGGCCAGCTCAGGACGCTCGTCGATCGAAGTCGTATGCCCATTGATGCGAACTCGTACATAACCTTGGATTTTGAGTTCATTAAAAAACGCGTCATCTAATACAACTTCTCGATTCAGGCTCGATTCGATCGGTGCAAGAATCAATGCCCGAGTTCCCTTTGGCATACTGATAACGCGGTCGATAATTTGATCCAGAGTTTGTGTCCCGACGGGATTGTCGCATTGAGGGCAGTGCATCGTCGCGAGTCTTGCCATTAAGACTCGCAGATAGTCATAAATCTCGGTCACCGTCCCAACCGTCGATCGCGGAGTATGACCAAGGCTGCGTTGTTCGAGCGCAACCGACGGAGCTAGTCCTTCAACGGTATGTACAATGGGCTTCGGCATTTGACCGACGAATTGCCGAGCATACGAACTGAGACTTTCCGTATAGCGACGTTGTCCTTCGGCATAGATGGTATCAATCGCCATCGACGTCTTGCCGCTTCCGCTCTTCCCGCAGAAGACGGTCATCTCTCCATGATCGAGCGTCAAGTCGACATCTTGTAGATTGTGCATCGCCGCCCCTTGAACCACTAACTGACGAACGCGTTCAGCAGTCTTGGCAAGCACTGACGTTCCCTTCACCGCTCGCTTTTTCGTTCCCTTCAATTTCTTACCGGATAACGCGGCTTGTTTCGCAAGCGCCTGTTGGAAATGTTTGGCCAATGCCAGGCCGGTCGCCGATTTTGTATTCTTAGCCAATGCTTCGGGTGTTCCAGTAGCGATGACCTCTCCGCCGGCGGCACCACCTTCCGGTCCCAAGTCGATGATCCAATCGGCAGCCTGAATCAGATCCAAGTTATGCTCGACGACGATGACCGTATTGCCGCGATCGACGAGACTTTGTAACACCGATAGCAACATGTTTATGTCATGAAAGTGCAGGCCAGTAGTTGGCTCATCGAGAACATAGAGCGTTCGCCCTGTTGCCCGTCGGCTCAGTTCCTTGGCAAGTTTGATCCGCTGCGCCTCGCCTCCGGAAAGTGTCGGCGAAGGTTGCCCTAGCTTCAAGTAATCGAGCCCAACATCGTGCAGTGTTTGCAGTTTTTCATAGATCTTAGGGATCGATTGAAAATGTTCGAGAGCTTCCTGGATATCCATCTCAAGGCAATCGGCAATCGACTTTCCTTTGAACAGAACTTGAAGTGTTTCATGATCGTAGCGACGACCATTGCATACCGGGCAAATCACCCAAAGATCAGCCAACATTTCCATATCGAGACGCGTCGAGCCATTACCTTCGCAAGCACCACAGCGTCCTCCGTCGGTATTAAAACTGAATCGACCTGGCAAATAACCGCGCTTCTTCGATTCCGGCAGCTTCGCATAGAGATCGCGAATCTCGTCGAAGACTTTGACGTAAGTTGCCGGATTGCTTCGCGGCGTCCGACCGATCGAACTTTGATCGATATCGATAATTTTGTCTAAGTGCTCGATACCACTGATCTTTTTAAATGCCTCCGCCGTTTCGTCGGCGCCATTGAGTTCATGTCTTAGGTAAGGCGTCAGGACATCGGTGATGAGTGAGCTTTTCCCGCTTCCGCTAACACCCGTCACGCAAACAAGACATCCGAGTGGGAACGCGACATCGATGCTCTTGAGATTGTTCTGATGAGCGCCAAGGATGCGAAGTCGTTCGCCGGTGCCCTTTCTTCGAATTTTCGGAGACGTGACCGTTGCGCGACCGCTCAGATACTGCCCGGTCAGACTTACTGTATTTGCCGCGATTGCATCGGCATCGCCTTGAACAATCAACTGTCCACCGCGAACTCCTGGCCCCGGCCCGAAGTCGACGATCCGATCGGCAGCATGCATCGTATCTTCATCGTGCTCGACCACCAGAACCGTATTACCGAGATCGCGAAGTCGTTTCAAGGCCGTCAACAAGCGTTCGTTGTCCCGCGGATGGAGACCAATCGATGGCTCATCGAGAACATACGTCACGCCGACCAACCCAGAACCAATTTGCGAAGCGAGTCGAATACGCTGTGATTCTCCCCCCGAGAGCGACGGAGCAGCGCGATCTAACGAGAGATAGTTGAGACCGACTTCGAGCAAAAAACCTAGTCTCGAACAGATTTCTTTGAGCGCTTCGCCGGCGATCTGTTTTTGTAGATCCGATAAAATCAGTTTCTGAAAGAACTCAAGCGCATCGCCTAACGGCATGCGACCGACGTCGGGCAGTGAGAACCAATTGTCGCGGGTCGCTGTTTTCGACTCCAATCTCACAAACCTCCCCTGTGCATTCAATCGCTGGCCATGACAAACCCCGCACGGCAATTGATGCATGTATTTTTCATACTGCCGACGTTGCAACGGATTCTTAAAATTGTTCCAAGCCGAAACTAACTCGGGGATGATACCCGCAAAGTGTCCGGCGAATTTTCGCGGGTTTCGACCAGCGCGAATCGTGTAGGTTACCGATTGCTCGCCGGTACCGTAGAGCCATAGCTGCCTCGCTTCTTCGGAGAGCGATTTCCAAGGCGTCTTGAGCAGCTCGCCTTTGGCAAGTCCAAGCATATGTTCGAGCATCGTGGCGACGCTCTGCATTTGAATGCGTTGCCAGCGAGACATTCGAGCCCACTTACCCAATAGGGCGATCGCGCCGCCTCGGATCGATAACTTCGGTTCTGGAATCAGCAGCTCAGGGTTCATCGTGTAGAGTTCGCCAAGTCCGTTGCAGGCGTGACACATTCCTTGCGGCGAATTGAAACTCAACAACTGAGGAGACGGCGGTGGATACGAGACCCCGCATGTCGGGCAAGCATACTGTGCAGAAAAAACGATCTCGTCACCGGACGCCATCGGTTCGGAACTCGCCTTTTTCTTGGATGGCTGCCGTTCCTGCATCGGCGCGACCAACATCGTTCCTTCCCCGATGCGAATCGCGGTATCAACCGCTTCGGCAATTCTCGCGCGACTGCTAGCATCGATCTGCAATCGATCGATCACGACTTCGATCGTATGCTTCAACTGCTTCTCGAGTGTTGGCGGTTCGGCCAGATTGACAACCTGGCCATCGACACGCGCACGATTGAAGCCTTGCTTGCGGAGATCCTCGAAAAGATCGCGATACTCCCCTTTCTGGCCGCGAATCATCGGTGCCAAAACGATGTATACCGGCCCGGCGGGCAAGTTGACGATTCGGGCTACAATCTGATCGCGAGTCTGGGCGGTAATGGGGACATCGCATACAGGGCAAAAACCGGTTCCTACCCGAGCAAACAAAACGCGCAGAAAATCGTTGATTTCGGTCATCGTTCCGACGGTGCTTCGCGGATTCTGTCCAGTCGATTTCTGTGAGATGGAAATCGATGGGCTTAGCCCAGAAAGAAAATCGACGTCGGGTTTCGGAAGCTGACCAATGAACTGACGAGCATACGTCGAAAGGCTTTCGAGATAACGCCGTTGCCCCTCGGCAAAAATCGTATCGAAGGCTAACGAGCTTTTCCCGCTCCCCGAGACTCCCGTAAAACAAATCAATTGGTTACGAGGCAACGAAACATCTACATTCTGAAGATTATGTTCCCGAGCCCCGCGAACGACAATCGGAAGGTTAAGCAACGGCATCTGTCAACGCAATTCGGCCAAGGAGTGTACAACCATAAGTTTACCTTTAGACCAATACTCTAGCGACTTGTAAACCTGTCTCCCCATTCATCGGGAAGTCAAAAAAGTCGGTACATTTTCAATTGCCGAAGTCCGATTTGCGATATAATCTCGTACTGTGGCGATTGAGAATTCAATGGAAAGGATAAGCGAGTCTATGGTTATGACACTCAAAACATCCGAAGTGGTTTCCGCTGAATCCTTGGGCGATACAAACGCATCATCTGATTTACAGGTCAATGCGACGAGTATCATGCTAGTCGATGATTCGTTCGTCCTGCGAGACCGATTGGTCGAAGCGTTTCAAGAACGAGGATTGCGCGTTTCGATAGCAGGTGACTGCGATGAAGCGGTTCAGGTTTTTCGTCGGGAGCCAACCGACTTGGCTGTCGTCGATTTACGCATGCCGGGCCGAACCGGACTGACGCTGATTCCGGATCTAAAGAAAATCAAACCCGACGTCAAAATAGTCATCCTATCGGGATTTGGCAGTATTGCGACCGCCATCGACGCCATTCGACTAGGGGCGACCAACTTTATCCCCAAACCTGCGGATGCCGACGATATCTTGATGGCCTTTGCCCGCGGCGATGCGAGTATCGAACTGCAAGAAGAACCGAATACTATTCCAGTTCCAACACTTGCACAGGCGGAATGGGAACACATTCATCGCGTGCTCGCCGATTGCAGCAATAACATCTCCGAAGCCGCTCGACGATTGGGAATTCATCGGCGTTCACTCCAGCGCAAATTGCGAAAGCGAGCTCCGTAGAACGCTTGACCTGATTGGCTGTGTCAGCGCGAATTACCTTTCATCATTTACTTGAAAATCTAGGACGATATTGATCAAAATTATTGCAGTGGGACAACCGGACGTTCCGCCCTTGGATGTCCCAGATCGCTTTCGGATGGAAGTCGTCTATTTCATGACACCCGGCGATCATCCCGAAGCTCCGAAACTCGCACCCGATGAATATTGGATTCGTTCCGACGAAGCTCGACAATGGTTGGATGACGGGATCGTCTCGCTCGTTTCGCCGCTGGCCGCCGACGCAACCGCCGATATCGAATTGACCGAGTATCACGAGCGATGGCTTGAATGGTTGTTAGAAAATAATGTCGAGCACATTCGACTTTGTAGATAATACCAGCAGCTAGCCAATGATTTCGCGTTTCTGATTGACGTAATCCCAAATTACAAAACGGTCGAGGTCGTTGCCAGCCGTAAAGAAGACACGACCTTTGGTGCTCTGTGCGAGACGATGGGCAAAGCGAATGTCCTCCTCCGATTGCGACCAACTGGGCACTAAAAACAGATTGATGACAATCCCTTCCTTGGCCGCCAAATATCCTTCGCGAAGCGTCGCTTCTTCGGTTCGAGGATCAGGCGGATAGAGCATATAAAGCATCTGCTCTTCAAAATGCGCCGTCGGCAGACCATCGGTGATCAGCACAATCTGCTTGTTGGGCGTATCGCAAGTGGCTAAATTTTGCCTAGCCAACCGAAGCGAGTGTTGGATATTCGTAAAGTGCGGGTGGATTTGATGCTCCGAAATTCGATCGTCGCTCATGTCGCAACAAAGTCGAATCCACGGGTCATGAATGGTCACCATCTTCGGCATCAAATCGATGATTTCACCTGGTTGCCGCAATTTCGCAAAGGTGAACATTTCGATAAATCGCAAAAAATCGCCGGGGTATTCGGTTGTGATGAGTCCTTGCAATGCTAAGGCCATGCGTTTGACATTCATGTACTGGCCGTCGTAGCGCATCGAACCGCTCATATCCATAATGACAACCGTTGCACACTTGGGTTGATTGCGAGTTCGAAATATCTCCAAATCGTCGCTTCGCAATCGAACGGGGCGATCGTTGGGACGTTTGATCATCGCATTGACTACCGACTGAGTCGTATCGAGATTGGCAAACGAATCGCCAAATTCATAGTTCTTTGTCGAAGGGAGCTCGACGCTTCCCTCGCCGACAATGCGACCGCTGTGGCGTCCCGATCGACCGGCTTGCAAATGACTGAAAATTCGTTCGAGCAGTTTGGCTTGAAATGTTTTGTAAGCCTTGGGCGTCAAGCGATAGCCACCCTTTTCGCCTTTATCAAGCCCTTGGCGTTCAGCTTGTTCACGAATGAGGTTTTCTATTTGTCGTTGTAACTCTTCGAGTTTCGACATGTCCTGCGGTTCCGCGAACTCGGCCAACGCTTCCATATCGATCAATCCGATCTGCGCATTCTTGGCCGCCTCTTCAAGTTGCTTTAATAGCTCGTCGATCTTCTCCAATTCTTTTTTGACTTCGATCGCTTGCGGGATCGTCAGTCTCTCGGAGCCGGTAAACGCATACTTCGAAACGAGTTCATCGATCTGATACTTATCGCCGAGTGCTTCCATGGTTTGCACAATCTGCTGGGCAAACGGACTATTGTCATCATCGGCTTGATACCAAAGACGTTCGAGCAGATAAATCTGCTGATGGCGGATCGCAACGTTATAATCTGCGTTGAGCCGAGCGGGCGGTTTGACTTGTTTGGCTTGCTTCAAGAATCGTTCGCCAGCTTTTTTCTCGACGGCATCGGTTTCATATTTTGCGAGAATCCGCCGCTTGCGTTCTTCCAGCATAGCTCGAAGCATATCGAGGCTTGGTCCCAAACCGGCGATCTGACTAGGGTCCAATCGAATGGCTCGGGCGAGTTCCTCTTCCGTCAATTCTCGACTGCTGCCATACGCCATCGCATATTCAAAGGCACCGGAAACTAGATCGGGCGGCGGCTCAGTCGGACTTGGGAACTCAGCAGGATTAAACTTCTGATATGTATGAACAATCCCGCCAATAGTTTTTCGCGTTGTCATAGAATTTATAGTTCGTATTGAATCTTGCCGTGTTTGGCTGCTCGACTGATTCGATCCAAGCTGTAGAGACCGGCGAGTACAAACTCGACACACGATGCTCGAACGGCGGGATGTTCGGTCGCATTGACTTCGAAAGCCTTTTCCCAAACTGGCGGAACGTGCTTGAGCCGCTCAGCGTAGGCATCGCTGGGAAGCATATCGCCGACTTCGACGCGAATCCCCTTCGTAAAAATCTCAGCGATTTCGGCTAGTCCGAATTCTTCGACATACTGTTGGAAGATGTTCTTGATAGCGGTCGCAATCAAAGCATCCAAGATTTGACGCTCGCTCATCTGATGGCTTCCCATCAAATCGACTTCGAGTTTTCCAAGCGACGAAGTGTAAAGATGCCCTAGGTCGCTGATACGAGGAACGGCTAGACTCTCTCCAAGGACCGCCGCTCGATGCTGCGACGAGGCGATCATCGTTCGATAATTTGCCAATGAAAATCTCGCCGAGACGCCAGAGGCTTGGTCGACGTACTTGCTTTTGCGAGCTTGAACTGTGATCTCTTCGATGATCTCGCTCATGAAGTATGGGACTTGAACGGGATAGTCACCGTCGAGATTCATTCCCGATTCTTGCTGAAGAATCTGAATGCCTAAGTCGCGTTCGCGCGGATAGTGTGTCTGGATCAGACTGCCGATGCGATCCTTTAACTGCGGTATCACTTTGCCGCTGCGGTTATAAGTCGCTGGGTTGGCCGAAAAAAGTATCATCAAATCGAGATCAAATCGAATCGGGTATCCGCGAATCTGAACATCGCGCTCTTCTAGGATATTGAATAGTCCGACTTGAACCATTTCATCCAACTCGGGCAATTCGTTCATCGCGAAAATTCCACGATGCAAGCGTGGCACTAGTCCAAAATAAAGAGCCTCTTCGGTTCCCATGCCGACGCCATCGGTGAGTTTCGAAGGGTCGATCTCGCCGATGATGTCGGCGAATTTCGTACCAGGACTGAGTCTCTCTGCATATCGATCATCGCGATGCCACCACGCAATCGGTATTTCTTCCGGTGAATTTTCAGCCAAAAAGCGTTTTCCCTGAGCTGTAATCGGATGGTACGGGTCTTCATGAACAGGGCAATTCGGAATCGCAAGATACGGGACGTACTCATCGAGGAAACGGATCAAGCCACGCATCAAGCGACTTTTCGCTTGCCCCTTTTCGCCTAGAAACAACATATCGTGACCCGCCAGAATCGCGATGTTGATTTCGGGGATCACCGTGTCTTCGTAACCGATAATACCGGGGAAGAGCGATTCATCGTTCGCTAACCTTCGCAGAAAATTCGCCCGGATCTCATTCTTTACCGATCGGCTCGTCCATCCACTAGCCGTTAATTCAGCCAACGTTTGAGGGCGCGCAGAAAGCAGTTTCGTCATCAACGGTATCTCCAGCAGACGTATCCGCAGTAAAAGCAAATAGCAGGTAATCTCTCTACAGCCGATCGATGCATCGGCAGTAGCTAGATTGTATGCGAGCTGTCTAGTAGGATCTATTCGCTAGCCATGCTTTTAGCGAAAGAAAGAAGCGTTTGGTCCAAGTTGGACGGAAACGACTTAGCTCTTCTTCACCATGTCGTATCCAATGCAGGACTTCACGAGCCCCATCAAGCGTTAAGGTACTACCCAATCGATCCTCGACGAGCGGTATGTCTTCGGAGAAGCGATCCAATGCAATCGATTCTCGAGGAACCGATAGCAAAGCTTCGGGATGCAAATTCGACGTTGCCATATCATCACGTTCGACAGCGTAACTCAATTGAATGCGTTCGTAGAATTGCAATCGATAACGCGGATCCAGTAAACGATAGGCAGAAGTAGCCAACTGTCCTAGCTGACGATCGATCTGTTCGAGCGTCTGCCGCGTCGAGCTTTCGGCCAATCGATGGACAGCGGACTGAGTCGCACCGCGAATAGCAACCGAATTGCACTCGCCTCGCTTCAAACCAAGCCGATAAAAATCGGATGGCATAGCGAACGGACGGTGGGCGTCAAGTGGCGAGTTCATAATGCGAGACGGACGGCGCGTGGGGGAACGACCAAGAGCTCTCGCTCCTTTGCTTAAACCCAACTTCGGCGTAAAAGTTTCGTCCATACAGAGATAAGGACGGTTACGACGACCGCAAAGTTCAACATATTTTTTGGCGGCGGAGCAACCGCCATTGACCGCCGGCTAGGGGGCGAATCACCCCAGGGCTGGGCTGATGAAAATGTCCAACCGCAACTTACTCGTCGGTCACACATCCTTCGCTGGCGCTCTTGACGTTCTTGATGTACTTGTACAACGTACCGCGAGTTGCTTTAAGCGGCGGTGCAACCCATGCAGCTCGCCGTTTTGCGAGCTCACTATCGCTGACCGCGACAGTTAGCAAATTTTTCTCGGCATCGAGCGTAATCTGGTCGCCGTCTTGAACCAGCGCAATCGGGCCACCTTCCTGAGCTTCCGGCGTCACATGCCCAACGATGAAACCATGCGAGCCACCTGAGAATCGACCATCGGTCAATAATGCAACATCGCCACCTAGTCCCGCACCCATGATAGCCGACGTGGGTGTCAGCATCTCCGGCATCCCCGGCCCGCCTTTGGGACCTTCGTAGCGGATAATAATCACGGCACCCTTCTTTATCTTCCCATCTTCGAGCGCTTTCAACATCGCTTCTTCGCCATCAAAACAAAGTGCTGTCCCTGAAAAAACCAACCCTTCCTTGCCGGTAATCTTCGCAACGGATCCGTCGGGAGCAAGATTGCCACGCAGTATCTGAATATGCCCCGTCGACTTGATCGGATTAGAAACCGGTTGAACAATCTTTTGGCCTTGCTTCAACCCGGGCAAATCTTTGAGGTTCTCAGCAAGCGTCTTCCCGGTGCAAGTCATACACGAACCATCGATCATTCCTTCACTTAGCAGATACTTGAGGACTGCGGGCGTACCGCCGATGGAATGCAAGTCTTCCTGCACAAATTTTCCACTTGGTTTGAGATCGGCTAAGAACGGAATTCGATCGCTCACTCGTTGAAAATCGTCGATCGTCAATTGAACGCCGACGCTTCGAGCCATCGCGATTAAGTGCAGTACAGCGTTCGTACTGCCGCCCAGCGCAATGACGGTAACCATCGCGTTCTCAAAGGCCGTCCGAGTCATAATATCGCGGGGCTTCAAGTCAATTTCCAAAAGATGCCGAAGCGCTTTGGCTGCTCGACGGCATTCATCTTTCTTTGCCGGATCTTCGGCGGGAATCGAAGACGAATAGGGAAGCGACATCCCGAGGGCTTCAATGGCCGACGCCATAGTGTTGGCAGTGTACATTCCACCGCACGCTCCAGCGCCTGGACAAGATCGCTTGACGATTTCCGATCGCGTTTCTTCGTCGATTTGGCCAGCGATATACTGTCCATAGCACTGAAATGCAGAAACAATGTCAAGCGACGTTCCATTCCATTTGCCTGCTCGAATCGTTCCACCGTAGACCATCAAGGCCGGTCGATTCAATCGTCCCATCGCAATTAAACAACCCGGCATATTTTTATCGCAACCCGGCAGCGCAATCAAAGCGTCATACCATTGACCACCCATGATCGTCTCAATCGAGTCGGCGATCAAATCGCGAGATTGCAACGAGAACGACATCCCATCGGTTCCCATCGAGATCCCATCACTGACCCCAACGGTATTGAATCGCATGCCAACCAACCCTTCATCGACGACAGCCTTTTTTACTTCGGCAGCCAAATCGAGCAGATGCATATTGCACGTATTGCCCTCGAACCAAACGCTTCCGATTCCGACTTGCGCTTTATTCATATCCTCGACGGTCATTCCTGTCCCGTAGAGCATGGCTTGCGATGCGCCTTGGCTTTTAGGTTGCGTAATGCGTGAGCTATATTTATTGAGTGCAGGTGACATGGGATTTTTTCGCGAAAATGATGAAATACGAAAACAGTTTAAGGTGAGCCGTAGGCGCTAGCCTACGGCTCACAATTTCAGTGAATAGAGTTTATATGCCGGCTGAACGGAGAGAAAGCCCTACGAATACGATTGCGATATCGCCTCGAACTACTACTACAAAGCACTATTACACGCGCTCGGCCCCTGGATGCCCGTTCTCGACAATGAATGATGCTCGAGTCACCAGCGGTGCACCTGGTCGGTCGACATATTCGACGATCTGATAGTCGCTTCGCCACGATTCGGGTGTGACTTCGCAGCTCACATATCCGCGCTGGGCATTGTGAAATTTTACAAACGGATTCTCTGATAAAAGGTCGTTCAGCCCCTTGGGTTCATCAATGCCGTTCCCTGACGATGAAATCGAAGTCCCGACAAACTCGGTCGCCACCGTCGGATCATCGGGATAATTGAAATCGACTTTGAGATCATTGACCCAGTTCGAATGGATATCACCGGTAAGTACGACTGGGTTCGGAACACGGCGATCGGCAATGAATTTTAGCAAGCGCTTTCTCGCGACATCGTAACCTGGCCATTGATCCATACTAAAGAGACTCTCTTCACCCGCTTTGAGATCGACGCGAGCCATCATGACTTGCTGAGCCAGAATATTCCATTGAGCAGTCGATTGCAGCAGACCGGACATCAACCATCGTTCTTGCGTGTCGCCCAAGAGCGTCGCTTTAGGATCGAAGGCACCTTCTAAGAGCGGCTTCTTGCCGTCACCGCTCGGTTGGTCCGTTCGATATTGCCGAGTATCGAGTATTTCAAAATTCGCTAGTCGACCATATCGAGCACGTCGATAGAGTTGCAAGTCGGGACCCGTCGGCAACGAAAACTTTCGAAGCGGCATGCTTTCGTAAAAGGCTTGATAAGCATTCGCTCGTCGCAAAAGCAAGGCTTCTCGATCAACGCTCTTCTCTTCCGAGATATCGTTGGCGTAGTTGTTATCAACCTCGTGGTCATCCCAAACGACAAGCCAAGGAAACCGAGCATGTGCGGCTTGAAGGTGTTCGTCGGTTCGATATTGAGCATAGCGATTGCGATAGTCATCAAGCGATTCAATCTCGCCTTCAGTGTGGCGACGCACTTGCTTATCCTTGCCACCATACTCGTAGATATAATCGCCCAGATGGACAACCAGATCTAAATCCTCTCGTTGCAGATGATCGTAGCAGGTAAAAAGGCCTTGCTCGTAACTCTGGCATGAAGCAAAAGCGAAACGAAATCGATCGGGCATCACATCGATCGCCGGCGTGGTCCGCGTGCGTCCAATCGAGCTTTGCGCATCACCGCAGGTAAATCGATACCAATACCAACGATCGGGCGGCAAGCCGTGGACTTCGACGTGCACCGAATGGCCCAACTGTGGCGTGGCGAGTTCTTTTCCACGTTGAACGACATTTCGCATCTGATCATCACTGGCCAATTCCCAAGTGACTTCATAAATCTCCGGGGGCAAGCCGCCGCCTTCGAGAGGTCGCGGCGCCAATCGCGTCCAAAGCACCATGCCGTCAGGCTCCGGTTCGCCCGAAGCGACGCCAAGCGTAAACGGATTCAAGTCAAATCGCGGCGGTGAAAAGATTGCGCTTTTGGCAACCTTATTTGTCCAAGGAAGTACCGACAGCGACGCACCAGCCAAGATAAACTCGCGACGGTGGGAAACAAGCTCTGCCGCGAGTCTTGTTGGAGGCTTTCGCATGGTGCAGCTTTCTTCGATTCATTAAGGTGGGAATGACAATCTGATTGTAGCATACGACACGAATCTCTTCATCCGCTCGGGGCGAGCCCCTTACGAGCTGCTGGCTGCGAACAACGGATATGCCCTATCAAGATTTTGCAATCGCCGGGATGGATCGCGGCGATTGCAAATTTAAATCGATTTGACCCTGCGCCGATTTGCTAGAACGGAAGAGTGATATTGATTCTCTGCCGGAGTTGCCCTAACTCGGCAAGTGATACCACACCATTATTTTTTAATTCTAATCAATACTTAGAAAACTCGTGCTTTGCCCGATCGAGATCGGAATTGAGTAAAGTCTGCGTTTGTTATGGCGTTATTTCCGTCTGAATCAAATAGCGGGTTGAAAGCAGCGTTTCCAAAACTCTTTCCAGAGGTCGCTCGGAAACGAGTAAATTCTGAATTGTTTACGACCGTGTTGCCATCCGTATCGCCAAAGAAGCGGAAAAAATTATCAGCGGCGGAGGCGCCTTTGATAAAGTCTCCACCAGCCGACCCATTGTTATCCCCGTCCAATGCGATATTGCCGACAGTGCTTCGAATTTTTGCGGAAAGCACTGTAAGTTTATAGTCACCGTCCGGCAAAGACCCTCCGATAACACCTGTTCCGCTAAACGTAAGTGTCACAGCGGTCTTGCCAGAGCCCAATAATATCGGTGCCTGAGCAATTGTAAACGCAACAGGCACAAATCCTCCAGCAACTAGGATTGGGCTAACTTCCAACGTAAAAGCATTCGCGTCGACGATCACATCCGAATCAAAGTTTACAACAATCTGTTTGATCATCGATCGCTGTACCGTTCCATCACCAAATACAATCGGCTGCTCGACTTTCGGTGCAGCGACTGCCGCAGTGACCGTCACGGTAAACATGGTCATGCTCGTCAAGGCTCCGTCGGAAACGGTCAGCCTGATATCGGCTGTTCCGGTTTGTCCGTTGACCGATGTCACATTGACATTGCGAGTCGCACCCGTCCCGGTGATCGAGATGTTCGCAAGCGGTACCAATGTCAGGTTGAACGACTCAAAGGTAACACTCAAATTTGCGGCCGGTGTCTCGTCGTCAAAAAGGGTAAATGAAAGCGGTCCCGTCGATGTACCAGTCGGAATCGACTGGGGCGAAATCGACGAGATCGTCGGTGTTGTGTTAATTGTGGATACGAAAACTTCGGTTCCAACGGTCGCGTTTTGGGCGACTACGAACATTAGATTGTTGACCAGCGTGAAAAGCTGCGGATATCCGCCGGTCGCGTTCGCCGTAAAATCTTTGACGAGCACGGTATCGGCAGCATTGCCATTGGTTCGCCAAAGTTCAAAGCCAGCGCCTGCACTATCGGCAGCAAAGTAGGCTGTTCCATTGACGTTGGTGAACTGATACGGGAACGAATCGCCGCCGACGAAAATGTCTTTGACCATTACCGTATCACCAGCATTGCCACCAGAACGCCAAAGTTCCATTCCGTTGGTGCCGTCATTAGCGGCAAAATAAAGTGTTCCGCCGATGTTCGTCATCCCAAGTGGGAATGAACCGACAGCCGCAGCTCCGATTTCAGTTACTACCACAGTGCTGGCGGCCGAACCGGTGGTTCGCCATAGTTCACTATTCGTCGCGGAGTCTCTCGATTGAAAAAAGAGCGTGCCATTCATTTCCGCAAGATCAAAGGCATATCCGCTTTCGGTGCCGACGAAAATATCTTTAACAATTTGAGTTCCCGCGTTGGTTCCATCAGTGCGCCACAACTCGGTCCCATTGGCGGCATTGGTCGCTTGGAAGAAGAGCGTCGAGTTTGCAACCTTGAAGCCCTGAGGCGTAGAAGGAGCAGCACCCGCGTTGATGTCTTTAACGATTGCGGTTCCTGCGTCAGTGCCATTGGTCGACCAAAGCTCACGACCACTGCCAGTACTTTCTGCCGTGAAGAAAACCGTCCCGTTGAAGAACGTAAAGTCCTTTGGATTTGAATTCCCAGTGCCCGCTTCAATATTCTTGACGCGAACGGTCCCGGCTAATGTTCCATTGGACATCCATAGTTCTTTTCCATTCAAACTATCGGATGCGCCGAAGTACAATGTACCGTTAACATTTTTGAGTCCATCGATATCAGAACCAGCAGCACCGGTTTCAATATCCTTGACCATCACGGTACCAGCCGCCGTGCCGTTGGATGTCCAAAGTTCACGGCCTGAGATTCCATCGTTGGCTGCGAAGAACAAAGTGCCATTTAGAACGGTTAGATAATCAGGGTCAGAACTCAGAGCACCGGCGGCGATCTCTTTGACGATATTCGTACCGCCTAGCGTTCCGTTAGAGACCCAAAGCTCTTTTCCGGACGCGGCATTGGTTGCGGTGAAGTAGAGCAAGCTACCGACGCTGATAAGCTCGCGAGGATTCGATCCGGTCGCACCGAGTTCGATATCTTTAAGAACGGTAAAATCTGAAGCCAACAGTTGTCGATTTTCGAGAGCTTCGATTTGCAAAGCGCGCGAGAAGCGTCGTCGACGCTTAGCGGTTGGATCACGAAAGAGTTTTTTCAACGAGCGAGGAACAAGCGAGAGTTTCATGAAGACGCCCTGATACTAGTTAAAAAGAGATCAAGCAAAAAATGGCGACGGAAAGATCGAATCATAATCATAACTGTACGCGCAGAAATTTGCTACGATTTTTTCGATTAAGCCGATTATTTCGGAAGTCAGCTTGGAGGGGAAAAACGGTGTTTTGCACTTCGGGATTTTGGTCGCTTTGTCTACTGCACCAAAGGTACGGTTGGCGGGGCCGAGAACCGAATGACATAAGGTCAAGGTAGCGGAACGGCGCAAGCCGTCCGGTAAAGCGTTGAAAATCTATCGTATCGCCGGACGGATGTGGGAGAGGTTTTTGTGCGGAGGCTGATATAGCTGTCAGTTGCCGTCCCGCTGGCATAAAGCCAGCGGAAACGAAGACGATACAAAAAGGAACAAAAATCCGTCATTTCTTGAACAGCGAAATTTCATTAACCGTTATTTGTCGCGCAGCCAAGCCCGTGGCTAGCGCCATCGGCTCACATTCGGACATTTCGTAAGGTAGCCATTCGAAACTCGACACGCGCTACGAAATCAGGGCAATTGATTATGCCGGAATGACTAAGCCTTCAGCTTGCGATTTCGTCGCCATGCCAACGCTGCTGTGGCACCGCCAAGAAGCATCATTGAAGATGGTTCTGGGACTGCGGTGACGCTACCACCAAAGAATTGAATATTGGCATTAACGAAGTTTCCATTGTTATCGAAGAATTCGTTGAAAAGCGTATCAAATGTACCAGGAACTATATCGAGATCTAACAAATCACCGGCGATTGCGCTAGAAGTGAAATTGACTTCTGCCACTTTCACGGGTCCGAACGGTCCAACTGGTCCATTGCCAAGTGTTGCGCCGTCAAATCGGCTCAAGACCATTCCCGGTACTCCATTAATCGTATACGGCGCTGCTTCAGCCGCTCCATTATCAATTTCGGAAAGACCAGTTAAATTGCCGGGCGTTTCCGAGCGAGATGCGAATGTTAATTCGTTCGAATCGTAACGAACCGAGAAATTATACGATGAAATACTCGATGGTGAAGTGAGCTCCATCCATAAACCCGCCGTTATCGTTGCACCAGGCAACGCCAGGACCGTCGATTGAATTCCCGGTAATACCGAGTCCATATCGATTCGAATGACAATACCCGCGTGGGATGGATTGCTTGACAAGCAGGCGAGGAGCGGAACGACAAAGCAGAGATTCTTGAGGTGCATTTCATGGTCCTTGGATATTCAATTTACGGTCGAGCCCGCTCGGTAGAATAGCTAAAGTTGGACACCTGGTCTAGAAAAAACGATCATGCGGGGTAAAAAATTGGCAAAATAGTTAAAATTTCTCGCGGAATGGGGTAGTTGACGTAGAAATTGCCGGACGTCAATGAAATACAAGCACGAAGCGCCAGCGAGTGAGTCCGTCACGGTGGCCGCATCGGACTTGCAAAATTCGGCCATTCTCAGCGAGTCAATTGTCTTGGTAAATTCACTCGCTGGCGCGTCGTGCTTGTACTGAAATGTCAGGTCAAAATGTTGCTCATCGGTTGTTTTCTAAGGCCTGCAGCGTCGCTAACGCGTCGCCGATTTTAATCGCCTTTTTATAGAAAAACATCGGTTGATCGAGCGCTTCGAAATGCTGCTTGTTCGATTCGGCGACGGCTAAAAGGATGGCTTCGCCTTGAAACTGCTTTAGCGTTTCGAGCTTACTCTGCAAGTATTCTGGTGTCCAGAATCCGATGACCTCCATCATAACTTTGCGCCCGTCGTCGTTCCGAAAAACAAAATCTGGGATAAAGACTTTTTGACCCAAGTGCAATATCTCCGTCTCTCGTTCCAACGTCCAACCATCGCGAGGCTCGCTTCCCCACTTTGCCGCAAAGGCCGATTCGATCGACGAATCGAATTCATCCGACGTCGCCACCGAACTTGTCAAACCCGAATTCGACGTTAACGAAAGCGTGACGTAGCCTTGCCATCGCGGCGGTTTTAGAAGCGCCCAAAGTCGCCATCCGCGACAAGCAATAAGCCCCGGCAGGAATCTCGCCATGGCCGCTCCGTACCGATGTGTACTTTGCAACAGCGACGTCGGACCATCGAACTCGAAACGGTAGACGCCGTCTCGTTCGCGATGAATCGTATGCATGATTCGAGCCAATTTCGCGTAGCGTAAAATCTGCTTGAAATCTTCGGTTGCTACGACAGTCATTTTCTGCGCGTCGAATAGAGCCGCTTGTGTTTGCGCGACGTTGTAACGAGCAAGGAGGGCTGATGGCGACGCGAAATCGTTGCACTTTTCAAGCCGATGGAATTCGATCAAGTCACCGAAGAGCCGCTGTTCGATGCTCGTCCAGTCTTCGCCAAGCTCGGTCGCAATTCTGTCTTTCACGGCCTGCTCTTGATGTTCGAACCAGCGATCAGCTTGCGATACCAACGGATGCATACTGGCCGCTCGCTGAAATACCTGTATTCGCAATTTCGCCGCTTGACTCGACGGAACACCTTTGAATTCGCTGGCATCGTCGAGCAGCTTACAAAAGGCGTCGATACGCTGCGGCGGGCAGTCGAGTTCATGATCGAAGATCGCATGAATGTCGCGATGTAAACTGCGACGCATCCGATGACAACCCATGCGATAGACGTCGAGCATTCGTTCGGCCAGCAGCAAGTATCGAGCGTGCTGCATTCGATACAAACGATCTGGGATTGCTTGCCCGTTTTCAAATGCGGCGATGGCGAGTTCCCGTGTAAGCATCGTTATCTCTTCGTTGCCGCGAACGTTGTGACTCGGTCGTATCTTGGCAAACCACTTCGTACAGTATCGCCCGCTGGTTATTCTGTCGACGCAATATACGACCTAAGCGTTGCTTGGCTTGTTTCTTCGACGCCATACCGCCGATCACGACTGCAACTTTGACGATTGGCAAGTCGACGCCTTCATCGAGAACCTGGTTCGCGACGATGGCGGGATAGATATGATTCTTTAACCCTTCGAGATAGTCCAGACGCTCTTTTTTTCCACAATGGCTTAACAGACATGGTATCAGAAATCGATTCGAGACATCGCGTGCCATAGCGTTCGAGCCGACAAAGATTATCATCGGCGAACCTTGATGGAGTCGGAAAAGATCTTCTAAAACGCGAAGTTTCTCGGCCGCCCGATTTTCGATCGATTGCTTTCGACGAAACGCATCCAACGTTCGACGCGACTCGGGTTCCGTCGTCGCCTCTGCGCACACATCCTTCCAGGCAAAGGCGGGATCGTCCTGCCGCCGTGTGTAAACGTATTGGCTTATTTCGCTCGATAGCCGATCGTAGAGGACTTGTTCGCGATCGTTTAAATGAACCGGAATGCGCACGATATCATATTCGGCAAGCGAACGACCTCGCACATCCGCGATCGAGAGATTATAGACCGTGGAGCCAATCAAGGTTTCGATGTCGACTTGACGACCATCTGATCGCTCCGGCGTTGCCGTAAGTCCTAAGCGCATTGTCGCCATCGACATCCGGGCAGCGTCGCTTCGAATTCGACCTGGAAGATGATGGCACTCGTCGAAAATCAGCAGCTCGAATCGATTCCCAAACGTCGGCATGTGAATCGAAGCGCTATCGTAGGTCGTCACGGAAACCGGGCGAAGATTAAAGGTGTTGTCGCCGATAACACCCGCGTCGTACCCGAGTCCTCGCAAGATTCGTCGATGCCACTGATACATAAGGTCTCGGACGGGTGAAACGATCAACGTCGAACATCGAGTCTCGTGCATGATTCGCAGCGCGACTTCCGTCTTGCCGGTTCCGGTCGGCATGACGACAACTCCCGACTTCGAAACCAACCATGCTTGAACGGCGTCGAGCTGTTCTTGGCGAAGTTCTGGCAGATCGACTTTCGGCCAAGCGACTTTCATCCATGCTTCCGCACGGTTCTCGCACGTTCGTCTGTGATTCGAAACTTCACCGATCCGTTGCAATCGATCAACGATCGAGGCATACTTTGAAGCTTCGCATCGCCAAGCCTCGACTCGAGCATCCCATCGCCAAACATCGTCACCGAAAACGTCGATGATCGACGCGCGCGACCTGCCGCGAAGCAGCAATGTTCCTTGTGAAAATTCGAGTGAGCTTTCCATACGCTCAGTTATAAGAGACGATGCGAGACATTGCACTAGTTTGAATTATTCATCAGCCGTAGTGCGTTAGCACCGGTTCGTTCGAATTGCTGGGAAAGCGGACGCTTACATCAAGGTCGCTTGAATCCAGCCATCGTCGATTTGAATGTCGGTGATCGTCATGCGAGGAGCATCGGCCGGGAGACGGTCGGTCGGTCGAATAGGCTTATCCAGTAATTCCTGCTTGAAGACCGAATCAAACTTGTTCTTTAAGAAGCTGCGAAGCGTTACGGCGCGTAGACCGCGCTGAGCCTTGCCAGCAAATTCGATCTTCACGTCGCCCTGACGCTCGAATTGGATCGAGCCGTCGTTCAAAACAACTTTATAGGTTGCTTCGATGGTGGCCGGTTGTTCGAGAGCTTGATCGCCGCGATCCAGTTTCGTCGTACGAATCCGGAATCGGACGAGTTGGTCATCGAATTCAACTTCGATCGGATGATAGCCGGCCATTGAGATCGCCCACTTTTCGCCACCGACCTCGTTTCGAAGACCTTCGGTAGGATCTAAGCCAGCTTGAGCTACGAAATCGTCAAGATCTTCGTTGCGAACGATACGACCGCCCAAAACAGGATCGAGTAGATTCATAATCACCGACTGATGCAATTGAACCGAAATGCCTCGATGCTGGACTGCCAAAGGACATGACGTTGGCGCGGCCAACTGATCGGATTCTTGCTGCTTCCAAAGGAGCGTTAAAAACTGATTCGAGCTCCAACTGGTGCGTTTGGGTTCGGATAATCCCAATCGATGAAGGATCGGCATCGGCGGGTTTTGGAGCTTGGCGTTGGTTTGCGAGAGCTGCTTGGTTAGCTGCTGATGGAACTGTGTTGAAACGCGCGTTTCAAGTCGTCCTTGTGCGATCGCATCGGCCTGCGGCTTTTGCTCGGCAGCCTTGCGAGCGGCGATGCGTCTGACAATTTTCAGTTTGTGCTCGATACCAACAATCGTTGTCTGTAACGGTGCAAAGACGGACGTATCGTTCTGTGACAGCAAACCATGGTCGGTGAGCGAGATTGTTTCGCATGCCGTAATATTGGAATAGCCTTGTGTATGGAACAAGACCTTTCGATTAGTACCGATTGTCGTACTATTCATTTCCCCCGATAGCATCAATCGCAGCGACGCATTGCTAGAGTTATCGACCAAGAGCGGCGTGACACTCCCCTGCATAAAACTGCATCCGCGAATCTGCGTTCCGAGAATCACTTCGCTCACCGGCGATGGCTCGGCAACCGCTCGAGAAAATTGGCGTTGCACGAATTCACTCGACACTAGCACTCGAACGTTTGCTTTTGCAAATTGACTTTGAACCGATTGCTTCAATCCGACAGCTTGCTTCGACTGATCAAGAAAAGTAGTGATCAGACCGATCTCGCGTTGTCGCTCGGTATCGGCACCAGCGCTCGGTGTTTGCAACGACACCGAGAGTTGCTCCAGTCGCTTGCTGAGAATTTCGAGAGTCTCTTTCGGATTGCTGCCGAATCGCAAAGCGTCGATATAGTCGGACAAGCGATCTCGAACGCGAACGAACTGACTCATTTCCAAACCAAGATAGTTCTGACGCATATTGCGCTCAATCTGAACCAACTGCTCGATGTCTGGCTCTTTTTTGCCAAGTTCTTGTTGAAGTTCATTCCAATGCAAAAAGCTAAGCCAATTCGCGAAGCGTTCACTGGACGATGTCGCCAAGAAATTTTGTAGCTGGGCGACGGCATTTTCAAGTTCGGTTTTCGCCTGCGTCGGATTTGGCAGCGACTCGGCCCGAAGATTTAACATCGCATTGGAAACCGACGATGCCCAATCCATCTGCGGCAAAGAATTTGACGACACCGCGTAGCTCGCCGAATTGGCTGGTAAAGTATACGAAGCTGGAACGACGATCGAGGTATCTTTTGCGTCACTCCAGGTTGCCGTTACCACCGGAGGTGAACTTGAAAGGAGATGCGATTCCGCCGATCGTTGAATATCTGATGGCGATTGCGCCAAAGACACGCCAACGTGCCAATAGAAAAGACTCGCGAATCCGCCAATCCAGAGAATCTTCATGTAAGAAAGGTTTTTCGTATCCATTCGCCACCTCATCATTTCTGGGTTAGCATATTACGTCATAGATTGAGTCAAGCCACTTTGGCTCCAACCAATTGACTCCTCTTAGTTTAGCGACATCAAAGTTTTCCCATAGGCCCCATTTACCCCAAAAAACGCAACCGCCAAATGATCGGTGTTGCCGCATAAGCTACGATCGATTTGACCGTCAAAGAAGGAAGACCCCATGACTAACTGGGTGGAAATAACGTTCGATTGCCTACCATTGCGGAGCGTCAGCCGACTCGATGCCCCGCTGGATGCTTCACCAAAACTGGCCGCCAAGCTGCTGAGAATTAAGCAAGCTATGGAAAGCCACGGTACGCATAACACCTATTACCTGCACAATTCGAACTGCTGCTACCATTTGACGAACGATCCAAAAGCCGGTTCCATCGCGTTCAAATTCGAAGGGACCGTCTTTACTGACGCCGAAGATATCAAAGCAATTCGGACGGAATTGCAAGTCACGCTCGACCGTGAAACATGTGATTGGTTAAATCAGTCGGTGGTCGAGTGGCTATCGGAGAGCGTCCATCGGTCCGTCGTTATCGAGTTCGATCGCTACATTGCCGCGGGCGATCTTGAAAAGACACGTCAACGACTAGCTCAAATCGAGCGAACGCTCGAAGAGTCGCAAGGGTACGTTGGAATGTATTTGTAGTCCCGCCCTCGGTTGGTAAGCTTCCAGCTTGCCTGAATCTAGAGAACATCGATATTCGCAAGCTGGAAGCTTACGCCACTTTAATCGACGGTGTGGGTGTGATAGTTGTGGCATTGTATGCAGTTGTCACCTGCTGCTTGCGGTTGATGGCACGCTGCACAATCTTGAGCCTTCATCGGATGGAAGTCCGTTTGCATGCCGATCGTATTGGTTGATGCTTTATCGGTTGATGCATGGCTCTGCATTCGATGGCAGGCAACGCAATCCGCCAATGAAGGGATAATCAGATGCGGTCCATGATCGAATCGCGTCAATTGCCGAACTCGCGCATCGAATTGTTCGGCTCGCCAGCGATGATCCAGCACATCGTTCAAGTTCGTTCGGCTGGCAATAAGATGCTTGTTTACCGCAGTTGTCGATTCGAGTGCTTGATGACATTCAGTGCAACGACCGACTGCCCAGTTGAAAATCTCCGAATGTGAGCTGATGGCGCTAGCTCGGGGTTTCGAATACCCTGAGTTTCCGTCGGAAGATCGAACAGCAGAACCGGCGGCTAGCGCCGTTCCGCTCGCGTTTCCGTCAGTGCTACTGAGAGAGATCATCGCAGTGAGCCATGGATCGGCGTGTCCGCTCGGTACGTAGAGGATGGCCATGCGCTGCGTATCGATCATCCAACCGCCTGCAAACAAATGCTGCCGAGATTTGATCTCCTCCCATGCCGACGGCTTCGTTTCGGCCTGTAATGTCGATCGATTGGAACTCTGCACAGATTCCGGTTGGCTAAGCAAGTCTTCGTCGAGCAACGAATTATCGAGGAGCGCATTGGATGGGGAACTCGAAAGAAGAGAATCTGATGTCAGCGAAGTGGGTTGGTCAAGAAGCAAATCGTCCTGGCTATCTGTCTTTTGGCCGGCTTGGCTTTTTCGCTCGACAGACACACGCAATCCGTTACGAGGCTCAGCTTCTTGGGCAGGGCCCACGAACCAATCGCGATAAGCTTGTCGAAAGAGATCCGGCGGTACGCCTTGAATGATACGTTCAATAAGCGGTTGCTTCGCTGCATCGAACCGCGATGCCAAGCGTTCTTGCATAGCTGGTTGCCCGCGGCTTGCAAGCTGTTCCAGCAGCCGTCGACTCGCCACAGCCAAACCCAACAGGGCTTCGCGGTCTTCCTGCTTTTCGATATCGAAATCGGAGAGCTTTCCATTCGGTGGAAGCCTTCGAAAAAAGGCTATCGCATCGGCATCGTCGGCAAAGAGCAATCGCATCAATGGCGGTACGACACCGTCCATCGACTGGCCGGCTTCTTCGGGCCATGTTCCTATTTTCATGCCTCGCTGAGCCAGAGCGTTTAGATCCAAACTGGGAAGTTGAAACACAATGACGCCGTCGGCTAGCGACGTTTTCATCGGAGCTAGATGGCATGAAGCGCAGGCTGTTTCGAAGGCCACCGATCGAAAGACCCGCCCTACCCTACCCTGCTCTGCTCCGTTGACGTGACAGACGCGACAATCAAAGGCGGTATTGGACTTACTGAAGTGAAGTTCACTATGTCGCGAGTGGTCAAATGCCAAACGGTTGGTTGAATGAGCTGGATAGTTGGTAAACTCTGGGTGACCGAAGGCGAAAGAGTTGAACGGCGTTTGATGGCAAGCTTGACATCGCTGGCTAGCGATGGCTTGCAAATCGTGCACAGCACCTTGATGCTCGCGATGGCAATCGCTACAGGTGAGTCGATGCTGATGCCAATCGACGGGCGAAGCTTGAATGAAGCTCGCGAGCCAACTTTTCGTTTCGCTTAATTTCGCAGATTTGGCCGAGGCGGTTAGTTGCTCCAGACTTTCTAATTCAAGATCATGAGGCATTGCTCGTCGAAGTTGCGGCAGCGATTCAGCGTGGCATACCAGACAACGTTCGGTTTGGGAATGTGCGGAAATGCGATTCTTACTCAATAGCGAGGCGAATGCTTCGTGCTGGGTTGATGCAAGCACCTTTTCGTGTACGCCGTAGGGGCTAGCCTCGGGCGCGGCATCTTCATGACAATTGGCGCATCGATGTGGATCGTTCGGATTGTGAATTAACTGAGCGTGAGCCAGTGAAAGCGGGCCGGGAGCGATGATTTCGCGGTGGCGTTCGGTCACGACAACAGCAATCGAAATGCCGAAGGTTGCGACGGCCAGAGCGACCGGCAAATAACTTCGCCACCATCGCAAGGTTCGTTTCGGGTGACAGTGCTGACTCGAACATCGCCCGCGTTCATCGGGACCCAAAGGACACGATCCGACTGACGCATGGAGTCCGCATTTCCATTGTCGATCTGGTCGACGATAGACCTTAAGTTCCATGGAAGCTATGCACCATGTAAACGTGAAAGGCTACCAGGATGAAAAACGACCAGACGAACGCGATATGCAGGATGACCCAACCTCGTAATCGATTCTGCATCGCCCATTGAAAATCGAGATCATCTTTTTCGCGCACCAGTTGGCTCAGCGTGGCTTGTGACGATTTTCCATCCGGGCCAAGGTAGCGAACCATTTGGTCTAACTCGTCGAGCAGTTCGCGACGTTGCCTACCATTGGGAACAAGACAATAAGCCAACGACCTTCGTTGCTGGAAAAACATTTTCAAGCGCTTCGTATAGTGTTCAGCCAAGGTCGCGCTTTCGAGTCTACCCGCCGCTCGCAAAGCAATGGCGTATGCTCGTTCGGCAATCTGACGCCGCAACATAGCGATGTCGTCACGAAGAACGGATGGGCCCGCGCTCAGCAACCGTTTCGGGGTTGTGTAGTTGATATACCAACCGAGAATACCACTTAGCGATATCGTCCAAAAAAGGACCGTCAGGGCAATTTCGAAAACACCATGAATGCTTACCCCAGCATGCATTAGAAAACTACCGACGGCGAACAACCCCAAGTATTGATGAGCGCGTTGCCAAACGGCGACCTTGCCCAAAGGAAGCACGAGCAACCGCTTGCGCATCGACAATAGCATCAACCCACTGCAAACACCCAAAAGTATGTAGCCGGTTACGAAATCCGATCGCCCAAGGTTTCTTTCCGACCAGCGTTGCAAGCAATAGGCGATCAATACGCCGATCGCGGTGATAGTAATGGCTCGAAGCGTTCGTCGAGTCACAGCGTGCGAACGTTTTTTCATAAACTAGGCGGCCTCCCGTCGCATCCATCGATCCAACGTTGGCAAATCGCTCATATTGATTCGAACGAGCGCGTCATGCGGACAAGCGGCCTGACAGGCTGGTCCAATCGGGAGACTTTGACACAGATCGCACTTCGTCGCCTGCAGAATGGGCATCTGCGTTTCGCGATCGACCAATTTTCGTCCGTGAAGATCGTTGATCTGGACCATTACGATGTTGTCGTACGGGCAGCTCTCCGCGCAGACTTTGCATCCGATGCAACTGTTTGGATTGATAGAAATCACGCCGCTTTTCGTATCGCGAGCAATCGCACCGGTCGGACATCCAATCATGCAGACGGGGTCGACGCAATGCATACAGGCTTGGGCGAACTGATAAGGTCCGAACTGCGGACCATTGCGAACGAATCGAGGGTTCCCTTGGTGCGTCCTCGCGCATGCTCGAACGCAATCATCGCACCGCGTACAACGTTCGGTATCAATCAGCATCGTTTGACGACCGTTCATCAATCGATTGTCGACGAGGAATTCAAGGAGCGCCGGTTCAAGTTGTTCGAACGGTGGGATGGTCGCTGTTTCTTGCACAAGCGGCCCGGCCGCATCATAACGTGGTCGATCAATTCGCGACGGCAACTCATCCGATCGGATGAACGGCAGTGCGTGCTCCAGAAATTCGCGTCTCGGGATTTTTAGCACATCGACGAATCCGATTCCTCGTAAAGACTCTTGATACGGCAAGAGTTGGTTCTCATCGAGCTGAACGTCGGCGTTGTGGACGAGTTCGCTTAACCCAAAGACCTGACCACGTCCAAGGTAAGCTAATGTCCGATGTCCATGCCCGTGTTGGTAACTCAGTCGAGCAAAACCCGATCGAATTAGAATCAACCCATTTGCCGGTGCTCCTTCTTGCACGATAAATGGCTCGGCTTGAATCCGTTCTTGCACATCCAAGTTTCGCGTGAGGCGATAGTCGGCGAACCATTCCATGTCACCGAGACTCACCAACTGCGCTGCTTGAGCGATATGTTCGAGATGCTCCGGTGGTACAAAACGAAACAAGGGGGTCTCGCGCAAGTGCGTTGTCAGACTGGCTTCACGATAACGACGATCCAGTTGCTTCTGAAACATTGGGTCGCGTCGGAGGAGTCGCAGTCCCTGCCAACGAATCTCCAAGAGTACAACTGGACCATCGGCAATTACGGTGTAGCTGCTCGATGATCGTGTTATGGCGGCTAGTTCTCCGAAGAGCTCGCCAGGGCCGAGCGGTTCCGAAGTGTGACCGTCGAGTATGGCGGTAGCATCCTGAAGAAAGACACGCGGCCGATCGTCAACTTGACGAACTCCTGTGGCTGCTTCCTTGGATTGAGCCACGGAGCGCATTTCGGGAACGGGCCAATAGCGAAGCGAATCACGTAGCGTCTGCCACCAAGATGCCGGCTTTTCGGTAGCTCGACCCAACGACTCGGCCGCCAGTTGCGTAATAAGGATTCGAACTTGGCCTCGCAGAACGATATATGCGCTGCTGCCATAGTCACCTTCGCGAACGATGACATCGCCGTGCTCGTAACGATTGATCCGCGAATCGCTTCGGAGAATATCGATCACGGTCGCAGATTGGCTAAAGCGATCCTTATCCATCGATGCAAATGGCTCCAAGCTAAGCAGCCATTGCAGATCGCGATCCTGCATTGATGGGTCGAGAGGGTAGTCCCAACGTCCGGGTCTTTCGATCGCGGTCAACGTCATCATCAGCGCGAAAAATTCCTGGTATTCTGGCCATGAAACACTTTTTTGGAGTGTCGCAAACTGCCGCCTCCCGGCTCAAGACCAATCGGAATGCAATCTGCAAGTTCTGGACATTAAGTTGCTCACTTCCGCTTAACGAGCTAAACTCACGGCATTCCAAAACGATCCGAGCGAAAAATCGGCGTTCACTGTCCCTAGCACCCAATGAGTCGAGTCGTCCATGGCACGTAAAATCATCATCGATTGTGATCCAGGAATTGATGATGCCGTCGCGCTTACGCTGGCACTGTTCGATCCACGGCTGGAAATTGTCGCAATCACCGCCTGTTCTGGAACCGTTGACGCAATCAGGAGCACCCAGAATTTGCAGGCAATTGTCGAGCGGCTTGATCCGCCAAGGCATCCTCGATTGGGTGCCGCGACGGATCCGGAGAATGCACCGGTCATCGGACGATGCTACCTGCATGGTGAAGACGGATTGGGGAACATCAACATGACTCCCGTCGGCAGGCAACATGTGATGCCGAGCGAAAAACTTATTGCCGATCGTTTGAAAGCCGAACCTGGACAGATTTCGATCCTGTGCTTAGGACCACTGACCGGAGTTTCGCTAGCGTTTCGGCGTGATCCAAGTTTGATCGATATGGTGGATCGATTGATTATTGTCGGCGGAACATGTGACGGAATTGGCGACGTGACGCCGGCCACAGAATTCAACATGCATTTTGATCCGAGCAGTGCCTCGAACATTTTTCGTTCCGCAACCACGAAAACGATGATTCCGCTCGAAGTTTCCAATCAAGTTAGCTTTGGCTTGGATCTTATCGAGCAGTTGCCACCTCGTCATTCAAGAGCCGGAGCTTTGCTGCATGCGATCCTTCCTCACTATTTTTGGACGCTTCGGCAAGAGTGCGCTCAAGAAATGATCAGCCTTCAAGCGGTAGTTGGTGTGCTCGCCTTGGTCGAGCCCACGCTGTTCACCACTCAAGAAGCGACCATCGAAATCGAAGAACTCGGTGTCTTGACTCGAGGCGCAACGATCATCGATCGTCGACCGTATGCTCGGCAAAGAAAGAATATCGAACTGGTCACCGCCGTCGATGTTGAGGAGGCCAGACAATCCGTCATTCGTGGCTTGCGCTTCGCCGGTCAAGAAAGCGAATAGTTTTTCCATCGCCTGCGGCCAAAGTATCGCTATCAATCGGACGATACTTATGGAAACGCTTTTGCGGTCAACTCGCATCGCTGGTATGGAAAATTTCTCAATGAGCCGACGTTGGATTCGAATCGATTCCGCCCACCAATCTTTCGATTGTTCAGCAAACGAGTTTGACCGACTTCTTAGCGAAGCCCAATCGAATGTCGATTTGCCGTGTCAATTGAAACGCGAAGTCTACAATCCCTCCGATGTTCCATCGATGGACGATTGTCGACTGATCGAAGCGATCAACGCTGAACTAGCTGAATTGACGAATTTACAGCGGCGGGATCGGCTGAGCGAACAAGAAAGCAGTCGGCATCAACGAGCGCAAGAGCACGCGATTCACGGGAAAATGCTGGCCGACCTTCATGCCGCGTCCCTACGTCAAAGCTCATAGTTCCACCTTTAAGCGGCCGCCCTGCTTAAAAGCAGGCAACCTTTCCATACGCCGGCTTAAGCCAGAACTACGAACATACCCCGTAATCTTCCGACCACCCCCATTCCTCTCATTAATCCCATCGCTCCCATTCTTCCCATCCAGAATTTAATTCACAAGCGGAAATATTTGTCCATTCTGCCATTCCAAAGTCGGATTGGTTGGAATTGGATGCGGCTGCCTGTCGATACCGATGGATAAGGCCGATTAACTTGTCGCAAACAAAACAATTCCAATCCGGGTTTAGCTGGCATGGTCCAACCAAAAATCGTGTGGCTCCAACGAATAGCACTCTGCTTTGTGCTCCTCAAGCCTTCGTTAGCTGAACAGCCATCCTCCGATTCGGTTGAATCGAGTCGCTCGAACCACCAGGACGCGTCGTTGATTAGGCTCGATCCGCTCGATACCTTGTCTAAATATCCGCCGGTGGTTACGGCTCTAAGTTGCACCAAGGGTGGTAAGTGGTTAGTCGCCGCCGGTGACGACCACGCCCTTCGTGTTGTGCAGCTCCAGGATGGCCAAACGCTTCAAACGCTCAAAGGACATTCGGATTGGGTGCAAGCCGTTGCAACGATCGAAGAAAGCCGATTGGTCTTCTCGTGTAGCAATGACGGTACATTGCGGTCATGGTCCGAATCGAACGGATGGTCGTCCAAAATCGTTCATCAAAGCAACGTGGCGCTGATGGCCATAGCAATTGATTCGGCGAATGAAATCGTCGCCTGCGCAGGTTTCGGTCGCGAGATTTGGATCTATTCGATTCACGATGGAAAGTTACTCACGACGTTGAGGAGCGAATGCAGCGATCAACGAGCATTGGCTTTTTCAAGCGACGGTCGACAGCTTGCTGCCGGCGGTCGAGATGGAAGCGTACGTGTCTGGGATTGGAAAAGCGATCGCCAACCGCTCGAGCAACAGCTTCATCGCGATCGAATTCGATCGCTTGGTTTTTCCGATGAAGATTCTGCGATTCTATCCGTCGGTGAGGATCGGCACTTTATAAAATACCAGCCGAGCACTGGCAAAGTATTGCTCGATCGCAAAATAACCAGCGGACGTTTGCTGAGCATGGCGTCGATCAATGCCGAAATGATTGCGATTGCTGGAAGCGACAATACGATTCGCATAATCGAGATTGTCTCCGGAACAGAAATCAATCGACTCGTCGGACATGACGGATCCGTCGCAGTCATGGTTTGCTGCGGTGACCATCTTATATCGGGCAGTTTTGATACGACGATCCGAGTTTGGGATCTTTCGCAAGCAACGCATAAGAACCTAGGTAAATATGAGCATCCTGTATCAGCGCGATTTCAGGACTCCGGTGTTGGTGAGTCGGTACGTTAGGACGCACGGAGGTGCCTAGTGACTTGGAAAAGTCCGTTCCCATACTGGAAAACACAACGTCGCAATCGTTCATTAGAAACGACGACTCCGCGCGCTCACGCAGCTCGTCGCGGCCCGATGCGTCATGCATCGTTTGAAACGATGGAGCCGCGATTGATGTTCGATGCTGCGCCGATCTGGGTTGGCGGGGTCTACGTCGAAGCGGATCAAGGTAGCGATCAACACGGTGACACGTTCTATATTTCGTTCAAAGGCGGCGCTCAGAATACGCAACTTACTCGCATCGTTTTCAATACCGATCAGAATGCGGCGGGACTTAGCGTCGCCGATAATTTTTTTGATACCGTCGAGGGGGGATTGGGGGCTGATCACGCATTTCCTTTTAAGATCGCGAATTTGATTGCACGAGACCCGAATGCAAAGGTCACGGCCAGCGTCACCGACGGCTCGATGCAATTGATCCTAACGTTCGAGAATTTTTACGCCGGCGATCAACTCATCTTTTCGATCGATGTCGATGAAGTTCAACACTTTGATCCCGCCGAGAAAGACTTAACCGAGATCAATTTTGGTATCGACCCGATCACTTCCGGCGTCGAATTTCAAGGCAGCAAATTTCAAGCAAGTTTTACCGCGCCGCACTATCAGAACATCGACGGACAATCGACCTTTCAAAATCGATACGATACCATTGTCGCGCCTTCGAATCTCATGTTGCCAGCCGACGACCATGACGGACTTCGCGACCGCACAGCCGGAACAGCCTTTTCGGTCGTTCAAATACCGAAACCGATCTCGATCGCTGGGACCGTCTTCGTCGACAACAACATCAACCTTCGAAAGGACAGTGGTGAAGTTGCGTTGCAAGGCGTGACGCTCGAACTATTTCGCAAGGCAGGGAACCAATACATCACCACCGGGCTTCGAACGACCACCGATGGACAAGGACAATATCGATTTGGATTGGAACTTAACCTCAAGCCAGGAACCTATCAAGTTCGCGAAACTCAGCCCAACGGCTACTTTAGCGTCGGTGCGATTCCTGGACTCCTCGATAGTCGCGATCCAGTTGGTCAAGCTGTCTCTGACAACAAAGATATCCTGACCGAGATTCTGATTCCGCTCGGCGACCAACAGGTAACGCAACTCGATTTTGCCGAAGCGTTACCGGCAAACATTCGCGGCTATGTTTATGAAGATCTCAACGATAACGGTCGACGTGAGACAGGCGAAACCGGAATCGGCGGCGTCGATTTGCAGTTGATGGTTATCGATGCTATTTCTTCGGTATCCACGCAGACAATCCGATCGGCTTCCGACGGTTCGTATAGCTTCAACAATTTGCCACCCGGTCGTTACAAAATCGTCGAACTGACGCAGCCCATCGGTTACTTCGACGGCCAAGACACACCGGGTACGGTGGGTGGAGTTACACGCGGTACCGTGACGGTGAACGATGCAATCACCGAAATTCTTTTGAATGGGAACGAAGCGGGGATTGAATACAATTTTGGCGAACTACCACCGGCTTCGCTTTCAGGACACATCTTCGAAGACAAGAATGACGATGGCGTTCGACAGAATAGCGAGCCGCTCATTTCGAATGCGAACGTCGCGTTGTTTGACGTAGACGGCAAGCAAGTCGGCGAACTCAAAACCGATGTCAACGGATTCTACAAGTTCTCGTTCCTTCGCCCTGGCACCTATCGCTTGGTCGAGACAACGCCCGCCGGTTTTATCGACGGCAAAGATCGAGCTGGGACGATACTCGGCAAATCGGTTGGCATCGCGGATTCAGCTGCGGATATCATCTCGCAAATTGTATTGCCCTCGGGTCGCGATGGGATCGATTATGACTTCGGTGAATTGAAACCTGGATCGATCGCCGGCCAAGTTATCGCTGACACCAACGGCAACTGCATTATCGACGCGCCAGGTGATCGACCTCTTGCAGGCGTGACGATCGAGCTTTTAGATGCACAGCGATCCGTCATCCGGGTGACGACGACCGATAGTGACGGACGATATCACTTCGATGGTTTGCTTCCTGGACAATATTCTGTTCGCGAAACGCAACCCATTGGATTTTTACAAGGATCGGCTGAAACGGGTTCAGGTGGCGGCCGCGTCGAGAGTCCTGACTTACTGACCGATATCGCCATCGGTTCAGGCATCGAGCTTATTGATTACGATTTTTGTGAGATACCACCCGCTCAGATCGCTGGCTACGTTTTCATCGATGACAACGGCGATTGCGAAATTCAGCCGGGAGAACGCGGCTTGACGGGCGTGCGCGTCGATTTAATTGATCCGTCGGGAACGGTACTGCAAACGACGCGAACCGCCGAAAATGGATCGTATAGCTTTATCGGCTTGCGACCCGGTGAATATGCCGTTCGCGAATTCCAGCCAGAAGGTTACTTTGATGGCGACCAAAAAGCTGGCACAGGTGGCGGTGACGTCTCCACGAACGACGAGATTAAGAAGATTCCATTGCAGGGCGGCCAGTCGCTGATCAACTATAACTTCTGCGAAGTCCTGCCCGCAGCAATCTCAGGGTACGTCTTCCAAGATGGACCAGTGCTCCTAACTCAAGACGGAAAAGCTCCTGACCGGTTGCGACCTTTCCGCGATGGTTCGCGTGATCCAAGCGACATTCCAATAGCCGGCGTTGTCATGGAGCTGCGAACGCTTACCGGACAACCCTTCAATAGCGATCGAGCGCTACCCGGTATTTATAGCGGCCCGACCATCACGGTAACCACCGATGAAAACGGCTATTTCGAATTCACAGGTCTTCGCGATGGTTCCTACCATATCTATCAGCGTCAGCCAACGGGTTACATCGATGGTCTTGATACGGCTGGTACATCTGGTGGCGCAGCCGTCAACCTAGAAGATATTATCGAAGATTTTTCAATCCAACAGATGCTTGATTCATTGACCCAAGAGTCGTCGACGAATCCTCGCAACGATGCGATTCTTGTCGTATCGATTTCTGCTGGCGAGTTTTCTCAGGAAAACAATTTTAGCGAAATCAAAGTCCAAGCCGAACCGCAACCGGTACCGCCATTCGGTTCTCCTCCACCGTCGCCGAATCCACCACCCCAAAACGGATTCGCGCAGCCACCTTTCGACCGCATGTTAATCGGATTGCCGCCTGCACCGCAAGCCCCACCGTTGCTGATCGCTGGCGGAGCATCGGCGGAATACACTTGGCATCTCAGTATCATCAACGCCGGTACTCCGCGCGGCGCGATGTCTGGAAAGCAAGTAACTCGTTCGCGATTAGCGCAAGCGGCATCGGTTTTAAACGTCTCGACTTGGACGATCGACGAGATGGACTCGTCGCAGTGGACGTTCGTGACGACCGAGCAAAACAAACTTCAACAGGTCCGCCGTCAGTCGTTCGATATCGACGGCGCCAAGACATTGGCCGGTGATTTCAACGGCGATGGTCAAGATGAGCTGGCGCTCTTTCTCGAAGGCGAATGGTTGATCGACATCAATGGAAACGGACGTTGGGATCGGAACGATATGTGGGCTAAGCTTGGCGACGTTGACGATCTTCCCGTCGTCGGTGACTGGGACGGCGATGGAAAGGATGACATCGGAGTCTTCGGTCCTGAATGGGAAGGGGATGATCCGGCAATTGAACATGAACCCGGTTTGCCGGACCCCGAAAATCATCGTTTGGCCATGCCTAAGAACGTTCCGCCAGAGGCATCTGATTCGCCCGAACGAGACCGTTTATTGCAGCGTTCGGCAACAGGACCGGCTCGCGCCGATGTCATCGATCACGTCTTCCGTCTCGGAGTAAAAGAAGACCAGCCGATTTCCGGCGACTTCAATGGCGATGGCATCAACAGTATCGGCCTATTCAGTAAAGGTCGATGGCGGCTCGATGTCAACGGCGACGGAAAATGGACTGAAGATATCGACAAATCGTTCGAATTTGGCCAGGCTGGAGATATCGCCGTTGTCGGAGACTTCGACGGTGACGGGATCGACGAAGTCGCGGTGATTCGCGGCAATCGATTGATCATCGATAGCAATCGCAATGAAAAACTCGACGCTACCGATCGCGTTTTTGAACTTGAAGGGAGCGATGGCGAAATCGTTATCGGCGACTTCGATGGTGATGGCAAGGACGAACCGGCACTGATCCAGCACGCGAAAAACGTCACCAGCGGCGTTCAAGGTGCCGTCACGCGCGAAGCGAGAAAAGCTAGCTAAATAACCTTACATCTTAAGGCTCAACGGAAGTCGCCCCAATGCTGGACTGATGAAAATGTGAGCGGCCCAACGCTAGCCGCTTTTTGATTTAATTGTTTAACAGTCAGCCGAAGGCGTACTCTTGGCCTTTGAAGTACGCCTATGGCTGACTGTTAAACGAAATCCTTGCTGCTGGCGATTAAATCAACAAGCCGCTAGCCTCCGGTTCTTCTCTTCAACAATTCGAAAAATCCCAAATGCCTTCGGAACCCGTGGCTAGCGCCAGCGGCTCACAAAGACGGAAAACGACGCAGCTTGACGCGATAGGGTGACTATCTCTATTCTCTGACGGTTGTGCTGATTTCAGAATCTCTGCCGGAGCGCCGTCACGTTTGTGAGCGATCGTCGAACCACTCTTTTGATCCTTTTGAGCCTTGCTTCAATTGCAATCCTGCTTAGCTGCTCGGGTTGCGCACGTTGGTCCAATCTGGAAGATACGGTACAAAAATCGTCACATCACATTAAGACAATGTCGCTGGCCGAGGATATCATTCCGGTCGAGATTATCTTTCTGAGGATGGGAACCCAGCAGCTCCAGGAACTCCAAGCCGTTTGGCCTCGCATCAACGAACAAGCCTTCCCGCTCGAAATGCGAAAGCGGCTCGATCGCAATGGTATCCGGACCGCCATCGTCGATACGGTGGTTCCACTTCCGTTGCAAACGATGATCGAGTCGGTCGAAAAGCGATTACAGGACGATCCGCTCGAACAGGCTGGCGTCGGTGCCGATGTTCGATCGCATTCGCGCTTGTTGCAATGCCGCAATGGTCAACGCAAAGAAATAACGGTTCGACCAACCAAAACTGGAACCATGGTCATTCTTCACAACGAGGATGGCGCTGCAAAAGGTTCATGCTACGAAGACCCGTTGTTGCTTCTCGATTTTCGCGTTTACCCAAAGGACGACGGTTCGGTAGCGGTGCACATTACTCCCGAGATCCAACATGGCCAACCAAAGCTAAAGATCGTCGGACAGGAATTTGCTCTTCGTCGCGAAATGAAACGTGAATCTGCTACGTGGCCCGACTTGACTATCGAACAGTCGATGATTCCCGGTCAAATTATGCTCGTTACGGCAAGCACACCGCCGCGCGGGCTTGGCGAGCATTATTTCTATACCGAAACGGCGACCGGCGAAGTCGAACAATTACTCTTCTTAGTCCGCATCGGACCGAGCAAACTCGACTCGGCCTTCGTCAAATCCGCGCGTTAGCTTGGCTGATCGATCGGCGTCGCGAGTTGCGAGAGGACTTCGCGGACGATGCGATCGATTACGGAATCGTCGGCGACTAATCGCGAGGCCGAAGCATGAGATTTTGTTCGAGCCGGTTCAAGATTGAAACTGGCCAGCAACGATTCGAGTTGCTTCTGAACTTTATCGGCAGCCGACCATTGCTGATCCGAAAGCGGTTGCCGCGACTTGCCTAAATTCCAACCACGAATAAGAGCTCCACGTCGAAAGCCTTCTGGAAATTCAGCGACGGAAATCATGGCGTCGAATAGCGGCAACAAGCGATATTGCAACTGCATCGCGTGGTCCCACTCCCCTGCCCTGGCCGCTTCGTAAATCGCTTTGGTCAACTCGGGTACTACACCACTGGTCGCGTTCGTTCCACCATTGCATCCGACCATCAACATCGGCACCAAAGCCGCGTCCCAACCCGTCATAAAAAAGAAGTCGCTTCGCTGCGGTCGAATCTCGGCAATCATTCGCATCATGTGAGGAAGATCGCCAGAACTGTCTTTGATTCCCACTACACGCGGACATTCCATTGCCAAACGCTTCACTGTCTTGACGTCGATCGGCGAAGCAAAGAGAGGAATATTATAGAGCGTCACATCGACTTCGACGCGATCTGCAATCTCCTTGAAGTAAGCATAAACGCCTTCAGGAGCCAGTCGATAATAGTACGGAGCAACGATCGCAACCGCTCGGACGCCAAGTTGTCCGTAAGCATTGCAGGCTCGAATTGTTTCCTCAACGTTGGCTTCTGCCGCGCCAGCCAAGATAGGGACGCGACCTTTCGTTTGATCGACGACAATGTTGATAATCTGTCGCCGTTCTTCTGGCGTAAATCGGACAAATTCGCCCGTGCTTCCATTGGGATACAATCCGTCGACACCTCGCTCGATCAACCAATCTATGTAACCTCGGAGCGTCTCTTCGTCGATTCGGCCTTTGTCGTCGGTAGGGCTAATATTGGGCGTAAAGATCCCAGCAAGTGGTTTTCCAGGCATCGGCTTATTTCAAATAAGGTAAAGAACACACAGACGTCATCCCAATATGCCTTGGAATGCTCAGTATTACAAGCTGGATCTTCCTATTCAGTTCATCGCCAGTTACGCTGGAGTTCATAATGAAAATTAGTACCATTCCGCGTCTCTACCGCAATGTTCGTCGCTGGCAAGAGATTATCGTCATCCTTCGCCGCTACGGTTTAGCGGATTGGCTAAGTCGCTTGCAGCTCGACTTTATCCGCGATTGGATCAAGGACGAAACGGGCGTCCCGCTGGCTAGCTACACTCGCGAAACTCGAATTCGGATGGCGATTACCGAGTTAGGACCGACTTTTATCAAGCTCGGACAAGTCCTCTCGCTTCGGCCGGATCTCGTCGGATCAGCTTTGGCTACCGAGCTCCAAATGCTCCAAACGCAAGTTCCGGCGGACTCCTTTGAGTTGGTCCAAAACATTGTTTCTTCGGAGCTCGGCCTAAGCATCGATGAAGCCTTTCTATCGTTCGAAGAAACGCCGATCGCCTCGGCATCGATTGGCCAAGTTCATCGCGCTCAGTTGCACGACGGGACGCCGGTGGTCGTCAAAGTCCAGCACGACAATATTCAGAGTAAAGTTCGCGAGGACATGGAAGTCTTAGCTGGATTAGCCGGCTTGGCCGAACGAATTCCAGAACTCGCCGCTTGGCAGCCGCGGTCATTGGTCGAGCAGCTTTCACGGTCTCTCAAACGAGAACTGAGCTTTACGCGCGAACTTAACAACCTGCTGGTCTTCGAAAAAGAGTTCCGCAAATTCGAAGGGCTGAAAATCCCGAAGCCGTTCCCCAAACTTTCAACGGCCCGTGTTTTAACGATGGAGCGAATAGAAGGGCGCGATATTGCTGAATTCATAGGCAGCGAATCCAACATCGGCAGTCCGATTCTCGATACCTTCCCTCGCCGGGCTGCCGAACTTTACATGGAGATGATCTTCGTCAAAGGCATCTATCATGCTGATCCGCATCCGGGAAATGTGCTTGTTCTTGACGACGGCAGTCTCGGGTTGCTCGACTTCGGAATGGTAGGTCGGATCGATGATACGCTTCGCGAGACGATCGAAGAAATGCTCTTAGCAATCGCCTCTGCCGATTCCACCTTGCTAACGATCCTCATCAAACGGGTCGGCAAGCCCCCGCTTCGACTCGACGATAGCGGCCTGAGTATTGACGTGGCCGACTTGGTGGCTACTTACGGATCGCAGCCCTTGGATGCATTCGATTTAGCGGGTGTACTTAACGACGTCACCGACATCCTCCATCGCCATCATATCTCGCTGCCGCAGCAAACGGCAATGTTGCTCAAAACATTGATCACCTTGGAAGGAACCATCGGCCAGCTCAATCCGACCTTCAGCCTTCTCGAAGTCATGCAGCCATTTTTTCGCAAGATGTGGCTGCGTCGACTCTCACCTCGTAGACAGACACGACGGCTACGTCGTATCTATTTTGAACTGGAAGGGCTCTTAGAAAAACTGCCTGGTCAAGTCAGTGGACTGGTCGAGATGGTCCGACAAGGCAAACTCGACGTGCATCTATCGCACCGCGGACTCTCGCCCAGCATCAATCGATTGGTACTAGGCCTGCTGACAAGTTCGCTGTTGCTCGGTTCGTCGGTATTATTGGCCTTCAAAGTCCCGCCGCTCCTGTTCATCTCCGGCGGGCCGATGGGACTCAAAGACCTATCGCTACTCGGATTGGTCGGATTCGTTGTGAGCCTGATGGTCAGCGTCCGATTGCTCCTGGCAATCAACAACTCCGGCCATCTCGACCCCGCCTCGGAAAAAGACGATGATTTAGGATGAAGACAAGAAGATGGGGGCAAGAAAATAGAGTTTCGACATGTATGATTTACGCCTTTATCTTCTTGCCCCATTTTCTTGCCTTAAGGGCATTTCTTATGGCTCTTCCGCAGAAACTGTGGGTGGTTTTCGCGATCCGCAATCGATTTTAGCCGTGAAATACAAGGAAAACACTGGACTGAGTGATTGCAAAAA
>JAWXCK010000075.1:0-47313 GCA_034408855.1 Pirellulaceae bacterium
AAAATCCAATGCGAAACGGGTGTCCGGTGAAACTTCGGTTTTCTATTCGTAACGATAAATAGTCAATTTTGACCCACAGATTCTGCGGAAGAGCCAAATGAAGAACAAAATGATATTGTTCGCTAAGAGGAGTCCGAAATTCTCATTGGCCTGCATCACGGTACTCATTGCCGTATCGGATCGCAGTGGCTTTGCTCAAGATTCAAAATGGCTGATTGGATTGGCTCACGTAATGATCACGCCAGATGAACCGGTGCGGATGTCTGGGTACGCAAGCCGAACGCAATCGTCTCAGGGGGTCGCATCGGACCTCTTTGCAAAGGCGCTGGCGATCGAAGATGCAACTGGCAATCGTGGGTTGATTATCACCAGTGACGTGATCGGCTTTTCCGCGTCTTTTGCGGAATCAACCTGTCAGTTGATCTCCGCGAAGACTGGATTGCAGCGCAATCAAATTTTGCTGAACTCATCGCACACGCACACCGGTCCAGTGCTTGGATTGAAGGCTGAGGATTTTGATTTTGAAGGGGAGCAACTTGTAGCGACGATCGCCTACTCTCGCGGGCTACAGGGGAAACTCGTAGATGTTGCCGCCGAAAGCCTTTCGCAGCTTAAACCGGCTAAGCTTTCGTGGGGCGTCGGTGTCGCTACGTTTGCGATGAATCGTCGCGAGTTCACTCCCAATGGAGTCATACTTGGTTTCAATCCGCGCGGTCATGTTGACCGCAGCGTTCCCATCCTCCGCATCGATTCACCCGAAGGCGAGCTACGAGGAGTGCTTTTCGGTGCTGCATGTCACAATACCACTCCTGCCTCGAATCCCTTGCAAATAAGCGGTGATTTTGCTGGCTACGCACAGCAGATTATCGAACGTACTCATCCAGGAGCACAAGCCATGTTCATGCAAGGATGCGCGGGCGATGCCAACCCACATCCGCGCGGCACCGAAGAACTATCGCAACTGCATGGCCTTACGCTCGGTGACGAAGTGATGCGAGTTCTCAAGACAAAGTTGCAAAGCGTGACGGGACCCTTGCAAACGTCGTTGTTTAACATCGACTTGCCTCTACAACCGCCGCCGTCGCGAGAAGAATTGACTCAGTTAGCCGGCAGATCTGGGTCGTGGCGGCGTTTTGTAATGGACAAGATGTTGAAAACACTCGACGCGGGGAAAGAGTTGCCAATGCATTATTCGACGTCTTTTGCTATATGGCAATTCGGACAAGACTTGACGCTTGTCGGACTACCCGGAGAGGTCGTTGTCGACTATGTCTCGATGTTGGAAGAGCGACTCGGGCAACAACGTCTTTGGATTGCGGCGTATTGCAATGATGTCTTCGGCTATCTACCGTCGGCTCGCGTGCTGAAGGAGGGCGGTTACGAAACTCGCGGTCTTTATTCCGGCGGAGTTGGTTTTTTTTCACCGCAAGCGCAGGATGTCGTCGTGGAAAGGATCGGGGAAGAAGCGGATAGACTCGGTCGAAAACCGTAGTTTTTTCGACGCGCTGGATTGGCTGTATCGCGTGAAGACCACTGATTTAAGAAAGCCAGTTCTCTACTTTCAAGTCGTCCATATAGTCACTAGAAATTGAAGGGTTGCTCTATAACGTCCAGGTAGATCGGCATGTACCGATAGTAAACTTCCAAGGCCATAACAGCCATAGCGGTACAGTATAAGCGACCACCCTTGGAATTGGACGACGGGTGTGAATCGTCGTCAAAATACCAACTCCCAGCCTCGTGTCCGATCTGGTTTTGCGACTTGACGAGGTAATCACGAAGCTTGGGATTCCACTTGGCCCAATGAACATTATTGAGTTGAAATAAAAGCTGCGTGGCATAGTAATTAAAATAGACATCGGACCGAGAAGGACCACTATCCGCAATATATGCCGCCCCACGCAAGATTCTCGGGTCCATGAACGATACACCTCGGTAGAGTCGCATGAGCAGTCCGATCGATGTCATGCTGGGTGTCGGTTGTGGAGTCCGGTAGCCATACTTTGCCCCGCCCTCAGATTGAACCGACGCTAAGAATCGATCGACACCTCGAATTCGCTGTGCGTTGATAGTAAGCTCGCTGCTATAGGCGCTTTTGAGGCACATCATTTGCCATCCTACGATCGAAAGATCGCCGGGCTGTCGAGGATTGTAACCCCAGGATCCATCGTATGATTGAGCGGCTTGAATAAAATCGATCGCGTTTTGACAGGTGTTTTTGAGAATAGGGTCGTGAGTCATCTGGTACGCTTCACAAATGGCTAACGTAGCAATTCCCTGTTCGTACATTTGATGCTGCGTTCTCGAAAATTGCCCCGGATCTCGGAAGTCAAACTGATCGGCCTTGTCGATTTTGATGTGGTCCACCAAGTACATTAATCCACGATAGACTTCATCTTTGTACTTTCCTTCTTTGTGCGTGTAGCCAGCACCAAGAAAACTGAGCAGCGCAAGGCCGGTCGCAGAAGGACGTTTCAGATCGAGGATTTCGTTGCTGCTATGCGTACACTGTCCTTGGCACGGGCAGTCGGGGTCAGTGAAATTCATGCTCCAACCACCATCTCGATATTGATGTTTGACAAGCCAAACCAGCGCTGCTTCCACCGCTTTTTCACTTCCCGCCGTCCCGCCGCGCGATAGAGCCAACTTGGTGCGGTTGTCTTGTGATCGCCCTTCCAGGGAACCTTTGGCAAACATCGGTGGTAAAGGCGAAAACGCCGACAACGTGCTTTCGTAGCGATCGAAAGAAGGAGCTTTGAAAGTAGCCCCAAGGGTCGATGCAACCATTGCTTCCGAAGAAACCGGCGACGATGGTGCGCTGGTCGACACGGCGTTGCTTTCAGAAAGTGCGGCAGCGGTTCGAGCTTCGGCGTCGGCCACCGGTACGACCGAATGAATTTTGTGCATTTCGAAGTTGACGATGTCTGATTCGACTTTGCTTACCCCAGAATTGACGACCAATGCCGTTGGCATATCGTCTTGGTTCTTGACTGCGATAATCGCGAGGATAATGATCAGCAGCGTATGAAACAGTCCGCTCGATATCAGTGAAGAAAACCGCTTCCAATAGTCACGCCACGATTTTTTGGATTCGGCTGTGGCTTGGGGAGGCTGCAACGACGGAGCACTATCAGCGATCGATTTGGGAGCTCGCGCTTTTGGCAACGTTGCAGGTTGGATCGCAGCTCGCATGCTCGCCGAGTCCGAGGGAAATTTGTCTAAATCGGGTTGTCTGCTCAATGAATCCTTAAGGATGCATCATTCCATTGCTTTGTAAAAATATAGCGACTTGTTTCGCATCCGCATTATGGCTGGCGAACCCTACGGAATAGGAAAAAGCCGAAAAAACCGAACAACCGTCAGGCTCAGGGCCTTTTCCCGCAAAGTCTGGCTTCGATAGAACGGTGAACTCGACTAGGATATATGTCTCCATTGTAGGCGAGCGACGCCCCAGAAACAGGTTCAGATATGATTTTAGTCATCGATAACTACGATTCTTTTACCTATAACCTTGTGCAACGATTGGGCGAAATCAACCCGTTATTGGACGTCCGGGTTTTTCGTAACGATGAAATCGACGTTGGGGAAATTCGAAAAATGAACCCCGAGCGTATCATTATTTCGCCCGGTCCCTGCACGCCTTTGGAGGCTGGAATCAGCGTGCCGGTGCTTCAAGAACTTCATGGCGAATTTCCGGTACTCGGCGTTTGTCTCGGCCATCAGTCGATCGGCCAAGCTTTTGGAGCCAAGATCGTTCGAGCTCCCGAATTGATGCACGGAAAAACCGATCGGATTTTCCACGATAACCGCGGGATGTTCGCAGGGCTAGCCAATCCGTTTGTGGCGACGCGATATCATTCGTTGGTCATCGAACCGACATCGTTGCCCGATGTCTTAGAAGTATCCGCATGGGTTGATGATACCCAAGGACGCCGACAAATTATGGGCGTTCGACACCGATCCCTTGCCATCGAAGGATGGCAGTTTCATCCCGAAAGTTTTCTGACCGAACCTGGTCCAGTGCTTTTGAATCGCTTCCTTGCGTGGAACGGTCCACCCGAGGATTGATCGTCCATTCATTTTTCTATCCCAATTTTATTACGTTCCAACATTAGAAGTATAAGATGATTTGCGTTACCGTTGCTCGAACTCGTCACAAACATACGCTCGCCGAACACCAGCGACTCGCTGACGCCGGTGCCAAGCTGATTGAGATCCGACTTGACTATATCGGACGCAGTATTGATCTGACACGACTGCTTAAAGATCGTCCAACGCCGGTGGTTGTTACTTGCCGTCGCAAAGCGGATGGCGGGCGGTGGGAGCGATCCGAAGATGAGCGATTGATGTTGTTGCGAGCTGCCATCGCCATGGGGGTCGAATACGTTGACCTAGAGGAGGACATTGCCGACAAAATACCGCGGTACGGCAAGACCAAGCGAATCGTAAGCTTGCATAATTTCGAGGGCACGCCTAACGATTTAGAAACCATACATGGCGAACTGGCTAAGGTCGATGCCGACATCATCAAGATCGCGGCGTTAGCTAATACGTTTTCTGACGTGAAGCGGATGTTGAATCTCATGCAGACTGCCAAAGTTCCTACGATTGGCATTAGCATGGGTGATATCGGAACGGTCACTAGAATACTGGCGACTCGATACGGCGCTCCGTTTACCTACTGTGTTTATAGCTCCGAACGACGCGTTGCGCCTGGACAGCTTACTTTCGATCAAATGCTCAATATGTACCGAGTGGATACGATCGATGCGAAGACCAAGTTATACGGCGTGGTTGCTGATCCGGTCGCACATAGCTATTCGCCGCTGATACATAACTCCGCGTTTGCTTCTCAAGGAATCAATGCTCGCTATATACCGTTTCGCATTCCGCATTTTGATCTTGAGACCTTTCTGGAGTGGAGTCAGGAGTATGGAATTGGTGGACTGAGCGTAACGATTCCACACAAAGAAGCGATTATCGATTTCCTCAGCCAAGCCGACACGGCGGCAAAAGATGTCGGTGCCATCAACACGGTTTTGTTTACGCCCGAAGGGATGGTGGGGTACAACACCGATTATCGAGCTGCCATGGACTGCATATCTGAGGCTGTCACCAAAGCGAGCAGCGAATCGGAACCGTTGAAAGGAATGGGAGTCCTGATCCTTGGGGCTGGTGGAGTAGCCCGTGCGATCGGTTACGGGCTTGCGCGACGGGGAGCCAACATCATGGTTTCCTCTCGAACGCACGAACGCAGCGAAGCTTTGGCAGTGAGTATTGGCGGCAAAGCCATTCCGTGGGTCTCTCGTTACGACATTAAACCAAAACTGATCATCAACTGCTGTCCTATTGGAATGTTTCCTGATATCGACAACTCACCCTACGACGCCGCAAAACTGTCAGAGGGACAAATTGTCTTCGACACGGTTTACAACCCTGAACGCACTTTACTTTTGAAGTCTGCAATGGCGGCTGGCTGTTCGGTTGTCTCCGGCTTGCAAATGTTTATCCGACAAGCAGCCTATCAGTATCGTTTGTTTACCAGCCAAGATCCGCCCGTCGCCTCGATGGTTCAGACGCTCAAAAAAGCTATTTCAGTGATCAACTATCGAGATCTCGACGACGATGATGACGACGATAGCGATAACGAAACGCCCGACGACGCCGTAGCGGACGAATCATAAGCATGCCGACACCTTGGGATTGCATCGTTGTCGGTGGAGGAGCTGCTGGTCTCTGGGCTGCCGGAACAGCGGCTCTTCGCGGTCGACGCGTTTTGGTTCTTGAAAAGAACAACAAAGCAGGTGTCAAAATCCTGATGTCAGGTGGAACACGCTGCAATATTACTCATGCCTGTTCCGATCGTCAGATTGCCGACGCCTTCGGAAAACAAGGACGCTTTTTGCTTTCACCGCTCAGTCGGCTTCCGCCAGAAGAGGTTGTACAGCAATTTCATCGGATGGGTGTGAAGACCAAAGTCGAAGAGACAGGTAAGATATTTCCTGAAAGCGACAAGGCGATCGACGTTCGCGACGCCCTTGTTCAACGGCTCATCGAGGCGGGTGCCGCCATTCGAACCGGTGTTGCGGTTACACGAGTCGCACGCCATGCCAGTCAGTCGGGATTTGTTGTCTCGTTTGCAAACGAAGAGCTCGATGCTTCCACGGTTATCATGACCACTGGCGGTCTGAGTTTCAGCGGTTGTGGTACCACCGGAGATGGCTACGCTTGGCTGAAAGCAATGGGGCATTCGATCACAGAGTTGCGACCAGCCTTAACGCCTATTCTATCGCCAGCCGCTTGGGTTCATGATATGTCTGGAATCACGCTCGACGACGCATCGGTAACCGCGCTGCCCGATGGCCGTATGCCCAAGGGTAAAGATGCACAAACCTTCACTTCGCGAGGTGGTTTCCTATGGACGCATTTCGGTTGCAGCGGGCCGACGGCAATGAATGTCTCGAAATATGTATCGGAACTTCCTGATTACAAATTTGCATCGCTTGCCATCGATCTACTTCCGGATGTCAGCGACAGCGATTGCCTTGCGTGGCTCGACGCAGCCTGCCGAGGCTCGCACGTTCAAAAGCAAATTTCAAACATGCTTGCCGAGCGGATACCCAAGCGTCTGGTAAATAGTCTCTTGGTGAATGCGAATGTGTCGGCAGAAACGCGGATGGCCGAGCTGGCGAAACGTCATCGCATCGCGATCGTCGAGCGAATCAAGGGGTGGAGAATCCCTGTTTGCGGTACACGTGGATATCCAAAGGCCGAGGTGACGGCTGGCGGTGTCTCGCTTACCGAAGTCGATTCGAAGACTATGCAAAGCCGATTAGTGCCAGGGCTCTTCTTAGCTGGCGAAATTTTGGATCTCGACGGACCCATCGGCGGCTATAACTTTCAAGCCGCATGGAGCACCGGCCACACCGCAGGTGGGCACGTCTAAGCTTGGAACGAACTTCCGCAACCGCAGCTTTTAACAGCATTCGGGTTTTCGAAAGTAAAGCCTTGCTTTTCGAGACTGTGGAACCAATCGACTGTCGTGCCATCTAGATAGAGAGCGCTCTTTTTGTCGACGACGACCGCAACACCGTGCTGTTCGTATTTGCTGTCCTTCGTCGCTTCGTAGGCGTCGTCGAATGCTAAAGTGTAACTAAAGCCGCTGCAACCACCGCCTGCAACACCGATTCGAAGGAACGTGTCCGTTCCGAAACTGTTCTCTTCTTTGAACTTACGAACTTGTTGGGCGGCGTTCTCGGTGAGCAATATCGCCATGTTTTTCGACCTCGGTAGTACGGTTTATGGTTGTGAAACTGAATTAACAGCTAAAAGCTTGTGCCTGATACACTGCCCTCATTGTAGACAAGGCCGACACATTAGGACAGCCCAAATTCCGACTCTGCCCCACCGATCCGTCACTTTTTTATCGCGTTGCTCTTTCGATTAAAAGGGTTTTTTCGATACAGTGCAGGCACCAAGTCGTGTGGCTGATCGGACCTGGAGATTCGCTGCCACCGTTTACCGAGCAACAAAAACTAGGGCAAAGGAGCATGAAGTATGAACGGATTCAACTGGAAAGGCCTTGCATTTGGTTCAATTTTAGCATTTCCGCTGCCCGCAGTCGTGGATGCCGAGGAGTCGACGGTGACTCCCAACGAATTGGCTTGCGAGCGAGATCGGCAGGCATGCCCCGTAACGTCCCTCGATTGCCAAATTCCCAAACTCGACGTTCAATTGGCTTCCCATAAATGTGATGGCGACCGTTGTTATGTTATCGACGACCAAGCAACCACTGCTGATGCCAAAGAAGGTGCCGGCTCCGTCCCTCACTCGACATCTAGTGAATCGGAAGCCATCGTACAGTCGGACTCAGCACCGCCAATGTTATCGTCTCCCTTAGGTCGCTCACTTGGTGGTTTCAGCCGCCCGCCGCAAGCGGCAGTCGAAAAACCGATTCAACTGAACGTCGAGAGCGATCTAACCATGCTTCGCGTACAGAATGCCGATTTACTCGCCCGATGGGAAATGACCCAGACTATTTTTCAGATGCAGAATCACTACATCGAACAACTTCGGGCGCTCGAACGTGAGAATGCCCGACTGGTCGCCGAATCGACCGAGTTTCGAGTGAAGAACGAAGTGAACGAACAGCTCACCGCTGGCCTGATCGAACGTACCGAACTTGCAGCCAAATTAACTGCCGCCCACGATTGGATCAGTAGCCGATCGGCGTACGAAGGATCGATACCAATACAGTCGGCTCTTTCCGAGCAAGGACTCAGTCCGAGCTATCAGGAAGCGATCGCCGCCATTCAAGAAGACATCTCGAATATTCGCCGGCAAATTCCGTTGATAAAGCGCGCGCCATCCAGCGACGCACCTGACATACAGTCACGTGAAGCGTCAGCTAAAGTCCCCGACGCGCGGTAGAGGATGACCGTAGTTTGCACCTAGATCGTGAAACATCACGTAGGTCAGTCTTTCCAAGACTGACCCCGCAGCAAAGCTGCGGGGATTCAGTGGGCTCCGGAGAGACACAGCTACGTGTCATCGGAGAAGGCTTTCAGGGCTTTCGCTTGAAAGCCTTAGGTTTTCTCGCGACTGAAGCGATTGGGCAAGTTTCAATTCGAATTGCATTAATCGCGACTGCAAGTTGCCGTAGGTTTCTGAGAACTGGCGATGAAGCGACACCAGACTCGACTGCTGGCGATCTGCGGCTTGCTTTTGAAAAGCTTCCGCTTTCTGGCGATTCAAGACGTTGCTCAATTCGATCGCCTTCTTCTCCTGAACAGCCATCGATTTTTCCAACTCGCCAAGTATCGGGCTGGCGAACAAAAAGGATCGTTGCTCCGGCAAACCATTGACCAAGTCGCCTCGAATTCTCGCTTTGGCAATACTGACGGATTCGTGCGATGAAAAGCATGGCTCGAATTTCGGTGCGATCGGATTCTTGCTTGCCGGCTCGTCAACTGCATTGCGCTTCACGACAATCTCACACTGCTTGCCCCGGATATCGACGTCGAGACTCCATTCTGATTGATGTATTAACCAAACTAGAATAACAGACGACTCTTGACCAAAGGCCGCTAGTTGCCAATCGCCGCTGGCCGTCGAGGTAATCAAGGAACTCGCTGGAATCATTTGGCTTTGAATCCGAAATCCTCGCCGATCGGGAATGATCGTTGCATTGATTGCGACGGCTGGAATTTCAAGTTCGCTCGGCGATTTCGATTTGTTGAATACAAGGTCGAAGGCGGGTGAACTTTCTTCTCGCAAACTCTGGCTACCGATATTCTTCATTTTGCCGGTAAAGGGAATCATCTGATCGTCAGCAGCGAAGTCGCCATCGAGGTGAATCGATCCAAACAGTACTTCATTGTCATGCATGGTCCCGAAGCGATAGTTTTGTCCGCGACTCTCGAACGAACGCGTGCCGATAGAAAAAGGGTTAGAAGCGATCGATTTTGAATGATTGGTGATAAGCCAGCGTCGTGCTAGGCTGGCGGATAATCCAAGATAGGGCTTCAGCATCTCGACGCTTGAACAGATGAACTGTTCGGTGAGGCAGCGTGCCTGCGCTTCAATCATTTTCATTTCGATTTCAGGCGTCGTGGCGACCGTATCGGTCACGGGAGACTCATCGGAAGTCACTCGCTGCGTGTTAGCATCGGATTGCTGGAGATTTTCCATCCGACGTTCAATTGCCGTCTGTAGTTGATCCAGTTCGCGGCGCAAGCTAGTGACGCGTTGCTGAGCCGCCAGAATCGATGCGTGGTCGCGGAGAGGGTTTTCGAATTGAAACGGTTGTTGTTCGAGTGCCATGACCTGGCGTGCAATACTGTCATACGCTAAGCGATCATCCTTCAGGCTGTTTTGAGCGTTTTGAAAGGCTTGCTCGATTTCGGAATTGGAAGTCTTGTCGTTTAGATGGATAACTAACGGTTGTGCAAACGCCGCTTGAGTAACCGGATAAATGGCTGGTACTTGGCGTTCTTCCGAGTCAGTGACTTCAAGGGCGACGCCGTTCATGGCGGTAATCGGGGCAGCGAGTTTTCGATAAAGCAGTTGCTCAAGCGACCCTTTGGACCAAAGCTTGGCAATCTTCATACTGGACGATGGACCTATCGACGTCTCCTCGGAGCCAGACATCGGTTCAACGATCGCTCCTTCGATAAAAAGATTGCCGGTCAAAAGGTTGAACTGGCACTTTTTCATCGAAAGCTGCGTCCCGGTTCGACGTTGAAACTCGGTTCGAATCAACCAGTCGCCGACTGGACCAATGGCGAGCACGGCAGCGAATAAGCCGAGTACGAGCAACCAAAACCGTACTGATTTCATGAAACCGGCTCCTGGTGCCGCGCTTGTCGATGTACGCCGCTTAGATGCCAAAGCAAATATCGAAGCGCTTCTTCCCGTGGCTTTTCAGGAGCGGGTTCACTGACCATCGGCAGCGCGTTGGCTCTTTCGGTCGCGATATCTTCCGACTTGGGAACCTGTTCCGACGAGCGCCTCGCAAATTGGTCCAGTTTGGATTGGATATTCTCTTGAATGATTGGATTCATCGTAGTCGAAGAACTAGCGTTAGAATGATTGGGAGAGGAATGAATGATCGCTTGGGGCTCTTTCGAGGGCACGCTCGATGTTCCCTTGGGGCGATATCGAACAATTTCGATAACAGTTTCCTGCAACATTGCCGATGTCGACTGCGAAGGAATCGACAGAACCGCCTTGTGCTTTGCAGGCTCTGGACGAGGCTCGATAACGTTCGGCTTTACAACTTCCGAAGCCGGATTCTTGTCGATGCGATGCTGCTGCGAGCCACGTTTTTTGATCGACCGCCGTCGATCTTCGGCTGGCGCTTCAGGATTAACTTGCTGTCGACGGCGTTGATCGGCTTGCACTTGAACGTGGTAGTGTTTGACTTCGGTTACGATCGCATCGACGCGAAGCTGTGTGCGCAAGCGTTGGAATCGATGGGTCAACAACAGGCAAAGTGAATAGGTCGGCACGAAGCTTATCGCTCCAGCGATAAAACCGCCTAATACCACCGTATTGCTCCATCGCAGCCACGGAAGAATCGGCCAACTCGCAATTTCGTTCCAGAACTCTTGCAATGCTGGTCGTTCAAGAATCCATTGCCCTAGCCTGCCGATAACGCCATCGGTCCATGGAGCCATAAAGGATACCGCGACAATGAGCATTCCAGCGAGCAAGTAGTTCATGCGGACAAAGCACATCGATGCAGCGAGAACCAGAACCAGCAGGTTGTCTTTGGGGATAAGCCCGATGGCTAATCCAAATGCAACCGCCAGGCCAATGGCCGACGGATGACAATGCGTCGACACGCTCTGCAGCGAGTCTCCGATTCTTCGCTCTATCCAGCCCGTCATCGCGACACCATCCTTGGCAGTCCGAACCTAGTTGAAGTCTCTAAATTAAATTCTTTGACGCTACTCGCCTCGACCGCCCTTGAACGGCGAGACAATACGAGTCCATCTTCGTATTCCATCGGACGATTCGACCAGGCCATTCCAGAATCTCTCCGGAAAAACCGTGACAAACCAAAAATTCGGCAACGTCGCTAGCAAAACGTCGCCTGTTTTTAGTTCCGCCTTCAGGCGGCTCCTCATCCCATCTAACTCATCCCATCTAACTCATTCCACAAAATCGATAGGACACAAAATCGATACCACCCATATACTTGTCACATCGCGATGCGAGATTGCTTGCATTTCACGACTCGATATTTGCTACCGATTCGGGAATGCCGATTGGAACTTTATTGTACGTGCTTCTGTTGGATGGTCGGAGTGATCGAGTGGTCGAACCCAGTTCCCTACAATTGCCGAGTGCGCTTCTGCGTCGTCGATTTTTCGATATCCAGTCATGGATGACGACTCCGCTTGCCCATTGGAATCAACTGGCAGCCCATTCGCGTATCCGAATTGATACCATTGAACCGGATGCGTTAGTCAAAGTATGGTCGAGTCCCGAGCTAATTTTCGCTATTCTCGACCATCTCGTTACAGCCGCGATCGATACCGGCGTAGACGGAGATCGAATTGAAGTCGAATTTTGCTTAGCCGACAAACGTCGAGACTGGCTTACGTTTTTCGTGCGAGATTGGTCGGGAGGTCGTGACCAAGATTGGTGTATCGAGCCGCAAATCCTCGAAATCGCTCGTCATCTTGGCGGCCATATCGATGTATCGAATCACGTCGGACGAAGCACCGTTTGCTCGCTAACACTTCCGACAGGGAAACTTCCAAGTTGGATTAGCCGCCAGTCGGCGGATCTCTCGCTCAATCATATTTCGTGGAGCCCTAAGGTTCTCGACGAAGCATTGGAAGGAGCAATTCACGCGAGTCTACTTGCTTTTGGTTCCATTGCCCCGCTCAGTTCCTGCGCGTTGCTCTTCGCCACCGCTTCCACGATGGATTGCGATTCGCTCAAGGTAGCGATCAAACAACGATTACCAAAGTCCAATGGGCACTCGCATTCGCAGCGCTGCGATTCCCTTTGCTTCGACTGCCTTGGCAGTGTGAGTGATTTTGTTAACAAGATCCAATTGGCACTCACCGATGGCATCGCGTCATCGACGGATTCGAAACAAGCTTGTTTTGCTGATGAACCGCGAACTGTTCGCGTTGATTCGGCTTGCATGACGTCTCATGCAAATCGAATACGACCTCGTCGCGTCGGGGTTAATCGCGGTTAGTCGGGCAGTACTTGGTTAGCCAACCAAACACTTCTACGTGCCATAGTCGGCTATTGGGCATCTTGTTAACCCAGTGACCTTCGTCAGGAAAATTAACCAATCGGCTAGGAACACCCTGACGCTGCAGCGACGCAAACAACTCCAGCCCCTGACCGATGGGACATCGAAAGTCGAGATCGTTATGAATCACGAGCATCGGCGTTTTGAATTTACCAAGAGCTGCTGCTTTCACATGCGGAGAAAACTCGCGGTACTTTTCTGGCTGCTCCCACGGTAGGCCGCCATGCTCGAATTCATCGAACCATAGCTCATCGGTCGTTCCCCACATGCTTTCGAAATTCCATACGCTGCAATGGGTGATCAAGCAGCAAAATCGTCCGGTGTTAACCGCGAACCAATTCATCATGTAGCCACCGAAACTTGCACCGGCTGCGGCAATCCTATCTTTATCGACGTACGGCAAACTCTCGACATAGTCAGCACCCGTCATAAGATCGCGATAGCACTTGCCGCCCCAATCACCAGAAATCTCATCGACAAATTGCTGTCCGAAGCCTGTCGAGCCGCGTGGATTGGGCATGGCAACTACGTAACCTTGCGCCGCCCATAACTGAGGACACCATCGATAACTCCATCCATCTTCCCAGGCACCTTGAGGTCCGCCATGCACTAAGTAAACCGTCGGATATTTCTTGGAGGGATCAAAGTTCGGTGGTTTCAATAACCACATCTGCATTTTGCGATCCCCCTCGATCGTAATCTGATCGATCGACTCAGGTCGAGGAAGTTTTAATTCGGAAAGCAACCGATGATTTGCTTGGCTGATATTGATTGCGGGTGTGCGACCACGTTGCACAAAAATTTCAGCCGGTTGGTTCATCGTCGAGCGACTGAAGACAACCACATTTTGCGATGCGTTCAATCCCGAATGCAAACCGCCATCGGTCGAGAACAAGCTCACATTGCTTTTGCTCGACGCGTTCCCGGTGCTGGCTGCCGGAGCCTTGATTGATAAAAGCTGTTGAGCGCCGCGTTGGTCCGCCGTCATGATTATCTGTTCATTATTGAGCCAGACAAACTCGCCCGCCGACTCGTCGACGCCCGCTGTCCAATTGACTGGAGGCGATTCGATTTGCCCGTCGGCTGTCAATTTAGCAACAGCGATGTGCCATCGATCAGCTTCACAACCGGGCTTGCTCTGAAATCGCCAAGCAAGCGAACCACCATCGGGTGACACACGAGGCCCGCTGTCTGCCGCTAAGTTCGCCTTGGTAAGCGTCGGCCATTTCGTAGAACGGTTGTCGATCGCAACGCGACATAAATCAAAATTGGTACTCCACGACTCATTCTCGACAGGCACGGCGGTAAAAATTAAGTGAAGACTATCGGGACTGAAGCAAAAATCTTCATTGGATGAAAACGTTGAAGATGTTGGGTAGGCATCTCGATCGCCAGGAGTCGCATCGATCGGCAAGCCTTCGGGCGCTAATCCATTTGGGCCTTGTTTTAGATTCAAAACAAAAATATGCTGCCGCTTTCCTTCGACATACGCGTCCCAATGTCGGTAAAACAATCGCGTAAAAATTCGAGCGGTGGCCGGTCGCTTGGACTGCTCTTCGATCGCGTTCTTGTTCGCCGCATCCGATGCTTCAAATGGCAGTTCTGAGAACTCCGGCAAAACCGTTGAAAGGAAAGCGATTTTCTTACCGTCGGGTGACCATACCGCGTTGGAAGCTTCGGTTGCAAGCGACGTCAACTGGCGAGCCTCGCCTCCTTGGACGTCGATTAACCAGAGTTGCATCGAGTCGGATCGGTTGGATTGAAAGACGATCGATTTACCGTCCGGGCTGAACCGAGGTCGCGAGTCCTTTTTTCCAGAGTTCGTTAGCGAACGCGGCGGGCTCTTATTATCGGCTGCACTTAGATAGATCGCGGTTTGAGATTCGTGCTTCTCGATATTGTTTTTCGTCAATTGATAAGCAACCCAATTGCCGTCAGGCGACAATGCCGGTTCCGCAACGCGATCAAAACGAAAGAGATCGTCGATTGTCATCGAGTGTTGAGCAGAACTGCCCTGTGCGATACTCGGATTCATCGGGATGAGCGTCATGGCAAGTAGAGTCAATAACAAAATAGAATTGCGCATCGTGTCGGACCTTAGAAGAATTCATTTCGCGTTTGATTGCCAGTCAGTTGTGATGCACCATGTTATACAGACTTCCATGTATTGCGCAAGTTCATCTCCCAAACATTGTGCGCAAACTCGTTTGCTTACCTACGTTGATCGCGAACCTTCTTTCCTCCCCTCGCCCCGTTTCGGGGAGAGGGGTCGGGGGTGAGGGGTTTGCCAAGCAGGCTGGGACCATGAGGATCACCTTTGCGGCTATTCGGGCAAGCTATTTTCAAAAAAGTTTTTATTAGCGTTCTAGATCATTGTCACGCACGGCTTTAAGCTTAGCTGCCAACTTAGCCTGGAACCTTTGCACGATGTCGGCGGTTTCAGGTTTACTGGCAAGATTTGTGTATTGAAACGGGTCATTGACCATATCGAAGAGCTCGATCCCTTTCGATCCGTCCTCGGCATATTGAATGAAAGCCCAGCGATCCTCGCGCAGTAAAAAACCTTTGCTAGACGGTGCAACGCAGAAAGCACAATCGCGTACCGTCGCCGTAGGATTGTCGAACATCGACGAAATGTCTTTGCCCTGAAGGCGTGAGGGAATCTCAAGACCACATAGACTTGAGATCGTCGGGTACAAATCGAGCAGCTCTACCAGAGAGCGGCAGACGGCCGGTTGTTTTCCAGGAACCTTGCCGACCTGTGCATCCATGAATGCCACCGCAGCATAGTAGCCAGCGACAGCCTTCTTCTGCCGCTCCTCATTCATCTGCATGTTCAAACTTGTCTTGTAGTTGATACCCGACTTGGGGATGTCATCCCAATCGCCAGTCAACTTCTCTGGAAGTGTCATTTGATCAAACGGATACGGCATGTGGTACGACTGGGGTGAGACAAATGGAACGTGAGGGCGGACGAAGCCGACAGCCAGGAAAAACGGGTTTGCTGAATGGTGACGGATGAGCTCGACCGCTTTGGCCGATGTCTTACCATCGGAGTGGATATTGTCGTCACCGTCTGCGGCGACAACCACGAACGTGTTGCCACCTACTACCGGTTTCTTTCCGTCTGGATTACCTTCGAGTGTTTCTCCAACGCCAGGAGCTTTCCATTCCGGACCGGGGCTGTTGAATTTTTCCGTCCAAGATGCGGGATCATCGGCTCCATCTCCCGAATTGTGGTCGCGCCCGTCACCCCTTTCTTCAATCCCGCCAGGTACACCCATGTGGTAAATCTTGCTAACGCGCGCTGCGTAGTAACCGCTGTTCTTGAAGTGTTGAGACCAAGTTGCACGATCGCCGATTTCCGGTCGTGGATTGGTGTATCCCAGAACCCCAGTCGCATGGGGATAGTAACCCGACATGAACGAAGCTCGCGATGGTCCGCAGTAAGTTCCCTGACAGAGCGCGCGCGTAAATCGCGTTCCTTGATTTGCAAGTCGATCGATATTCGGAGTCTGGCTAACAGTATTTCCGTAACATGACAGGGCCGTTGCCGTAAGATCGTCCGATATAATAAAGAGAACATTGAACCGGCTGTCAGCTCCCCATGCGGCTGTCGCAAAGCAGAATAGGAAGCCGAGTATGAGGGTGATTTGTTTCATCTTGATGTTTACCGTGATTTTCTGCAACGCCATTGGTTTACTTTCCTTCCCATAGCTTGATGTTGTCGATCTGGCAGGTTCCGTAATCGACGCCTTTGAAATCGATCTGGGCTTGTCCGGCCATATCGATATTTGGGCTTTGGAAGACCTTTTTCTTTCCGTCGATCTTCAAGACAAGCGTTCCTTTTTTTAGTTCGATGGCGACATCTAACCATTGATTGAGCGGCAGGAACGGCTCTTCGACTTTGATCGTTTCGACATCCTTCTTGATCGTCAGCGTCGTCAGTTTTTCTCCAAAAGTTAGAGTGTGGATGTGATGGCCGAGATCAAGGATAGGAAACCTCGGATCGTATGCCTTGGCGTCGTATCGCATTCGCATGGAGCAGACGAAATTTTCAGGTACTTGCTTAAGCCAGATCACGGGTTTGAAACCGGCATGCGCCTTGTCGCCTTTCGCAATCATCGTTTCCTGAAATGTTTTCGACGATTGACCGCCAATCAAGATGCCATCTTTGATGACCCAAGTACTGCTTTGGCGGATTTCCCAGAAGTCGGAATTGAGAGGACCATCAAACGTGTCTTCGTAAACCAGCCTGACATTTTTGAACATCTCAGACTGGTATTCAGTGCCATCGGCCAAAAGTAGCCGACTTGATGTAACTGCTGTTATGACGGCAAGGAGACGGACTGTGTTAGTGTAACTTTTCATGAATGGTTCCAAAAAATAGCGGGGTAGGAGAAGGTAAGGAAGGGATGTAGGAAAGGGTAAAAAATAACGTCGGTTGATCCACTACAAACGGTAAGATCAATGTCACGCACGTTGGAAATAAGGTTTTGGTAGCGGAACGGCGCTAGCCGTCCGGTTTTCCTGAGTTGACTCGCTCTTCACCGAATGGCTAACAGATCTTGTCGGTGTCGATCGTAATTTCAGGAAGTATACTCAGTCGAATGCGTATTGCGGCTGGCTGAAGCACGTATTTGTTTTCGGCAAGTACCCATTGATCTATCTTCTGTTCGAATGGATCGACTACCCAATACTCGGTCACACCGGATCGTTCATAGAGTTGCTTCTTTACTGAATTGTCATAGCCTGCGGTCGATGGCGAAAGGATTTCGACGAGCAGATCCGGAGCGACGTCGATCTTGGACGGCGTGATCCCTTTGGTTTTTTTATTGAGCACAACGACGAGATCTGGCTGCACGATGTCGTTATCGGAGAGCTGGACGTCGACCGGGGCGGAAAAGAACAACCCGAGTCCTGCCAATTCGATCTTGGTATACAGTTGGTATTGAAGGTGTTTGGAGACGCTTTGATGTTGTGTGCCCGGTGCTGGATTCACGAAATGAACTCCATCTATAATCTCATGCCGCCGCCCGTCGTCGGGAAACAAAACGTATTGTTCGTAGCTAAGTTTTTGCGTTTCGGGTGTCGTCGCGCTCATTGTAAGGCCTTTCCGTTCAATCATCGCATTATGACCGATTCAAAGTCGCGATACAACTATTTCTTGTAAGCAACGCTGAGTTGTTCAATCAATTCGCGAATTCCATCTCGCCCTTCCTTGGGTTCCAATATTTCGGCTTCGGTTCCCAATGTGAGGACACGTGGAATGATTTCCATTGGATGATAGGTAGGTACTGTAAGGATACTCGTGCCATCAGGTTGAGGTTCAACGACTTGCTGGATGTGCCAAGGATCTTCTTGAACCCATCGCGATGCGTTTTTTGAAAGTCGAATTCGATAAGGTATCGCCCGCTCGCCGCTGAAGATCCCAACGCTCTGCCCTAAATGTTGCTCGAGATCGACCTCATCGTCTGGCCGGAACCAATCGTCGAGGGCCGTGGCTTTGGTAAATCGATCGAGCTTCCAGTGCCTTAGCCGTTCCTGCGGTTCGCGGTCTTCATGCTTGAACGCTTCGATTGCAACCACGTAGATGCTCGATTGATAGATGGCAATTCCGTACGGTTCTAGCAGCCGTTTTGATATTGGCTTTCCTAACGATTCGTATTCGCATTCGACACGACGATGCTCTTGTATCGATCGATTGATCGTCTTTAGAATCCCTTGCTGTTTCTCGTAACTCTTATTTGGGAGTCCCATGACGCGCATTGTTCGGCGATATCGTTGGTAATGATCCCAAACGCCAGTCGGTAGTTGCTCGCGGACTTTATTCCAGAACGCTTCGATACCTTGCCAGAAGGTCGTTCCTACCAAAGGCAACATCAAGTCGCGGCCCATGGAAAGCGAAATAAGTTCGCTAGCGGAAATAGTGATCTTATGCAGCCCCTTATCGACCCTTCGCAACTTCCAGACCTTTCCACTCTGCGTTTCTTCGGACGCAACATCGAGCCCAGCAGCTTGAAGTGCTTCTAAGTCTCGTCGAATCGATCGAACGTGCAGCGAAGTCAGCCCCAATTCTTCGACGACGCTATCGCGAATGTCTTCCAGCGACGCGCCGTATCGCCGTCGTTCGAGTATCTGAAGAATCTTGTGCTGCCGGATTAACTGTTCGTTGCGAGCCATGCGTTAAAAATGTTTTGAGTTGAGCGGTAGCCGTCGTCGCCAGACTTTGGGGGTTGATTATTCCGATGGAGCGACTTGTTGCAGCACTTCCTCGCTGACATAGATCGGCAAACATGGCTGGAAGGTTACGGCCACAGCGATTGCATCCGAAGGTCGAGAATCAATCTCGATGACCTCGTCACCCTTCTTCATGCGAATCTGCGCAAAATAGGTGTGATCCATCAAATCGGAAATCACAACGCATTCGAGCTCCGCACCAAAGGATTGGGCAATCGCAACGACCAAATCGTGCGTCAGCGGACGAGGCGGCTTGGCCTCGTCTCGCACTCGACGGTCGATGCTCTTGGCCTCGCAGATTCCGATGACGATCGGGAACTGGCGATCGCCATCGACTTCTTTAAGGTAGATAACTTGATTGTCGCTGATCTCGCTGATGATAATGCGAGCCAATTGCATCTGAACGGACATGAGCAGCGTCATCCTGGGTACGTTGGAACTTCAACCACCTAAGATAGCAGAATTCTTCGCCCGTTGCACGTCAAGCTGCCATTGCAAGGCCGATTCCCGATAGCCCCCGCGACAAGGCCACGAAGAAATTGAAGCCGTCTTCTGTTGCAGACGCTATTTGCCGATACAGAATCGACTAAATAGGGCGTCGAGAATGTCGTCGGTGTAAACGTCGCCAGCGACTTGAGCAAGTTGTTCGAGCGCCAGCCGGATCTCTCCGGCAACAATTTCGTCACCAAGCTCTTGTTGGGCGGCATGCCGAGCGGTTTGCAGCGATTCCAAGGTGGACTGAAGCGACGCTTTGCAACGAGTGGCTGTCATGGGTGCCACCGAAGAAATTTCATCGTTGCGTTGAGTTCGCCATTCCGATAATCGAGCTCGCAATGCTTCGATTCCGCATCCGTCTCGGCAACTGGTGACGTACTCGGGAATTTTGACGCTCATCAGGTCATCGCTGGAAACGTGTTCAAAAGAGTTGTCTACCATCGACTTGTCGATGCGCATTCCGTGAACGCTGGTTTCGAGATCCGATTTCGTCCAAACAATCCATACCTTATGTTGAAGTATTCGTGATTCGCGAGATTGCTTCTCTGATGCAACTTGCTGAGCACCGGTTGATGCGTGCATGTCGCATGCGATTTTCAACTGCTCGATCCTAGTCGCATTGGATTGGTTGCCGTCGATACAATAGAGCATCAAATCTGCTTCGTCTCGTTGTTCAGCCGTGTGGCGTTGGGCTGACTGATGGATCGATTGAAGTGTGTCGTGAGGCAATGATAAATCATCGATTCCTGCTGTGTCGATCAAATCGACATCGCCATGCTCGAATTCGCAGCGAACGCGAACGAAATCGCGTGTTGTTCCGGCTTCCGCATTCACGATTGCCGCGTTGTCTTTCGCGATAGCATTGACCAATGAACTTTTGCCGGCGTTCGGCCGCCCAAGAAAGGTGACTTTAGGTACTACTTTGCTCGGCTGTCGCTCAATGATTTGTTGATGCAGACGATCAACCGATGCCAACGATGTTTCCAGTCGCTCGATGACCTGTTCGCGGCTGATAAACACAATGTCCTCGTCGACGAAATCCAAGCCGGCTTCAATGTCCGCAAGGAGCTCGATGAGTAACCGCCGAAGATCGGCAAGTGGGCCAGAAAGTCCACCGGCAAGCTGTCGGAGGGAAACATCGAGCGCGACTAGGGACTCTGCTTCTATCACACCCAAGACCGCTTCGCATTGCGTCAGATCCATGCGTCCGGCAAGGAACGCGCGCAGGGTAAATTCGCCCGGCATAGCTAATCGTGCTCCTGCTTGGCAAAGCTGCTCGACGATTCGATTGAGAAGTACCTGATTGCCTAGTGTATGCAACTCAGCCGAAGGCATCCCAGTATAACTTCGCTTGGTTGGCCAATACCAGATGTCGACAGGTATCGAACCCAATGGAGCTCCTAGATCCCAATCGATGGGAATCCGAGTCGGACGGGTTATCGCGGAAAGCGAATCCGTCATCGCATGGCATTGTTGGATAACCGAAAGCGTCGTCCAACCGGCAATACGAATCGCTCCGCGGCAACCGTTCTCATGCCCCGTTGCAATCGCGCAGATCGTGGCTTCGTTATCAAACTGCATCGTTCACTAACGACTTGGAGCTTTGGGAAAGAATGAGAATTTTTCGAGCCAATTGCGAGTATCCCTGCTAACTATAATCTGGTCGTTCGGTTGGATTGCATAGTTTTGGCCAGTCACTATCCGTTTGGTTTCAGGATCAAAATCCGCATTCATTCGGATCGGCGGGTTGGCACTCCCTGTCGGACGTAGAATCACGACTTGTATTCTACCGATCCGGTCAATCAGTTTAGCATCATCGATCAAATCTTGGACGAATGTGGGTTTGTCCGGCGAAAGTGGAATTCGTTCTAAATGTCGTTTTTTATCGCGAACTTCCAAAATGACCGCCGGCCTTCCGTCTTTTGACTCGCCAGCTTCCATAACACGCTGCGCGCCTCGTTCATCAAAACTGTAGCCAGCCGCTCGCATCGCACGAGTATCGAGGCCACCTGACTCTTTCGAGCGGTCGCCGAACATCGACGAACAGCCACCGATCACCATGATCCCAGCAACCGAAATGCTAGCCAAAACCGTTCGCGTCATCTTCCTGATCATCGCGCTTTTCCAATCTGAGGTAGCGGCATCGCTACTTTTCCTTGTGTACTGACAAACCAGACCGGACTTTAGCGATCTGGCGTCGTGCCGAAAAGTCTGGTTTTGCGTAAAAAAGGATAGGTTCGATCCTCGACCAACGGCTCGCCAAGCGTCTATACTGGTCCGAGTGCCAGGAAAGCTTTGGCACGGACCAAAATCTTAAAAACCTGTTCCCTTCAGTTTTGAGGAAAATCAAATGCAATTTCGTTTAGCAATGCTAGGAGTCGTTCTTATGGCCATTGGCAACTCGGTTGGGCTTACTGCGGACGCTTCCACTGCAGGAAGTATCTACGACCACAAAATAGCGAACATCGACGACAAACCTGTCGAGCTTAGTCAATATAAAGGCAAAGTCTTGGTAATCGTAAATGTTGCGAGCAAATGCGGTAAGACGCCGCAATACGAGGGACTTCAAGCCCTGCACGAAAAATTCAAAGACAAAGGTTTGGCAATCCTCGGCATGCCATGCAATCAATTCGGCAAGCAGGAGCCAGGCTCGAATAAAGAGATTCAAGAGTTTTGCACATCTAAATATCATGTCACGTTCGACATGTTCAGCAAAATCGACGTCAATGGCAAGGACGCATCGCCACTTTACAAACAGTTGACGGCTTTGGATACCAAACCCAAGGGAGCAGGTCCGGTTGCATGGAATTTTGAAAAATTTATCGTCAATCGCAAAGGCGAAGTCGTCGCTCGATTTGGAAGTGGCGTCTAACCTGACAGCGACGAATTTGTTCAAGCCGTTTCGAAGGCACTCCAAGAGTAGGATTTAAAATGACATCCATGTCGTCCTGTCGTGGGGCAGCGCCCGAGCTGCTGGCCCCGGCCGGAAATTGGGAATGTGCGCAAGCTGCAATTGAGAACGGGGCCGACGCGATCTATTTCGGATTGCAAGTCGGTTTTAATGCGCGAGCTAGAGCAGCAAATTTCCCCATCGAAGATCTCCCTTCGCTGATGCAGATGCTGCATCGGCGAAGCGTTCGAGGGTATGTCACTCTCAACACGCTCGTCTTTACCGACGAACTCCCGCTGCTTGAAGCCAACATTCGACTTTTGGCAGATGCCGGAGTCGACGCGGTACTCGTTCAAGACTTGGGTGCCGTACGCTTGATCCGCCAGATCTGTCCGTCGCTGGCTATCCATGCTAGCACCCAGATGACGATGGTTTCAGCGGAAACGATTCATGCCATCGAATCGCTCGGCATAGAACGCGTCGTTCTTGCACGCGAGCTTTCGATCAAAGAAATGAGTCAAATAGCGGCTGCGACCACGATGCCGTTAGAGTGTTTCGTACACGGCGCACTCTGCGTGGCTTACAGTGGCCAATGTTTGACCAGCGAATCGCTGGGTGGTCGTTCGGCCAATCGCGGGCAATGTGCACAAGCCTGTCGCTTAAATTACACCCTGTACTCCGACGACAAGCATGTTGAACTCGGAGACAATCAATATCTTTTGTCACCGCAAGACTTGTCGGGCTACGATCAAGTTCCAGCTTTGATCGAAGCTGGCATTTGTTCGCTGAAAATCGAAGGCCGTCTCAAAACGCCCGAGTATGTAGCGAACACCGTCAGCCAATATCGTCAAGCGATCGATACGGCTGTTGCGGGTACGCATTCGCCAATCACCGCTGAAAATCGCCGACGCCTTGAGATGAGTTTCTCGCGCGGACTCTCTCCCGGTTGGCTCGAAGGGTGCGAGCACAAGCGACTGGTTCCTGGACTCAGTAGCTCAAAACGCGGCGTTCGAGTCGGCACGGTCGTTGGACTGCGCGGCGAAAAGCTGAGTGTCGATCTTATCCACCCGATCGCTCGAGGTGACGGAGTAGTGCTAGAAGGAAATCGTATAAAAGGCGAAGAAGTCGGTGGTCGCATCTACGAAGTGCTGCATGATGGAAAGTCCGTCGAGCATGCTGTGCAAGGCCGCGTCGATTGGCTGTTCCAACATGGGTTGCTTAGGAACGCCCAGGTCTATGCGGGACAAAACATTTGGCAGACCGACGATCCTCAGCTTTCTCGACAACTACGGGCAACCTTCACGAAGAAGCACCCGAACTACCAGCGTCCGATCGATATCGAAGTCAAAGCTGCCGTCGGTCATCCGTTGGAGATGACAGTTCACTTCGAATCGCAATCGTTTGTGCTTCGTTCGGCAGACAACCTTTGCGAAGCTCAAAAGCACGCGATCGATGAGTCGAAGCTTACCGAACAGTTTTCGCGGCTCGGTGGCTCCGCCTACTTCCTCAGGTCGTTGAAAGCCGAGATCGACGGACGCCCGATGGTCCCATTCAGCATCCTAGGCCAGCTTCGTCGCGAGATGCTCGACGCCTTAACTACCCTGCATTCGAAACCACCTTCGCATGAATGCTCGCCGATCAACGCAACGCAACAGATGTTGAGGGCGGTTTATGAACAAGCCAACGAGAGTGGACTCACTCAGACCGAGCCGGTACTGCACGTCCTTTGCCGAACGCTTGGACAATTAGAAATCGTGTTGGCTCAAGATGTTCGAAATGTCTACGTTGATTTCCAAGACATTCGCCAATACAGCGAGGCAGTCAAGAAAGCACATAGCGTTGCCGCGTCGATTTTACTTGCGACGCTACGTATTCAAAAACCAGGCGAGATGGGGCTTTTTCGAGCCCTCGCCAAGCACCCCGCCAACGGATGGTTGGTCCGAAATCTCGCGGCTCTTCGATTTGCTGTCGAGCATCAGATTCCAGTTGTCGGCGATTTTTCATTGAATGTGACCAATCCACTGACAGCTCAATGGCTCATGGAGCATGGGGTAACGCGATGCACCGCTTCGTATGACCTCAATCGCGATCAGCTTGTGGAACTTGTCGACGCTGTACCTGCTTCGTGGCTCGAAGTCGTCATCCATCAGCATATTCCTATGTTCCATATGGAGCACTGCGTGTTTTGCTCGGTGCTTTCGCCTGGAACGAATAAGTCCAATTGCGGACGTCCATGCGACCGACATGAAGTTCAGTTAGAGGATCGGATCGGCGTCAAACACGTTTTGCAAGCCGATATCGGATGTAGAAATACACTCTACAACGGCGTCGCTCAAAGCGGAGCTGAAGCCGTCGCACCCTTGCGGCAAAAAGGTGTCCGGCAATTCCGCGTTGAATTATTGATCGAGCAAGATGCTAATCAAATAGCCCGTTTGCTTGGGCTCTATCGGGAACTTATCAAAGGACAAATTGCTGGCAGCGAAGTTTGGCGGGCATTGAAGGCCGACAATCGAGTCGGAGTAACACGCGGAACGCTTGAACATCCTCGCAATCCACTGGCGATTTTGTAGCAATCGAACTAGCCAACAAAAAAACCGACAAGTATCGAATACCTGTCGGCTTAGTGGTTTGTTCGTGATCATCAGCCGCTTACCATCGGTACTCGGCACCAAGGTTGACCCCTTGTATCCAGTAATCCGTTTCGCGGAACGCAAATCGCGGTCGTAGAGCACCGGTGAACGGTACCGTTTCTGGCGGTAACAGGTTTGGATTGACATCGGGATCAATTTGATCGCCGGGTCGAACCACGCTCGACATGTAGAGAAACGTGTAGCCGGCAGTCAGTCGCCATCGCTGTGTTGCTTGATATCCAACCGTTGCCCCCAACTCTGGAGCGACGGCAAACTTGGTGCGTGTGAAAACGCCGCTGTTGGTTCGCTGAGCATAGAGCCCACCGTTGGCAGTGGTCGTCGTTCCATTGACGGTTGTCGCAGTACTTCCATCAACAGTGACTTCCTGTCGAATGTTTCCAAGTCCAATTCGCATAATCGTGTCCAATGACCAGTAGCCTCGTCGAGCCTGACGGAGTACGCCCCATTCGACTCCGTTAAACTGGTTGCGAGTTCGGAAGTTGTCTTGGATCACGAAGCTTCCAGGTTCGTTAGTGCGAAGCGATTGTAGTTCTTCTCGCATGTTGAGACCTTCATGAAGCTGATAGAATCGCCATCCGAGAGTTGCATCGATGCGTGACTGAGTTGGAACGGGACCACAAGTTAAGTGCGAAGTATCGCAACCCGTGCTACAGCAAAGCATTCGTCGAAACCGTACGGCTGCTCCGTCAAGCGTTCCGAAGGCCGAGGTCGTCATCGACCCGGAGACCACGTTTGGAAAGGCAATCAATTCCGAATCCTCGCGAGCAAAGCCTGTTTCCGGTGCAATATTGAAGAACGGTCTGGCAAGTATTGGCGAACCAGTCGACTGATCGACGCGATTGAAGTGATTGGTTTGGAAACCGAAATATTCGAGCTCGACTCCGCTGTTTGGGCTATTGGCAAACCACCAGCCAAATCGAATGCGTCCACCATTCATGCGTTCAGTAAAAATGCTTTGATTGCCGAGCAGCGTTGATGTGCTTCCCAATCCTAGCACACCCGCATTGGCTTGCGTCGTTCCGGCAGTTGACGACGTGACGAGCGGTGGCAACTGCATTCCATTTTGCCACCATTGCAAGTAGTCCATTTGCGCCCATCCATGACTTGGCAAGCAAATGCAAAGTTGTCGTCCACGGCCGCCACCTGGGTTGCAAAGATCGAATCCGCATCCGCCCCATCCGCTCGACGAGGAGGTTCCGCAGGAAGTTCCGCACGATCCACTGCTGCAGCCACCATCGCAACCACCGTCACCACAACTGCTGCAAGATCCACCGGAACTTCCGTGGTCCTCGATGTACTCGCCTTCGTTCGATGCGTAGGCACCATCTTCGTAGATTTCGCCTTCGTGGATTACTTGAGAGCTGGCTCGAACAACCGGACCTCGAGTTACTGCCGAAGCCTTACGTACGCTGCTTGAATTAGGCGACGGAGAAGGCTTGCGAACTCCCGCTCCGATCATTCGATCGTTGTTCGAAGGGGCGACCCGTGTTGCTTCGCGAACGACTGGTTGTCGATTTTGCGTTGCGGCGGGTCGGCTGCTTGCAGCGATAGGTCGATTGGTCCGCTGAGCTGGAGTAGGCTCGCCAGCCAGAGCCGTTCCTATCATAAAGACCGCAGTAACCAAGGGGGCAAATAGGCGATTCACGACAGTACATCCATTCTTGAGGGAAAAAAGCAAGCCAGTTTGGCTTGGTCGTTAAACTCTGCGTAAGTGGAAAATCTTTCCACCAAGATCTCCTATCGAACCGTCAAAGGCGAAAAGTTTGATCTAATCGGAAAAAATGGAATAATCGATACAAACTATTTAATCGGCTATAGCCCGCAAATTGCCAGGAGTTCCGAAAGCACCTAAAGCAAGGCCGTGAGGGACGAAAAAGACGAAAGAGACCTAAGAAAAAGTCCAACATTCGCCTTTCGTCCCGTCTGTCCCTTTCGTCCCTTCCGTCCTTTATCCAAATTGCCCCTTGCCAAATCGCGTTCGAAGGCCGAAAATAGATTCGCCTAGTTCAATTGAACCGGGCCGTTCGTTCGGGGGCGAATTGGAATCGACCGGATAATTTGAAGATTTTGGTGGCGTGTCGTGGTTGGTCGGTTAGCCACGTAAAAAGCCGATTAAAAAAAGTAACTGCTGAAGGTAACTTCGCACTAGCAGCCTAGTATTGGCTGCTCTGATACCTAGGGCCCGTCGGAGGCGCTAGAATATCAGTCGCAATTCCGAATCGACTCGAACCGCGCCCGGCACGTTCGAGTCTAAAAAAAGCTCTGGGCTGGTGCTCTTTGACTGGGGTCGATAGCGGTCAAAGCGTACGAGAAATCAATAGTCGACTATACACGTAGAGGCCGGATTGGAAGTATCTCGGGACGGGGGTTCAATTCCCCCCGCCTCCACTAACACGGTCGCCGCAAGGTGGCTCGAAGCAAACTGACCCGCTGGCTCACCCCAGCGGGTCTTTGCATTTCTACGCGGAAATACGGGGCTTTTTCGCGTCGCCGAACTTCGATGGCGTCCGAACCACAGGACGCACTCGACACCTATCGCCGCCTGGAAAGGCTCGAATCGGGGCCAAAGACTCAAAACCACGGGACTCACCCCAAACGCGTCCCGTATTCAAAACCCCTTCAAAACACGGCACTTTCGCGTTTTCGCTCGACTGGGAGGTTTTGGCGGAAATGCCGATGGCAGTGGGATGAAAAACCTGACCCTCGCGTCCCGAGGAAGTATCACTAGCTCTCAAACAGAAAAGATGTGGGACCAGGAAGTACCCACGATCGAAACCGCCGATGCGGACTTCAACGTGCTGGGCGTGCAGCTGCGTGGCTACCACGACTTCGGCGTCGCTCCGCAGGATCCGCGCGGAGCCATCAAGAGCAAGGGTGAAGTCTAACCGGAATGAGTCATGCCAGCCGAAATCATTATTGAACCAGGTCCAGAGGAGGAATTGATATTGCCACAAGCAATTTTTGTACAAGAAGGAAAATACATCGATCACACCTTGGGCGGCGCACTTGCGTCAGGTGACGTGGTCGTCCAAGGCGACCTCGTGGCCGTTGCGATCTGGCCGTTAGCCGCAGGCGAAGTCGGGGCACTCGCCGTGGATGGCAACTTCGATTTTAACAAGAACACGGGTGTGGCTTACACCGTCGGTCGGATCCTGTACTGGGACGACACCAACAACGTCATCTAGTATTCAGACGATCCGATTCTGTTACAATTAAGTAAAATGCCAACATTAAAAGCTTGCTCCATTCAACCATTGCGACGGCCCAGTTGTCGATAAACGCCAACAAAGGAGAGTGATGTTCATGCAAACTGACATTACTGAGAAACAAAACGAAGAAAATCAATTGAGACTGCTTTACGCCTATCATCAAGCATATTCTCAAGTCAATCGACTGGCACAGATTCGGTTTGCCTTGGTTGTCGCCACAGCAGTTAGCCGTGTGTCTTGGCCCCTACATGGGGGCGACTACTAAAGAGGTTACTTGCCCTATAAGCAGCAGCCCTGTGAACATGCACTTAAAACTATTTGTTTTCTGTGGGTTTTGTTTCAGTTGCGGTTCAGAAAAGTCAGTCTCCGAAGCCAAAGGACTGGGAATTCTCCCAGGTTTTTACGATAATAACGTCGCGCATGTTTAAAGGGTTTCTTCAAAGCAGAAAACTGAATTTCGGACATTTTGACCGAACTTACAGTGTACCGCATCCAAAACGGCCATTATCTGGCGCAATGCTCCAGCCGGCAAGACGGAATAAAAGTCGAAATCCGGGTTGGCTTGCGAATGGCGAACATCGGATTGCCAAATAGGTTTATGGCACCAGGGAGGAAGCCAATTCGAGAGTCAAGAGGAAAGCACCGACGACGTTGATTGAGAACTTGATAATTGCCTCCGCCTTGCGAGTCCAAGAAACTTCCTCCATCTGGAGGGTGCAAGACGTTGCAAGAAATCGCAACATTTTGCATATCCCCTTTTTCATTAAGCACTTACTGCAACGCCGCAAGTCAGTGCTAGCAATGAGACGAGTTCGAGGATGAGCGGAAAGGATTTCAAGGTTTCAACTCATATGAAACGGCTTGCCCAACTCGATCACGCGTTCGGCCTTAGGATACCACCCCTGCGACGCGTGAGTGTTGGTGTGGAGGTAGCATTGCACTCGGACCTCGGCGCTGCCTTCGGTGAAAGTAAGTAGGCGACTCAACGGACGGGAGTTTCCAGCGACATGGAAACGCGTGAGGCAGCAGCAGTTGATAAACGTCGCGCCCCATTTGTGCTCGATGTGCGTGCGGCCATTGAAATGATCATCGGGGTTCGTGTGCGTGTGACCACCGAACCAGAGGTCAATCGCGCCGGGATGGGCTTCGAGGTATTTCTCGAAGGCCATCGCTTTGGGTTTGTCATCGACGTAGTATAGATACGACGAGCCTTCGGGACTGCCGCCATCTTCCTGGTTGCCGTGATAACGGCTGATGTATTCGCCCTTCGCATTGAAGTTGCCGCCTTCGAAATCGCCGGAGCCCACCGTCGTCTCGCGTAGCATGTGATGGTGGGCACTGATGATGACGGAATCGCGATTCGCCTCCACACGTTCCATCCACCACGCCACCGTTTCACTCGTGACCGCGCCAGCCGGATAACCGCCGCGCTTGCCGCGACCGACGGGCACGGGGAGGTCGTTGCGGTCGCTCATCATCAGGAATAGCAGGTTGCCGATGCGGAACTCGTAGCGCTCCCACGTACCGATGACCGGATAGCGACGACGCTTAGGGTCCACGCCGGAATGCGTCGTGTTCTCGCCGAGCGGGTCTACCCACTTGCGAAACCAACCCATCGTCGGCTCGCCCTGACCGCTCGCGTCGTGATTGCCCGCAATGTCGTAAAAATCTTCGCGGCGATGCTTCTTCAACGCACCGAACTGCCGAACGACCTCGTGCCCTTCGTCATCGTCCGGCGGTCCTTGCGTGCCGGAGAAGTCGCCGACGTTGATCGCGATGTCCCAATCAAATGGCGGCGAATCCTTGGTGCCCTGCTCCGACTGACGGATCGCATCGGCAAGTGACTCTCGTTTCCTCGCGATGTCCGTGCCGACGTGTGGGTCACCGATGGCCCAGAGGCGAAATTGTTTCGGGGGCGCATCCGCAGCAAGTGCGGGCGCGACGTTTGCCAGTGCGACGCCAGTGATAGTGGTGCCTTGCGCGAAGCGGCGGCGGGTAATATTACGAGCGTTGTTTTTCATCGTGAGAATCGAATCAGGCTCATTTGTTTTGCTCATCCGTTGCTATATTCTAGGCTTTGCGAGACCGATTTCTAGCGTTCCACTCAGTTTTCGAGCGTTCCGCTCAGTGCCTTCCCTTTTGATATTATACTACCATCCCACGGCATATAGGTCGGGAGGATACCAAAGTTGATGAACACTTGGACCAATCTTTCACCAGGACTATATGTCCTTACAACGCGAGTAAAATTTTGAATCGAGTTTCACCTGTTAATCACTCGCGGCGGCACCATTCCCGTCGCAAATTTCTCGCTGTCTCGACGACCACTTTCGGCAGCTTGTTGTTTACCGCGCCTATCAAGCTCAGGGCTGCGCAATTAGGTGTGGTCGAGGAAACGGAGCATTTCTGGTACCGCTTGGCTCCGGCGGATAGTCCATGGATTGACACTCAGCGAGGTGGCCGAGCTTTTGGCTATCGCGGCGGCAAGATTTTCTTATCGGAGGACAACGCTCGGACTTGGACGCATACGGCAGACTTTGCGGAGGCCGAAAATATCCAGTTCAGTTGCTTGCTACGCAATGGTAAGGTTGTGTTTGCCACCGCGCGTCAAATCTTTATCGGTAGCGAAGACCTTTCTACTATTCGCGAACTGACCGTGATGGATCGGCGAGACAAAGACTATCTACCCCACAAACTGAGTGATGGTGAAAAGCCCGGCTGGTATTTCTACTCGCTCGATGGAATTCATACGTTCGATGTCCAAGGGCGTGAGATCCTGATCTGGGGAAATTATGCCAACGTTAGTACCGGGCCGGTTCCGGCTAACATTTACTACTCCGCTGACGGCGGCGAGACCATCAAGATCGCGTATGCCTTTGGGCAGAACCCGGCCTTTCAACTTAAAAACGCCACGCCGGATAACTGGCTTGGTGATCGGGAGAATCCGGTTGTTTGCCGCCACATTCATTCGGTATCTTACAACGCGCAGGAGAACGCCTTTTATGCTTGCACCGGAGATCTCGACCGCAAGCTGGGGGTTGGGTTGGAGTGTCACTGGTTACGTGGGACCTGGGATGCAGACCGGGACCATTGGGCGTGGCAAGTCATTGTCTCGTCGGATGCGAATTCGCGTTTCAAATCGGGTGGGATCAACTGTGTTGGTGGACAAATCTACTGGGTAGCCGACGCCAATGGCCCCAAGTCTGAACTCGAGACGTATGATCGCGGCATTTTTCGCTGTGATCCGATGGACCTAGCGAACAAGCTCAAGCACACTCTGGTTTACCCCGTCGCATTTGAGATGGCCGCGATGACTATCCATGGCAATACAATCGTCGCACCCAAATACGGCAACGCTGATCCGGACAAATGTGGTATTTTATTCTCACCGGACCTTGGCAAGACCTGGGGCCACTACGACCTCAAGGAACTCGGGGATCGTTCGGGAGTGCGCGTCAATCCACCTAACGAAGAGGGTTGGTTTCGTATTCAGTTGATGCGCAGCTGGGTCAATCGGGGCGAGGTTTTGTTCTTGAAAGCGAAGGGGTAATCACCCGGTGGTGCCTGATTTCACATCTCTGAAGTTTGACTCGCGTGTTTCGCTGAAATTCTCGCATTCGATACCGACCTCACAAGCGTCATGATCGTCTCATAGAGTTGGGGTGTAAGACCTTGCCAAGCCGAAATTACTCGTTCTAATTAGTCGTTTGGATGTTTAACATTGGCAAAAACAGGAACGCCTGTTGATTGCTTTTTTGCCAAATTGAGTAGAAGGATTCGTAAAGGCCTTTCAGTACTCGTTGCTGGGGGGCTTTTTTGTTTGTGAAAGGAACGTCGTAAAATGAGCGATTATGTACCGATGACCCGCGAGGGATACAGTCGGATCAAGGCTGAGATCGAGACATTGGAATCTATCGAGATGCCACGGATCGCCGAGAAAATTGCCGAAGCGCGTGCCGAAGGTGACTTGAAGGAGAACGCTGAGTATCATGCGCAGCGCGAAAACCAGGGGATGATGCAAGCGAAGATCAATGCCCTCAAGACAAAGTTATCGAATGCCTTCGTGATCGATCCGTCTAAACAGCCGAAGGATCAAATTGCTTTCGGTGCGACTGCCAAAGTTCGTGATCTCGATTACGGTGACGAAGAAGAATATACGCTCGTCGGTGCTGGCGACGAAGACTATGACACTGGGAAGATTCTCACCACCAGTCCGATTGGCGCGGCGCTGATGGGAGCGAAGATCGGTGCGAAAATCGAAATCCAAGTCCCTCGGGGAACGCTCAAGTATGAGGTTCTCGAAATCGATTATCGCGAATAGTCACACGCGAAGCTCAGTGAAGCATTGCAAAAGAAACGAGTCTGCACTTGCCTAAATCAAGCCCAACCGCAACCGACAATCCCAACGACACAGGCAAAGAGCCGTCGCTGGGAGCTGCTTGTGGTTTCTTTTTTTTGACAGGCTGCGCTGTAATTAGCGTATCGATCATGGCAATCGCCTGGTGGATGGGTGGCAGCCAACATGGCCGGGCAGCGTCGGCGCTCCGTACGCAACTTATACCTTGGATCGAAAAATCGTCTCTCTCCGATGTCGATAGAAAATCGATCATCGAGCAGCTCGATGACTTGGTCATCGATATGGAAACGGAACATCTCACGACGCGCCAGCTTTCGCGCCTCAACTTTCGGCTCAGCGGAGCCCCGATTTTCCAATGGGGTGCGATTGAAACTATCGAGCAACAAGCCCTCCATTGTGATGGATTGTCGGAGGCAGAAAAAGTCGCCATCTCGACCGAATGCGATCGTTTGTTAAGGACTGTGCTCAATGGTCGAGTTGCGATGGAACAGCTCGAGTTTGCCCTGCAGCAAGTTACGGACAAAGAGAAGCTATCGGGACGACTCACCGCACACGAGCATATTTCTGCCGGAGAATTTCAAGAGTTCTTGCGACGTATTGGGGCGGTTTCCGACCGAGTCAATACTTCGAAAGAGCCTTTGGAGAAAAGCCCGTCCGAAGTTTTTCGGATGATGATAGACGACGCCCTAAGCGACAAATAGAGGCGGGGATGTCGACATAAACGTCGCTGGGATTGGGGGCTTGCGGGAATGCGACGAATTCCGACAATAGGCGTGCCTCGGTAAGGATTTCCTTGGAGAGCGCATACGGCGTCTATTCAAGGGCGTTTCGTAACGGAGTTCCAATCGTGAGTCAATTTAGTCAAACGTTGTCGACCAACCGGTCGACGGTAATTGGGTACTTTGCACTGAACGAAAGAGAACAAAGCAAACAACGATGCAACAAGGTATTACCGACCTTCCAAGGTTGGTCGATTGAGCCAGGAACGGTAGTGGTTGATCAAGGAGGAACGATCGATGTCTGACGAACTCTTGTCCTTCGAGGACCTTCAAGTTGGCGATAACTGGACGAGCAGTAGTCGCGAGATAACAAGTGGTGAAATTCGCGATTTTGCCGATTTAACCGGCGATTTTACTCGCATCCATTTGGATCGAGAGTACGCTGCCGAGACGCCCTTTGGCGCACCTATCGCCCATGGATTATTGGGGCTGTCGGTCCTGGCTGGTTTAAGCTCGGTTGCGCCAACAGTTCGTACAACTGCCCTTGTCGATATTCGCAATTGGCAATTTCGTAAACCGATTTACGTCGGTGATCAAATTCATGCGGTCACGGAAGTCACCGAGTTGCGTGACCGTGGTCGACGCCACGGTGAAGTTCACTGGTATCGAAAGCTGATTAACCAACGCGGCGAGATTGTCCAAGATGGGATGCTGACGACACTGGTCGAAAGAAATGTTCTCCTCTCTTCTAAGAATAAGAAAGACAAATCGCTGCGCATCGATGCAGCCGGTCCTTCAGTTCCGCGGCCGAGTCCCGAAAATCCAGCTTTGGATAAGACCAGCGCGCCGAATCAACAGATCGACTAAATGACGACGGGCTTATCGAGCATTCGGCGAACCGGCACCCACTGGCCCGCATGCATTAGCGAATGAGTCACCAAGAGTACGTACATATCGCCGAGCTTCGGGCACCAGGAACGAAAACTCTCCGGGCTTGGTTGTTCTAGATCCGCATCGGATGTTTTGTCGATGGATGCGATAAGTGCAGCATCAAGCTTTTTCATCAGATCGAGATACTCGTTCTTGCCGCAGAACTGCGATGCATCGTCGCTACTATTATTGCTCTTTGCGTGATTCTCGGCGAAGTTCGCTGGCAATGCAGGCGATGATCCAGGCGCGATTTGGTTCAGGATGTCGCAATTCGATTTGATCAAGTGGCCAAGTTGCCAGGCGATATGGTTACATCCGACGCCCGGTCGCTTCAGCAAGTCGCTGTCTGACATGTCGCCTATGTAGCTGTTGATCACCATGTTTGTAATGCCAAGCGTGCTTTTCAAAATGTCTCGTGAGTTCATAGTTATCGACTTTCAATTGAGTAGATAGAATGCAACGGGTAGTATTCCGATTATCCGCTTGATATTATCAGTTTTGCACTGATAAAACAAATACTAAGGAAGCCGTCCAGAATAGCTTCCGCAAACTTGGGTGGCACGTCCCTGAGTCTTCGAAGGGAATGGTCGCATGAAACACGCCCTTCGAAGACTCAGAGCGTGCCACCCGGCTTTTAGAAAAACCCGAAGTTATTTTAGACCCGTTCCTAAGTCAACCCAAGGAAAAACCGCAATGATCGAGATTGTATGTCCAACTTGCAATAAAGCATATCGCATTGCTCCCGAGCATCAAGGCAAGGCCGTTCGATGCCAACAATGCGGTGGAACGTTCAATGCGAATTCAGCTCCTCATTTGTTAGATTCTGACAGTGATCGGTTGCTTTCAGATCCGTTGAAGCCCGCCGGTTCGTCGCGCCCTCCAGCGATGTCGCCGATAGTGACTTCGCAAACCAGTCAGCAACCGACGGCTGGCCAAGCGTCTCGAGTTTATGTTGCACCAGTCGGCAAACGCGGAACGGCGGACGAAATTGACTATGCCATTCATGGCGACGATACGCAGTATGTCGAAGTGGCTCTCGATCCAGGTGAAACGGTGATCGCCGAGTCGGGTTCGATGATGTACATGTCGCCCGGTATCGAAATGCAAACTGTTTTTGGCGACCCTTCGCAGACGGGCGGTGGCTTTTGGGGTAAAGTTGTTTCGGCTGGCAAACGCGTTCTGACTGGCGAGTCGCTTTTTATGACGACATTTACCAATTCGCGAGGTCGCGACAAAGAGTTCGTCGCCTTTGCGGCTCCGTATATGGGACGCATTACACCGATGCATCTCGATCAACTCGGTGGCGAGCTAATCTGTCAGAAGGACGCTTTTCTTTGCGGTGCTAAGGGGATACAAATTTCGATTGCTTTCCAGAAAAAATTCGGAGTCGGGCTCTTTGGTGGCGAAGGGTTCATTATGCAACGACTCAAAGGCGATGGCATTGCGATGGTGCATGCGGGAGGTGCGATGATGCATCGTCAACTTGGGCCGGGTGAATCGCTGAGACTTGACACCGGTTGTTTGATGGCGATGGGTCCGACAGTCCAGTACGATATCCAAATGGTCGGTGGTATCAAAAACACGCTCTTCGGCGGCGAAGGGTTGTTCGTTGCGACCGTGGTTGGACCTGGTCCCCTTTGGTTGCAGAGCCTGCCGTTTTCTCGCTTAGCCGGACGTATCTACGCGGCGGCACCTCAAGGTGGCGGAAGAAGTCGTGAGGAAGGTTCCGTACTTGGTGGACTCGGCAGTATGTTGATGGGAAGCAGCGAGTAATGCAACTTTGAAACACCCTTCACTTGAACAACTTCAATTGATCGTCGATGTCGCGATGCAGCGACGAGCCGGCTCGCTGCTTCTTAAAAATGCTCGACTGGTAAATGTCTTTACGCTCGAAATTCAAAGTACGCATATCCTGATCGCAGGTGAATATATTGCGTCCATCGGCGATTTCTTAGGCAATGCATCGGCGGAGCAAACGATTGATCTGGGAGGTGCTTTCGTTGCACCGGGACTCATCGATGCCCATTTGCATATCGAATCGTCGCTCGTAACGCCGCCAGAATATGCAAAGGCGGTAGTCCCCCGAGGCGTTACCGGTATCGTGGCCGATCCACACGAAGTAGCCAACGTCGCTGGCGTACCTGCCATCCAATGGATGATCCAAGCAAGCCAACGATTGCCGATGGACGTATGGTTTACGGCGTCAAGTTCCGTGCCGGCTACCACCATGGAGACGAGCGGCGCGAGCCTCGATATGGACGCGATCGAGCGATTGCTCGAAGAACCTGAAGTCGTCGGCGTAGCAGAGCTGATGAGCATTCCAGATTTCTTGGCAGCCAATCCAAAGGAACTTGCCAAAGTAATTGCCGCTGAGAGTCGTCGAAAGCGTCCCGACGGACATGCACCAGCAGTTACGGGGATCGCATTGCAAGCTTACCTCGCCGCCGGTGTTGCGTCCGATCACGAAAGCACAACACTGGCCGAAGGAAAAGAAAAATTGGCTGCCGGTTGCTTTCTTATGATTCGCGAAGGTTCAGCGACTCGCAATCTCGAAGCTCTTGTTTCTTTGATCGACGCCAAACACGGCGATCGCATTGGACTGGTAACCGACGATCGGTTGCCACACGATCTGATGGTCGAAGGGGGTGTCGATTTCTTAGTTCGGAAAGCCATTTCTCTCGGGGCCGATCCTGCGTATACAATTCGCGCAGCAAGCTACAACTCGGCGAACTATTTTGGCTTGCGAAGACGGGGAGCCCTAGCTCCTGGTTACCAAGCCGACATCGTCGTCCTCGATGATCTTCCGACCTTTAGTGCTCGAATGGTTTTTCATCGAGGCGTTTGCGTCGCCGAGGATGGACGACTTCTCAAAACGTTACCGATTCCTGAATTGACGCCAGCCATCCTGAATACGACGCGTCTGCCCAAGTTAGCCATCGACGATTTGCGCATTCCCGCTCAAGAAAAATTGGTGCGTGTTATTGAAGTTATTCCCAATCAAATCTTGACGCGAGAATTGCAAATCGAGCCGACGATATCCGGTGGAAGCGTTGTCGCGGATGCTAGTCGTGATCTTGCAAAACTGATTTGTATCGAGCGTCATGGGCATCATGGTCAATTTGCTGTAGCACTCGCTCGCGGCTTTGGACTCAAACTCGGTGCCTTGGCCGGAACGGTGGCACACGATCATCATAACTGCTTGGCCGTTGGCGTCGATGATTCCGATTTGCTCGTTGCCGTACGCCGTTTGGAGTCATTGGGCGGCGGATTTGTAGCGGTCTGCGATGGAAGCGTGATCGCCGAACTTTCGCTTCCAATCGCTGGGTTGCTTTCCGATCAGCCGTTAGAAACCGTCGGACAAGCCATCGAAGAGCTCGATCATGCAGCCGCGAGTCTTGGCTGCCGACTCGCATCGCCATTTATGGCTTTATCGTTTCTTGGACTAGCCGTCATCCCAGAATTGCGATTGACCGATCGAGGGCTTGTCGATGTCAACGCGAATAAGTTCGTCCCAATACATGTCAACGACGAATAGCATCGCTTGGCAAGTGGCGTACGCTTCCAGCTTGCGATCTACACGCCAACTATTGCCGCGACCTGGGAGTAACTTTAAGTCGCAGGGTTTCTTTTTCTCGCTGGATGACCATTTCAACTTCCTGCCCCACTCGCAAGCCTTCGATAGCGAAAGTGTAGTCATAGATATTGTCGATTTTCTTCCCAGCGAGTTCAACGATAATATCTTTGGCTCGAACACCTGCGGCGGCAGCAGGTCCCGCATCCGCTACGCCCGATAGCAGAACACCTTTAATGTCAGCTTGGATATAGTCGGGGATCGTTCCTAGATAGGCCGTCAGGTTTGCTCGCTTCCCTTGTTCCTCCGAAGCTGCCTGCGCGACAAAGCTTGGTATCTCGTCACGAGTCGCAATCGACTTGGCAATCAAGCCCAATAAGCGCGCCGTCTGAGCTGCCCCTTCATAATTCAGCAAATCCGGCGTATCGCGCGGCGTATGGTATTCGCTGTGCTGTCCTGTAAAAGCTGAGAGAATCGGTACACCTTTGATAAAGAACGTACTCGCATCAGTTGGCAAGTAGCTATCGTTTTGCAAAACGAGATCGAGTCCCACAATCGCATTGCGTTGCTCGATCTCTCGCGGCCAACGAGGAGACGATCCGATTCCTTGCAAAACCAATTTTTCTCGCAATCGCCCGATCATGTCCAAATTTAAGCAAGCGACAATCGACGGATAGAGAGACGTCTTGTCTGTCGCAGTCGCTTCGAAGTGGTCGGCAAAATAGGACGATCCGATCAAGCCGAGTTCCTCGCCAGACCAGGCAGCGAATATGATATCGTGCTTGAGATTCAGCTTCCCATCTCGCTTTTGGGCCGAAAGAAACTGAGCAATTTCGAGCATCCCCGCCACGCCTGAGGCATTGTCGTCGGCGCCGCGATGGATTCCACCACGCTCGTCATCTTTCGCCAACGAATTGCCGCTTCCACCGGCACCGAGATGATCGATGTGGGCACCGACGATCAAACACGATTCGCTTGGCGTGTCTCCCGCCGTGAGTCGGCCCAATACGTTTCGTCCCGTTTGTTTCAATTGTTGGATATTGATCAGGGCAGAAAGTTTGACTTTGGGAATCGGAATTCCCATCATCATCTCGCCTTTATCAAGTTCGGATTGGATCGACCCCAGATCGTCCTCGGTGGTCGACAGCCAATTTTTGGCAACTTCATCATGCACGCTGATGACGGCAATACTGCTTCCGGAAAGCGCTCCGTCGGTTTGCAACGGGACGAGCTGTTGGCGTACTTGGCTGGTAGGGCCACTTACTACGATCAAGCCAATCGCACCTCGATCTCGCGCAACCATCGCTTTGTAACGCAACGAACTATATCGCGCTAAATGCTGTCGTCGTTCTGGCGTGATATCCATCGGCAACTGCCGAAAAACCATCACCCATTTCTTATCGACATCCAGATGGACATAAGAATCGTACTCGGCTTGACTATCTTCGCGCGGTGCGACCAGCCCATAGCCTGCAAATACGACTTCGGCGGAGTCGATCTCCCCAGTTTTTGAAAATACAATCGGCCGCCATTGCTCGTTGAGCTTGAAGGATTGTTCGCCAACCTGCAATCGGTTATCCGTACCTAAGTCAACACCGGAAGTGAACGGAAACTCTTGAAAATAGGTCGCATCACTTCCGGCAGGTTTGAGATCGAGTCGATCCATAAAAGCGGCGACATAAGCGGTCGCGTTTTTCTCGCCCTCGGTGCCCGTCAATCGACCGCCGAGTTCCGGGCGGCAAAGATAATCGACATGGCGACCAATCTCGCTAGCTACGAAGTCGCTCGAGGTGGCTTTGACGTTTTCGAGGGCAACGGCGACAGCCTCTTCGCGGTGTATGTTCTTCTGCGCAGTTGAGCTTGGTGCCTTATCGACGTTGGGTGCAATCTTCAGCGCAGTTCGGACGGCGGCATCATTCCAGTCAGAAGTGAACAATTGCGATTTTTTGTTACTAGTGCGATTCGAAGTCCACGTCAGCGATTTACCATCCGGTGAGAATACAGGAAGGCCATCAAAGCCATCGGTCGAAGTGATTCGAATTGGCGATTGCTCGCCCTGTGCATCTACAGCGTAGAGTTCAAAATTCGCGAAGCCTTGTAGGTTCGTAGTAAAGATCAGATAATCGCCACTCGGATGAAAGTAGGGTGCCCAGCTCATCGCGTTCAACGTTGTCATCGCACGAACATCCGAACCATCGATATTGGCGGTGTAGATTTCGGCCCGTGCACCATCTTCGGTAAACCGTCGCCAGCAGATGCGAAGACCGTCAGGAGAAAAAAATGGGCCACCGTCATAGCCGACTACATCGGTAATTCGCCGTACGTCGCTGCCATCTGATCGCATAATGTAAAGATCAAGTGCCGAAGCGGGATCGGTTTTAAATAGCTCCTGTTCGTGCGGTGACAATTCGCCTGAATAGGCTCGACGATTGGAAGAGAAAGCGATGAGTTTTCCATCGGGAGAATAGGAACCTTCAGCATCGTATCCTTCTTCGTGCGTCAATTGCACGTAGTTCTTCGCTTTCCGATCGAAGACTACCAGGTCGTATTTTGAATCGTAGTCCCATGAATAACGACGTGTTTGACCGGAAGCACGAAAGTCGAGTTCGGTTTGCTGTTTGGTAAGTGCCTCTGGGTCAAACTGAGTCGAAGCGTAGAGTACGCGGTTGCCGTCGGGATGAACCCAGGCACAGGTTGTTTTTCCGTGACCAGGAGAGATGCGTTCGGTGTCGCCCGATTCACGATTCATCAAGTAGATTTGGTAAAAGGGATTCGAGGCGTCGCGTTCGCTTTGAAAGACGAGCGACTGTCCATCTTGGCTGTAGTACCCCTCGCCCGCCCGTGCCCCTTCGAAGGTCAGTTGACGGATCTTACTCAAAAAGACTTGTTCGCTTGATGCCGTTTCGTCGTCAGTCGCTGTGTGGCCGTCGCCGGGAAAAGCTATCCATGCGAGCAATGCGATGCAGAGCGACATGAAACGAAGGATTAGTGTGGTTCGCTTTTTTTCATAGGAATTCGCGAGGTGTGATACTCGTTCAACAAGTTTAAGTTGTGGCTGCGATAGCATCGTGTAGTTTTAATTCCTATAGTCGAAATAGCTTATTCGGAGGCAGGATATCAATGGGGTCCGTTCGCACTTCTATTTCATTGCTCACGTAAGATTTTAGGGTGGCACGCTCTGAGGCTTTGCGAAGGGCGTGGCGAATTTTAGGTTTACTCCACGCCCATCGAAGACTCTGGGCGTGCCACCCAACGTTCCGCACCCCAAATTCTAGTTTGAACAAAGCATAAGGTTACCATAAAAAAAGCCCCGGAAACTCGGGGTGAGCTTTCGGAGCTTTTAATGCATCTGGGTCTTATGCTTTGGCCCTGGAAGGCCGTTATCCTGTCAGGCCATTTCTCGAGGTACGGTCCGACGATTCTTGTACGACTACTTGCTGGTGAAGTCGAGGTACCAGAGTCCGTCATCCCATTCGAGGGCAACTCTTCGCCATCCTAATGGAACTTGTGGGTAAGGATAGAACGGTCCGATGTATGGCCATGCTGAAGCGCTGTATTGCTTCGGATAGGTTACTGCGGAATAGTTAGGGTACGCAGCGTAACTTGGCCATGCATAGCCAGGCATCTGCGGTTGGTCGTAGCGAGGTACACCTGCTCCATGCGACGGTCCCATGTTCATTGGCATCGGCGACTGCATCATCGCGGTTGGGTTGCTGGCAGCCATACCTTCAGTGTGGTTCGCGACCATGCTTGGAGCGAATGGTTGCGGACCGCTCGAATTCGAACCGACGACAGGCATACTACCCATTTGTGGTTCGACGACTCTCGTGTTCGAGGCTGGTTGAATTGAAGCGCCGTTCTTGGTGCCGCGTACTTCCAAATCGTCGATGACTTTGTTGACACCTTGGATCTGTTGGACCGTTCGAAGAACGAGTTGCTTTTGTTGAGCGTTGGCAACATGGCCACGAACCCAAACTTCGCCGTTCACGGTGGAAATGTCGAGATCGAATTGTCGAAGGAGTCCTGCCGACTTGGCTTTACCAAGTTGCTGTAGGGCTTCGTCGGTGATCGCTGCATCGTGCGGAGTTACAGCCGAAACTGCATTTTGCATTTTTGGTGGTTCAGCCGCAACGGTCTCGGCCAGTTTGGGACTCGATACTTCATAATTCAAGAGCATCGGCATTTCGTCGTTCGACTCAGCGCCGGCAGCTCGTTGAACGGGTGAATTGCTTTTCATGCTTTCAGCAGCCATGACGAGCGTTTCGGCGCTGCGGCTCGATCGCTTTGCATCTCTCACGCTGATTTCGTCGATTACCTTCGAAACGCCGCGGGCTTCGTGTGCTGCCATCAACACGGAAGCAGCTTGTTCGTAGTTCGCGACCGAACCGGTCAACGTTACGATGCCTGCTTCCACACTCAGATCGATATCAAAGCCCTTGAGGCTTCCGTCAGACTGCTGTTTCTTGATAGATGAAATAATGTTATCGGCAATCTCTCGATCGCCTCCAAACGCCGTAACGGGCGCAGCGGCCGTAAGCGAGGCTATCGCTAGGCCCAAAAAGAATCGTCGCATCGAATCCCTCCTACGATTGGTAAGGCACCGTTTTTGATCGGCGTTTTTTGTCATCCTTGGAAAGGTTGATCCGCGGAATATCGAGGGCTCGTTGTGTCGATCGAAATGCTGGGTCGCTTTGACCGCATATCCTTATGCAGCCAAAGTGAGTCATTCGATCAAGCGGGCCCCCCCGCGGACAAACTTTCCACTCGGTAAATGTGTCCGTAATCAGTTGTCGGCAGGTTGGGGCAATTAAACGAAACGTTTTTCCCGATTTTGACGCCCTTCCGCGTTGTAAGAGCAACGGGGGCCGTGCATAGATTATTTGATCGGAAAACCTTTCGCAGTTTACCTATTTCAAAGCAGCCAATTCCGATTGACAGCGTTCGAGCAATTTCTTCGTTGCGAGAATACCGTCGCGCTCGCTCAGTCGGCTACCTTCGTACTCGATTCCAACGTAACCATGATAGCCAGCTTTTAAAACGATCGTCATGATTTTCGCGTAGTCGATTAACGTTTCGTTGCCAGCTTCATCAAAATCGTAACTCTTGGCGCTGACTGCTTTGGCGTAGGGCATAAGGTCGGTCACTCCTTGATAGCGATCATACGATTCGCCGGTGGCTTTATTTATGATGAAATTGCCGAAATCGGGAAGCGTGCCGCAGTTGGGAAGATTGACTTGCTTGATCGTTTCACTTAGCCATTTTCCATTCGATGACAAACCGCCATGGTTCTCAACGATGACATTGATCCCAGATTGTTGGGCGCGTTCGCTGACTCTTCGCAACCCATCGGCGGCGAGCTTTTGTGACTTTTTAAAATCTGGTTCGCCCGTCGCGGCGTTGACGCGAATGCTATGACAGCCGAGGAACTTGGCGGCATCGATCCATTTATAGTGATTTTCAACCGCTGTCGTTCGCTTCTTTTCGTCGGCGTCTCCCAAACTCCCTTCGCCATCGATCATGATCAGAACGTTGGAGACGCCAAGATCGCTGGCCCGTTTCTTCATGTCCGAAAGATAAACGGTGTCGTTCGCCTTGTCCTTGAAGAATTGGTTTACATACTCGACTGCATCGATCCCATAATCAGTTTTTGCGACTTTTGCAAAATCAAGATTGTCGAGCTCCTTGGCCTTGAGCGCGCGATGTAGCGACCATTGGGCCAACGATATTTTAAAGGGTTGATCGGTCGCGGCTCCAAATAGCGAAGGACGAAGGGCCGTCGAGGCGAGTGCGAGCGAGCCTGCTGCTATCGACGTCTGGGTTAAAAAATTCCGGCGCGAAGTATGCAGTGACATGAAGCGTTAAACCTTTTTGATGCAGGCGGAGGGATCGAGAAATATCGGAAAAGCCCATTGTAACGCACTCTAGTCGGGCGTGACAACGACTCGTATCCAATCCGAAGGTTCTGCAATCGCACCGGTGAGTTTCGGAGGACGGTCAGGAATGGCGGCCTCGATCGCAAGCTTCTTTTCTAAACCTTCGAAATCTTGTGCGTCTCCAAGGTCTAGAGAATGGATTATCGGTAAATCAATTCCCATGCCACGCAATGCAATCGCGGCTTGGACCCAATCCGATCGCCGGAAAAGGTATTCGCGAATCGTAGCGCTCTTTTTTTGAGCATAAGTACCTCGATCGAGCTCCTCATTTTTTGAGGCTTGCCGTTGCGACAAAGGCTGATCGGCAATTGCGGACTTAGCTGCTGGCGAACTCGCCGGAGCATTGTTCTCAGCGCCCCACCGATAGAGATTCCTCGATGCGTCGGAACTTTGAACCATTTGAAATCCAAAGGAATTGTCGGATTTTCTTTTATCCGCTGAAAGGATTTGAGATTCGGACCAAGTACCTGAATAGGCGTTGTCATTCTTGACTTTCGCAAGCGAAACGAAGTAAGTCTCAATCGGTTCCGCAGAAGCTGAGTAGAAGCCGTAGTCTTTCGCATCCAACTCAGCCAGCATTCGCTCGGAGTCCAACGTTTTCGACGCGTCACTACGGCTGCTGCGCATATTCATTTGAAATTTGGCGGCTTCCTTCGTAGGCTGTAATTCAGCTTGCTTTCCGAGTGCCAATAATTGCGCATCGTCAACGTTTGGTGTCAGAATTGGAGCAGCACCACCGGCTATTTGCCGTTCTTCCTTTCTAATGGCGACGTGTTCCGAGGGAATGGCGATGTTGTCAGACGGTGCCGCGTTCGTCGCTTGATCGCTGTCTCGCTTAAAGTTCAGCGCCATTTCTGAGGGCCTATGTTCCTGTCGAAGCCAAAGAAATACCCCACTTGCAGCGACTAATAGACTTGCTGCTAATGCAAGTCGCGATCGGTACCAGCGAACCGTTGAAGGTGGTTTCAAGGTGGCGGTGTGTGTGACTGCGGCATTTTTGAGCGGCTGTTTGCTTGACTCTTGTTCGGTTGGTTGATTCCAAATACCGGACGTTATCGAGCGCGAAAGAACAGGCTTAGGAAGCTCGCGGATAAGGTTTCGAACGGATTTCAGTTCGGCTAGCAAGGATTGCCAACGTATATTCGATTTGAGTTCACGTTCGACGATCTCGCGGTCAGCTTGCGACAGTTCATCATCGAGATAGGCAGTCAAGAGTGCGTCGTCTAGCTCAGATGGTATCATCTTCAGTTCGCTCCTTTCTTGACGGGTGACTCTCGATCGCAATCAGACTGCATGTACTCGCTCAGTATTTCTTTCAGTTCAAGTCGAGCGCGATGCAGCCGACTTCGAACCGTTCCGATCGGAATCTCTAACACTTGTGCGATCTCGGCGTAATCCATACCTTGCAAATCACGCAAGGTAATCACGCTTCGTCTTTCGGGATCGATCATCGCCAGCGCCGCGTACACCTTATGTTGCGTCTCGTTTTGCTCGGTCGCATTTGGCGGTGAAATCTCGGACGAAACCAATTCATCGCTCACCACCTCCATTGATACCTTGCCAATCGCCCGTGCCCGAGATCCTCGACGTCGCAAATCGATCGCCAAGTTAAAAGCAATGCGATGCAGCCAAGTAAAAAACGAGCTTTGTGCTTGGAATGTATCCAATTTCAGGAACGCCTTCGTAAACGCTTCTTGAGTGATATCCTCGGCGTCTTGCCTATTTCCAACCATGGCGACCATCGCTGAAAACAATCGGTCTTGATAGGAGACGACCAGTTCTGCGAACCTAGCCGCTTGTCCAGCTCGAACCGCGTCAAGCACGTCGCGGTCTTGGTCGTAACTAGGTTCTGAGGGAACAGACGAAAGCATCGTCGGATCGGTTCCAATTCGAGCAAAAAGGTTCAACGATCATATAGTTTTACCAGTTTTGCCAATCGGGCGGCAGAATTTCCACTTCGATAACTGGCGGGCATCCTCCACGACCAATTCCCGACCTGTGTCGAAGGCATGTTCATTCGAGCTTCTCGGCCAAGACACAGCACATCTTGCATTGGCACGACGGCAAGTCGGGAGACTGACGAAAGGGCCATGCGAATAAACTCCCAGGCAACGTCGATCGGCTCGTGCCCAAAGTAATCCTTTATAAAAGTGCGCTGCGCGATCGTCGTCGAGGCGAACCAACCCAAGGTTGTGTCATTATCGTGTGTCCCGGTGTAGGCAACACTGTTAGGAAGATAGTTGTGTGGCAAAAATTGGTTATCGGGTCCAGGGCCCGAATCGAAGGCGAATTGCAATACTTTCATCCCCGGAAATCGATTGTCGTCGCGAAGCTGTTCGACCTCTGGTGTAATGAGCCCAAGATCCTCGGCTAGGATCGGAAGCTCGCCTAATTGTTGGCGAACGGCGTTGAACAATTCGGTTCCAGGTGCCTTGAGCCATTCTCCGTGCATTGCAGTCGGATGGCCAACGGGAATGGACCAGCCTGCTTCAAAACCACGGAAATGGTCAACGCGAACAATGTCGACCATTTCGCACGTTCCTTTAAATCGCTGAATCCACCAACGGAAACCATCGTTTTGCATCTGCTCCCAATCGTAAACCGGGTTCCCCCAAAGTTGGCCGGTCGTGCTGAAGTAGTCGGGAGGAACTCCGGCGACGAGAATTGGTCTCAAGTTCGCATCGAGCCGAAACGATTTTGGAGATGCCCAAACATCGGAGCTGTCCAAGGCAACGTAAATGGGAAGATCGCCGATGATTTGAATGCCTTGCTCGTTGGCGTATCGCTTCAACCCGAGCCATTGTTCGAAAAAGAAGAACTGCAAGATCTTTTGAATCTCAATTTCTTCGCGGCAAGACTCTTGCCATCGTTCGATAGCCGACGCTTCGCGAGTTGCAATGTCGCGGTCCCAATAAGTATTCCACAAGGCACTTTCGTCACCGTTTCGGCGAGCTTGATCGTCAAAGACTTTTTTGATCGCCATGAACAGTGCATAGTCGTCGAGCCATGTTGATTGCAGTTCGCAGAATGCGACATACGATGAGACGCGATGCCCGTTCGACGATTCGCGAAATCGCGACGCGGCCGTTCGAAGGTTAGGAACTTTCCATGCGATCACCGGGCCATATTCGACGCGACCTGCGGACAGTTCGGACGGAATGCATTTGATTTCTTCGGACGTTAAATCGCCGGCCCGGAAAAGAAGCTCCAAGCTGACCAGCAAGGGATTTCCAGCGAAGCTCGAAAAGGATGCGTAGGGGGAGTCGGCGTAACCGGTCGCCCCGAGCGGTAGTACTTGCCAACGTTTTTGCCCGGCCGCAACCAAATAATCGACAAACGCATAGGCTTCTGGCCCAAAGTCCCCGATGCCGTGCGGCCCGGGAAGCGACGTTGGATGAAGCAAAATGCCCGAGACGCGTTCAGATAGCATGAAATAATTCCGGCTCTTCCGCAGAAACTGTGGGTGGTTTTCGTGATCCGCAATCGATTTTAGCCGTAAAATCCATGAAAAACACGAAACTGAGTGATTGCAAAAACCAA
>JAWXCK010000076.1:0-62955 GCA_034408855.1 Pirellulaceae bacterium
ACGAAATGGAAAAAATCAAACCAGTCCTGCTGGCACGGTCGCCGCTGCGCTGCGAAAATCAAGCTCCGACAAACAAGCGTTCGCTTGTTTGAGGACTAGGATGGGATATTTTGATGAAAACAGATACCACGGTTTCGATTTTTGTCGGCGTCGATGTTGCCAAGGATACGTTGGAAGTTTATCGCCCGTACTCGACGCAAAATGTTAGTTTGAAAAACACGGTGGAAGGGATCAATGAACTGTGTTTGTAACTCAAGAAGAAACGTAAATTGATGGTCGTGATGGAGGCGACTGGTGGATACGAAAAACGGCTCGTCAGTCAGTTGGCTAAGCACAAGATCGCTTCGGCCGTGGTCAATCCACGGCAAGTCCGCGATTTCACTAAAGGAATTGGCTTGGACGCCAAAACCGACCCGATTGATGCACAAGTTATTTCCAAGTTTGGAAGCGTTGTCCAACCTGTTGCGTTGGCTGAAAAATCGGATCACGAGCAAAAACATTCGGGGCTGGTGACACGTCGAAGTCAGTTGTTAGATTTGATGAATCAAGAGAGGAATCGTCTCGACGCCCATCGCAGGACTACCTGAGTTAGGCGAAATGAATCGCGGCCAGGCTGCAAAGCTTGTCGGGATTGCACCCATCAACGGGGATTCAGGCAAGAGCAACGGAAAGCGATTCATTGGAGGAGGACGCGGACATGTTCGAAGAGTTCTGTATATGGGAACGCTCGTTGCGATTCGACACAATCCAACCATCAAGGCTTTTTACCGCACGGCTCGCGCCGTTCCGCTACCTTAACCTTGCGACATTTGGCATGAAGATGATGGAAGTTTGATATGGTGGCGATGAGTGAGGAATCTCAAAAAGCAGTCAGCACGATCAGCCGGAACGTGTTAGCGTCCGGTTTCCCGGCAATTCGAGCGAACCGGGTGCTAGTGCACTCCGGCTGATGAATAATCCAGGCTAGTGCCTAGTCTATTGATCGGAGGCTATTGCGTTGTGCTGAAACTGCTCCCACATCTTCCAATACTCTTGTTCAACGCTTTTCGCAAAAGCTTGGCCGCTGAATAGTGTCGAGGTCGCTAAATTCGATTTCAATCGGTGCCGGGTCGCTTCACGCATATTTTCATCGTTGGCAAACTGAATCGCGATCGATTCGTACTCTTCGATCGTATGTGAGATCAGATCATACAAGCCGACTGCCTGAAGAAGCGATGCACCCACTCGCGACGCGAAGGTCTCGCCGCACAAGGTCACCACTGGTAAACCCATGTGAAGTGCGTCGCTGGCGGTCGAATGCTGGTTGTACGGGAACGTGTCGAGAAAAAGATCTGCGGCCGCATGTCGCGCTACATGAAGCGGCATGTCGACCGTCGGAGCGAAAATCAAACGCACCGTCGAGATTCCCTGGCGCGATGCCTCACGACGAAGGTTGTCCATCGCCTCTGGATTCGTTTCACGCAGCCACAAAACGCTATCGGGAATCGCGGCGAGCAATCGACACCAAGTCTTGAACATGGTCGATGTGATCTTATAGGATGCGTTGAAAGCACAAAAAACAAAACTCGATTCCGGCAAGCCTAGTTCTGATCGAGAAGGAACGGACGAAGCGATCTGGCGCTGACGATCGTTGACCATGTAGCAGCCTGGAAGCTGAATCAATTGTTCCGCGTACAAAGGTTGTTGATCGATCGGTACAACAACTTCATCTACCAAAATGCAGTCGATGCAACTCGATGCCATCGTTCCGGGAAAGCCCAAATAGTTGACTTGAATCGGAGCGGGACGCAGCGACATTATCTTGGTTCTGGCATGCTGCGTATAGCCGTTGAGATCGATCAAGATATGGATCTCATCGTCGGCGATTGTTTTGGCTGCTTGGAAATCCGTTTGCGTTTGCAGTTCTCGGGACTGGTCGAATCCATTCAGAATCCGCTTGCGGATTGAACTCGAATCCGCAGGCCCGATTCCGTAGCCAAAAATCTTGAAGCGATTGCGATCATGCGATTCGATAAGTTCCGGAATGAGATAGCCAACCGGATGCGCTCGAAAATCTGAGGAGAGATAGCCGATATTGAGCCTTGGAGCGGGCGATTGTGGCGTTCGAAAAAGGCGCTTCGTTGGCGTCGATTGGTCGAGTCGATTGGCGATACACCATTTTCGCGCACATCGCCATTGTTGCTCGGCGGTCGTGGGAATGGGCAAGCTTAAAAAGAGAAATGGCGAGATGACTTCGGCGGATTCATCGATCGTATCCGTTTCGATCGATTGAATCACACGCTTCGCAAGTTCGTCTGTTTCATCCCATCGACAAAGGGTTTGCAATTGATGCACCAGCGATGCTTCGCCGAATCCTGGGCGGAGAGTCATCGCGTGTCGGTAAGCCATCGCTGCCGAAGCATGATCGCCTTGGTCTCGAAAGGTGTTTCCTAAATTGTAGTAGGCCTCGGCAAAATTCGGAACTTGCTCGATGGCGCGTTGGAAGACTGCTTGAGCCTCAGACAATTGACCTAGTCCTTGAAGGGCGGTTCCCAATTGAAAGAGCGTTTGAGGGCGATTGGAATTCAATGAGCATGACTGCCGATACGCGTCGACGGCGGCTTGCAGTTGTCCTTGTTCGCTGAGCGCATTGCCGAGTCCGTGATGGAATTTCGCTTGATCGGGCGCCGGTTGGATGGCGACTCGATAGAATTTTTCGGCAGCCTCAAAGTCACCGCCTGCGAGATAGGCAGAACCTAAATTGAAAGCGATGTCGGCGATCGACGGAAGCAATTGTACCGCTCGGTGCAATGCTTCGATCGCTTCGTCGAAACGTCGCAGCCGAACGAGCGTGTTTCCGAGATTGTTGTAAGCTTCGCCAAGTTCGGGTGACCGTTGAATCGCCTGCCGATAAGCCTCAGCGGCCGCCTCCCATTTGCCTTGTTGGTCAAGCTCGATTCCTTGAACAAGATAGTGTTCGGCGTCGATCATCGGATGCCACCCACCAATGACAGAAAGGCGCTTTCAATTTTGCGTGCGAATGCTTTTCCGTCGAAGAGCTCACTTTGACACATTTTTGCGACGAGTCTTTGTCGAAGGTTCGACAATCGATGGCGATCCGATGCTAACGCTTGAACGAGTTGCAGATAGTCTTCCCGTCGATACGTGATCAACTCGTCGAGTTCCAGTGTACGCAACAAGCTACCGGCAACGCGCGACGCGAACGTTTCTCCCGCCAGCGTTATCACCGGCAGCCCCATCCGCAGCGCATCGCTGGCCGTGGAATGCTGGTTATAGGGGAACGTATCGAGGAACAGATCGGCAGCTCGATGTCGAGCAAGATGCTCGGGCATGGTGACCTTGGGAGCAAAAACGAGTCGTTCGCTGGCAACGCTTTGCAATGTGGCGTTTCGCCTGAGATTTTCCGTTGCCCAAGGATTAGTGTCCCTTAGCCATAGAACACTATCGGGAATAGACCGCAGCAATTGCATCCAAACATCGAACATCGGCATCGATATTTTATACGGAGCACTAAAGACGCACAGTACCAACGCACTATCGGGCAAACCGAGTTCGCTTCGTGTTGGAGTGATCGATGCAATCTCGCGACGGCTGTCGTTGACCATAAAGCAACCCGGTAAGCTAACTAGCCGTTCGGTGAAATAGGGTTGTTGATCGGCTGGCACGACGAAATCATCGACGAGAATGTAGTCGATGAAGTTGGAGCCCGTCGTTCCGGGATAGCCTAGATAGTTCACTTGGATCGGAGCTGGACGACGGGCGAGAATGTCGGGGCGGGCGAATTGGGTAAGCCCGTTTAGGTCGACCAGGACGTCGAGATTATCGTCGGCAATTTGCTGGGCGGCAAGTTCGGTCGTGACGCCGGTCAGCGTTCGGTATTGATCGAAGGCGCTTCGAATTCGCGTACCGATGGAACTGCTATCGTTTGGACGCAAACCATATCCAAAAATTTCAAAGCGATCGCGATCGTGTGATTCGATGAGTTCGCATATGAGCAGTGCGACAGGGTGTTCGCGAAAATCAGATGATAGATATCCGATTTTGATTTTGCGAGAGTGTTGGTTCGAGGTCGGGTTTTTAGGCGAAGAAACCGCGGCTAACGCCAGCGGCTGATGAGCGGGGGGTGTGAGCGGATCGGCGCTAGCCGCCGGTTCTTTAAAACGTTGGCACCATGACTGGGCACATTGCAACTGCTGTGCATGCGACGTCGGAATATGCAAACTCAAAAACGAAAATGGTGCAACTTTCGGCGGAATTGTATCAGGGCCAGTACGTGCCATCACGATCGTCAATAGTTTTTGCGACAGCGATTCCAGTTCCTCCCACCGGCATAGATGTTGGATTTGATGCACCAGCGCATCTAACGCCTCGACATAATCGGGACGCAGTTGGTATGCGTGCCGATATGCGTCGGCGGCTGCCTTGGGATTCCCCATCGCTTCGAATGCAAGGCCTAGATCGTAATGCGATTCGGGTTCATTTGGAAAAAGTGAAATCGATTGCCGATGGTCAGCTACGGCATTTTCAAATGCGCCCATGTCGTGGAATACTCGGCCGCGACAATTGTAAGCCGCCGAGAAATCAGGGCGAAATTGGATAGCTATATCGAGCGATGCGACGGCCTCGCTATGTTTACCGAGTTGGCGTAGGACATTGCCGAGATTGAAATGAACATCAGCCAAATCCGTTCGAATGGCGAGTGACTGCCGGAAGGAAGATGCGGCTTTTTCGAACTGACCATCATCTTGTAACGCGACGCCTAGATTGTTGTAGGCTTCGGCAAAGGCCGGGCGAAGGGCGATCGCTTTTTCAAAACAGGGTATGGCTCGATCGAGTTGGCGAGTACGTCGCAATGCCGTGCCGAGGATATTCAGGGCCTCGACAAAAATCGGATGGAGTATCAGCGCCTGTTCGTAGGCTTCGATAGCTTTGTCGATTTGTCCATCGCGATCGAGGGCTAATCCATAATCCAGATAGTATTCGGAATTCTGCGGCTCAAGTTCGATCGCACGTCGAAATAGTTCGATCGCAGCTTGGTGATTTCCCGAGTCGTATCCGAGTAAGGCTAAGCGGTACAGCGCTGGCGAATGATTGGGGGCGATCGCTAGAATTTGCCGATACATCTGTTCGGCATGCGCTAGCTGACCAGCTTGATGGCTAGCGATGGCAAGCTTCAAGCCTTCCTCCAAAGTTGCCATCGAACTTGCCTTCGTTTAAGCCAGTGTCTGTTGCATTTCTTCGGCGATGACTCGCAAAGCCGCTTCATCGCCACCGCTGACTTCGGCGGCGCACCAGCCATGAAATCCGATATCTCGAAGGGCCTGAGCGACCGACGGCCAGTCGATGTCGCCTTGCGTGATCGCCGTAAATTTCTTCATCGCCCTCGAATAACCTTTCGAATCGAGTTTTACGACGCGCTTTCCTAGGGTCCGAATCCAGGCAGCCGGATCGCCATATTGCCAATGGTTTCCGATATCGAATTGCATTCCGACCCAAGGCGAGTTAAATGCATCGACGTACTTGACGAAGCGATCAGCCGTTTGATCCATCGGTCCTTCGTGATCGTAGAGAAAATGATTCCAGACATTTTCGATGGCGATGTAAACGCCATGGCGAGCGGCAAGCGGCAAGGCCTTGGAAATGTTCTCAATCGAGCGCGGGGTAATCTCGGATTCGGGGCCATCATCTCCGTGACCAACGACCAACAAAATCGTATTTCCGCCGACCGCCGCTGTCTGTTCGATACCATCGTTTAGATCCTGCAATGCTTGAGCTCGGACGGCTGCATCGGGGCTCGAGTGTCGGATTTTCCAATGCGTACTGCAAACCGTTCCGTCGACGGGCAGACCTGTTTTAGCAATAGCGGCGAGCGTCTCCTCGATATCAATCTTAGGAGCATTTAATTCGATTCCATCAAAACCGGCAGCTTTCACTGCGCGAAATTTGTCTTCGAGTGAGCCCTTGACTTTCACCATGCCAAACTTGAGTGTCTTAAGAATGGGGCTGGTCACTTTCGATTTTTCGTCGGCAATTGAAAGGTTAGCAAACGGTGAAGACGTCGCGAGTGCGGTCGAAGCGATTGCGAACTGAAGAGCCGATCGTCGAGAAAGTGTTTGCGGAGATTGCATCGATAGCTTTCTTGTTCAAAAATGAATTACGGGTTCTCAAAGGCAACACGCCAAGCCACCCAAGTGAGAAAAGCAGTCCAAACGATCCATAGGACTAGCCAAATCCAGGCATAGGATAAGGTCGCGAGGAACCTCTTGCGAGGAACACCGTCATTCGATGTTCGGTTATCGAGCGCATCGCTCGCAAAATCGCCGACACGTTTTTCATTGGATCGTGTCATGAATTGGACGAAAGCAGAAAGACAGGTTGGAATGCGGAATCGAAGTCGTACTGATCATTGAAATCTTCGCGGCGGTCCGATTTACTTTTCCGCATTTCTTTGATCCGAATGAGATTGTAAACGATCTCGCCGAAGTCGCTGGTCGATTGGATTCCCCAACTGTTCAGGACCATTTTCGACAGATAGCCGTACTGGTCCAAGGCGTAAACGCGAATGGCTTCGCACAATTGCTGGCCCGTCAAGTGATGTTCCGCTTTCACAGTCTGCGCTGTCGCTTTTTGCGGCGGCATGCTCAGGACTTCTTGAGCGTATTGGAGCGCCTCGCGAACGAATTGATAGGCTTCTAATTTGTAGCGTTGGTCTTGCTGTAAAAGTTCGACCAGGGGGAATATTTTTTCGGACATGTTTCGTTTGTAATCGTTTATTCGACAGAGTTGCTATCGGACAAAGTGGATGGATCGGAGTTAGGTTCCTGACGACGATCCGAACCACGTTTCAATACGCTTAGGACGTCGCTCGCCGGTACAAGGACGCGCCGTCGATCTTCCATTTCTACCAGTAGTTGTTGCGACAGTATCTCTTGCTGGATTACTCGACCGCGCCCGTTGGACGTAATGATGTCACTTCCAATGGGTGGCAGGTCTTTCTGGTATTCTTCGTAGGTATCAAACTCGTAGCGTAAACAACACTTGAGTCGACCGCAACGACCTGAAATTTTATTTGGGTCAAGGGTCGGCTTTTGAAGCTTGGCCATTCGCATGGTAACGGGGGGCATTTTATCCAAATGCGTGTTGCAGCAAACCGGCTTTCCGCAATCACCGTAGTCGGCCAGGAGCTTGGCTTCGTCGCGAGCTCCGAGCTGACGCATTTCGACGCGCGTTTGGAATTCGCTCGATAGCATCTTGACTAACTCCCGAAAATCGATCCGATCGTCAGACAAATAATAGACGACGACTCTTTCGCCGCCGAATACAATCTCGACGTCGATCAGGTCCATGTTGAGCTTGAGTTCCTGAATCAAGCGACGGCAGGTATTGAATTCGTCGAGGGCTGTTTCTTTGAGTCGATTCAGTTCATGAAGATCTTGCGAGGTCGCCTCGCGTTGAATGGAACCCGAACTTGGATCGTTCATTTTTGCTACGACTTCATCGGTGGCTTCGCAAAGCACCTCGCCATTTTCCAGGCCGCGAGAAGTCCGCCCGATGACCAGAGCCCCTCGAATATGGTCGCTTTTGCTTTGCATTACATGCAGCGTTCGCATCACGCCGCATCGCACAATATATTTTGGCAACCGCGATATCCCGTAAGAATGTATCCTGTTAAAACAACGATCGCGATTATAGCGTCAATCGTACTCCATATCATTGGCCGACGCTCCCAGTTTTTTTTGAGTGCCCAAAGATGAACCAAGATACTGCCGTGATTCTGGCCGCCGCTGGCAAGAGCAGCCGGTTTGGCCAGCCATTTCTAAAGAAAGTCTATGCATTATTGGGCGGAAAACCTGTCTTTCAACACAGTGCTACGACATTTTCGGGGCATCCAGCCGTCGCTCAACAGTTGCTGGTCGTTCACCCTGACGATCTGGATATGCTTCGAAGTAAATTTGCCGCGACGTTTGCGATGATGGGAATCGAGATCGTTTTGGGAGGCGACGAACGCTGGCAAAGCGTCGAAAACGCCATCGCCAAACTCGCCGCAGGCATCGAGTTTGTTGCGGTCCATGACGCTGCTCGACCTTTGGTTTCCTTAAACGATTTCGACAAAGTTCTGCAAGCCGCTCGAGAGCATGGAGCAGCCATACTCGGCGAACCGATTCATGGGACTGTCAAACGAGCCGATGCCAACGGCTGGATCGAAAGCACGGTGTCGCGAGAGCGGCTCTATCAGGCCCAGACGCCTCAAGTTTTTCGCCGAGATTGGCTTGCCGAAGCCTACGCCAGCCGCCAGGCATCGCATCCAACCGACGACGCACAGCTTGTCGAAGCCATTGGAAAAAAGGTGCAAATGGTCGCCGGAAGTCGAACCAATTTTAAGATTACGACCCAAGAAGATTTACGACTTGCGGAAATGGCCTTGAAAGCCAAATCGACTTCGCGATAGTTTACTCGTTCCATTGCCTCCTTTTGTTTAGAACTTGCGATTGCGACATGAGCTCATCTCCCGGCAGCATACTCGACGAACTCGCATGGCGAGGGTTAATCCATCAGAATACGGACGCCGACGGTGTCGCCAAACTACTTAGTCAACCTTCTTCGGTATACATCGGCTTCGATCCGACATCGGATTCGCTGCACATCGGATCGTTGCTTCAGCTGATTACCTTGCGCCGGTTCCAGCAAGCTGGACATCGACCGATTGCTTTGGTCGGAGGCGCGACCGGCATGGTTGGCGATCCGAGCGGAAAATCGGATGAGCGCAATTTGCTCGATACCGAAACGCTGGCAAAAAACGTGGCGGGAATCGAATCGCAAATGCGACACTTTCTTGATTTTACCGGCAAGAACGCGGCTGTCGTCGTTAATAATTTTGACTGGATGAAAGATTTTTCATTCCTCAGTTTCCTGCGCGATGTCGGTAAGAATTTTCCTGTGAACGTCATGTTGACCAAGGACTCAGTAAAGAGTCGATTAGAGCGCGGCGATAGCGGTTTAAGCTATACCGAATTCAGCTACATGTTGCTTCAAGCCTACGACTTTGCCTATCTCGCTAAGCACCACCAATGCTATTTGCAAGTTGGCGGAAGCGATCAATGGGGGAACATTACCGCTGGGATTGACCTCGGTCGAAGAATGCTTGGCAAACAACTCTTCGGCTTGACATGCCCATTGCTCTTGACCAGCGATGGTCGCAAGATGGGAAAGACCGAACGCGGTGCTATCTACCTTGCGCCTGAGCGCACGAGCCCATATGCTTTTTATCAGTATTTTCTCAACGTTGCCGATGACGATGTGTTGCTGGTTTTGCGATTCCTTTCCGAAATCAGTCGAGAGGAATATGAAAGCTTAAAAGTTTCGATCACTGAACGTCCGCAAGAACGGGCGGCCCAAAAAACCTTAGCCGAGTCGCTGACCAAAATGGTGCATGGCGAAGCCGGACTTGCCAGCGCTCAGCAAGCGACTCAAGTTCTCTTCGGTGCGGAAATTGAAAACCTTAGCGATGTGGACTTGCTTGCGATCTTTGAAGATGTCCCAAGCAAAGAGCTATCGATCAGCTCACTCGAAGGAGATGGCTATCCATTGGTCGATGCCTTGGTCTCGTCGGGATTGGCGACATCGAAAGGCGAAGCCCGACGCGCAATTGACGGCGGCGGGATTTACGTCAACAACCGACGTATCGAGTCGAACGATTGCAAGTTGCAGCGAAACGATCTCGCGAGCGAAAGCGTTATCGTCCTTCGAAGCGGTCGAAAGAAATATGCGCTCCTGCGGTTTCAATAGATTTAGTGAGCCGTCGGCCTTAGGTGGAAACGCTCCTAGGAAAAGCCCGCGGCTAGCATGGATTATTTATTAGCCGTAGTGCGTTAGCACCGGTTCGCTAAAATTACTGGGAAACCGGGCGCGAACGCGTTCCGGCTGATTGTGCAGACTCGATTTCCTTCGGCGCGCTTTAGGGCTTCGCGAGCACAGCGTCGGTTTCGCCATTCTTCGGTCGAATCAATTCGAAATAGCGACGGATAGTCTGACGATGACCGAGCGGAATCGATTCGGACTCGAGAACCGATTCGCTCAACGCTTCGTACTTATCGGCATTTTCCCGATACTGACGAATCGCTTCTTGTTCCTGTTCAGGTGCCGACGTCGTTTCGATATCGACGTCGCCTTGCGTCGATTCTTGACCGGTAATGTTCATCTGCGGGCCGGTCTTAAGCTTGGCTGTTTTATCGCCTGGTTCATTTCCACTTCGGGCTAATCCAGCTTTGGTGCCACCTTTTTTATTCGATTCCGATTGGCTCTTGCATTCGCTTTCACATTCACCTTTGCATTCGCTAAGGCATTGGCATTGCTTTCGAAGGATATCGGAAAGTTTTTTGCGCTGTCCTTGTTTCTTGCACTCGCTGGCCAATCCGTTCGTTCCGTCCTTAAACTTACTGCGATCGCCTTGACTGAGTCCTTGGCTGACTTGCCCGAGCGCTTCTTTGAGTTGTTGTTTCTTGGCACCGTCACCGGAATTTTGCTGTAACTGATCGAGTTTCTCGGTGATCGCCTTTTCCGTTTTTCGATCGAGCTCGGGCATGTCGAGCTTCGCAAGTTCCTCGGCGGCTTTTTCCATTTCGCCTTTCGACATGGCTTGTCCAGCCGAAGCAAGGGATTCGGCTAGAGCGAGTGCTTTGCCGATCTCTTGCAGTTGCGATTCGCTTTGCGGGTCGGTCAACTGCTTCTGCATCTCTTGCATGGCTGCTTCCATTTCTGAAAGATTAGCCAATGCTTCTTTGGGATCTAAACCAGGTTGCTTTAATTCTTCAACCTTCGCCGCCATTTCCTTGAGCAGCTTTTCGAGTTCAGGATCGAGTTGTTCTTCTTGTGCTTTGCGAAGTTCTTCTAATCCATCTTCGACGCGCGAAGCTTGGGCGAAGACAACGTCGTTGCGAATGAGTGTGGCTTGGGCTTTATCTTGTGGGCTTGTCCAAAACGCGATTACGACGGCGGCTACCGTCAAACTCATTCCCCAAAGCCATGATCGAGGCGCTTTGAACGGCACGACGCGAGCAGGGTCCACATTCTGTAGATGCGATGCAGTGTCGGCAATCTGAAGTCGACGCACTGGCGATTCTTCTTTACTCGACAAAAAGCGAAGGGCTGTTTCCGTTCGATCTTTGAGCTTACAATGTCGATCGATCATCATGGCGGCGCTTTGAAGCGTTCGAGCGTTGATCATGGCTAAGCAGGCACCGAATATCGGACCAGCCAAAACGGCCGCACCGATCCATGCCCAAGATAACGAACCGTCAGCGGAGTAGCGAACAACGCCAAGCAGACATCCGAGAAGTCCACCCAGCAACATGCCTCGCGAAAGACACAACCAAGTCCATTGCTTTTGCAGCCGATCGCGGACCGCTCGGACTCTTTCATGAATCGTAACCATGACTGCCATTCCTGTGCATTACATTGTGATACAAGATTGCATCCTGAGGCTATGATCGTAACGTTTTCAAGTCGGCGCTGAAAGTGAATTCTCAAAAAAATGGACACTTCTCGCCGATCGCCACCAAGAAAACGCAGAGCGGCTTTTTGATTTAATCGTTTAACAGTCCCCTAGTTGGACTGTCCTAAGTTCGGTTATTAGACCCCAACCAGCTTGTCTGGTTGGTGAATAAGATTAGTAGCTAACGAGCGTAGGCGAAAGTACCTCCCCCATTCCCCGCTTCCCGCCGCCGGAGGCGGTGGGAAGCGGGGAATGGGGGAGCGGCGTGGCTTTTGTTTTAGCTGCTAAGCTCCTTCACCCATGGCTCAAGGCCATGGCGGTCGAACTTAGGACAGTCGAACTAGCGCCGACGGCTCACAAAGGCCGAGACTTACGCGACTCGGGAAAGTCGCGCTACGGCTTTGGCGTTCTCACGGTGAGCTTTTCGATGGTCACGTCGACTTGGCCGACTTCGTCGGAACTTTTTGCTTCGATAACCAGAGTGCTTATCCGCGCCTCTCCAACGTTAAAACTCTGGATTAGCCGAAATTCTTCGGAACCGGCGTCGGCGCACAGGCAATAGATGCTGCCTGACTTGCGGACCAAACGGAGCCGACCGGCCGATGGCGAACCGGGTATCTGAAGCGTTTCAATGGCAAGCAACGATTCTGTAGGCGAATTTCGACGCAACGCCCCAGCAAAATTTTGCTCTTTTCCCGCTCCAATTTTACTGGAGCATTCGACGATCGATTTTTCATAGTCGTCCATCGTTACCGAAAGTGCGAATGCAACTCCATACCCTTGTTTGGCGGCTTTCAGTGCCAGATCGCGATAGTCGAGCGTTATTTCGCAATCTTTTTCTTGATTCATCGGAAGCTGGAACAGCAGCCGATCGTCGATGGTCTGCGACTTTCGCAAGGCGATCTTGATTCCGGTCTCGTCCACCTTGAATTGATCCGCTCGTCCGTTAACTTCGAAGCCAGCTTTCTGGATGGCTTCTAACGAATCGTTCAATTTGAAGACCGCCGTTTCGAATCCCGAAGCGCTTTGCAATTGACAAGGACCACCGGCTGGATAGGCCAACTGCTGCTGTTCCACCGATGGCAAACTCTTTGGCCACGCACCTCGATAGACTAGGTTGCGAATTCGCGACTTCGTTTTGTTCGAATAGCGAAAGAGTCCAAAGTAGCGTTCTGTTGGAGCTTCGGTAACAGTGTACTGGGCTGCTTCGTTCCCGTTGATCGTCAGTGTCAAGCGGTCGCCAACGATGGCTAGTTTGAACTGATTCCAGCGATTCTCCTTCAGTTCGATTTTATCAGCCGCCCCTTCGATCGGCGATTCGTTATCGGTAGCAAGACCAGTGGCATCGTAAAGTCCTTCGGTCAGATGATGCAATCGAACGCCATCGGCATGGATCATGAAAGCAACGCGTCCTATCGTTGGATGAACTTCGACCTCGCCCGGCGCATAAAAAGCCTCCCATTCGAGCTCGCCGTCTTCGAGCACCGGACGCTGGTACATCAGCAAACTTTCGACAGGACCGACCGCCGTGTTTTTGCGCAAGACACCGACAATCTCATCGCCGGAATGCTGCCACGGTTCGTTCTTAATTTGCCCAGCCGCCGGTGCCCTTGCTTTCGCCTTCCCTTTACCGGCATTCTTCACCGGAGTTTCGCCGTTGCCCGCATGCGATTCATTGAAGATATCCGCTCGCCAACCGGCCCAACCAGCCATGTCGATCAAGTTTATTTCGTTGGGTATTTCAGGAGTCCCCACAATTCGGAGATCGCGAAGATAGCTTGTAAAGTGTGGTTGCTTTGCTTGCAGTACGATCCATGGATCAGGCGGAGCAGCAAATTTTTCTTCATGGACCAGAATTCCATTGATCCACGTCGTCACTTTGTTGCCATCGACGGCGACTCGAAAGTCAGACAGATCCGCCGAGTTCGGATCCTTGATTTTACGATCGATATCATAATTGCCGTGCATGACTTTCGAGATTCCGATCGATTGGGTTAACTTGATCAGCTCGACCGAATGCATTCCGTAGGCCATCGCCATGTCGCGGTTCTGGTACATCGAGTGTTTGGCTGTGATTTCAAATTTCCCACGAAGCGGTGACTGAAAAAACAATTGCTGCCACGTCCCGCCGGAGGCATGCTCTAATGCTCCGCGTTGGTAGAGCCATTCGGAGGGGCGATGCCCTTCCAATCGTTTCTCAGGTTTCAAATAAGGTATCCGATGCCATTGCGTTAAAACGGTATCGACCGGCGGAGTGCTTTCGTTTCGATGCTCGCCGAGCATTGCAATCCTGCCGACTAACATCCCGAGCTGCAGTTTCCAATCGATGTTGCCGGCCGTCGTCTCCTTGTTGCGCTCCAATTTGAACAAAGCGTTCGCAAGCTCGTTGGCGGGATTCCAATATTGTTTGTTCTCGGCGACTTTCCAAGCAACAATGTACTCGGCGGAGCGGTCGCGAAGATCGAGTTCCTTCGGGATCTTCTTGCCATCGATCGCATAGAGATTGGCCAGTCCCTCTCGGATGGCCGTCTGATCACCTTGCTCTAATCCAATCAAAGTCAACAAGGCATTCCGATTGCGCTGCTCGATCGTTCCGCTTGGAACTATTGATTTGACGTCGTCGAGCAAGGATGGTAGTCGGTTAAGTTCGGCCGCTCGAGCGACGAGATCAAAGGCTGGGCAATCAATCATCTCCTCGTCACTCGCATTTTGATTAGTATCTCTCTGAGCAAAGGGTGTATAGCGATAATAGAGTCGGAAATTTGCATGATCGTTTGAAGGGAGAACCCAGTTCTTGAGTAAGTCGTAGGCGTCTTTCGGCTGACTCGATCGAGCTTTCGCCACGACGTATGGAATGTCAGCTTCGAAGATTCGGTCGGTCAAGATGGAATGAATCGCTCGTCGATCGACCGAAGATCGCTCGGTCGAAACAGCCAATAAATCTTCAAGAATTTCCGGCGTGAGCTTTTCTGGCCACGGTCCCGACAAGACGGCATCGCGAATCTTGCTCGACTGATTCTTGTATCGGAAGAATCCGAATCGGGAATCTAACTGGCCGTCATTTGGACGTTCATAGATGACAGTCCCATTGAGCGAAACGATGGCGAGATCGTTTTTGAACGTCAGTTTGACTGCGTTCCAGTCGTTGTCTTTGAGCGGCAAGACGGCTGGACCTTTGCGACATTCCGTAGCGACGATCGCATTATCGAGCGGAATTCCGTTGACGACGTCATCCCAATTGACTTGTGCGATCCAATGCTCCTTGACGCCGCTGGGGTCGAGCAGCAAGGCGATGCGACCGAGCGTCGGATGCGCGACGGCATCACCAGGTTTGTAGAAAAATTCGTAACTAAACGATTCTTCGGGCTGAAGCGGTCGATGGTAATAGATCCAGCTCTGTCCCGATTCCTTCGCGTCGGATTTACTTTCGCCCACTAAGACATTCGCGGTCGCGTTCCAATCGAAGCTTGTCGGTTCGCGTTGTTGCTCGTAGAAGTTTCGGTCCGATTGGCTGACGGCTTTCACCGCCATCAAGCGTTTGCGAGGTCGCGATTCGTTGAAAAACGAGCAATTCCAACCGTCCATCGAATCGTTGTGAAGCAAGGCAACTTCGCGAGGAATGACAGGCGATCCTTTGATTTGCAAATTTCGAAAGGTCGTCATATTCGTTTGCAGAGCGGCCAAGGTCAGCCACGGGCTCGTTTCTGTATTCGCTTCCGAATAGACTTGCTGGCCATTTAAGAGCACTTGTTGCTGCTTGTTCTTCGAAGCAATTTGGATGCGATTAAAATTCTGAGCGACACGTTGTGCCGAGTTCGACTGCGGTACTAATTCTTGCCCCGACAGCGATAATGCGCTCGATTGCTGCGTCTGATAGATAACGCCACCATAGCCAGCTTCACCGTTGGCGTTGACGCCGCGATAGCTGTCGACGCTAAATTCAAATTCTCCTTGCAGTGGATATTTGAAATAGAGAAGATCGGTACCCACACCTGACAGATGAGCCAGATGGTTTTCATGCACAACCCACCAAGGCTTTTTGGCGGTTGTCGAGTCGGTAAGCGTCGAGGCTGAAAACCAATGCTTTAAACCCGCATCATCGCCCGGCTGGATCGTCGCATGATGGTCGTCCAGTTTTCGCTTGGCATAGTCGAGAACGACATGCGACTGATAGAGCGGCATTCGAAGATCTTCCGTCGAAGCACCCGGTTTGCCGATCGCCTTGTCATAAACGTCAGCAAATTCTGGCGAAGAACGAGAAGCGCGATAGAGAAGATATTCGGCTCGATAGTCAGTAACCGACGATGTTGAGACGACTTTTTTCCGTTCCAGATAGCTGCTTACGCATTTCTCGATGATCGGTTGGCAAGTTTTGACATCGCCCAGTTCGATCAAGATCAAAGCGAGGAGTTGGTCGGCATTCGGGATCTTCTGATCGAATGCTTGTTGTGCCTCGGTTTTCAGCTTGTCCAAGTTACCCGTTTCGCGAGCCGCGTCGAGAAGTTCAATCCAATTGCAAAGTAGATCGGTATCGAGCGGTGGACCGTTGGCGGGGTGGATTTTCAAGAATGCTGTCGGAGCAACCGTCGGCGATACAAACTCGAAGGCCAATCGAATCGTCAATCGGTCGGAAGCGGGCATCGTCCAAAGTCGCCAGGCTTTGAAACGTTCGGCCGCCGACTGGGTTCTCAGTTGTCGCAAAGTCGCTGTCAGAGGTAGTCGCACGTTCGGTCTGGAATAGCGTTCCACCTGATAATCAGTGGCTCGACCCATAAAATCGAGAGCTACCGATGGCATTCCAACGCGTGCCGCCTCACTTGCCAGCAATGCCGTATCGTTGGCTTGTTTGTACAGTCCATAGCCGTCGCTATATCGAGAGTACGAAGGCTGGCGAGCAACTAAAATCGATTCAAAGTAGTTTTTGACTGACTCGGCATCACCATTGTCGGCCATGTAACGATTGACTTTCTCTGCCAGTTTGCCGACCGAACTGGCTACGCTATTCGGATCTTCGGACGCAGCTTGCGTTTGCTGTTCCAGTACCTTTTTCAAAATCGCAAAGGCGGGCTTTTGGGTGGCGGGAATGTCCGAAGCAGGCAAAGCGGCATGACAAGCCAATTGCAACAAGACCGGCGACAAACCTTTGGCGGCTTGATCTGCAAGATCGGTGAGAAGCATATTCGCTTTCTCCGCTTTATCGCCAGCGATCGCACTTAAAACTTGCAAAACAGTACCAGCGACTTTCGTCGTCGGACTCTTCATTCGATTCGCGACCTCGGAATCCAAAGCGTCGAGTTTGTTTGCTTTCTTAGCCCAGTGGACCAGCGCTTCTGCCAAGCTCTTCAATTTCGCGTCGCGCAAGTTTGCCGAATCGGCATACATCGCGATTTCGGTCGGTCGAGACGTTGGCAAGACCAGTGGCTTGAGCAAATCGTAAACCTCTGTTGCCGGGTAAGCATCGCCTTTCCATTTTTCGATTACCGTTTGCACCGAACTGGCCGCCAACGTCTCCATCGGATTCGAATCGGCGGCATTGGCCGACCTGCTCGACGAAGTCACGACAGTGCGAATCGCGAGGGACGAACCCAGGCCAGCGGCATTACCGTCCGCCACATCGGGAACGGGAATTCCACCGACCAACGCTTCTCGAACGGCGCTTCGTGAAAGTTCGGGCATCTCATGATCGGCAGCCATCGTCGCAATTGCCATCGTCAATTTGAATTGCGAAGCGGTCAGCGGTGGCGTTGCATCCGAAGTCGCCGCTTGCCTAGGATCGGGTTTGCTGTTGGGATTGGTATTGGGGCGAACACCTTGTTTCAAGAGTTGGACTTGTGCGGCGATCGCCGCCGCATTCCCGGCTGGTGACGAAGGAATCATTCCCGTTTTAGGAGACTCGGTAGTCGCTTTACGCTGTGGACGTTCGGTGGCAATTTTTAATAGTTCAGCCAGTTTCAATTCAGCATTCGGTCGGTCGCCTCCGTCTAGCAATAGCTTTGCCCAATCGAATAACACGGCCATCGTATGCTGATGGCCGGTTTGCCGACGAGCCGCGACCAAAGCGCGATCGGCTAGTTTTTGTCCGGCGGCTTCCAGTCCTTTCTTTGCTAGGCATTCGCGAGCAACGATCCAGAGCGGAACCGAAAGGGCAGCTTCCTTTCGTTGCCGCGAGTTGGCTCGACGACCCTCGGGAATTGAGTCCAGCGGCTGCTCATCCAAAAGCGTGAGTAAACTTTGAACGGCTTCATCGGCTTGCTCGTGATTGGTGCGCAACCGAAGGGCAGCCAACGCGATGCGAACGGATAGATCGGTCGGGTTCTCTTTGATAAGTTTGACCAATTGATCATCGACCGACTGACGAATCAAACGATGGCTTTCCGATTTACCATTCGATTTTTCATTTTCGAGTTTCGAATCCGAAAGATTATCCATCTGTGAAATGGATTGGAAGAGATTGATCAGTCCGCTTTCCATTTTCTTTTGCTGGATGCTTCCGATATCGGGGATCGAAAGCATAAGATCCAGCGCGGCCACCTCGGCTTGCAACTTTTCGTTGACTTGCAGCAAGCGTGCTACCGCTTCGTCGGCATTCGAAGCATCGAGCGAAGCAATCGCTTTGTCAAGACTCTTTCTGGACTGTGCAGAATAGTAGTCGGGCGGCCTTCCATTCCATTGCGACGCAGCTTTGCTCGCTTCGGAATCATCGGCGATTTCTCGCAGCAGCCGAATCGAATCGACTGGGAATCCCATATCCAGCAATTTATTGGCAGCCCAGGAACTGTTTTCAATTTTCTGATACGAGGCATACTGCGCGTCATAATTTTGGAAAGCATTCGCTCGTAAGCTTTTGAGCAATAGATCTCGCCCTTCTTCTTTGCGACCCATTTCGGTATAGAGTTGAATGAGTCGCGAGATTGGCGAATATTGGATTTGATTCGACATTTGATTATCATGGGCCGAAACCGCTTGCTCGAACAATTTCATAGCGAGCGGTCGACTCTGTTCAGATTTGTCGAGCTCTTGTCCGAGGATCCAGCATGCGTTGGAAGGTATCATTTTCAACTCTGTTTCGCTATCGACCAAGTCTTGCAATGCCTTGAGTCCGGCAGCCTTTCGATTCGCTTTCAAATCGAGCAAAGCCAGCATTGCTTTGCCGCCCAACCAAGTCGGATTTTTTTCGATGTTGGCTTCGATCGATTTCCGAAGATCAGCTTGTTTGTCAGAATTGCTAAGTGCATTCAACATTTCTTGGAACATCGAATTCGCCGTTCCATCACCGGAATACGATCGGATTTGATCGACTCCGAACCAAGGATTCGAGTGAACATCGGATTCGGAGGGAATGATCGATCGCTTTCCAAGTTGGTAGATGCGATCGTTGCTCCAAATTTTCGGATCGTGAAAATTCGAGATCATATTGGCGCGATAAGTTGGGAATGCTTCAAAGACTTTTTCGAAAAGATCGATTGCGGCATCCGAATTCTTTTCTTCCTGCATGAGGCTAGAAACGAGATTGGTAATATAATAGGGCTGCGAAATCTTCTTGATATTGATCGACTTGATCGCTTCGGCCAACTCGAGAGTGCGTTTGGCTCGTGTAAAGACGTTGCGAACCGCGTTCAAATCTTCGGTGATCCAGTCAGGCTTCTGCTTGATCAACTCCAGATATTGGTCGCAGGCTTCTTTGATTTTTCCTGTCGCTTCTAAATGCTTTGCCAACTGATAGCGCATCATAACGGAGTCAGGTTTTTGTTCGACCGCTTTTTCGAGAAGCTCGCCCGTTTTGGCTCGATCACCTAACGTCGTGTAAAACTCGATCAGTTGGTCGACCAAGCGAAGCGACGATGGCGATCGAGCGATTTGAGCTTCGGTCTTCTCGACCAATTTTTTTAGCTCGCCGCTCTGCTGAAGAACTTGCAGAGCTTGCTTTCGAGTTGTGTCGCTCGATGTACGATAGCGGAACGGATTGCGAGACGAAGTCGTCATCGACGCATTAGGCGAATTGGTACGCTGCAATAGCATGTGAGCAATCTGATTGGCTTCGTTGGTCTTTCCTTGGCCTTGATACATCATCATCAGCGAGGAAAGCGATTGCGTTTGGTTTCCTGCTTGTCGCTCGACGCGTGAGAGGACAGCATCGGCCATATCGTGTAACCCGAGTCGGCGCATTCGCTGAGCCAAATTCAACTGCGTATTGGTGTCCAGTCGCAGTCCGAAGAGTCGCTCGGTCGCCGCGTAGGCTCGATCGTTATCGCCGAGTCGTTCGGCTAATTGCAAGGCCATGAGTTCCTTGCGTTGCAAAAGCTGTTGGTCGCGCGCGACGATCGCTTCGATAATTTCGAGGGCTTCTTCGTAATCGCCGCGCATTTCGCGCATGGCCGCCATTTCAAAACGGAAGTTGATGTCCTCGGTCAGCGATTGGGAGGCCTTGACCATCAACTCGATCGCTTCATCCTGTTCTTCAGCCCACCACAATACCGTGGCCAAAAAGAAACTTTCGTAAAGCTTGTCATCGTCGCTGGCTTTATCGAATCGCTGTCGCAAGTAAGCCGGAAAATCGGATACGACATCGTTGCGTTTGAAGACTTCGTATACTTCTCGCAACAACAAGAGCGTCGCGTGGTCGACATAATCGTTGGCGGTTGGAAAATCGATCGTTGCTTGAAAATTCTCTTTCCCGTAGATCAACTGAAAGTAATTTCGGCCCGCGTTTGGGTTGCTTGTCGACGTTGATTTCGCATTGCTCTGCTTCATGCGTTCCGCCCGAGCTTGTTTGGCATTGAGAATCGCGACCTCTAAGACCGGATCGAGGATCGATAGGATTTGGGCATGCTCTTCGTCCGGCCCGAGTTTCCCCATCCAGCGAACGAGAAGCGACGAAACGTTGCTTGTGAGCTGTCGGCCTAAGAGATACGTTGTCCGCGATGTGCGAGTCGGTGGATTGGTCGAAGCCTTTGCAATTTCTTTCTTGGCTTCGGTCTGCCAAGTTCGATACAACGTCTGAAGCTGATCGAATTTTTCTTTGTCAAAACACAAGTTCATCGCGCTGGCAACTTTCGTAGTCCCTTCTAAGTCAGCCAGATAGGCATCCATCAATTCATTGGCCTGCTTGTCGCGTCCGGCCAGTTGTAGTTCTTCGGTGACGACGCCTAAATACGTTCCGCCACCGCCATGCGCCCCCGAGAGCAAGACGAGACTTCCACCGACGTTGATGTAGACTTGGCCGGCAGAACCGTAAGCGATCTGACCGCCCGATGCTGCCGCCGCCGACATGTCGGTCGACTTGTCTTCGGAAAGAGTTTGGTAACACTTCAGCATCAACGCCAAATCGTCATCATCGAGCGGATTCTTTTTTGGGGCGACTTGATTGGAGTTCGACGTCTGCTGTTGGTTGATCTGCACACTTCGCGTCGTCAACGACTGCAAGAAATACTGCTGCGCGCGCTTGCCGCCCTCTTTGGCAAGCTGACGTGCCATCTTAAAAATCTCGTCGTGTTTGGATTTCAACGTCGCGACATACAGCGAATCGTAGATCACGTCGGAACTAGCGGATGCTTCGCTAGCCGACTTCGAAAGTTCTTCAAAAATGGAATTCTCGGCTTTCTTCTCGGCTGCATCGGATGTTGAAGCGATCGTGCTTGCCGAGTCTTCATCGAATTTCATCAACCATCCGTAGGCCGCCATCCGAGCAACGCCATAGACTTCAGGCATCCAAACGGGCTTCGGTCCACTGCTTCCCGAGTAATAGCGCTCGTTGCTTAGACCGACCGCTTGTTGAACCAAGTTGCTCAATTGGAGCGAATCCAAGGGGGATTTTCGCGACGGTTGTTGCGTCGTTACCCCGCGCAGATTGTCGGACTTGGCTTTTGAAAGCGCTTGCTTGTGTTTGGCTTCGGCACTCGCGCCCAATTTATCGTGTGGGAAATTGAGTGCGAGCAATCTTTCGAATCGTACTTTGGCTTCGTCGTGTTTGTTGAACAATGCCCAGGCAACACCTTCGCGATAGATTAGCTCCCAGTCGTCACGTTGTTGGCTCAACAGCGGTTCGGTGATTTTCAGTACGGATTCCATATTGGAATTCGTCAGCAAAGAATCGAGACTCTTGAGCAATCGAACGGGATCTTCTTCACGCTGGGTGATGCGAACAAGGATATCAGCCGCTTCGTCGCGATCGCCTCGCGTTTGCAGCATCTTGGCCAGCGGCAATTCGGTTTCGGCACCGGGAGCGATGGCGACAAGTTGGCGTTGATAGCCGATAGCGGCTTCCAAATCTTGCCCCCCTTCACAAAGTTTGGCGAGCTGTTGGAGCAAATTGGTGTCGCGAGTGTCTTGGCTAAGCAAACTTTCCATTTCATATCGAGCGGTGCCGTAGTCGCCGGCCGCATTGTGAGCCTGCGCCAAACAGATCGTCATTTCACGCCGCTTCTCTTCTTCGCGTCGATCGCGTTCGAACCGCTCGATCAGTTTGTCGAACTGATTGATCTGCTGATAGAGTGGCGTCAGCTTCAACGTTAGACTCGTCTTGTCGTCTAAGTCATCGGTTTTACCAAAGGCTCGCCAGTAGACTTCGATCGCTTCGTCGGTGCGCAATTGATCGGCCAACGCGGCACCCAATGCCATTATCAGATGCGGTTCGTTCGGATTGATTCGCACCGCCTTGCGCAGCGATTCTAAGCCTTCGGCTTGTTTCCCAAAACGGAAACACATCTTTGCCATGAATTCGTAATTGTCGGTATTGCCTGGTGCCGAAACGATCAAATCTTGTGCCGCTTTGAGAGCTTCGTCGGAACGACCTAGTTGCGCTTCTAATCGTGCGACGTTCATCAGATGATCGCCAAGCGATCGGCGATCGACGGCGGCCAATTTGCGATTGAATTCGGCAGCTCGACCAAAGTCACCCGAGGCTTCTGCAATGCGGGCGGCGGTGGTTAAGATCGGAATCGATTTCGCGTCGAGTTTCAAAGCAGTGTCGATCGATTCGGCAGCCGGTACCCATTGCCGACCCGCTTCTTGATAGCGAGCTAACAAATGCCACTGCTCAGCCTTTGCCGAAGAGTTGTCGCGAACCGAAGCCGCCAGCTTTTCAATTTCGCCGTCGAGCCGTTGGCTTGATTGCAGAACTTCGATGCGCTGCCGAACGACCATGTCGCGTTCATCGTCGTTGCCCGATAATTTTTCAGCCGCATCGACATACGCCAGAGCTTCATCAAAGCGATTTGAACGCATGTGATATTCTGCTCCGCGAATCTGTAAACTAAAATCTTTTGGGTCAAGGCGACATGCATCGGCAATTTCTTGGACGGCTTGGTCGTGATAGCCGAAGCTGTTGTAGACTTCGGCCAATCGAGTTACGTTCACCGCATTGCGTCGCTCGGCTTCGGCGATCGACTTCCATATCGTCAACGCTTCGTCGGTTCGTTTTTGAATATGAAAGAACTCGCCTAAATACTCGCGGTATTGCGGGTCATTGGGCGATTTTTCGATAGCCTTTTGATAGAGTTCGATCGCTTCATCATTCAAGTTGGCTTGCCGAAAGAAATCGGCGACCTGGGCCAAATTCGAAGCATCGTCGGGTCGAATGGCAATGACTTGATTCCAAATCCGAGTCGCTTCTTTCTTTCGGACGTCGAGTTCCTGAGATTTATCTTTCAAGACCAATTTTCCCCAGTCGCGCAAGTAGTCAGGATTGCTCGGCGAAGACGCAACGAGCTGTTCGTATTGTTTGATCGCGTCGGGGATCTGCTGCTCGTCGACCAACTGATCGATGAAGGCTTTGCGAAGATCCGTTCGCGATGGAGCTAGCTTGAGAGCTTTCTCCATCCACTCTTTGGCTTCTGGCATTCGAGCCGACGAAGCCAAGAATTTGGCGAGTCGTGTCATCGCCTCGACATCGTCGACGTGAGAGCTCAGCCAGTTTTGATAGTACTTCACCAAATTGTCTTGATCGCCCGACTTGAGAAACACCTCTTCGATGCGACGACGGACGTCACGATAGAGCCAACTGTCCGGATTGAGATCGGTAAGGACCGCTTCCATGTCGGCGATCCCTTCGTCGCGATGATTCGTCTTGACCTTCAATCCAGCCGCTGCAACACGAAAAAGAACACGTCGATAGTCGTCTTTGACCAGCTCCGCCAATCGTTGATATCGCGGCAAGGCTAATGCGGGTGCTCCTTCTTCGGCTAACGTGACCGCGATTTGTTCGAGAACGCGAGGGTCATCGGGAAAAAGTGTTTCAAGTCGCTGCCAGACCTTCATCGCCTCTTCGGTGCGTTGCGATCGTTGATGGACGCGACCGAGCTGTTGAAAGATTTCGAGCAGATCCGCCCGAGCTGGTTTGCGTGTCAAAGCTTGTTCGAACGCTTCGACCGCTTCGGATGTTTGCCCGATCCGTAAGAGCGATTGCCCTAAATAGTATGACGACAACGGATCGGTTGGTCGCAACGCGGCTGCTTTTTGAAATGCATCGACGGCGGATGCATCGCCACCGCGCTGCGATTCGAACAAGCCAAGCAGCATCCAAGCTTCGGTATCCTTTGGATCTTTGGTGACTCGATCGTTGAGTTGCTGTAAAAACTTATCGAGTGTTCCGAACTCGACGTGATGCCCGTAGACTCGATCGAGAGCCGTTCCGCGTCGAGGGCTCTTTTCAAGAACTTTTAAGAATCGCTCGGTCGCCTGGACCTGCTGGACTTCTTCGTCAGAAAGCTCTGCGATCGGTGGCGTATCGACTTGATTCGCTAAACCAATTCCGGCCAAATGCAAATTGAGCAAGACAGCAACGAGAGCCACAACGCACGTTGAGCGACGAATGGTTTTCATCGGTAACCCCAAACAAAATAGATTGATTGACAAGCCATTTAAATGCCGCAGGTCATTGAGTGTAACTATTTGGACGAGCGAAAACAACGCGCCGGTAGATTGGTGAAGTTTGAAAATCAGCCGGAACGCGTTCCATCTGGTTCCGAGGCTCTCGCCCTCTCCGCTATACATAAAACAGCGAAATAAGTTCTTGGTGGCCGATGCCTCGGAACGAGCGTATCCCTCGCTAACGCATCGGGTTAAAAATAATCCAGGCCACCGGCCATCGAGAATTTTGTGATTTTTGGGGATTCTCTGATTCAAATCGGGTGCGCCGCATGTTATTTTCGATGCAGCTTATTGCATTGGTCAGCGTTTTGATACTTCGTACAACGGGCAGGTTCTTACTCGAAATCGAGTCACAGCCGAATAAAATCTTTTGTAAAGGGATCCGAATGATTATCGACGATCAATGGAAACAGCAGCTTGACGAATTCCGAACGGACTTCCATCGATTGCGCGATGAAATATCCAAAGTCATCGTGGGCCAGTCAGAAATACTCGACGATACGCTGATCGCGTTAATCGCCGGTGGACATGTTCTTTTAGAGGGCGTGCCGGGACTTGGCAAAACACTTACCGTGCGGACGTTAGCCGACGCTTTGCATCTCGAGTTCCATCGGATCCAATTCACTCCCGATCTGATGCCTGCCGACTTGATCGGAACCAACATTATCGCCGAGGACGCCGACGGACGGAAACGCTTTGAATTCCAGAAAGGCCCGATCTTTTCCAATGTTCTTTTGGCGGATGAAATCAATCGAGCAACTCCCAAAACACAGTCGGCACTTTTAGAAGCGATGCAAGAGCATTCGGTGACCGTTGCCGGTTTTACTCACCGACTATCCGAACCCTTCTTTGTAATGGCGACTCAGAACCCGCTCGAAATGGAAGGGACCTATCCACTCCCCGAAGCGCAACTCGATCGCTTCTTCTGCAAACTCTTAGTCAAGTATCCCAAGGTAGAAGAGTTGGAAACGATACTCGATCGGACGACCGAGTCTGCTAAACCGCGAGCCGAAGCGGTGTTGACCGGAGAACGGATTATCGAGATGTCGCAACTGGCTCGCAAAATTCCGATCGCCGATCAAGTCCGACGCTACGGTATCGCGATCGTCGTCGCGACGCACCCCGATCATGCAATGGCAGCCGAACCGACGAAGAAATATGTTCGTTACGGTTCAAGTCCACGCGGTCTGCAAGCTTTGATCTTAGGCGCAAAAATTCGCGCGATCCTCGACAACCGATTTCATGTCGCACGAGAAGACTTGCGAGAGATGGCTCTACCGGTTCTTCGTCACCGATTGATCTTGAATTTCGAAGGGCAAGCCGAAGGGATCAGCACCGACGACGTGATCGATAAAATCGTAAGTAAAATCCCCGAAAACGCTCTGGCTATCGCGTAGTCGCTGCTTATGCTCTTTCCGCCTGATTTTCTGACACGATTGGAATATCTCTCGATTATCTCGAAGAGAGTCTTTCGCGGTTCGCTTTTGGCTCAGCGACGCACGATGCAGATGGGGTCCGGCATCGAATTTTCAGACCACCGCGAGTACACTGCTGGCGACGACCTTCGATATCTCGATTGGAATATCTACGCGCGACATGGCGACCTGCTCCTCAAGCGATTTCAGGAAGAGCAAGACTTGCACGTTTATTTGATGCTCGATTGTTCTCGGAGCATGGCATTTGGAAATCCGGTAAAGTTTGATTTGGCTCGCCATCTTACCGCCGCATTGGCTTATATCGCCTTGGCCGACCTCGATCGAATTGCGATTGTTGCATTTGCCAATGGCATCCTGACCGAGTTTCCAGTAACGCGAGGCAAAGCCCGAATTCTTCCGATCATGAAGTTTTTAGAAAACACTTCGACGGCTGGCGAAGCGACAGATCTTGGTCGCGCAGTACAAGGACTGCTGCATCGTGGATCGCGAACGGGTTTAGCGGTCGTGATAAGCGATCTCTTTGACGAACATGGTTTTCAGCGTGGACTCGATCAACTTCGCTATCGACGATTTGATACGCATGTCATCCAATTGCACGACCCCAAGGAAGCCGATCCAGCATTGCTCGGTGATGTGGAACTAGTCGATGTCGAGACCGATTCGGTTCGCAAGGTAACGGTAACGGAAAAAAGTATACGAACGTACAAACGCTATTTTTCCGAACATCAGACGGCGGTCCGAGAATACTGTCGAGGTTATTCACTCGGCTGCACTCAATCGCCATCGACCGTTCCATTTGATGACCTCATCATGCGCATGATGCGAGCTGCTGGAGCGAAAGGATAGTCATGACTTTTGCCCTTCCTATCGCTCTTGCACTGGCTGCCTTGGCTTTGCCGATCATCGTTTTTTATATCCTCAAGCTCCGACTTCGCCGCGTTCCTGTATCGACGAATCTGTTTTGGAAGCAAATCTTCGATGAAAAGCCGCCGCGATCGCTCTGGAAAAACTTTCGGCATCTGCTGTCATTGCTATTGCAGTTGCTGATGTTGCTCTTATTGATACTCTCGATTGCCGATCCCTATTTTCCTTGGCAACTCATGCAAGCTCGAAAGCTTGTGATTGTCATCGATCATTCGGCGAGTATGCGAGCCAACGATATTGAACCATCACGATTCGAAGCGGCTCGACAGACCGCTCGTGAAATTATCGCTGGAATGCGATTTCGCGATGAGGTCGCCATCGTTTTGGCGGGTCAACATCCTGAAGTAGCGATCGGAATGACCAGTCATAATCCGACTCTGCGTCGCACTATCGATAGTCTTTCGGTTTCGGACCTACCGACGGAATTGAAGCCCGCTATCGAACTGGGAAAACAGTTAATCGGCGACCATGCGCATGGACAGGTTATTGTTTTAACGGACGGTTGTGTTGAAAAATTGGAAAACCCTATTGAAACGCCATTGCGCATCGAATCCACTGAAACCATTTCCGACAAAGCGAAGGTTGTCTTTCAGGTATTCGGCAGCGAAGCTTCAAACGTTGGTATTACACAGTTTCAAGTTCGCCGCAGCTTAATCGATCCGATCGGATACGAAGCCTTAGCCGCTGTAACGAACGCTTCGGCGACATCCATTCGATGCCGACTTGAGCTTACCCTCGATGACGTACCCATCGACGTACTTCCGCTCGATTTGAAGCCGGGCGAAACGTGGAGTCGATCGATCGAAAAAACGTCGCTCAACGGCGGTCGTCTCATGGCAACCCTAACTCAGATCCGCGAAGAGATTCCAACTTCTTCATCGCTCCCTAGCGGCGGGCTGACGAACGATACTCCGTCAGCGAATTCTCGATCAGCGAACAATCCGAACGCCCTCACCACCGATGATTCTGCGTGGGCCATTCTCCCACCTCGGCACAAACAGAAAGTTCTCATCGTCACGCGCGGCAATTTATTTCTACAGAAAGTCTTTGAAGCCAACCCACTCGTTGAAGTCGAAGTGCGAAAAGAGCTGCCCAACGAATATCCTGTCGATTCGATTGTAGTGCTTCACAGTCACGTTCCAGCCGAACTACCACCGGGAAATCTTTTGGTAATCGACCCCGACGGCCCGTGCAATGACTGGGAGATCGGACCGACGTTGGATCAAGCGATCGTTACCGACCAAGATAAAAATTCGCCGTTAATGACGCACATTCGATTGGATAATGTCATCATGCCACAAGCGAAGCAGCTTCAATTTAAGACTGCGATCCACGTTTTAGCCTCGACGGTTACCGGCGATCCGATTTATGCGGAATTAAAACGAACCAACGGAAAATGTCTGGTATTGAGCGTTAATCTCGAACAGAGCGACTTGGCATTTCGAACGGCGTTTCCGATCATGGTGACCAATTCGCTCGGCTGGTTTGCCGGCGAAACGGGCGAATTACAAGAATCGCTAGCCACCGGTGGAATGTCGAACGTTGAACTGACATCGCAGCCAAGCGAGCCATCGAAGGTTCTGATGATTCGATCACCGTCAGGAATCCAAACGCCATTTCAAGCCATCGTTACATCAAAACCCATCACGACCACGTCACCCCCCATTAGCCGCACGGCGTTAGCCGCCGGTTCACCCTCGCAACCCGAGCGCGACACGGCGCTAGCCGCCGGTTCCGATGCAAAGCCCAGTGTCGCAGAAGAACCGGCGGCTAGCGCCGACGGCTCATTGGTGGCTGGGAAAGTCGGTCCGCTTAATGAAATTGGAATTTGGAACGTTGTGTCAGCCGACGGCGAATCAGCGTCAGCTACCAACACCGTCCCCTCCAAAGACGTCGCGCCACCGGAGCCACTCTACGAAATTGCGGTGAACCTTTCGAATGCAAGAGAATCCGATCTTCGCCCGTCGAAAGAGTTTCAAGCGTCGAATACGAATCAGCCGTTGGTTTCTAGTTGGCTCGGTCGACCCGTGTGGTTTTATCTGATTTTCATCGCATGCGCATTGACGACGACGGAATGGTTTTTATACCAACGGCGGTTGATCACATGATGCTTCCAATCGAACTCACCCGTCCTTGGCTGATGCTCGTCACGCTGCCGATGTTGGTCGTCGTGATCTATTACTTTGTTCGCAGCCTGAGCGATTTTCCGAAAGCACAACGCATCCTATCGCTATCGGTTCGCTCGATCATCGCGTTGCTGCTGGTGCTTTCTCTTGCCGGACTCACTTGGCTTCACCGAACGCAAGAGCAGTTTGTTATCTTTGTCGCTGACCAGAGTCAAAGCATTGGCGACGATGCAGCGACGAAGGCGACCGAGTTCATGACGAAAGCTGTTGAATATCAAGCCAACCATCGAGTCACGTATTTGCCCTTTGCGGCCGCCGTCGGAGAAGTTCGCGAAACGCCGATTGCTTACGGAGCGGAACCTTCGATTCTTCGCGATAGTGAAGAAGCGAGCCAGTCGACACAAGTCAAAGCAGAATCGTCGCGGATACCAACCTTGGCCGTCTTGCCAAAACGCGATGGGACACATTTAGCATCGGCAATCGAAACGGCGGCCGGTTATATGCCACCCGGTTATGTCCCGCACATTGTTGTGCTCAGCGACGGCAACGAAACACTTGGAGATGCGGTGGCAGCGGCGGCGAGAAGTCACATTCGAGTTTCGACAGTTCCATTGCCGACTCGATCGGAGCCAGAAGTTCAGGTCTCGCAAGTCAACGTACCGGCAGAAGTACGTGAAGGCGAACCGTTTTTTGTCGAAGTCACCATCCAATCCAATCACGATGACGAAGGATTGGTCGAAGTCTTTCGCGGTGATCACAAAGTCATCGGCGAGAGCCGGGCTTTGAAATCTGGCCCCAACGTTTTTCGCTTCCAGCAATCGATCGATCGCGACCGACTAGCAGCCTTTACCGTGCGTGTGTCAGGGTTAAAGCAAGATACGTTGCTCGATAACAATTCCGATACGGGTTTAGTTTACGCGGCTGGTAAGCCGCGAGTGCTCATCATCGAGAGCGATCCAAATCTGATTCGCGAGTTGGCTTATGCTCTCGAAGATGAAGGAATTCAAGTCGACATCCGTCCGCCCCAAGGAATGCCGGAGAGTTTGGCCGATCTTCAGAACTATGAGCTACTGATGCTTTCCAATGTGCCCGCCACTTCGATCACGCAACAGCAGATGGAAATTGCTCGAACATACGTTCAGGAGCTTGGCGGTGGGTTCATCATGCTCGGCGGCGAGCTTTCATTTGGCCTTGGCGGTTACTACAAAACGACGCTCGAAGAGATTTTGCCGGTGCGCAGCGACTTCGAGAAAGAAAAAGAAAAGCCGTCGCTAGCGATGGTGCTGGTGATCGACAAGTCAGGTTCGATGAGCGGCGACAAGATCGAGATGGCAAAGTCTGCTTCGCAAGCGGCTGTCGAATTGCTCGGGCGTCGCGATCAAGCGGCCGTGATCGCTTTCGATGGCGATACGTATTTGATTAGCGACATGCAATCGGCTAGCAATAAAGTAAAACTCAACGATGAAATCTCGCGCATCGATGCCGGTGGTGGTACTACCATGTATCCGGCGATGGAGATGTCCTATGAAATGTTGATGTCGGCCAGTGCTAAATTAAAGCATGTGATTCTCTTAACCGATGGCGTTTCGTCGCCCGGCGATTTCGAAGGCTTGGCCCAAACGATGGCTTCAGCGAAAATGACGGTATCGACGGTTGCGATCGGCGATGGATCGGCAACCGACTTGCTTGAAGCGATCGCTCGAACCGGCAAGGGACGCTACTACCTTACCAACGATCCGTCGCAAGTACCGCAGATTTTTGCCAAGGAGACCGTGACGGCAAGCAAATCGGCGATCGACGAGCAACCCTTTGTGCCGGTCGTGATTCGAGCGACTCATGCCTTGGCCGAGCTCGATTTCGATTCGGCCCCATTTTTACTTGGATATGTGATGACGCGTCCCAAGCCAACGTGCGAAGTCATCTTGGCGACCGAGAAAGGTGATCCACTATTGGCCTGGTGGCGATATGGACTTGGGATGACAGCCGCCTTTACTTCGGATGCGAAGAGTCGATGGTCGGCGGAGTGGTTAACTTGGCCTGGATACGGCAAGTTTTGGACGCAGGTAATTCGTCAAACGATGCGCAAAAGCGATGCTCGAGGCATTCAAGTTGCGACGGCTCGACATGGCCAACAAGCTCGAATATCCGTCGACGCGGTTAGCGAAACGGGCGCGTACTTGAATCAATCGGAAGTTGAACTCACGCTGATCAATCCGCAGCTCAAGCGTCAGACGACGACGTTGTTTCAGACCGCGCCAGGACGCTATGCCGCCGATTTCAAGACACCGCAATCTGGTTCGTATCACATGGAGATCGCGCTCAAGCAAAGCGGGCAAATCCTCTATCGACAATCGCGAGGACTGATGGTCGGCTACAGCGATGAGCTGCGAATTCAACCGACCAACGAAAAACTTCTTCGAGAAATGGCGACGGTCTCGGGCGGAACGTATGCTATCGAGCCAGCAAAACTTTTCGATGATCGAGGCGACTGGACAACACGTCCGACCCCGCTTTGGCCATGGTTACTCACGGTTGCATGCTTCTTGCTCGTCCTAGATGTCGCTTTACGTCGAATCGATTTCAGTATCTATTTCTGATACGTTGTATTTCGTGAGCGCTAACAGCTTGTTAATTTAATCGTTTAACAGTTAGCCGAAGGCGTACTCTTGGCCTTTGAAGTACGCCTGTTAAACGAAATCGTTGCTGCTGGCGATTAAATCAACAAGCCGCTAGCCGCGGGCCAAGCCTCGCATTAAAAGCAATTGCACGCCAGTCACGGAAAGGATAACCTTGCATTTATGGAATCCGAAGAAGAACTGATCTTACGTCAACTGCAAGCGCAATCGCGATCGATGGGTCCGCGGGCAAAGCCGATCGGGTCGATCATCAAATCGTTGATGGTAAAACGCGGGATCACCGACGAACAGACTTCGTTGATGACGCAAGAGGAATGGCGAAAGGCCGTGGGACCAGAGCTGGCTGCAGAAACTCGGCCAGGTAATCTTCAACGTGGGCAACTTTACGTTTATGCATCGAGCAACCTCGTGCTTCAGGAGCTGCACTTCAGCAAGTCGACGATTCTTAAAGCACTGCAAACAGCGCTGCCCGACTTCAAAATTCGCGATTTGCGATTTCGTGTGGAAAGCCGCTGACTTTGCAGACCATTGTCGTCGTTCGCTCCGCGAACGAACTGTGAATCTCAAGTAAAACATCGGTTGGTTAGGGATTCACGCCACTTTCACGGAGCGAAAGGCGACGTTGGTGCGAAGCGCTTCGATAAATTCACAGCTTAGGAACGAATGCCGCCTGAAGGCGGAACTACGAACGGGGAACTACGATCGAAATGGTACTTATTACCAGATTCGTACTCGCTTTTCGGATTCGATCCACATTGGCGAATTCGGTTTGATGCTAAAGGCTTCGTAAAAGGCATCGAGATTTGATAGGATGCCGTTGGCTCGGTATTGCGCCGGTGAATGCGGGTCGGTGAGTAACCGCTTTCGCAATTCGGTCTCGCGATATTTGAATAACCAGACTTGGGCCCAGCCGATAAAAAATCGTTGGTCGCCGGTAAAACCATCAAGAGTCGGGGCTGGTTGTCCTTTGAGCGACCGTCGATAAGCAGTGTAGGCGGCATTGAGACCTCCTAGATCGCCAATATTTTCACCCAACGTGAGCTTGCCGTTGACGTTCATGTCATCGAACGGTTTGTAGGCAGCGTATTGATTGACAAGCTGTTCGGCTCGCGCTTCAAACTCTTTTCGATCCTGCTCGGTCCACCAATTGCGCAAATTACCGTGTCCATCATATTGGCTGCCTTGATCGTCGAACCCGTGGCTGATCTCGTGTCCGATGACAGCTCCGATCCCACCGTAGTTTACGGCGTCGTCGGCCTCGATGTTGAAAAACGGTGGCTGAAGGATGGCGGCTGGAAAGACGATCTCGTTCATCTGCGGATTGAAATAGGCGTTTACCATCTGAGGTGGCATGAGCCATTCCGTGCGATCAATAGGCTTGCCTAGTTTTCGGAGCGCATAGTGATGCTCGAACTGGTGGATCGCGACAAGGTTATCGATCACCGAATCCGGCTTGATAACGACGCTCGAATAGTCTTTCCAACTATCGGGGTAGCCGATCTTATGGTTGAAGAGCGAAAGTTTTTCGAGAGCTTGCTTTTGCGTCCCTGGACTCATCCATGGCAATGCTTGGATGCGAATCGCGAAGGCTTCCTTGAGTCCTTCGACCATGTTTTGCATCCGACGTTTCGATTCTTCCGAAAAATGACGAGCCACATATAATTGGCCGACCGGCATGCCAAGCAAACCGGTACAAGCTTTGACGCCGCGCTTCCACAACGGCTCTTGATCGGTAACACCGCTCAACGCCGTTTCATGAAAATCGAAGTGTCGTTTTTCAAGCGATTCATCTAAAACGCCCGCGAACGTATCGAGGATGCGAAATCGCGTGTAGGCCTTGAGCGTTTCCAAATCTGTTTCGGCGACGAGTTTATCGATCCCCGCAAAGAAGCTCGGTTGGCCGACGATCAAATCACCTTCGATCGGCAAGCCATTAGCGGTCGAGTAATTCGTCCAAGCTAAATTCGGATGAGTATTGTCGAATTTCTCAATGGCAACTTTGTTGTAGGTCTTGATCGGATCTCGCAGTTCGACGTTGGACCACTGAACTTTGGCGATCGCCGCTTCGAAGGCGAGTACGGAATCGGCGAGCTGAGCGGGAGTCGCTTCGCCAAGTTTCTCGAACATGTCGGTCATGTAGGCTCGGAGGGCGGTCCGAGCGTCTTGATACCGACCTTCGTCGGAAAGATAGTAATCGCGATCCGGTAGCGAGATACCGTTTTGAGTGAGATGCACCGCGTACTGATCGGAGCGTTTGGCATCTTGATCGATGTACGCACCAAGCACGCTCGATACGCCAACGATATCGAGCTGGCCATTGAGTTCGATCCAAGCTTTTTTCGAATCGACTGCTTTGGCGAGGTCCAACCATTTCTGAATGGGGCGCAATCCAGCTTCGTTGCGAGCGGCGACGTTAACGTACGACCGATAGAAGTCGCCAACTTGTTGTTCAGGGCCGGTCGAGGGGGTGGTTTTGCTTCCAACGTCTTCGATGATCTGTTTGACTTGGGCTTTGACGTTCTCGTCGAGAATTATAAATGCACCATAGCGAGCTTGATCGGAAGGAATCTCCGTTCGCTTCATCCAGGCGTCGTTAACATATCGATAGAAATCGTCGCCGGGTTGTATTTCTTTGCTAAAATTATCGAGCCGAATCCCTGAAGTTAACGGCTTGCTCGCGGACGGTTCTGCACCGAGGCAATGGGCAGGAATAGCCAACGCCATACCAGTAAGAAAAACGTAAAAATGAGCTATCGAAAAACGGTGTTTGAACATCACATCCCTGTCGTCCATAAAGAATGAAACTGTCGCGTCAACGGCGCCATTTTAGCAAACTTGTTGCGAACGTTGATTCACGTAGCACAATTTGTAGCGGGATCTGACCATCTTTGGCTTTGCGAGAAGAATTTTCTCGGATTGTCGTAAACGATTCGTTGGATTAGCGAGCGAGGATGGCCGCGACGTTTGAGTTCCATGATGAGATCGGGGACAGCCGTTGGCTTGCTCGGTCCCCAATCGCCGGCACTGTTTGCCATCAATCGCTCGGGACCAAACATTTCGATCATATCGGCCGCCCGCTGCGGCGTACACTTCGAGACGGGATAGAGAGTCATCCCTGCCCAAAAGCCTCGATCCAGAACTTCTTGAATGGTGTGCTCTTCGACGTGATCGACCAAGACTCGAGACGGTTCGACCCTGGAATCACCGGTCAGCATATCGAGGATCATGCGAGTGCCTTGATACTTGTCTTCAAGGTGCGGCGTATGAATGAGAATCTGTTGATGGTGACGAACAGCCAGATCGACATGTTCGAGAAAGATCGTTGCTTCGTTGCGCGTATTTTTATTGAGACCGATTTCGCCGATCCCGAGCACGTTAGGTTTGTCGAGAAATTCTGGGATCATCGCGATGACTTCGCGAGAGAGGCTGACGTTTTCAGCTTCTTTGGCGTTAATACAAAGCCAGGTGTAGTGCTGAATGCCGAACGGTGCGGCTCGTTTGGGTTCGAAGTCGGTGAGTTGTCGAAAATAGTCGCGAAAGCTTTCGACGCTGCCGCGATCAAAGCCAGCCCAAAAAGCCGGCTCGCTCATCGCGACGCACCCCATTCTGGCAAGCGTCTCGTAGTCATCGGTGGTCCGTGAGACCATGTGGATATGCGGGTCTATATAGTCCATTGTTCTCGCCAGGACGATTCGTAAGGTCGGCTCATCAACAATTGCACGCGACGCGCTCGATTCGATTCGGTTTCTTGCAGAATCGCGATTCCTTGAGCCAGGAGCTGTTTCTGGTGCTGGGTTTTATCGAGCTCAGCCGTCGAAGTTGAAGCCGACGTCGATGTCGGATCGGACTGGGCGCGATCGATGCGATCAAAAATCGCGGCTAGCTCAAGGATTTTTGCGCGGGCAAGAAGAAACTCTTCTTGCAAAACCTTCTCGGCGGTCCGGCTCATGATCGACACCAGGGAATAAAGGAGTGGAGATCGTTCGGGAAATAAATGTCACATCTACTGTACCAAGAACGCCGGATTTTTCGACTCTCGGATGCGATTCGAAAGCAATTTCGTGGTTTTTTCAGTCGCGACATTTTTTCGGCTGGATGGCGATTCCGAAATCCGTCGAAAAGAGTTGTTGATTCATCGATTTCGTTCTCGTCGCGCGAGCCACCCAGTTGTTTACCCCGCTTACTAACGAATTTAAATTCCTTTCGACGACGCGTAATTTAGCGGCCGTAGAATGCTTAGCCGGGTTGCTCGATAGTCCGGATAGTTCGGTGCGATGGCAAGCAGGACTGGCACTATCAGCACGTTCGGACCAGCTTTCTCTCGATCGATTCCTCGAAGCCTTCAACAGTTCGCGTTCACCATGCCGTCGCGACTGGAAAACGCTAGGTTATCGACTGATTACAACGATTATGCGGGTATTGGAAGACCCAAGCCATCGACTATACCGCGCTGCATTAAAAGCGATTGCGGACTGTGAAATTCTGGAGGGCCTGGCAAAATTGGTACAGGCTGCCGAGCAATCGGGGTCTGCTCATGGGGCCTTTGCCGGGAAGCAATTAGTGCAATTGGCAATGCATTTGGGAAACGATGCTCGGCGTGGCGGAGTCGGTACCAACATTCGCTTTTCTTTGTTGAAACTATTATCGCAATCGATCAGTCAGTTTTCCATACATCGAAGCACAAAGATTGCGAAAGCCTTCCTGGTATGTGTCGATTCGGATAATGCAGAGCTTGCGAATATCTTGAATCAGGGCGAAAACAGCACTCTTAAAATACTTTCCCGCGAATGGAAGTCGACACAGAGCATCGAAGTCCTTGAATTGCTGGTGAACGTGATCGGCAAGCATTTTGTGCCGACCAGCGTCTGCAAAATTTTGTTCAAGGATCGCACCGATATCAAGATGGCGATGGCACTTGCCCGCGTCACAAGAGCTGGGTTCAATACATTGGCACTGAAGCGAATTCGCCAACACGGAGTGCCAGAATGCTGTATGAAGCTGAAGCCTAACGATTCGACGATTCCCGAAAGCGATCGATGGGCACTTTGGGCGCTCATCGCGGCTGGGAACGCACCGATGCAACGAATCTTTGAAGGGCTACGGTATTTTCTCGATAACCATTCGGCCGATTCGCAGTTGGCAATCGCCAGTATCTTGCGTCACTACCCACCGTTTAAGTGCGCCCGCCTTTTAGAAGCGATCGCACCTCAAGTACTTTTGAGCAAATCGGATGACAAGGCAACATCGGCCGATGAATCGCCGGACGGCGGCTTTCAAGTTCGCGAAGACGTTCGCAAGCTGCTCGCCGTGTTGCCAACCTGTGAAGCGAATCTTCGCAATGCGGCCAAAGAGTTTTTTTTTGATTTCAATCCCGAGACGTTTGCTCTGTATCTCGACGTACTCACCGAAGATTCCATCGAGTGCTCCGCCGAAATTATTCGATCGGTATATCCAAACTGGAGCGAAAAATTGCTGCCCATGCTTGAGTCACCCATGGGACGGCGACGCTGCAAAGCCGCCCTAGCAGCGTCGTATCTGGGCCCGCACCCCGACCTCAAAGCTTGCCTCAACCGACTGCTGCAAGACGAATTCGAAATGGTTCGCGAGGAAGCCGCTTATGCCTTGAAAAAATACAATGTGCCCACAGTCCCAGTCGGAGTGATGGACGCTTTACCGTCGAATCAAGCAACGGAGCTTCTATCGTGAATAGGAACGCGATTATTATTGTGACCGCGATATCCATTGCATTGCTATCTCTCTGGCCGATCGGCGTTTATTACTGGCGTTGGTGGAACAAGCCTTATCAAAAACCGAAACGCTTGCTGCGGAATCTTCAGTATTCGTTGGGACTTTCAAGGTCCGACAGGAAACATCTATCGAGTCTCCTGGGCAACCAGTCCGATCCCTATCAAGCTTGTCAATACTTGCTGGACCCAAGCCGATGGCCTATCGACCAATCCTCGGAACGAACCATGCAACTCTACGCGAAAGTATTTCGCGAGCGTTAGATTGGACTGTTCCATCTGGTCGTAAAAGCTGTTAAACTGAAAGCGCTAAACCTGTTGGTTTAACACGAATAAGGTTGACTCGGAATTCGAATGCCTTTAACGCTATAGAACGGTTCACGATGAACGATACGTTGGCTGTCATATTGGCCGGTGGAAAAGGAACACGTTTGGAACCGCTGACACGGGATCGAGCGAAGCCTGCGGTGCCCTTTGGCGGTATCTACCGGATCATCGACTTTGTATTGTCGAATTGCCTCAATAGCGGTATGCGGAAGCTCTTGGTGCTGACGCAATATAAAACAACCAGCTTGGATCGGCATCTCGACTTAGCTTGGAAGGGGTACTTCTGTCGGGAACTCAACGAGTTTATCGATATTATTCCACCGCAGCAGCGGATCGACGAGCAGTGGTATCAGGGAACAGCCGATGCGGTCTATCAAAACATTTACGAGATTGAAAAGGAGCGACCCAAGTACATTGTCGTTTTGGCTGGCGATCATATCTACAAAATGAACTACCGCCGGATGGTCGAGTACCATATCGCTGAAGGGGCGGATCTGACGGTCGGAGCGTTACGAGTCGATCTCGATTCGGCAACACAATTTGGCGTCATGCAGATCGATTCCGACCAACGCGTGATCGGCTTTCAAGAAAAACCAGCCAACCCGCGACCGCTTCCCGATGACCCCACACACTGCTTTGCGTCGATGGGAATCTACGTATTCTCGACACGTTTCTTGCTGGAGCAATTATGTCGCGATGCCAATGAACCGACCAGCAGCCATGACTTCGGCAAAAATATTATCCCATCGATTATCGGTGACCATCGCGTCGTAGCCTTCCCCTTCCGCGATGAAAATGGAAAACAGGATGCTTATTGGCGAGATGTTGGTACGTTGGATGCTTATTATGAAGCCAACATGGACTTAATCGGTGTCAATCCTCAATTGAATTTGTACGATGAAGTCTGGCCCATCCGAACTTTTCAGCTAAATCAACCGCCGCCTAAATTTGTCTTTGGAAGTCGCAACGATGGTGATCGATGCGGGCAAGCCCTCGATTCTGTGGTTTGTGCCGGTACGGTGATCAGCGGTGGTCGAGTTGAACGTAGCGTGGTAGGCCCGATGGTCCGCATCAATAGTTACTCGCATATTTCTGACAGTATTTTGTTTGAAGGTGTTGAAGTCGGGCGACACTGTCGAATTCGTCGAGCGATCATCGACAAGGGTGTTCGCATCCCACCCGGCTTTGAAATTGGGTATGACTTAGAGAAGGATCGGCAACGCGGTTTCACGATCAGCGACAATGGAATTGTTACCATTCCGAAGACCGATTCTATAGCCTCAATATTCGGTCAACAATCGAACGAATCGATGCGAGTGGATGCACCGAGCACTTCCGAGAGTGCTCCGCGTCCGAACCGTGCTTCGTATAAGCCGGAAGCAATGGATCGCAAGCTTGCTTAACCATATCGCGTGAACGAATTCGAGCTCGAGTCCTCCATGAATCCATCTACTCCAATGTTCCTACTAGGTTTGGTCATCGGTACCTCCCTGCTGTTGGTCGGGTTGGGACTGGGATTATGGATAGGTCGTCGGATGGCAACAGCGCCGATGCTCGACGATAGCCATGAACGCGAACAATTGATCCGGTTTGTTAAGAATTTTGCGACCTGGACAACCGACTTTGCAGGTGATTTTTCAAAATACCAGACTCAAGTTCGAACACTTTCAAAGCGAGCCGAGAGCAGTTCCGAACATACGTCGATTCAAGATGTGCAGTCGATATTGCGACAAATCACCGACGCCAATCAGAATCTTCAGTCGCGGCTGGTCAACGCTGAAGAGCGACTCGAAAATCAAACGAAAGAGTTAGCGTCGTATTTAACCGAAGCTCGAACCGATGGACTGACGGGGCTATCGAATCGTCGTTCGTTTGATCAAAAACTAGACGAGTATTTTGCCAAATGGATGGCGAGCAAAAATGCCTTCTGCTTGGCGATTGTCGATATCGACTTCTTTAAAAAAATTAACGACACACACGGTCATCTGGCGGGGGATGCCGTCTTGCGAGATATGGCAGCCCAAATGCGACAGTTTGCCAGCGACCGAATCGATGTCGCTCGATATGGTGGTGAAGAGTTTGCAATTCTCTTTGCGCAGCCGCTCGATTCGACGGTGAAGATGGTCGACGAATTTCGCAAGTCCATACAAGCCAAACAAATCAATGCTGACGGCAAGCAGATTGGAATCACGATATCGGTAGGCGTGTCACTTATTCTGCAAGAAGAGAGAGTTGGGAAGCTAGTCCGTCGCGCCGATGAAGCGCTCTATTCGGCAAAGCTCGGTGGCCGCAATCGAGTTTTCGTACACGACGGGAAACTCTGTCGACCCTATGGAGATCCGACGGCTCCGCTCGAAACACCGACGCAAAAAAGTGCCCCGGAACAGAACGGGGATAACGATGAAGATCTCGCGACTGGCACGCGCCAGCAACGATTGCAAAAGCGACTTGAACGCCTTATCAACGAGTCGTAGCAGCGTAACTTTCCCATTTTCTTGTGAGTATCAGTATGGAATTGCCCAAAGGATTTCGTTTCGCCGGTGTCGCGTGTGGAATCAAGAGCCGACAAGGAGCTCTCGATTTGACCTTAATCGTAGCCGATAACGAGTGTACTGCCGCCGGTGTTTATACGACGAACCAAGTCGTGGCGGCACCGGTCGTTTTATCGAGGTCGCGGACCCCAAGCCAGCAATTTCGTGGCATCGTTGTCAATAGCGGGAATGCTAATGCGTGTACCGGAGCCAAGGGAATGACGGATGCGCTAGAGATGTCGAAGCTGGCAGCATCGGCAGTGGCTGACAAGAAATTAGCTGGAACTACCGCCGCTCACGAAGATCAATGGATTGTGATGAGCACAGGAATTATCGGACGATTTTTGCCGATGGACAAAATTGCTAACGGGATCCGTCAAGCGGCAGCAGAATTAGCGACGGGCGAACACGCGTACTTGAATGCGGCAGACGGAATAATGACAACCGATATAGCGAGGAAGATTGCCAGTCGGCAAGTAAAACTTCCGTCGGGAAAAAGTATTAGTATTGTCGGTATGGCCAAAGGTGCTGGCATGATTGGCCCGAAGATGGCGACCATGCTCGGATGTTTGATTACCGATGCGACATTCGGTGCTGATCAAGCCCAGCGATTGCTTCAACAGTCCGCTGACCGTTCGTTCAATTGTATCAGCGTCGAAGGACATACCAGCACCAATGATTCTCTGGTGCTTTTAGCGACCAAACCGACAAGCGACCAACCGGGGCTTGACGAGAGCGACGAAGCAGTTTTTTCAGTCGCACTTACCGAACTTTGCATCGAGCTGGCCAAGAAGATCCCGGACGATGGAGAAGGTGCGACGCATTTGATCGAGATTACTATCCGAGGAGCGAGCAGCGATGCGGACGCCGATCGAATTGCACGCTCGGTGGCATTGAGTAACTTGGTCAAGACAGCCATCACCGGAGGCGATCCGAATTGGGGGCGTATCGTATCGGCCGTCGGTTACGCGGGCGTGCCGATCAAACCGGAAGTCTTGTCGCTTCATTTAAATGGCTTCCATCTTTTTGACCGGGGCGAGCCATTGGAATTCGAAGCTAAGGCGGTTAGCCAATCGATACGTGGTCAAAAACTGACCGAGATCGAGTTGCTGGTCGGTTATGGTCGGGGGACGGCGAAACACTGGACAACCGACTTAAATGCGGAATATGTGCGATTTAATTCGGAATACTCGACTTAATGAGGCTCTCGGCGCATTCTTTTTTTCAAGCGATGTTTGGACTGCCAATTTTCTGCCAGCCCGCCATAATGTTGCCTGTTTTTCGTCGCCTGTCGAATGTATCGAATACCAGACAGGGCCCAGATTGACTTCGAATGTTCGTAGGAGACGACCTGCGGCCTTCCGACCGAGAGATTCATGAGTACGACCTATAAAGACAGCGGCGTTGATCTTGAGCTGTATGAACAAGCGATGCAGCGATTGCCACGATTGATGCACCGAACGTTTAGCCCGCGCGTTGTCAAAAACGATGGCGGATTCGCCGGACTGTACGCTCTCGATTTCGCCAATTCGCTCTTCTCGCGAAATTACAAAGAGCCGATATTGGTTTCGGGAACCGACGGAGTTGGGACGAAATTAAAAGTTGCCATCAAAGCCGGTCGGCACGAGACGGTCGGCATCGACCTAGTCGCGATGTGCGTCAATGACTGTTTGTGTACAGGTGCCGAGCCGCTGTTCTTTCTCGATTACGTCGCGATGTCTCGCGATAATCCTCCGCTGCTGGAAACGATCGTGCGCGGTGTATCGGAAGGGTGCGTTCAAGCCGACTGCAGTCTGTTGGGCGGCGAAACCGCGATCATGCCTGATCTTTATCAGGGCGATGATTACGATTTGGCAGGCTTTTGTGTCGGCGTCGTCGAAAAGAAAAATTTGGTTACCGGCAAGAATATCCGTCCCGGTGATATCGCTATTGGAATCGAATCGTCCGGAATACACAGCAACGGTTTTAGTCTAGTACGCAAAGTCGTTTTCGATAAAGCCGGTTTGAATGTCGACTCATCGATACCGGAACTCGGCATGTCCGTCGGCGATGCGCTGCTGACACCGACGTTAATCTATACCAATGTCGTACGTCGAATCAGCGGTCACTATCGAGTCAAGAATGTTCTGCACGGGATCGCACATATCACCGGCGGTGGCTTGTTGGAAAACACCCAGCGAATTTTACCGAACGATGTCGATCTTGTTTTTCGTCGCGGCAGTTGGGATATGCCGGCGGTTTTTCCATGGCTGGCAAAACTTGGTTCGATTCCGCAAAGCGAGATGGATCAAGTATTCAATATGGGACTCGGCATGGTACTGATCGTTAGCCCTTACTATGCCGAAAGCATTCAGAGCATGGTGCGCGAAGCAGGATATCGCAGTTGGATAGTCGGGCAGGCAGAATCAGGAAGCTGTAAAAGCCGCTGGGCAGAATAAAAATGTTCGTCGTTCCGCCTTCACGCAGCTAAGCAGCTTTCGCATGGCGATCAGGAATCGTCAAGTTAAACAAACCAAAGATCTCTTTTTGATTGAGCCCGAGCCCTTTGGGTGTTCCTGTTTCTTCGAAGAGCATATTGATCAGTTGACGTTTCTCTTCAAGGACGTTGTGAATCCGTTCTTCGATCGTATTCAAAGCCATCATGCGACTGACGGTGACGGTTCCCTTCACACCCAAACGATGAGCTCGATTGATTGCTTGATCTTCGACAGCCGGGTTCCACCAACGATCGAATAGGAAAACGTAGTGGCAGAACTGAAGATTCAGGCCGACCGCGCCTGCACCGTAGCTCATCAGAATCACAGTGTGCTTGGGATCGTTTTTGAAGCGTTCGATCACGCCATCGCGCTGCTTGGAAGGAATTCGACCGTGATAGTGCAGGGGATTGAAGCGTTGAAGTCGATCGGAAATTTTGTCGAGAGTATTGACCCACTGGCTAAAAACGATGGCCTTTTGGCCGCTGGCAGCGACTTCTTCTAAATCGGCTTCGAGTCGTTCAAGCTTGCTGCTGGCTCCCGTTGCTGGATCAAAGTTGCAGATTTGCTTTAGCCGCAATACAAGCTCGAAAACATGCTGGATCGTTATCTCCTCACCCATATCGGATAAGCTCATCACGCCTTCCTCTTCGGCGGATCGATAGGTGGACCATTGTTCGCCGGTCAGATCCAACTCCGCATCTCGAAAAAGCTTCGGTGGCATCTCGGTAAGAACTTTGTCTTTGGTTCGTCGAAGGATGTAATCTCGCGAAGCGCGTCCGAGCGATTTGAGGTGCATGTCGTCGGTTAAATAACCGGGTGCGAGGAACTCAAAAATACTCACCAGGTCTTCCGTCGAATTCTCGATCGGTGTCCCTGTCAATGCCCACGATCGCGAACGAGGAATGCTTCGAACAATTTCACTCGTCGTGTTATTTCGATTTTTGATCCGTTGGGCTTCGTCGAGCACTACGAGATCAAACCGCAAGGAACCTTCATCGATGAGCGATCTGTCGCGCATGAGGAGTTCGTAGTTAGCGATCTTGACCGGTGCTTGAGGATGGTTCCAAATCCAACGGCGTTTATTTTGATCGCCTTCGATGACCGCGACTGGAACTTCGGGGGCCCACTGCCGAAATTCGCGGACCCAATTGGTCACCAAAGGTTTCGGACAGATCAAGAGAATCGATTCCAGTTCTCCAGAGAGCAGCAGCATGCGAATCGCCGTGATGGCCTGCATGGTCTTTCCGAGCCCCATTTCGTCGGCAAGGATGGCGGCGGCGCGCGGAAACAGAAAGGCTACTCCTTCGTACTGGTAGGGGAACGGCTGGAATGGAAAAGTAAGTTTTGCGGAACTGACCAGTGATTCCAATGGCGGTTGCAAGACGTAGTAAAGCCGATCCTCGAGCTTTACTAAATCACCAGGCGGTCTCAGACGAGTGATACTCGATGGTTTGCTGTTGTGATCGCTTTTGCCTTTCGAGTCTTCAAATCGCGACGGATCGGGATTCTTCGATTGAGGTGCCGCCGGCGGGCATTCAGATTTCTTATCGATATTGAAAAGCGATTGCGAAGGCGATTCCGGAAAGGTGAACCCGATCGTTCGAGGCGGCGAAGGCGTGAACTGGATCGATAGTGCCTGGATGTCCGACACCTTGGATATCCACGAGACATTTTCGGCTACCTCGCACGATTCAATCGGCGCGAATTCGAACTTTGAAACGGCTTCGATGCTAAATAGATCGTCCGCCGAGTCAAAGAGTACTTCGATTTCAATGCCATCTCGATTCGATTGAGATAGATGATCGTCGCCAAATTGCATAAAAGTTTTTCTTAAGCGGCTTTGGTAGTCGGGTGAGCTTCTAGCAGCGCATCGGCGATTCTTCCAAACGGCTCTCGCAGATCGACTTGCGAATCCATCTGCTGCCACAGGGTTTGAATTTGCGCAGCGTCATCGCGATAGGCTTCTAGTACAGCGAGCGGACAATCATCCAGTTCGAATCGATGGTACGAGCGCGAGGAACCGCTTGGTCGATGATGAAGTGAATTGACATCGCTGCCGGCATCATTCTTGCCTTCAACCATAACAATAGGATGTGACATAATGTTGCGCAGCGATAGCACGGCTCCTGCATCCGTGAAAATTACGACCGGCGAAGCTTTCGCTTTTAAGACCAAGGCTCGGGCTATCTGCTCGCCGCATAGAAATTCATCGAGCGTAGGTCCGTAAAGAATGGATTGGGCTCGCGAGGGTTTGATCGGGAGAGTGCAATGAAATTCGAGCGGACGGGCAAGGTGGTTTACCAGTAAAAAACCGCCAAAGTATCCGAATTCTGGATGCAATCGCACGGTGATAAAGCCAATGGGTTGTTGCTCGGATTTCGAAGCCATCGATAACTACTTTTGCTTGCGCATCGTCGTAAGAAACACCGCTTCCCCAGGGAAGTAGGAACCCTGCTCGATCAAGAGATTGTCCCCTGGATACCATCGGCTGGCGATGACGAAGGCTGAACGGCGGTGCTCGTCGATTGCGACGGCAACGTAATCGTTACAATCGTCGTGACCAAAAAACTAAACCAAGCGCTCGACTTTTGCTATCAGTCATGACTATACTGTAGGTCTGTATGCTTGCTTTGGCATTGTTCCTGGTTGACTGGACTTAAGAATTCATGACTAACGACAACACACACTATTCGCCGGTTTTTCGAATTGACGTTTCCGCCGATCCTGCCGCGTCGCCTGCGGTGAGCGGTGATGTAGGCCTAGCGATGGTAACCCTGATGCGACAAATGATTTCGCTACAGGAAAAACAGAATCAAATGCTTGACCAGCTCGTAACCCATGCTTCGCAAGGACAGCGAGCCCGATCGACCGAGCTTCAGCAATGGAAAGAAGCCAACCCGCGTTTGGCTCGATCGTGTCGGAATGCTGCCGAAACGCTAGCCAAAGTCCAAACTCAGTTTTTGGAAAACATGACCGAGGAAATCGTCGACAACGAGGAATCGTTGGTCGACGGTGATTTCATGCTTAATGAGTTCGTCGATCGTTTCGGGCCGCGATTAGCCCACCTCAACGGCGTTCTTCAAATGTTAGCCCAATTGGGCAATGGCCTACCAAATCAACCGGCGTAAATCTCTGTGTGCGGTCGCTTTACGCTCAAAACACCGTTAGGAAAATGGCTTTTTGAGCTCTTCGGCGAACAGATATCGAGCGAACTTCCAGCCGTTCAGCCGCGTTTCAATATCGCACCCACGCAGTCCATTCTCATTGCGACGCGTCATCCCGGCGATGGTACGCTCCAATTCGAATTTGCACGCTGGGGCCTTGTTCCTTCTTGGGCGAAAGACAAGCAGTTTGGTGCGACGCTCATCAATGCACGATCTGAAACGCTAGCTTCAAAACCTGCTTTTCGATCAGCATTCAAACGCAGTCGTTGCGGTGTAATCGCTGACGGATACTACGAATGGCAGGAGATCGACAAACGACGCAAGCAGCCCTATTGGATTCATCGCAAGCAGGACGCTCCTTTTGTCATTGCCGGGCTCGCCGATTTGAATCAACAAATAGAGCCAGATAAACCTATTAGATCCGCTACAATCGTTACAACCAATAGCAACGATTCCTTGAGCGTTTTTCATGATCGTATGCCAGTTGTACTAGACAGTCTCGAAAAAATTCAGGCTTGGATTTCGGACGACCCGATCACCCAAGAGGAGTGCATTAGCTCATTCGGTCCGGCACCTGATAGCTTTTTTGAGACGCGGCCCGTATCGTCGCTGGTCGGCAATCCGAAACACGAGGATTCACGCTGCATCGAAGAACAACCGAAACTTTGGCAACGCAACTTAGATCTTACTTAACGGTAATTCCGAGATTCCTCGCTGAACAAAAGAACCGGCGGCGAGCGCTACGGCAAGCAATTTATTGCGTAGCGTTGGTGTACAGGCTTTTTGTTGTATAGCTTTTGGAATGATGGTTGGACGGAATCTCGACGCGGTACTCCTTGCTATCGGATGCTACCGATAGCTTGATGTGATGTCCTTGGCATTGGTCCGCCGCGTCGTAGTTGGCGATGTATTCGTCACTGACGTTGTTGACTGCACCGTCAGGGCGAAGGTTTTTATGGACCTGATAGATGGCCTCGATGGAAGCCGTCTCTTTGAGGTTGGCGAAAACGTCGGGCAAGCATCCTTTGGCATGACCGTTGTTCATGATGGCAACTTTGGGCTTCAACGACTGCAGGACGGCGGGGTTGTTACTGCTGTCCAGACCGTGATGCGTCACTTGGTAGACATCGACGGGTCCGACTAAGTTGTACGGATGAACCAATTCAAATTCTTGATTCCACGTCAAATCGCCACCATCGAAGAATTTGAAATCACCGTACGACAAGAGCAGTACAACGCTGTTTGCATTATCGCTGCCATCTCGATCTTTCGGTGTGTGCACTGAAAGGACACCTCGATTCTCTTTCGCACTAATCTCCTGGGGCTTGATGTATTCTCGGCGCGCAGCCAAACAGATCAATTGCATTGGTAAGCCGTTGCTCGATGGCTTGAGGGCAATCGACTCGCCCGGTTGGATCACCGAGCGTTTATCGCAAGCGAATTCAAAATAGCTTCGATCAGGTCGGTCGGGCATGCCTTCAAAAATTCCATTGTCATACACATGGCCAATCGGAATTAAGGTTGCCAGAGTTGAAGCGCCTCCGAAATGATCTTTGTGGAAATGCGTGACGATCAAATGATCGATTCTCTTGAGTCCAGCTTCGCGAGTAGCGATTTGAACAATTCGATTTGGGTCACGAAAGCCTGGATTGCCTGTGTCGACAAGGACCGATTCCTTTTCCGGCGTTACGATCAAGGTCGCCGCCCCGCCCTCGGTATCGATCCAGTAGATTTCCAGCGGCTGGGCAGCTTGCAATGTTGGCAAGACCAGAAGCCAGCCAACTAAAATCGCGGGGAATGCAACAAGGAAGTTTTTTAATCGCATTGGTTTCTTCTCTCTTTGGCGGCTCGCTTCGTCGGTAAATGGTTTCTCGATGGCATTTTAACCACTGATAGCGATCCGAGTCGAGAATGGTTAAGCTTATTCAGACCGCTTTTTTCTCCCACCACTCCGATTTCCCGCTAGGTTGAATCATGCAAATCCGAATTGCCGCAACTGTTGTTTTGCTAACAACATTCTCACTGTTCCACCATTCGCTTCCTGCTCAGGAGTCGAACGGTCCGTCGAGTTGGACAGAATCGCAGGTTTCTAGGTTGCCAAAATCGGAGAAGCCGATTCGACTCTTCGACGGCAAAACGTTAAGCGGCTGGAACGGACAGAAAGAAAAATACTTCTCGGTTGTCGACGGAGCGATCGTTGCAAAAAACGATATTGAGAATGCTCCTAAGGCAAGTACCTACTTGATCACCGAGAAGCCCTTCAAGAATTTTCGACTAGTTTTTGAAGCGAAATTGGTTACCAGCGAAATGCATTCAGGGATATCGCTGTGGGGAAAAACCGTCGAAAAGGAATCGGACCCTTTTAGTTACATGGGACATCTGGTCATGTTCCCATCTGGATATGGGTACTATGATTTGTATCGCAGGAACAGTATCTACAAAGATGAAAAGGGTATCGCGAAAGCGGCTGGCCATCAGCATGAATGGAACCAGATGGAGATTCTAGCAATCGGCCATCGAATTCGTCATGCGATCAACGGGCAAGCGGTTGCGGATTGGTCGGATCCTAAACCAGAGTTATGCGAAGCTGGCCCGATCGGTCTTCAACTTCATTCGACTAAAGTGGCTCAAGAAGTACACTTCCGAGGACTTGTATTAACCGAGAATCCTGAAGACATGCTGGTTACGGTTGCGAAGTAATTATTTTCGGTCGGCGATTCATCGTCGCGGCAACCAAGCCTCCATGGCTAGGCTCGCCGCGCCTAACGCTCCAGCATCATCGCCTAAAGTCGACGGAACCAATTTCAGCGGCGATTGCTGGAGCAGTGGCGTCACTACCGCGATGCGATCGACGATTGCTTGACAAAACCGAGCTCCGAGTGCCGTTAAAGGCCCATGCAGGAAATAGGTATGGCTATCGAGCACCAATTGCAAATGACTCAAGAGTGTCGCATACTCGTCGACTATAGCGCGCCAAACTGGGCCTGACTCATTTGCGAATTTAGACAATGCAACGTAAAGATCTGGCGGCAATCGCCCCTTCGCCGAAAGCCCATTGAGACGACGCCAGACCGCCGGTGAAGCTAACGCATTGTGCAATTCACCTTGTTTTCCATCCACTGGCCAATGCCAATTGCCGATTTCTCCCGCCGCATGGTGAACGCCACTCATTAAGCGACCATCCTTGACAATTGCCATTCCAAAGCCGCTTCGCGGACCGAGTACCACATACTCGTCTAATTCGCGACCACCTCCGAACCAGCGTTCGGCCAATGCAATGGCCCGAAGATTATTTTCGAGTATGACCGGCACTCGAAATCTACGCTCGATAGTCGCGACTAAGGAAACATTCTTCCAATCGGGAATGAACGCATAATGGATGGCGTTACCTTTCATCGGATCGACGATCCCCGGTGCTCCAATGCCGATCGAGCAGAGAGGGCCATCGGCATTTTTAGCCAGTGTGCTGACCGCTTTTTTGATTTCGGCAATGACGCTCGCTTTGTCGACTTTGGGCAGAAAATGCGAGACGAGTTCTTGCTGCTGGACTCCGGCAAAATCGATGCCGACCGCTCGAAGTCGTTCGGCATTGAACTCGATCCCGGCAAACCATCCAGCATTGGCAAGCAGGCCAAGGGTCCTTTTGGGACGGCCTAACATCCCTTTTTCTAGTCCCGATTCGGCAATGTAACCACCGGAAAGCAATATGTCGACATACAGTCCAACAGTCGACGGAGAAAGGCCCGTCACCGCCGACAACGAACTTCGAGAATTTGCCCGCTGGCTTCGAAGATGCAACAAAAGAGCGCCCAACAGTGCCGTTTGTACCGACGGTTTATTTCGCATGGTGATTCGCTTGATGGCCCAATTCTTCTCGCCAAGTCACTCCGCTAAGCGTACTGGCAGGTACGATCATATCCTCAAATTCATGAACTAGCCGAAAAGTTGTCGTTTCCCCCAAAAACACACTAAGTCGCCTCGGAATTTCTCGATTTCAGAGTGCGTTTAGGTTAGCATGAAGATCAGTCACCTTAGCACTGTTTGCAATAATCCGACGACGCGTTTAGTAAGCAGAAACGAAACTTGTCGGCTTTTTCGATCTTTGCTGGAGTCAAATCGGTTTCATCAGTCCCTCAAGCGTTAGACTAAGTTGGCTCATCCGTAGAGTTGTCTTTTCATAAAGAATGTAGATCTTGTTCACACAAAAAATCTATTCCGTAGTCAGTCTATCCGTAGCCAATCTACTATTGTTTGTGTTTAGCTCAATCGTTTTTGGACAGGCGGCCAACCTTTTACCGTCGATTCCCAAAGGCGATATTGGGATACGGCTCAACACAGTCGCGTCTGGATTGGGAGCTCCTCTTTTCGCGACGAATGCACCAGACGATCCGAGCCGATTGTTTCTACTGGAACAAAAAGGGCAAGTCCTAGTCGTTCAGAACAACGTTGTGCTTCCAACGCCCGCTTTGGATCTTCAAAGTTTAATCGCCGGTGCGCACGTCCAAACAAGTCGAAACGATGAACGTGGGCTATTAGGAATCGCCTTTCATCCCGGCTATAACAATTCTAGCAGCGTTGGCTATCAGACACTTTATACCTATTCGAGCCAACTGATTCCGACGGGTCAGTCGCCGACATTCGTTGTGCCAAACGCTGCCACCAACACTTTCGCAATGGCGGTTAACGAATGGAAAGTGAGTGCAACGGATCCTAACGTGATCGATCCTTTATCACGTCGGGAAGTTTTCACCCTTGGTAAAAACGCCAACAATCATAACGGTGGTGCGATTGAGTTCGGTCCTGACGGCTATTTGTATTTGTCTATTGGGGATGGCGGAAACTCAAGAGATGTCGGACCCAGTCATATCGAACCAGGTGGAAACGGCCAAAATTTGACGACGCCACTTGGAAAGATTCTGAGAATCGATCCACTATCGCCTGCCTTGACTCCAACGAGCATTGATCCGCAAAGCAGCAACGGGCAATACCGCATTCCTTCAGACAACCCTTTTTTAAGTACGGCACAAGCGGTTCCCGAAATCTATGCGTATGGGCTTCGCAACGTTTATCGTATGGCCTTTGATAGGCTCGATGGAAAACTGATTGCGGCAGACGTTGGACAAGGCAACATCGAAGAAATCAATTTGATCGTCAAGGGAGGCAATTACGGTTGGGCGCTGAAAGAGGGCGATTTTTCCTATGATCGATTGACCGGCGTTGTTGGGATTCGCACGATAGAGCCATCCAATAGTCTGTTGATCGACCCGATACGAGGAAATCAGATTGATCCCGGTACGGGACTTCTTCGTACGTTGGAGTACGACCACCAAGACGGCATCTCAATCACTGGCGGTTTCGTCTATCGCGGTAACGGAATTACCGATTTATACGGCAAGTACATCTTTGGCGACTTGGCCTTGGTGCCTGGTGCAAATCGAGCCAATGGACGTCTTTTCTATGCCGATTTGGAAACCGGTGAAATCAACGAGTTCCTGTTGCCACAGTTCAACGGCGGAATTTTACCGAACGGACTTACCGTCTATGGATTCGGTCAGGATTACCAAGGCGAACTTTACGTAGGTGTTACCAACGGGCCACCGAATGGAACGGCTGGTATCTTTTATAGAATTACGGCCGTCCCCGAACCATCGACGGCTGTCCTGCTATGCGCCGGAGCCTGCAGTCTTGTCGGGTATCGTTCTCGCAGAAAAGTATCGAAGAACCGCGTTTAGGATTCTCGATTGCCCTACTCATCGAGAGTTTGGATTCCCATGCGGCACGGAACAATGTTATGATCTTGCGATCATGTTTCGTTCGACTACTTCAGGAAATGGTCAACGATCTGGATTGGACGCTCTTCCGATGGCAGGCCAATGCGTTATTGAATTGGAACCGGTAAAAGTCTGACTTCAATACACTGAATTTCCCGATTCATCAAATACACGGACGAAGCGACCGCATTTTTCGAGTCCCTAGCCTCGACGGTGCGACCATTTTGATTCACGGAAAAAGCCATATCAATCTTGTCCTGTGCGACGAGGTCAATCGCTGGATAGAATCCATTATTCGTTATCACGACTTGCGTCAAGCCAACTCAGATACGACTCGCTAAGCGGGGTACGCTTCCAGCTTGCCGAAGCTTGTACTTGGTAAAGCAACGCAAGCTAGTCGCTATGCCATCGCTGCCAATCGAATTCTTTCGATGGATTAAGTACTCACGTCAATTGTTACTACAATAGATCCGTTCCCCGTTCAGAATCCTTCAAAGCTAAAATATGAAATTCGCGATTTGCAATGAGACGTTCGGTGATTGGCCTTGGTCACAAGGCTTGTCGTTGGCTAGATCAATCGGGTACACAGGGATCGAAGTTGCCCCGTTTACCTTGGGCCTTTATGCCGACGATATCTCGCCTTCACTAAGGAAAGAATACCAACAAGCCGTTCTCGATCATGGGATGGAAATAATCGGTCTTCATTGGCTGTTAGCGAAAACGGAAGGTTTTCATCTGACGACAGATGATCTTGGCGTTCGAAGGCGGACGGCGGAATACATGAAAAAATTAGTCGAACTCTGTTCAGATCTTGGCGGCAATCTGATGGTCCTTGGTTCGCCATTGCAGCGAAATTTTCCGGCGACGATGACACACGATCAAGCAATGGCCAACGCGGCAGAGTTGCTTCGCGTTGTCGTGCCGGAATTGGAATCACGAAGTATTCGTATTGCCCTTGAACCACTTGGACCGCAGGAAGGCAATTTTCTCAATCGAGCTACGCAAGCTCGTGAGCTGATCGAGATGATTGGTTCTCCACAAGTGCAGTTACATTTGGATACCAAGGCGATGAGTAGCGAGAGTGAACCAATCGATAAAATTATTCGCGACCATGCCGACCTGATGATTCATTTTCATGCTAACGACCCCAATCGATTGGGACCAGGGATGGGTGACATCGATCAAAAACCGATTTTCAAAGCGCTGCGCGATATCGGCTATCGCGATTGGATATCCGTCGAAGTATTCGATTATTCGCCAGGCCCCGAGGCGATTCTACGCGAGAGTTGGAATGCAATGCAAAACGCGATTGCATTGGCCGATTGAGGAAGCGAATAATTGATTTACAAAAAAGAAGAAGCATCGAGTGCGCGCTGGGCGGTTGTCGGTGGCGGTATGATGGGGCTTGCAACCGCCTTAAGACTTGCCAATCTCGACCAACAGGTCGTGCTGCTAGAAGCCAGTCCATCGATTGGAGGATTAGCTTCGTCATGGAAGCTTGGCGACGTCGAGTGGGACAAATTTTATCATGTTATCACGCTAAGCGATTCACGGCTTCGTAGTTTGCTTGCAGAATTCGATCTGGATTCCCAAATCGAATGGGTGCAGACACGCTCAGGCTTCTACTCCGAAGGCAAGCTATACTCGCTTTCAAGTTCGCTGGATTTCCTGCGGTTTCCGCCGCTCAATCTCTACCAAAAGTTTCGACTTGGAGGCACCATCTTTTTGGGGTCGAAGATCCGCAATTGGCGATCGATGGAAGGAATGCTTGTCGAGGACTGGTTGAAGCGATGGAGCGGTCGCTCGACTTTCGAACGCGTTTGGCTGCCTCTTCTCAAATGTAAACTGGGCGAAGCCTACACTCGAACGTCGGCGGCATTCATTTGGGCGTATATCGACCGAATGTACAAAGCCCGAAGGAGTGGAATGAAGCGAGAAATGTTTGGGTATGTACCCGGTGGCTACAAGTGCATCCTTAAAGCCCTCTCCAAAAAACTCCTCGACAAAGGCGTCGAGATTCGATGCGATGCGCCTGTTCGAAACGTCTGTCGAGAAGATAGTGACAGTGGCGTTTTTTCAGTTACCTTCGGCAACGACCATGCTACACAAACAGAGAGTTTCGACCGCGTTGTAATGACGTCTCCTTATTCTCATATCGCCTCAGCCTGCCAAGGACTCGCGAATGACGAAATCGAACGCCTGCAAGCCACCGAGTACCTAGGTGTTACTTGCACGTCGCTTTTGCTCGATCGACCGTTGGGGAATTATTACGTAACGAACATCCTCGATCGCTGGGTGCCGTTGACTGGGATCATCGAAATGGGATCGATCCTCCCGCCCGAGAAGCTGGGTGGCCATTATTTAGTCTATTTGCCTCAGTATATGCTGTCGAACGATCCACGGTTCGAGCAATCGGATGCGATCGTTCACGAACGTTGTTTATCGACGCTTGAAAAAATGTATCCAGAGTTCAATCGAAATCAAGTAGCAGCGATTCAAACGGCCCGCGCCAAGCACGTCATGGCTCTTCCAACGCTGCATTTCTCGGTAAGTCGCCCTGACGTAGTGCTTAGCCAACCCGGTTTGTATCTGCTCAATTCCGCGAGAATCGTCAAGGGAACGCTGAACGTCAACGAATCACTGGAGCTGCTCGACGAAGGATTTGATCAGAGCCTCTGGCCACACCATCTTGCATTAGAAACCCGAAAATAGAGCATTAAACTCGGCGATTTCGTGGGCGAATGCGAACAGGCTTTGATTCGCTTTCAGTCAGCGCGGGAATCGACTCGCTGTTCGAAGATGACTCAGGCAATGCGAGAGTGACTAAAGCCTCCAATCGATCTTGCTTTCGTCGCTGGAGCACTTGAACGTATTCCGCGCCAAAAAAAACGATCGACATCCCGTAGTAGCACCAAAGCAAAATCGCGATGAATGAACCGATCACACCATACGCACTTGTGTATTGCATACCGATTAAAAACATACCGAGCACCACACGTCCGAGTTCCCAGATGACGGCCGCCAGCATTCCGCCTCTCAAAGCTTCGGTCCAACCAACTTCTTTCTTGGGAAGCCATTTGTAGACCATCCCGAACAGCAATGCATTTGCCGCAACGATGAATGAAAACTGAAGTGCTTGGAAAATGTTAGAAAGGACGGGAACGCTTGTACTAGCCATCGATCGAATATGCGTCAGAGCCATCTGAGCTACAAACAGCGTAACGACCATGCCTCCTAAACAAAGCAACATGCAAAAAGCTAACATGCGATGATGCAAGACAGAAATAATCGTTCGTTGGAGCGATTGCCCTTTTCGACTTGGAATCCGCCACACTCTGTCGAAACCTCGATCGAGCTGGGCAAAGACGCCGATGGCTGCCAGGATCGCCGTTAGCGTCCCGACGGGGCCACCGACGACCGATTTTTTTTTGATCTGCTGAAGAACCTGACTTACTTGTTCTTCGATGACTGGTGATCCGTGTTGGGCGACCGTGTCGAGCAACTGCTGCTGTGCGTCTTGACCAAGTGTTGTGAATTGCAAGAAAAGTCCGATGCCTGTGGTCAGCAGCAACAGCATTGGAAACAAGGACAAGGCCAAATAATAAGCGACCGAAGCGGCTAATGAGCCAGCGTCGTCTTCGCTCCACCGGATCGCTGCATCGCGAAGATTCGGAAAAAGATTGCTCAACCAGCCACTTTGGGCCGATCCCAAATTGTCGTGTTGCTCGTCTATTGTTTCGCCTTCTCTCACAACCCTCATAAAGCCGAGTGTAAAGGGAAACGACGTTGTACGTCAACGAAGATTCGCCTGCATACTGAGTCCTGATCGAGAAAAAACAAAAACCCGTCTAGACCTTTCATGGCGGTTCTTCTAAAGAAAACACCTTATACTTGGCTATTTCGACGGTGGAACTATCGTTTTGTTGCAGAGAAGGTGCGTTATGTTGAAGAAGTCGCTTACATCGATTCTTTGGATCTTTGCTAGTTTTATGGGGTCTGTTGTTCAGGCAGAAACGACGGGATGGTCTTGGGGACCTTTTGCTTCTACGACGACGAAATCCACTCTCGGTCCGCAAACCACACAGCCGAGCAGTTGGACGCCTCATTGGAAAACGCCCGACGTCGTCGGTTCGATGAAAAGAACGACGAACTCCGTGACGTCCGCGACATCCAAGGCTTGGAATAGCACGGTGCGAACCACCAAGAAAACCTGGAAAAAAACCAAAGAAGTTCTCGATCCCTATCCAAACAATCCCCAACCTAACAGTAGTTCATCGTCGACTACGAAATCATCAAGCTGGTTTGGTGGATCCAAGAAAGACGACAAACCGGCGACTGTTCAAGATTTCCTTCGCCAAGAACGCATTCAGTAACGCCTCATTCCACGTTGGAAGTCCCGCCTAAGAGACTACGAACAAAAATCGTCACTTGCTATCCATGAGAAACTCGATTGCTCGAACAAGCTGCGGATCGTTTACGAGCGACGGATCGCGATCGAATAGCGACTGAGAATTTGCGTCGGCGTTTGAGGATTCGACGGGTTGATCGCGATCTCGTTTTGAACGCGGATTTCCTCGGTCTCGCAGTCGTTCGTAAACGGCTTTCTTCTGTTCATCATCCAACGACACGACTAGATTCTCATCAGGCGTAACACCCCATTCGTCGCTGTCTTTCGCTTTGGCTCGCTTATGAATATTCTTTCCACTGGGCGGATAGTAATGTGCCGAGGTCAATCGCAACGCGGCGTTCCCGCCTTCTAATTCGATCACATTTTGCACCGATCCCTTGCCGAATGTTCGCTCACCGATAATGGTTGCCCGATGTCGATCTTGTAAGCATGCGGCCGTAACTTCACTGGCACTGGCCGACAGGCCGTTGACGATCACCACCATAGGAATCGAATCAGGCAAATCGACGCCCGGCGTTGCAGTGCGTGTCGACTCGAAGTTTCCATTGCGACCTGCCGTCGAAACAATCACTCCGTCCTCGAGAAACATATCGCAAATATCAGTCGCCGTCGGCAACAGTCCGCCAGCATTGTCACGCAGGTCAATGATAACTCCTTCGGCTTGTTTTCGAATCGTTGCCAAGGCTGAACGTAGCTCAGCCGTTGTTTTCTCGCCAAAGATTTCTATTCGCAAGTAAGCTAACTTCGGATTCGCTTGCATCATGAACTCCCATCGACCGTCCGGGAGTCGCCGATCACCGGTCACCGATTCCGTTTCAATGATGGCCCGCCGAATCTTGATTTTAATCAACTCATCAGAATCATCCCGTCGAACCGTCAGCGTCACTTCGGTACCCGGAGCACCTCGAAGAAGCCGCGTTGCTCTATCGGTCGGCATGCCAATCGCATTGTGATTATCGATTTTCTCGATCACATCGCCAGCCAGCACACCTGCTTTGAAAGCAGGCGAATCGAATAAAACCGTAAAAATTCGGATAGGATCGTTATCGGGTCGAGGCTCAATCATGATTCCGAGTCCGCCAAACTCCTGATCCAACTGAGATCGAAACGATCGGAAATCGTCCGGTGGAATGTATCCACTATGCTCGTCGAGTGAATCAAGCATTCCGTTCATGGCCGCCCGGTAAAGCTTTTGTCGGTCCACCGTCTCCACGTAACTTTGCTCAATTTCATCCATGGCAAAGCCGAGATCACCCAAGTTGCGATGGTGTCGAGCCTGTACTGCACAGACGATGCAAATCAAAGTCATAACGCCAAGGATGCGTCCGTTTCGATACGTCATACTGCTGGCTCTACCATTGAAAATGGGCCAATACCCGACTCGATTGCGAGATAGTCGATCGCCTTTTTCATCAAGCTTACATCGACGTGATGCACTTGAAGCATTTTACCTAGGTCTTGAATCATGGTCAGCGTAAGTCGTCCGCCCAAATGCTGTCGAAACTCTTCGAGTCCGTCGAAGATCGCTGGATTGTGAAGCTGCTGATGGTAGATCGGCAATCCAAGCTCCCGTAGGACTTGTAGGGTACGTTCGACAATCGCTTGTGGAAGCTGATGGACCAAGGACGAATAGACAACATCCAGAGCCACGCCAATGGAAACCGCTTCGCCATGACGAAGTTGGTAATTACAGAGCGACTCAAGTTTGTGTGCAGACCAATGGCCAAAGTCCAATGGTCGAGCTTCCGTTGCCTCGAATGGGTCGCCTCCATAAGTAATGTGATGGATGTGCATCAGCACCGAAGCTCGGATGGCTTGCAACGCGGCTGGCATGTTGCGATCGGCAATTCGTTCGGCATCTCGACATAGATTCTCGAAGGCCACCGGGCTCTTTAACAGCGAAACTTTCACCGCTTCAGCAAACCCCGATTTGAAATCTCGATCGCTCAAGTTTGCCAATAGCTTTTGATCGTTGACCACCGCCCACGGAACCGCAAATGTCCCTTTCCAATTCTTTTTGCCGAATGCATTAACCGCATTTTTAACCCCCACACCGCTATCGGCTTGCGCCAATGTCGTGGTCGGAAAACGAACCAAGCGAATTCCTCGATGCGCGACGGCGGCGGCATAACCCACCGCGTCAAGTATCGCACCGCCTCCGATAACCAGAATGTAATTGCGACGATCGAGTCGGTCGTCGTGGATGGCACACAACAACTCTTCGACTGTTGACCCGGACGTTTTAATCTGTTCGCCGCCGCCAAGCGTTTTAGGAATACTTGTCAGCTCAAGTTTTTTCGATCCGTCGATACAGGCTACGACGCGATCGATCAGCCCAGGATCCGCATCGGTGAGACCTCGATCGAGCCACACCTGAAGCCGTGCTGGAATGTCGCTCGATTCGAAGAGCTCCTCGATTTCTGGCCAGTCCTTTCCAAAGCAATCGCGAGTAAATCGCAGGCGATGTCGAAATGGAACGCTAAAATCGATATCCACACGATTGTCGGCGTTATGAATATCCAATGGGAGCATAGAAGTTGGTCGTTCGAGGAGGGATCGCTTCGCAAACCTCAATTCTAGCTCGATAGGCGTCCGCTTCCAAGTCACCATTTTTTTGTCAAAATTCTTTAAAAAACTCGACGATCGAGCATTTCTAACCTAAGGTTCATTCGGAGCATTGTTTTGATCCAGAATCGCCCAGCTTATGCCATCTGCAAAATCGTTAAAGAAGTTACGATCTGCCTCGACTGCCTTCCTTGAAGATGGCGGTTCGCTCTTGCACGGCGTCGACGGTCTGCTGCGAGATATTCAAAGTACGCTCGCCGATTTGCAGCGACGGGAACTCAACTTGGCTGAACGCGAGCAAAGACTCGAAACGCGTGAGTGCCAGCTCGACATGCTGATCCAGCAACTTTCTGATACGCTGCCAAATATCGCCGACAGCGAACCAGCTACCAAGCACCGTACTCTTGCTCCGCAGAGTATTCCAAGCAATGCCGCGTCACGAACCATCGAGTCCGCTATTTCGGACGAAGTAGCGGAGTTTCATGAAAATCTCACTGCGGCTGCCGAGCCTTCTAAAGAAAATGATTCTCCGCAACTTTCTCCAACGGCTCATGCTTCGGAATTTCCAGGGCTAAGGCATTCAAGCAATCGAAAAAAGCGGCGGCTTTAGCAACCTATTTGCATCATTGTCATTGCGTCGCGTTGGTGTACAGGCTTCAGCCGCAACAATGCATATCGCCGGATCGAGGCGAAAGAGTCGCCTAAAGGCTATACACCAGCGCCATGATCGGCGAGCAGGGCCTCGGAACCAGTTGGTGGTGTTCAGCGAGAAATGTCCAAACTCTCTTTTTCAACAAGCCGCTCGACGACCTTCTCAAACTCTTTCATCGAACCTGGCTTGGCATCCAACCAATACTCGACGACCATTCCGTGACGATCAGCGACCATCGTAAACGGATAGCCAAAACCGCCCGAAGCGAGCATACGCGTGATCTTTCCACGAGTATACATGGCTGGATCGGCGTAGGTCGGCATCGTAAGATCGAGTGAACCAAGATAGGCAGACGCATCTTGTTTCAGATTTTCAATGTCGCTCTCGGTACCAGGCGAGCAACAGACGCTGAGAAACTCGATTTGCGGATTGCTCGAAAAACGCCGATAGATGTCGACGAATCGCGGGAATCCTTCGCGAGAGTCTTCGCTCCATGTGCCCCAAAAATGAAACACCACAATCTTGCCCGTCAGCGATTCGATGGTCGGCGTCTCCTCTGTGTTCAACAGCGGAATCAGCTCGATATCATCCAACTGGGCATGCATAAGTCTCGCCTTATCACGCCCAAGGTAGATGAGGATCAAGATGCCTACGAGCATAAATAGACCAGCCCAGACCAATGGCAACAACGATTTTATTTTTGAAGGGCGATTCTCGATAGACATGATTGCACGCTCGACGTTCTAATAGACGAAATCTAGTTCGTCCTAATCTATGCCAACGCTTCGCCTTCGAATAGTCGCATGAACCAAAACACCGACCAACTATCGCATAACCAAACGTCCGAACTCAATGCTCAACTCGAAGTCGAACAAAAATATCGGGTACTTTCACACGAAGCACTGCTCTCGCGATTATCCGAACTCGACGCGCATGAATTGCCGCCGGAACGACACTGTGATACGTATTTGCAACACCCCTGCCGCGACTTTGCCGTAACGGGCGAGGCTTTGCGGATGCGTTCGGTCAACGATTCTACCGTCGTTACCTATAAAGGAACTCGGCATGCCGGACCGATCAAAACGCGGAAAGAAATCGAAGTTCCGCTCGTCAAAGAAACAGAACTCGATTGGAACCAGATTTGGCTGTTACTCGGCTTTCGCGAGATAGCCCAGGTCGTTAAAACCCGTCGTTCATTTCAGATCCAATATTCATTGGCTTCGATCACCATCGCGCTCGATGATGTGAACGACTTAGGGAAATTTGTCGAGATCGAGTCGATCGTCAACGATATTGCTCAGTTGCCCAACGTTCAAAAGAGCATTCAAGAGGTTGCGGCACTATTGAGGCTCGACGACATCGAGCCGCGAAGCTACCTGCGACAACTTCTCAAACTCCGCGAAACTACGACGCCGTAGTCGTGCGAATTTCGACGGTGCGCGGTTGCGCCTTAGCTAGCTTCAAAAAGTAGTTTGCAAAATCAGCCGAAACGCGCTAGCCTCCGGTTTACCCGCAATTCGAGCGAACCGCTGCTAACGCACTACGGCTAATGAATAATCTAGGCTAACGCCGAGCCGCACACATTTTCATCCAGCCGCCTGAAGGCGGAGCTACGAACGACGAAGCGATTCATAGACTTCGATCAGTTGACTTCCGAATCGAGATGTTGTGAAACGCTGGGCTGCCGTCGCGCGCGCTTGACGACCGATCTTCTCTCGCAACTCCGGGTTACTAGCCAATTGCTCGATCGCTTGCTTGAGCGATTCAATGTTCCCTGGCTCATGACCGACGGCGTCCTTTTGGTCGGTGAATAAATCGCGAGCACCGCCTGCATTGGCCACGACGACCGGTCGCCCACATGCCATCGCTTCAGCAATCGTCAGTCCAAATGGTTCCGGTCGCGTGCTGGCATGAACGACGATATCAAGACTTCGATAGATCGATCGCGGGTCTGTTTGAAACGGGACAAATCCGACGCGATCTTGGATGCCAAGCTTGTTGGCGATCCCTCGCAAGTCGGTTTCACTCCATTGCGATCCCGAAGTTGTATAAAGTGGACCGCCGACGATGTAGGCTCGAGTATTCGGCAACTTCGCGATAGCTTGTAGGAACAATTCGTGCCCTTTCCAATTAGCATACGTCGCGACCAAACCGACTCGCAACATCGACGTCGGTTCCGCAAAACCGGCCAATCGATCAAGCTTCTCTATATCGCCATCACCCGGCGAAAAGTGATCGGTATCAACGCAGTTCTCAAGCAGATGAGCTTTTAAATTGGGAGCAACGTTTTGAATATCGTTTTGAATCGAGGACGAAATACAAAAGCAACCGCGCGCACGTCGGCTAGCAAGACGGACCATCCGCTGGATCTTAGGGCGATGCGAAAAGTAGTCGTGAATATGCCAGAGAATTGGGCAGCGTCGATATTGAACTGCTGAAAGGCAGAGGTGACTTTTCAGGCCATTGGAATGAATCAAATCCGGTTGGATCCGTTTTAGTGCTCTACGAAACTTCCAAAAGAATCCAATGGCCGTAAAATTCGTAACAAAGAACCTCCGAATCCGCCCATATCGAATTTCCGAATTTCCGTCTCCCAGTGAGCCACCGGCGTTAGCCGCGGTTTCTTCGTCCCGTGAACCTCCGGCATTATCCGCGCTCTCCCCGCGCCGCGCAACAAATCTCGAATCCCCAGCCGCTGCCAACTCCTCCGGCAACGCGACCACTTCAACCGAAGCACCCAGTTTCGTAACCGCCTCGCGCAACTCCCCGTCGGCAAACATCACGACCGTCACGTCCCAATCAGGACGCAGCAATCGCACTTGGCGAACACATTCCAAGAGGACGCGTTCGGCACCACCGATAAAACCAACCGGGCTGATAAATAGGATCTTCATCGCGGAATGAGCGCTATCTTGTTATAATTGTAGATTCGAGCTTCGAATCACGGGACGGTCAATTATGGATCCAATTATCGATGTCAATGATCCTGCCCGCATCGCAGCCATCAATGCGGCGATGGGGAAAGATACCTTTTGGATTGCGCATGATGCGCTCGATCCCAAAGAACCATCTGGCCACGCCTATGGGATCGGCGTCAGTACGCGACTTACTTCATACTATCGCAAAACCCATAGGAAGAATGCCGTGGACGTTACACCGGATGAAGTCATCGAGTGCCTCGTCACCGCAAATGTGAAGAACTGGGTCTTGATGGGATTGCACGGGTATGTTGGCTATCTGCCGATGCCTCGGGCAACGCAAGATGTCGACGTCATGGTCCCGTACAGCCAGAAAGAACGGGCATCGAAAGCCGTTGCAGCCCAATGGCCCATGCTAGTTCAAGTTGACTTGTCACAAGTCGTCCGTTTTATGGATCCCGCCGATACCTTTGACGATGGGAAGCCCAAGCCGGTGATCGATATCATGTTGCCGTGGAGCAAATTTCAAGAAACGATTTTGAAGGATCACGTCCTCATCGACGCGAAATCCGGCCATCGCATTCCGACCGTCGAGGCAGCCATTGTTTCAAAGTATGCGGCTTTGGTATCACCACATCGAGACGATGAAAAAAAATCGTACGATGCTGGCGATATGAAAAGAATTATGAAGGCGAACCACGCCTACATTCGTCGCGAGATTCTGACTTCGCTTGCCAACGAAATCTGGGAGCAGGGCGGTGCAGAAATTCTTAAACTGCTCGACTTGGCGATCGAAGGGAAACCGTTCCCGGCACTTTAGGCGTCGATCACAAGTCGGGCCGGGCTAAGAATAGCATCATTTGATCGAGGTTGCCCGTGGCTGGCTTGAATTTGCGCGCACCGGTAGCCACCCATCGA
>JAWXCK010000077.1:0-15033 GCA_034408855.1 Pirellulaceae bacterium
GTTTTTGCAATCACTCAGTCCAGTGTTTTCCTTGTATTTCACGGCTAAAATCGATTGCGGATCGCGAAAACCACCCACAGTTTCTGCGGAAGAGCCAAATCTTTTCGTTACGTGGCAGGTCGATAGAGCCAATAGAGAACGGCGACGCCTGCTAGGATTCGATAAATGGCAAAGACGGTAAAGCCTTTTTGACGTACCCAATGCAGGAACCAAGCGATCACGGCTAAAGCCACGATGAAACTCACGACGAATCCGATTGCCAAAACAATCCATTGCTCCGAGTTGATCTGGATCGGCTGTTTGAGCGTGAATTGCAGGAGCTTGAAGAGCGTGGCGGCGAACATGACGGGGATCGAAAGTAAAAAACTAAACTCGAGGGAGGCCGTTCGCGAAAGACCTACCAACTGCCCCCCCGCGATCGTCGACATGCTGCGACTCGTTCCAGGAAATGCTGCCGCTAGGATCTGCGAAAGACCGATGAAGATCGCTTGCCGCCACGAAATCTCCTCGATTGTTTTGGTGGTAGCCCCGTGACTATAAAAAGTATCTATCAACCACATTGCGATCCCACCGACGATCAACGCCCATGCCATCATGGTAGGGTTTTCAAGGTTTTCACCGATAGTCTTATCGATGAGAAAACAGGGGATCGCGGTCACGACGAAGGCTAAAGCGACCAGCGATAGCGGATGAGTCCACAGCGATTGTGTTCGGAGTTTTTCGACCGATGTGTTCGACGTCGGCATCGGTTTGTTCGATAGGAGCCTGCGAAAATCGTGCAAAAATGCGAGCAGACGCTTCCAAAAATAGACGATCACCGAAAGGATCGCTCCAAGTTGAATAACGACGGCAAACATCTTCCAATACTCGTCGTCTCGCGGTAGCCCCAGTATCTCTTGAGTAAAGCGAATGTGCGCCGTCGAACTTACCGGTAAGAATTCTGTTAGACCTTCGACAATTCCGATAACAACAGCCGAGCAATAGTTATTCATGGCGGGCATTGTAGTAGACGGCAATAAAAAACCCGAGCCCACAAAAAGGTTTGTGGACTCGGGCGACTAAATCTCTCGTAGGTTTCCGAAAGGAGGTATGCCTACGAGTGGGATGGCGGCTGCAATCTTAAACAGCCCGCCGGCGTTCTAAGAAGCACCATCCCCGTGGCCGGTAAAGAATCTATTCACCAAAACACCTCCTTTCAAAACGTATTCGACCGCTCCGTCTCGTTCAGCCAAGAATAGACTGAGCGGCACTGAAACGACCCTGTTGCGTCGCGTAACGCAACCCGATGAAACTACTATAATCACCTGCCAAGTACGAAATCAAGAGCGCGACCAAATCAAAATCAAAATTGTGGGCAGCGAGGCGCTTTGGCTAGCACAATTACCAGTGATTTATCCGATTCGACGAAAGTTTTTCATGCCGCCTTTGCTTGCCCGGTTGCTTTTTATTCCTACCTACGCTTGGAATCTTCTGCTAGGTCGTGTGCTAAAGTGTCGAAGATGGTGGGACTTTGTTGATCCGAAAGTCATTCTCGGTGCTAGGCCAATACGAAAAGATGTTCCCAAGCTGGCTGAAATGGGCGTTCGAGGCGTCGTTAACATGTGCCAAGAATTTCGAGGACCAGTCGATCTTTATGAAAGATGCCGAATCGAACAGCTTTGGCTTCCGACCGTCGATTTTCAAGCTCCTAGCTTGGAATTCGTCGTCGATGGCGTCGAGTTCATTCAGCGCAATCTTGAAAAAGGAGATTCAGTCTATGTCCATTGTAAAGCTGGCCGGGCGCGAAGCGCAACCGTCGTCCTTTGCTGGATGGTAAAGTATCGTGGTATGACCGTTGAGCAAGCCCAAGCAAAACTGCTCGAATGTCGTCCGCATACCAACCCCGAACTTTTTAAGCGACCAGTCGTCGCCGATTTTATCGAGCAACTATAGGTCGAGTTCACGGATTGCTCGAAACAGGAAGTGATATGAACGCAGAATTGGCACTCGATCCCGATTGGATCGCGATGGTACAGCGTTACTTGGTAACGATTGAACCACAGCGTATGATGCATTACTTTACCGATGTTCTGATCATTGGCGGCGGGCTTGCTGGGCTCCGCGCTGCACACGAAATCGATCCCAAACTGCAAACGATCGTGATTACAAAGGATCGATTGGAAGAATCGAATAGCTCGTATGCGCAAGGTGGAATCGCCAGCGTTTGGGATCCTGAAGACCGATTCGATAACCATGTTCAGGATACACTTACCGCCGGAGGTTCCCTCTGCGATCCGACCGTCGTTTCGATGGTCGTCCAAGAAGCTCCCGAGCGTGTCGCCGAATTGATGAAGTGGGGGACGCGTTTTGATGCATCCAATGGTGAACTGGTACTCGGTCGCGAAGGTGGGCATTCCCATCAGCGAATCATTCATGCGTTAGGAGATGCGACCGGCAAAGAAGTCATGCGGGCTATGATGAGCCATACTCGTGGACTATCGAACGTTCAAATCTGGGAAGCGACTTTTACTATCGATCTGTTGACGCACGCCGGACGTTGTTGTGGAGCCGTCGTATCGAAGCAAGGCAGCCCACCGATGTTGATATGGGCTAAGGAAACGATTCTTTCGACGGGCGGTTGTGGGCAAGTATTTCGCGAGTCGACGAATCCTCGAGTTGCGACCGGCGACGGACACGCAATCGCCTTCCGCGCAGGCGCTAAGATGCGCGATATGGAATTCATGCAGTTCCATCCGACCGTTCTGTACATCGCAGGTTCTTCGCGAACACTGATAACCGAAGCCGTTCGTGGAGACGGTGCCTACCTGATCGATTCGACTGGCTATCGGTTTATGAGCGACTACGATTCGCGATTGGAATTAGCACCGCGCGATGTTGTTAGCCAGTCGATCGTTCGGCAAATGGAGAAAACTCAAAGCCCGTGTGTCTACTTGATGCTGAAGCATCTTGAACCCAACTATGTACGAAAGCGATTTCCTGGTATTGACGCAGTATGCCGGAGCTTTGGATTAGATCTTACGAAGGATTCCATTCCGGTTCGCCCAGGGGCTCACTATATGGTTGGCGGAGCAGCCGTCGATCTTCAAGGCCGCACGTCCATTTCGGGGTTGTGGGCGGCCGGGGAAGTTACCAGTAGCGGATTGCACGGGGCCAATCGATTGGCGTCGAATAGTCTGTTAGAAGGGTTGGTCTACGGAGCGGCTGTTGGTCGCGGCGCGTCGGCCTCCGCACTGCAATCTCAGATTAGCACGACGGTTCTTCCAATTTCCAGCAAGATCAATGCGCATGTTCCGGAAAGTATCGACATTACCGATATTCGAAACTCGGTCCGGAGCGTCATGTGGCGCAATGTCGGTGTTCAGCGCCGCGCGGATCGACTCGAAGATGCCTTGCAAACGACTCAGCACCTAGCCAGTTTCGTACTCGCCCAATCCTTTGATACTGTCGAAGGGTGGGAGTTGCAAAATCTATTGACCGTCAGCCTAATGATGTCGACATTTGCGCTGGCAAGAAATGAATCGCGAGGCGTTCATTTGCGCGTTGATTTCCCCGATTTGGATGAAGCCAACTGGTGCAAGCATCTGACAACCACCAGAAAATAACACTAATCGCTTTCTTCTTCGAGATTCTTGAAGAAGAAAATTTCTGCTCCACATTCCCAGCACGACTCCCCAAGACGACGGCATCGAACGACCTTGGCCCGAATTTGCCGACCTTGAAATCGAATGTAAAGACTTTCTTCTGGCCAAATCTGTTCGTGAGCCAGCACGCTGATTCCGCGCCTGGAAATATCCTTGATCAAGACAAGCGAGTTCTTCTCGATTCGCTTTATACTCGGTGGACCGGATTCGATGCACATCGACGCTTGGCATCGAATGCGAAGTCGAGATGCGCGTCGTCCTTCGAAATACGTCGTGTCGCAATAGCCCGATTCCTCGAAAAAGGATCGAAGTAACGGTGGTAAAACAACTTTCAAATTGGGACTAGGCTTCATAAATTCCTCCACTCTAGCACGAGTTCACTCCAAGCTTTTACGAATTCAGCATCCAAGGCGGCTGCGAAAATATCAATGCCAGATACGGACTTTGAAAACAAGGTTGCTGGACTAATCGGAACCAGCTTTCGAATATCAAGCTGTATCATACGTCGAACTGCATTACCCCCAAAAGCAACTATCCAATGATGCGATGGGGAAACCTAGGATCGAAATCGCGACAGGGAAGATCGCAAGCCAATCAAAAGCGATCGAATCACCTCTTGGTAGGGTAGTAATCGATACAATCGCTACAAGCTACCGATGAATACGAGGATGGAAAAATCATTCGCCACGTACGCGGTAAAATAAAAAGAGTCTCTCGAAATTCGAGAGACTCTTCCTTCCGCAGATTTTTTAGATAGCTTGCAGAACTTCGACTTCTTTGGCAAGTCGCTTTCGCGCAACGTGCAATCGTCGCTTGATCGTTCCGACAGGTGCATCAAAGGCGTCGCTCATTTCGATCAGGCTTTGGCCTTGCAAGTAAAAAGCTTCCAAGGTTTGCCGATCGAGCGAGCCCAATCGATCGAGTCCGTCTCGAACCTGCTGCACGCGTTCGTTGGACAGCATGCACCCCAAGGGATCATTATCGACCGAGCAAGCGGCGTCTAACGTTTCCTGTTCGATGTTCACTGGCTTGCGACGTCGCGTCAATCGATTAATCGCTAACCGCTGCGTGATCATGCGAATCCAGCTACCAAAGGCTTCTGGAACTTGCAGTTGATCCAAGCGTCGAAAGACCTGGACGAAAACATCTTGGCTCAATTCCAATGCTTCGTCCCAGTTCCCCAATCGCTGGTAGGCAACCGCCTGGACCTGTCGCTGATAACGAGTGAACAATGCTTCGATGGCAGCTCGATCGCCAGATTTGGCTTCGACTACCAAGTCAACAAGTGTCCATTGGTCAAAATCTGTTCGTTCGATGGTTCCGTTCATGTCTCGATTCTCTCTTGGATTCTTGGATCCAAATCAAACGCTGGCTTGATTTGGCGACCGAGCCAAGGGTTGTATGACGAGCAAACGTAGCTGCGGTTGGAATTTTCCAACCGAGTTGCCGAGCTGAATGATCGGATCGATCGGATCGGCTAAGCAAAGTTCGGTTTGCATCGTCCGACAGCCTCTAAGGCGTATCGGTCATTTGTTTGGAAAGGTAGTTGGCTTCGTCGCGAACCGCTAAATCGGCTTAACGCGAAGTTTCGTCGGTCGTTTAGGACCAACGTTTGCTGGGTTGCGGTTGTTTTCTCGTGTCGACGGTTATTGGGATCAGCGCAAGCTGACCAAACCGCATCACGGAAAACTCGAACCAACATTGCGACATCCAGTTGCGGTGATAAAACCCGCGCGTTGATGTCGTACCTTTTCCGAGCGCCGTCATAAGATGGAGGCGCAGGTGACGAATTACGTTGCCTGCGACCACAGCATAATCTCGCACATTGGCGACGACATTGCTCTTACTCGCGATAGCATTGATAATTCGACTCATGACAGCCTCCCCGGCATATTGCTCGGTTGAGAGATTTAGGAAACAAAAACTTGGGACTCGAACGATTGCTGCATCGATTTTTCTAAGATCGGCAGAACTCGCCTCAAAACCATCGTAAATATAGTAGTCTGTTCTCGACAAAAAGACAAACTCGGTGGGCAAGACACGTACAATTTTCTAAAGGTTCGCGAAAAAATTCCTTTTGGGCCTTAAATTCAAAGAGTACGTCGGGGATATTGAAGTGACTATTCTAGAGCGTAATGGTCGGATGAAATCGACCGTCGCACGGACTTTCTACTGAATACGAGGTTTGTTCATGGCTGTTCGATATGGCTTCTCAGTGCTACTCGCAATTGTTTCGGCGATTTTCGCTTCTGGGGCCGCTTTAGCACAAACCAAAGGATCATCTGGTTCTAAGCCACCGACTGGTTCTAAGCCACCGACCATCCGCTTGCCTGCCAGCGTGCTAAAAGTGCCGACCAGCCCGGTGATGAAAGTTGCACCTATTGACCGATCCGCCATGTCTTCGGTCAAAGAGGCGGCGGCGAAAATCGATCAATTACTGGTAAAGAGCTGGAATGAGAAAGGGCTCAGGCCGCAACCGGCGCTTCGCGACGAACAGTTCTTGCGACGAGCCTACCTCGAGCTTGGCGGGCGCATACCGTCTTTCGGTGAAGCAGCGGCTTTTCTCACCAGCAAGTCCAAAGATCGACGCGAGGAGCTCATCGATTCGATTCTCGAAAGTCCTGACTATGTCAGTCATTTCTATAACTATTGGGCCGATGTCCTGCGGCTATGCGAGCGACCTCAAAACAACATTATCCTCGATCCGTACATGGCCTACGTTAAGGAAACCATCGCCGAGAACAAGCCTTACGATAAATGGGTCTACGAAATGCTTACGGCCGACGGTAAGGTTTGGGAGAATCCTGCCGCCGGTTTTCAGCTTCGCGACGATGGTATGCCGCTTCCGTACGTAGACAATACGGTTCGCGTTTTTCTTGGAAAGCAGATCGGTTGCGCCCAATGCCACGACCATCCCTTCGATTCCTGGACCCAGCGACAGTTTTATGAACTAGCCGCTTTCACTTCGGGTATTCGAACTCGGGCTGGTGGTGAAGTCAGGGGCAAGAAAGGGAATCCAGCCAATGAACTTATTACTCAAGCACGCAAAAAGGCTCCCAATGGGAAAATCGATGGCGTGTTCCAGCAGTTGGTTCGGGCCAATACTTACGCGGTCGTGAATGCCAATCGCGATTTAAAGCTGCCGCACGACTACGCCTATTCCGATGCCAAGCCAAGTACTGTCATCAAACCGAAAGTCTTGTGGGGCGATGTACCTTCGTCGGCAGCCAAGGGCGATCGTCGCACTCAATTTGCAGCGTGGCTGACAGATCGCGAGGATCGACAGTTTGCTCGCAACATTGCTAATCGAATGTGGAAGAAAATGATGGGGCTTGGTGTCGTCGAACCCGTCGATGATTTTCGCGATGAGAACAAACCTTCCCATCCAGAGCTGCTCGAGTATTTGACCGACGAAGTTCTGCGATTGAACTTCGATATTCGTGAATTGGTTCGTATCATTGCGAACACGCAGACGTATCAACGACTCTCAGCGGTCCATGAAGTTACCGCGCCTGAGCCTTTCCCATTTACCTCGCCAGTTTTGCGTCGTATGACAGCCGAGCAAATTTGGGATTCGTTGCTGACCTTGGTAGCCTACAATCTCTGGGCCTACCAACGACCGACCGCCAAGGAAATTTCGAAGGTCGCCGAGTTGGACCTATCGAAGGCTGGGCTATCTGACGCCGAGAATCTAACCGCTCAATTCAAGTCGACCTATCACCCGTCGCAATACAATCGCGATCTTCAAAAACTCTGTGGCTACAAAGGACAGTTGCTCGTTCGAGCCAGCGAAATACCAAGTCCCGTACCGCTCGGACATTTCTTGCGACAGTTCGGACAAAGCGATCGAGATGCGATCGAAGGTGGACGTACGGTCGCGACCGTGCCGCAAATCTTAACCATGTTCAATGGTCCCATCACGCATATTTTGCTGGAACCCGGTTCGGTGATTTACGACAACGTTATCAAAGCCGGATCAGCCAACGCGGTCGATATGATTTTTGTTTCCATCCTGTCGCATAAGCCGTCGGGGTCTGACCGCGAAACCGCCATCAAGGAGCTCCGAGCTTCCGAAACGGTCGCTCGAGGGTATGGCAATTTGATTTGGGCTCTGTTGAATACTCGCGAGTTCATTTTTATTCAGTAGCGGGTATCCAAAACCGTTCGAATGGATATCGCATTTCGCAACCCTATAAAAAGCACACGCTCACTCATTTTTTGCAAAGGTAATTATTATGAATCGTCGACCCTTTGAGTTCCTTGACCATCCTTTCTCGCGTCGAAAGCTCTTTGCGCAATCCACCGCTGGATTGTTGGGCGTCAAACTACTTTCAGATTGGCAACAACCGGCATTCGCCGCCGCACCGAGTGCGAAAGCGAAACAAGTGATCGTTCTCATGATGCGAGGTGCGATGAGTCACATCGATACCTTTGATCCGAAACCGGGTCGAGAGATCCAGGGCGAGACCGAGGCGATTAAGACTAAGACGCCAGGGATGCTCTTTGGTAACTCACTTCCCAAGTTGGCTGATCTTTCCGAAGAACTCGCCGTCATTCGATCGATGACGACTGAAACCGCCGATCACATGCAAGCAACCTACTTCATGCGAACGGCCTATAAGAAACTGAACAGCATCAACCATCCGAGTATGGGGGCTTGGTTACTGAGTAGCATGGGGAAAATTAGCAAAGATCTTCCCGGTAATGTTCTTATTGGAAATGGAAATGAACATCCCAATTCGGGTTTCTTGGAGTCGACCACGATTCCTGTACCAATCGGCGATCCCGCGAAAGGTTTGGAGAATATTAAATCACCAAGCTACCTTACGGATACGAACTTTCGACGACGATTGCTTTTGTCAGCCCGTATCGATAGCGATTTCCGCGCAAAATTCTCGGGCAGCGAAGTCGATACCTACAACGAAATGTATCGCGAAGCGGTGCGCTTAATGGGAAGCAAAGAGTTAGCTGCTTTCGATATCATGCAAGAATCAGAGTCGACGCGAGAAGCCTATGGCACCTATAAATTCGGACAAGGATGCTTGCTCGCCAGACGATTGATTCAGGGCGGTGTTCGCTTCGTAGAAGTCGAGTTTGGAAGCTGGGATATGCACCAGCAGATTTTCGAAGAGATTCCCGAGCGAGCAGGACAGCTCGATCAGTCGATGAGTATGTTGTTGACCGATCTGAAAGAGCAAGGACTTTTGAGCACGACGATGGTCGTGTTGGCAACCGAATTTGGTCGCTCGCCTGCCATCAACGAAAACAGCGGACGCGATCACCATCCAGGTGTCTTCTCGTGCGTTTTAGCCGGTGCTGGAATCCGCGGTGGACAAATTTACGGTACATCGGACAAAGATGGTCGTGGCGTCGACGAAGACAGCGTTACCGTCGCTGATTTCAATACAACGATTGCCAAGGCGGCTGGTATCGATACAGACAAAGAACATATAGCACCCAATGGTCGTCCCTTCAAAATCGGTGGAGGCGGCGAATCGATTAGCAAAATCCTCGCCTAGAGTTATCTATTTTGTCACAGCAACTCCCCAATGTGTTTAAAGAAATCGCCAGCCAATATCCCGAGATTGTGGCTGCGCACGAAGCGATGGCGACGGCTGTTGACGCCGCCGGTCCCTTGGACGCAAAGACCTGTGCCTTAGTCAAAATCGGCATCAGCGTTGGGGCTGGCTTGGAATCGGCAGTCCGAAGTCACGTTCGCCGAGCCACCGCAGCCGGTGCGACGCGCGATGAAATTACGCAAGCCATCTTTCAAGGAATGAATACCGTCGGCTTTCCTCGAACCGTGGCGGCATGGAGTTGGGTACAAATGCAGTTCGCCCGCGATGATCAAGAGTCATGACGTCACCGATTCATGCCTATATTCTCGCCGGAGGTCGTTCAAGCCGATTTGGCTCAGACAAGGCTCGAGCTATGCTCGATGGAATTCCACTCATCGTCCGTCTAGCCAATGCGCTAGCGGCAAACAATTGCCAAGTCACGGTAGTCGCAAAGCAAGATGGGGCTTATCAAGATCTAGCTTTGCGAACGATTGCAGACCGAGAAATCGATCGTGGTCCGATGGCAGGCTTGTTGCGAGCCTTGGAAGATTTGTCGGAAAGTATCGATCGGCATTGCGGCGATTGGGTGCTAATGAATAGCTGCGATCTACGGCAGTGGGAACCTAGTTGGCTCGATGCATTGCTATCGGCAAAAACCTCCGACGCTTTGGCGATAGCGTTCAAAGCCGAACGATGGCAGCCGTTTCCTGGTCTATACCATACGGCACTTGCTCCGGTCATTAACAAGCGACTCATCAATGGCGACGCGTCGCTGCATGGTTTGCTCGACGATCCTGAAACTCGATCTGTCGCTACTTACATTGACGGACTTCCCGAAATACAATCAGCCAATACCGTAGCGGAATTTCAAGGCTGGCAAGAGAAGTAGAAGGGGGGCTGCCCGATGAATGCAGACGAAACGAATCCTTATGCCAATAGCGTCAAGCCTGAAGGCGACGGAACGGATAGTCCAACGTATGTCGTTGCTACGCCTACCAGCGGAATCATTCCGTACAAGAACCCCAAAGCTCTGATCGCATACTACCTGGGTATTTTGAGTGGCTTCCCTTTGATCGGATTACCGCTGGGGATCGCCGCATTTATACTTGGTATTCAGGGGCTTCGAAATCGGAAGCGCGATCCAAGTATTCAAGGAAGTGTGCATGCCTGGATCGGAATCGGATGCGGTGGCTTTTTCGCCGTGGTTTGGCTTCTGTTTTCGATTTTGATCATCGTTGTGCTCGTCGGCGTGAGCATTGAACAATCAATGCCTTAGGATTACGGGTGATTATTCTGTTTGTGACCGTCTTGCGCACCAAGGTAGTGAAAAATCACGTAGCTCAGTCTTTCCAAGACTGAAACCGCAGCAAAGCTGCGGGGGTTTGCGTCTCGGAGAGACGCTGCTACGTGTCAACACAATTAGTTCACGGCCTACCCGCGAAATGCGACATTGAAGCGATCGCCAAGGAAATTGGCATGACGGAACTTTATTCGAGCCAAGGGGTTTAAAGCTCGGCAACAAGACGGTTTTTCGGAGTTTTCTTTGTTCGCGAAATTGTCTCGGTTGAGTTACAATGGAAAAAACCTTCCGTTTTTCCTACCCAAGATAGTCCTTCCCGCTTCTGACAAAGTCATTTTTATGGCGATTTCAACGCTTTTCCGCAAACCACGCCGCCGATTTGGCCGAATTTGGTTAGTGCTTTTGATCTTAATTCTGGTTCCCATCGCGGGCGTTTGGGGCTGGATGCATTTTTTTGGTGGCTCGTTTTTCGGCACCCAGGACGACGATCGACCGATGACCGAAGTCGTAATACGCGGGCCATTCGATCATATTGTGCTGGAACAAGGTGAAATCGAAAGCAGTAGTAACAACGAAGTCAAATGCGCAGTGAAAAGCCGAGGCTCTTCTGGCACGCCTATTTTGTCCGTCTTGCCAGAAGGAACCCTTGTCAAAAAAGGGGACCCGATCTGCCAATTGGATAGCTCGGCGCTCGAAGATGAATTCAAAAGTCAGCGCATTGTCGTCAGTAATGCCGAGGCCCTTGTGATCAGTTCCGACGCTGCTCTGCGGCAAGCAGAGATTGCTCGCCAGGAGTATCTCGAAGGAACCTACCTCACCGAACGAAAAGCCATTTTGAGCGAGATTGCACTCAATCAACAAGCGCTTCGGACAACCGAGCTATCGCTATCCAGCGCAGAACGCTTGGCCGCCAAAGGAACACTCAAATCGCTGCAGATCGAAGCCGAACAGTTTTCGGTGCTCAATGCTCGTAATAATCTCGACGCTGCACAAGGTCGACTACGAGTGCTCGACGAATTGACGAAAGCCAAAATGCTGGTACAGTTTGATAGTACGATTGAAACTGCGAAAGCCAAACTATCCTCCGATCAGAGCACGTTGGAAGAAGCCAAAGACCAACTGGAAACCGTTAAGAGTCTTATCGATGCGTGCAACATCCGCGCGCCGGCCGATGGGCAAGTCGTACACGCCAATCGCTACAGCAGCCGCGGTGGCTCCGCCGAGTTTGTCGTCGAAGCTGGCTCGATGGTCCGTGAACAGCAGACAATTATTCTCCTACCTGATCCAACGAAAATGCAGGTCAAAGCCAGGGTCAACGAGTCTCGGGTAACGCTTCTCAAAGAAGGAATGCCTGTTCGGATTCGTGTTGGGGCAGTAACCAACGAACTGGATGGACGAGTGATCAAGGTTAATAAGTACGCGGAACCAGGCGGATTTTTTTCTTCGTCTGTCAAAGAATACGCCACGTATATTCAGATTATCGATCCTCCACCGACTATTCGAACGGGGATGACAGCCGAAGTTCGAATCTTCGTCGAGCAGATTCCGCAGGCATTGCAGATTCCCGTTCATGCGATCTACGAAACGAAAGGGCATCACTTTGCACTCAAAGAAAAGCCGGACAATCAGTGGGAAACGGTTGAGGTCAAGATTGGAGCGACCAACGAAATGTTCGTGACCATCGATCAAGGACTTAGCGAGAATGATACGGTCGTTCTTAACCCACGCTCGCATCTGGACAAGATGAAGATTCCGGAAATTGAAGACGTTGCGGATCGAGAAAGGCTTGCCAAGATTGCTGATGAAAAAATCGAGGTTGTTAAGGATGCCGGTAGTTCAAAGGGAAGTGGTGGAAATCCAGCGGCGGCGGTAGCGGCAATCTTCCAACGAGTCGATACCGATAGCGACGGCAAAATTTCGAAAGAAGAAGCGGCCGTCGATGAACGGATGGCCTCGGCATTCGCCGGCAACGATAAAAACGGAGACGGAAGTATCGATAAGGCTGAGATGCTAACGAGCATCAGCCAGCGGTCCGGCAAAAGCGGTAAAGGAAAAGGCTCGGGTGGCGGCGACGGTCCTGGCGAAGGCGGTGGTGGAGCTCGAGATAGTGAAGGCGGCGGGCCTCGGTCGGCTGAGGGAACGTAGACCGATGAAATATGCCTGTCGCATTATCGATTTGAAAAAAGAGTATGTTCTCAAGAGCGAAACGGTTCGCGCCCTGCGCGGTGCTACGTTCGATGTTCCAGAAGGCGACTTCGTAGCCATCATGGGACCGTCAGGGTCTGGGAAGAGTACGCTGCTCAATTTGCTCGGTTGTCTCGATAAGCCTACATCGGGGTCGCTTTTCCTCGGCGATGACGACGTGGCCAGAATGAACGATGACCAACTGGCCGAGATTCGCTCTCGGCGAATCGGCTTTGTTTTTCAATCTTATAATCTCATTCAACAGTTGACCGTCGTTGAAAATATTCAAGTCCCATTGATCTATCAAGGACGACTGGGACGCAAAGAACATAAACGGTGTCTTGAACTGGCTGCAATGGTTGGACTAGGCGATAGGCTCTCGCATCGACCCGCGCAGTTGAGCGGTGGACAGCAACAACGAGTCGCCATCGCTCGTTCGCTTGTCAACGATCCCTACTTTATTTTGGCTGACGAACCGACTGGTAATCTCGATTCACGAACGACCGAGGAGATTCTTCAACTGTTCGACCGACTCAACCAAGAAGGAAGAACGATTATCTTGGTAACGCATGAAGATGAAGTATCGAAGCGAGCCAAACGTATTGTTCGCTTGAAGGATGGCTTGGTCCAATGGGACAAATTGAATTCCCAAGAAACGCGTGAAGAGGCCGCTCGAAACGCTCTCGAAAACATGCCGGTAGAAGTTTAAACATATGATCTGGCTAAGCACCGTACAACTTGCCATTAAGAGCCTTTGGTTACACCCGTTGCGGTCGTTGCTAACCGTATTGGGAATTCTCATCGGCGTATCGAGCGTTATCTGGTTGCTCGCGATTAGTAAAGGGATTGGCGATGAAGCTCGAAAGCAGATCGAGAGTCTCGGTGCCGACACGATCATCGTCCGCAGCATTAAGCCGCCTGCCGAAAAACTGAGCACCCAGGGAATAACGCCGTATGGATTGACACGCGAAGAGTTTGACATGCTGGTGCGGACCGTGCCGACGATTAAAAGTGCCTTGCCGATTCGCGAGCTTCGCCGTCAGTTTCAATATGATGCCAAAGTCATCGATGGTCGGTTGGTGGGTTGCACTGCCGAATACGCCGAGGTTAACAAACTAAAAGTAGCCCGCGGTCATTTTATTACCGAAGTTGAAGGTTTCAATCGAGATACCTCCTGCGTGCTGGCCCATAAAGTTGCGGAGCGCCTATTCCCGGTTCAAGATCCGATTGGGAAACGGATCTATATGCCCGAGAGCACCGACTTTTACACCGTGGTTGGAGTCTTGGAGCCGAAAAATGCTTCGGCTGCGATCGGTGGTTCGCTTTCCGCACAAGATTTCTCCGGCGACGTTTACATTCCCATTTTGACATTACAACAACGTATCGGCGACATGATTCGACGTCAGAGCGGGACATCGTTCGAATATGAAACGCTCGAACTCAATCAAATCACCCTCCGCGTCGCCAATGTCACGGATGTCAAGCGTACAGCCACTTTGATCGAAGAAGTACTATCCGGTCACAACCGAATGGAAGATATCGCAGTCGTTGTGCCGCTTGAATTGCTCGAACAAGCTCGAACGACTCAAGCCATGTTCATGGTCTTCATGGGAATGATCGCCGCGATTTCGTTGCTGGTCGGTGGGATCGGTATTATGAATATTATGTTAGCGACCGTCACCGAGAGGACTCGCGAAATTGGTATTCGACGAGCCTTAGGTGCCAAGCGCGCTGATATTGTCCGACAGTTCTTAATTGAGACAAGCGTCCTCAGTATTGTCGGCGGTATCACTGGAATCCTGATCGGATTGCTATGCGGACCAAGCGTGAATCTTGCGAGGGAAGTTGTAAAGTGGTGGTCGCCAAGAACGATCGCGCAGTTGCCGGACGTTATCCGAACGGTCCAGCCGCAGATTCTCTTAGAATCGATACCAATCGCTTTCTATATTTCGCTGGCCGTTGGCATCGTCTTTGGAATCTATCCAGCCATGCGAGCAGCCAAGATGAGTCCTATCGAAGCCTTGCGACACGAGTAATACATTTCAGCTACTTCTTGGAGTCGCGAAAATGAATCGGATCGGGGTCAGCGGCACCATTGCATGTATCATGCTTGGTTCGATAGCAACGATCGTCATTACATCAGCTCCGGTGACTGTTCTTTTCGCTCCATATACCTTCGGTCCACTTCTTGTATCGCTACTGATCGCATATTTTTTTCGCAAGGCTCGCAGTCAAACAACGCTATTTATTTCGGCTCTTCCGCAGAATCTGTGGGTCAAAATTGACTATTTATCGTTACGAATAGAAAACCGAAGTTTCAACGGACACCCGTTTCGCATTGGATTTTTGA
>JAWXCK010000078.1:0-44273 GCA_034408855.1 Pirellulaceae bacterium
CTCAAAAATCCAATGCGAAACGGGTGTCCGGTGAAACTTCGGTTTTCTATTCGTAACGATAAATAGTCAATTTTGCCCCACAGATTCTGCGGAAGAGCCATAATTAATTGGATTGACGAAAACAGAATTCTAAATTTTTTTTTGAACCGTTACTTGCTAAGAAAAGCGGGCGGGACGCCCGCGCACCAAAAACATTAGCGATATTTCATATCGCAGCTTAATCCGCCGGCCGCTGGTACGTAGGCATGTCGCGTGTAGTCCATCATCATGCGATGGCTGCTGAACCGCCAAGCACAGGTGCTGATGCTGTTCATCATCATGCGAATCCACTTTCGCGGTAAACCATCGCGATCTCGATCATAGAAGGCTGGGATGACTTCGTTCTCGAGGGTGTCGTAAAGATTATCCGCATCGCGTCGATCGGTGATCCGATCATCGACGTGACTGGTACCTTTGCCGATGGCAAAGCCGTTGGAACCATCGTAGGCTTCTGCCCACCAGCCATCGAGAATACTGCAATTCAAACCGCCATTAAGGACCACTTTTTGACCGCTTGTCCCAGAGGCTTCGAGCGGTCGACGTGGGTTATTCAGCCAGACGTCGACGCCTTGAATCAAATGGCGACAAACATTGATATCGTAGTCCTCGATGAATGCGACTCGGCCACGGAAGCGAGGATCGAGTCGAAGGTTGGCGATTTCTTGGATGTATCGCTTGCCGGGTTCATCTTTTGGATGGGCTTTTCCAGCATAGATCAACTGCACCGGGCGTTCGACGCTGGTTAACAATTCAGTGATTCGATCGATGTCGCTGAATATAAGATTCGCTCGCTTGTAGGTCGCGAAGCGTCTTCCAAAGCCAATCGTCAAGACATTCGGTTTCAGGATTCCACGGGCTTCTTCGAGTATCTCATCGCTTTCGCCCCGGCGACGACATTGACGCGAAATGCGTCGTCGCACGAAAGTGAGCAAAAGGTTTTTAAGCGCATTGTGAGCTTCCCACAATTCACCGGGCTCGACCTCGTGAATGTTTTGCCAAATTTCATGTTCACCTAAACGCGATTGCCAATGGGCAGGAAAATGGCGGTCATAAAGCTGTTGCATTTGCCAAGCCAACCAGCTTTGAACATGGACTCCGTTGGTGATGTGTCCGATTGGAGTTTGTTCTTCGGTGCGTTCTGGCCAAAGACTGCGCCACATGCGGCGCGAAATGTGGCCATGCAACTGGCTTACCGCATTGGCTCGGCGAGACATTTTCAGTCCGATCACGGTCATGCAAAACAATTCGCTTCCGTCATCCGGACGTACGCGACCAAATCCCATGAGTCGATCATGGCTTATTCCAAGCGAATCTCGGAGTGGCCCAAGGTGCTCTTCGAGTAAAACTGGGTCGAAGCGGTCGTGACCGGCAGGTACCGGCGTGTGGGTTGTAAAGACAGTCGCTTGGGCGGTCTCTCGGATAGCATCCTCTAAGGCCATACCGTCATCGGCCATTCGCTCGCGAATCACTTCTAATGGAGCAAACGCGCTGTGTCCTTCGTTCAAGTGATAGACGCCTGGATGAATCCCCATGGCGCGAAGGGCTTTGACGCCACCGACTCCGAGTACCAATTCCTGCCGGATACGAGTCCGCTCGTCGCCACCATACAATCGGCTGGTTAGTTCACGGTCTTCCGGCTTATTGCCTTCGACGTTGCAATCGAGCAATAGCAAGCGCACTCGGCCAACATGCATCGTCCATAGCTTGGCCAGCAGACGGCCATTGCGAGTATCGATGGAAACCATAATCGGTGTGCCATCTTTGGCTACCGCCGGCTCCATCGGTAAGTTTTCCACACGTGTTTCGATGTACTCTTCGTGTTGGTAACCTTCTTCGTTCAAATGCTGTTTGAAGTAACCGTGAGAATAGTAGAGCCCGATTCCGACGAGTGGGACGCCTAATCCGCTGGCGCTCTTTACGTGATCGCCGGAGAGGACACCTAAGCCTCCGGAATAAATCGGGAGCGATTCGTGGATACCGAATTCTGCTGAAAAATAAGCGACCGGCCTTGCACCCAGCACTCCCGCATTGGTCGCCGCCCAAGTCGTGGTCGAATCGAGGTATTCTTGCAAACGTCGGAAGGCGTAATTGACACGGCTGTGCAAAACCATCTCGCTTGCCCGAACTGCTAAGCGTTCGGGGGTGAATTCTCGAAGCAGCGCAATCGGATTGTGATCCAATTGACGCCAGCGAATCGGATCGATATCACGAAAGAGACTTGTTACTTCGGGATGCCAGCTCCACCAGAGATTTTTGGCGAGTGCCATACACTTTTCGTATAACTTTTCCGCGCCGAGTTCCGTTGTGGCTGTTGGCGAATTCGATTCCGATTCGACTGTCCATTCGAGTTGGGTCATGAGCTTCCTTTTAATGATCCAGACGAAAGTGCTTATTTAAGACGGGGTGCTAGTTATAGCGAATGCGGATCGTTTAGACAAATCGTCCAAAGCATTCTCTAGAGCAGCTCAGGTTCAATAACACGCTTTTTCATCCACCCGCCATGCAGATATCTTATCGCAAAAAGCACGGCCATCGAAAGCACCCAGATAGTGATCACTCCCCACCACCAGAGGAGCCCGCCATTAAATATGTCGCCAAGAATTTTGCCGAGGGAAACGGTTATGACACCACTTAATACATTTACAATGAGCACGTAATTCGTATCTCCGGCTCCCTTTAAGGCACCGACGAAAACAATTTGAAACGCGTCAAAGACGCAATAGGCGGCGATAAACCATAAGATAGGCAAGACATCAGGCCTCAAATCCGCAAATCGATCGGGGTCACCTCCAAAACTATAGATCGCGAGAACCCAATCGGGAAAGATGCCGTAGGCGACGGCAAAGCACCCGGAGTAGAACCCTCCGATGCAAAGCCCCGATCGGACGCTGCGTCGGGCGATTTCGGGCTCTTTAGCCGTCAAGCGTTGTCCTACCAAGACGCCGACGGCCATGCCGAGTCCGAACATCGGAATGAAGGCTATTAGATTCACGTTCAATCCCAGCGTCGTCGCTGCCATTGCCCGAGCACCAAGCTGCCCGACAAGCATCATAATGATCGAAAAGCTAACCGATTCCGCTAACGAAGAAATGGCGGCTGGCCAACCGAAATAGAGTAGTCTGGTAGCTAACCGAAACTCCAATCTCAAGGGTTCGGAAAAGAGAGTGACACCATTGGCCGCGCCTGATGAAGCTGTGAGCGGCATGGCGCTAGCCGCCGGTTCTTCTCTTGAGCAAGGCGAGAGATTCCCAGTGTTTTCAGAACCCGTGGCTAGCGCCATCGGCCCACATTTGGAGGTTTTATTCAGCCCGCCGTTGGAGGTAGCGCGTCGATCGACTGCCGCTCCCGAAGCTCGATCCCACCGAAGCGTTCCCGCCGCCACGAGCATAAGCACAAGTTTGGTCACCAACGAAATACTCGTCGCCAGTCCAGCTCCGACGATGCCCATTCTCGGAAAACCGAATAAACCAAAGATAAGCAAAAAGTCTAAAGCGATGTTGAGAGCCGTAACGACGATGTCGATCCCCAACAGTACTCTCGTTCTTCCTGTTCCATTGAAAAGTCCAGCTAGCGGTGCGCTCAAGATCGTTGCCCATGCGCCCAGGGCGATCGATTGGAAATACTGCGTTTCGGTATCGGCAAGTTGCGAGCCATGAAATGCCGCAAAGAACCAGTGGGAACACCATGCACAGCTTACAACCAAGGGGCCCGATAACAAAGCAAGTAAAAATCCCTGGATGACGACGCGCATCGCTCGATCGGCTCGACCAACGCCAACGTACTGCGCGACAAAGGTACTGGTGTATCCAAACAGTGTGACCGGGACACAAGTAAAGGCCCAAAAAATGGTTCCAGCCCCCATCGCTCCCGCGGCTGCTTCGTCAGAATAATAGTAAAGCAAAGTTCGATCGACAAATAGCGTCAACGAGAAGAGCCCGGTAGACATCATCATCGGCCACGCGACGTGCAATACTTCGCGAGGTCCGCCAACGGCGTTCCACCATTGAGAGATGTTTCCTCGATGTAATCGTGCATCCATGAAGTAAAGGTTTGCTGCTAGTGTAGGAAATCGAGTCCGACTAAGATTAGATACTTTGGATGGCAAACTGTAGAAGGGGGCAGAAGTTGTCTTGCGATTCATACAAACTGACTTAGATTTCGATCGGACTGGTCTCAAAGTGACGAATATTGTTCTGTGCTATCCTGTGCTCGAAAAACATGTCGCATGGCTCGAACAAGCCGCGCCTGATGCAACCATCATCAATGCTGGTCAGGAGCGAATAGCAGAAGCCATCTTTGAAGCTGACATTTTTGTGGGGCACGCCAAAGTAAGAGTTGACTGGGAGGGCGTGGTTCGCCAAAATCGCTTGAAATTCATTCAGTCATCGGCTGCCGGCCTCGACCATTGCTTGGTCCCATCGGTAATCGACTCGGATATCACTGTCTGCAGCGCTTCAGGTCTGTTTGCCGACCAAGTCGCCGAGCAAACGTTGGCTCTTTTGCTTGGACTTCTTCGCGGATTGCCCGTTTTCTTTCGGCAATCGCTTGATCGCGAGTTCATACGCCAGCCGACTGGCGACCTTCATGGCAAGCGGATCGGTATTGTCGGACTGGGTGGTAACGGTCGACGACTGGCTCAGCTCTTAAAGCCGTTTCGAACAACGATCGCCGCCGTCGACTATTATCCGGTAAAAAAACCGACTGAAGTCGAGCATTTGTGGCCAGCCGATCAGTTGCTGCGATTGGCTGCCCAGTCAGACCTACTCATCTTGACCGTGCCTCTCAACAAGTTAACGCATCATTTTATCGACCGATCGGTTTTTGAAGCAATGCCGCGCGGCAGCTACTTTATCAACGTCGCCCGCGGCGCATGCGTCGATGAACCTGCTTTGATTGAGGCTCTTCAAAACGGGCAACTTGCCGGTGCAGGCGTCGATGTAACCGATGTGGAACCGCTTCCAAAAGAGAGTCCGCTTTGGTCGCTTCCAAACGTCATCATCACCCCGCATGTCGGAGCGCAAGCAGCGTGCCGAGTCGACGATTCGACGCAGCTGGCTTGTGAGAACCTTTCGAGGTACTTCGGCAATCAACCGCTCTTGAATTTCGTCGATAAGCGACTCGGGTTCCCGCATCCGAACGACCAAGCGATCGATCAGCCTCAGTGGCGAGCACGTTTTTCCTAACACGAAGCGTGCGCGAGCGATTTCATGGTCTTCCCTCGCTTACCGGCTTGTTGATTTAATCGTTTAACAGTCAGCCGAAGGCGTACTCGTTGCCTTTGAAGTACGCCTTCGGCTGACTGTTAAACGAAATCCTTGCTGCTGGCGATTAAATCAACAAGCCGCAAGCGCCGTCGGCTCACTATGGCGGTAAATAGCGCAACTTGGAGCAGTTGAATTAACGTCCTTCGCGAAGCCGTTCGCCTAAAAAATTATCGAGGTCGGGTATCGCAAAGATCTTGTTGGACGTGATCGCTACGTCGTACTCGACTCGGCGGTATTCGACCGTTCCTGCTTCGTAGACAACGTAACAAGCTCGCCAATCCCCGTCGCGCGGCTGCCCGACGCTGCCGACGTTGATCATCGCTTTATCGCTGCTCAACTGGATCTTCCCCATTGTCTCTTCTGGCCGAAGAAAAGTCATGTCCGCGGTAAAGACGCCGGGGACGTGCGTGTGACCCTGGAAACAATATCCCTGCAGCATCGAAAAGAGCTTTTCCATTTTCCGCCGGTTTTGAATGTCTTCCGGAAAGACGTATTCATTCAACGGATTGCGAACTGAACCGTGTACAAAAAGCAAGTTTTCGTCGCGAAGCACACGTGGCAAACCGGCTAGAAACGACAATCGGGCTCGCGTTTGCTCTTGATCGGGGCCTGTTTCGAGTTCGCGTCGGGTCCAAAAGATGGCTTGTTCCGCCGTGGCGCTAAAGCCCTCTGGGTCGATCAACGCTCCATAGTCGTGATTGCCCAGAACACAGGCATCCATACGGGAAACAAGATCAACGCACTCTCGAGGATTGGGACCATAGCCAACCATATCGCCAAGGCAAACAACCCGATCGCATGCTTGGCTCGCAATATCGACCAGCACTCGTTCGAGCGCTTCGAGGTTACCGTGAATATCGCTTACTATGGCTATTCGCAAGGAATGAACTCACTCATCGTCCGGCTCGCAATCGATCTCCGAGCATATTATCAAGATTCTCTTCGGCGTAGATTTTTTTGATCGTCGTTTCTAGATCATACTCGATTCTTCGAAACGTCAATCTGCGTTCGTCTTGATCGACGATGACATAGCACGATCTTGAATCTTCATCTCGAGGCTGTCCAACACTTCCGACGTTGACCATCAGCTTCTCGCGTCCCAACGGAAACTGGTGGTCACAGTCCCTTGGTTCGATAAATTCGAGATCCGTTGTAAATACACCGGGCATATGGGTATGCCCCTGGAAGCAATACAGCGGAACTCGATCGAATAAGACGCTCATTTTGGTTCGGTCGTAAACCGTCTCAGGGAAAACATACTCGTTCGTTGGGTCTCGCGGAGAACCGTGTACAAAGAGAAAATCTCCATCCTTATACTGTTTCGGCAAATCGCTTAGGAAATCCCAGCGTTTATTGATAGCCGCGGGCCGACCACTGCTCGTGTCATCCAATCGATCTCGCGTCCAATAGATTGCTCGAAGGGCTACGGGATTAAAGCCATCGGGGTCAAAAAGTGCCGCTTGGTCATGATTTCCAAGAATCGTGACCTTGCACTTTTTCATGACTAAATCGAGACACTCGCAGGGGTTGGGGCCATATCCTACGATATCGCCAAGGCACAGGATTTCGTCGACCGATTGACTTGCGATATCGGTCAGCACCGCATTCAGCGCTTCGAGATTTCCATGAATGTCGCTGATGAGTGCTTGTCTCACGTAAAATGCATTTCACTAAAAAGTGCCAGAGGCTTGGTTGCGTACGCGCCGATTCTAATTTTTCAACCGCATCGCTATTGTAGAGATACCCTTAGATAACGGGCAACCCGGCGTACGGCATCCAACTAAATATTCGATTACCTTGTAGTTTAGTTTCGATTGGAACGACCGTTCCAATGATTTCAAGCTCCGGCCCTCAATCCCAGACTATAGAAATTAACGACAAAAAGATGGATAACAGTGGGTTGCTTTTGGCGCTCGAGACCAGCGGAAAATCAGCGTCGGTCGCTCTTGGCTGGCCGGATGGACGTCTCGAAAGTGCTGAAACGGATCCGCAAATCGGTTCCGCCCGCACTCTCGCTCCTGCGATCGCGACGCTTTTGAAGTCCAACCTTGTGACCGCAAATGACCTCGCGGCCATCGCGGTGACCGTTGGCCCCGGCTCGTTTACCGGACTTCGGGTCGGTGTCTCGGTCGCAAAGTCGATGGCCTATGGCTTGAAGATTCCATTGGTCGCTGTGGATACATTGGAAACCATCGCATTGCGAGCGACTAGCTTCCGCTCCTTTCCAACTTCGCAAGACGGTGCGTCAAACGCGATGTTTATATGGACGGTTTTGGATGCCTATCGCGGTCAGTTGTTCGCCGCGCTATGGAGAATCGAGACAGAAATCGCGGGGCCACATTCGTGCCAAGTTGTGCTCCCATCCCATTTGGTCGACTTGGATGCCTGGGTTCATTCAATGGAGAAACAAGAAGCTCGGCCGAGTTCGGAGACGCATTCAACAGAACCAAACCAGCGTCAATCGTTTATCCTCGCCGGCCCTGGCCTCGTACGCTGCAAAGATCTGCTGTCGAGGAATCTCCTTAATCGATTTTCCGTGCATCCGGAAATCGCCCCTCATGCGTCCATGGTGGAAGTCGTTGGACGCCGTCGACTCAATTTAGGTCAGACCATGGATGCATTTCAATTGATGCCGGTCTACCTTCGAGCCAGCGCGGCCGAGGAAAAACGCACGATTTAAAATTTAGGACACTTCTCGCTGAACGCCACCAACTGGTTCCGAGGCTCTGCCTCGGAACCCACTGCAGTCCAGGCTCTGCCTGCAGACATGACAAATGTTCGAGAGTAGCAACAAACGGTACACGAGGCGGAGCCTCCGAAGCAGTGCGTTCCCAGGCGAGAGCCTGGGAACGAGCGATTTTAACGAAGGAAGCGGAGATCGTTATGTCTCTGCGGATTGAGCGGATCTTTAACAAGATCCACTACATCAAGATCCACTACGTCAGGAATAGCTCAATGAACGAGCTTGCATCTCTGCTGTAAAAGGCTTCGAATTCCTTCGAGTTGAAATGGTTTTCCGACGATGTAGTCGGCTCCATTTTCTAGACATCTCGCGACGACCTGCCAGCGTGGAAATCCAATGCTGACTAGAATCGTGGCGTTGGGATACGCACGTCTAACGACTGCAACTCGATTCGAATCTACCTCGACGTCGTAATCGAATTCAGTCGACGACTCGGCGTTCTGTTCTCTGTTCAGCTCGGTTTCGAGCCCTTTTTGATCGAGGAAGACGACGTCAACATTACCTTCGGGAAGATGCGCAGTATCCGCAGTCGCCAGGCCATTGAATCCGATAGTCGGCAACACATCGAGCCACATTTGACGTGTCGAACTCAGATCAGCGACGACTAATGCCGAACACGGTTTAGGCTCGGATTCACTCGAGATGCTTTTCACGGTCAGCAGTTCGGGAAACAGCGTGTCGTGAACTTGATACCAATAAGCGTACGAAATCTCGGCAGAAATCGGCCAGCTTCTTCGATGACCCGTCCACCATTGGCCAAGCACAAAACGAATCGGCACGCCAGGAAATTGCTTCCGAATTTCATCCAACTGCTGCTCGATCACGTCGATTCGATTCGCCGACGCCATGTAGACGATCGAAGGTAAAGTCGTTCGTGTTTGTAGCGGTTTCCTGACGTCAACAACCTCGACGACTTTCGAAATTTCACCACGAACCCAATCCAATTCGTCAATCGCCGGTGTTTCGCCTGCGCTGAACGCCTCCGATTCGAGCGTCTTTCCAAGGCGAATCCATGCAGTCCACGCAATGAGCTCTGCCGGCGCTTCGCTCGTTTTCTTTCGAACGACTCGTTTTCGCGGTTGCTTCACCAAAATCCTATCGAGCTCCAGTTCGGCAAAACAACAAAATACGACCCATTCGGGTGGTTTTAGGAGGTTTGCGGGAAAAGTTTTTTGGAACTATTTTAGCACCCATCATAGGGGGAAACTGGGTTGAGTCGTAAGTGTCACGGCGACATTGAGGAAAGGTTTGCTAGCGAAGCCAAGGTGGTAAACTCCCTCCAAATAGGTTGGTTAGCGGTGGAGACCGCCTAGTTTAACGGTTGTTCGCCCCGGCTTCGGGGAAGCAAATCGATATGCTCTATTTGGTCCCTAGGAAAAGCTAGCAAAAGGCCGATAGCTAGCTTTTGGCGAGCTGGCGGCGGTTGCATACCTTTTCGAAGGTTTGGATACTGTCGCCTGACTTTTCGTTTCATCCGATTTGTTTTCCTAATCGCTAAAGCTTAACAAAACTTGGCGGTACGTGATCTTCCCCTTTGTAATTTTGGTGACGGTCGGATGAATTAAGCACTCGGAAGCTCGATCGCGCAGGAAGCCCAGCGGTTGGCGAAAGGAGCTCGCAGCATCGAGTGATTTTTACTATTCCCTGAAAAGGAGAAGGGGTCCAACGGTGTTTCAGTTAACATCATTACTGCTCTTAGCAGTGCTAACGGCCGGTCAGCCGGAACGTCCAGTTTACGAAGCCGCCTACAAGAAAGCACAAGAAGAGAACAAACCTCTTTTGATTGTGGTAGGCGCCGATTGGTGTGCAGCGTGTAAAACGCTCAAGGCTCAGACGATCGATCCGATGCAGTCCAGCGGTAAGCTGCAGGATGTGATCGTCACGATTGTTGACAAGGATTTGCGTCCAGAGCTAGCTCAACAATTGATGCAAGGAAATTCGCTTCCTCAGCTCGTTGTCTTTGCCAAATGCGACGAAGGATGGAAGAAGTTTTCGTTGAGCGGACTTCAAAGCGAACGTCGTGTCCAAGAGTTGCTTGATCGTGCGTCAGCGGAATCAGCTCCGCGAACCGCAGTCGGTAAAGTCATATCAACTTTTTCGCAGCGCTAGCTTGTGATGAGGATTTAGAACTGGGTGCATTCCTCGAATCGATTTCGGGTTATGCACCCAGTTTTTTTGTGAGCCATCGACTTAATCGACCGATTCGACTCGCCCGCAGACGAGGCGGACGACTCGATCGCATCGTTCAGCGATACTTTCATCGTGGGTAACCATGACAACTGTCAGTCCTTCTTCGCGATTGACGCGCTCGATGATATCCAGAACGCCAGCCCCCGTTTCTTGGTCGAGGTTGCCAGTTGGCTCGTCGGCTAGCAGCAATCGCGGTTTAGTGACGAGAGCTCTGGCAATCGCCGTCCGCTGCATCTCACCACCCGAAAGTTCGTTTGGTTTATGGTGCAGTCGATGAGCCAATCCGACTGTTTCAAGTATTTCGGTAGCTTGAGCTCGCAAAGCAGAACGCTGACGTAGGTATCGCCAGATTCCAGCTCCAATCATTTGCGGAGCAAGCACATTTTCCAACGCCGTCAGTTCGGGGAGCAGATGATAAAACTGGAAAATCATCCCCAACTGCTGGTTGCGGAACAGATCGCGTTCCGATCTCGGCAAGTTATCGATGCGCTTCCCGTCGAAGTGGACTTCGCCGGTATCTGGTCGATCGAGCGTTGCTAATAGATGGAGCAAGGTGCTTTTGCCCGATCCGCTTTGACCGATGATCGCCGTCATCTTTCCTTGTTCTGCCGCGAAGTCGACGCCCTTGAGGACGGGGACGGCGATTCGATTCTTCCTGTATGTTTTGAAAAGATTTTCCGCAGCGATAGCGTTGCGACTGGATTTGCCCGCATCGTCTCGATAAGCTCGGAGAGTCGGGCGGCTTGCGACGGAAGCTTGATTTGGCATTGGAATCGCGTTTCGAACAGTATTATTCATAGCGAAGAGCCTCCACGGGATGCATCCGAGCTGCTCGGATAGACGGTAAAACACTAGCCATGACGGCAATCAGAATCGCACCGAAGACAACCCACACAATCATAAAGGGATGAATGATCGTTGGGATTTCCGTAAAGTAATAGACAGTCGGATCAAAGACTTCGCGACCGGTTATCTTTTCGATTAGAGCAGCAATCCTGTTAATATTGTGCACAAAGAGCAAACCAAGGACGGCGCCGGCGCCCGAGCCGACCATGCCTAGCAAAACGCCGTAGGCCAAGAATATCGACGCGATGCCAGATCCCGGTGCCCCTAGCGATTTGAGAATGCCAATATCGCGAGTCTTTTCGACGACAATCATAAAGAACGTTGCCAAGATTCCAAAACCTGCCACTGCAATAATCATGAACAACAAGATATTGAGGATCGTAGTCTCAAGCTGAACAGCGGCCAAAAGCGGACCTTGGGAATCACGCCATGACTCGACGTGCACCATCGTCTGATCCGGAGGGAAGGCCGCTCGAAGATCGTCCCGAGCTTTCGCCAGATCAACCTTCGGCTTGAGCTTCAGTTGAATGCTTGTCACGCTCTTTTTTCCCGAGATCGGATCGATCATACCGCGAGCCTGCTGGAGTTTTTCCAGCGGAATGAAAGCGAACGTCGAGTCGTATTCGCTCATCTTGCTTTCATATAAATCGACGACGGTGAAAGACTGATCGATCGCTCGCGGTGGGGAACCGGCTCCCGGCATCGTGACGGTGACGTCATCGCCAGGTCGAATAAAGAACAGATCTTTGACTTCTCCAAGCGGATCGCGATATCGCATACTGCCAATACTGATTCCGAGGACGATCCCTGGGTGTGTTTCTTTCTCGGCGTCAAAATAGTGTGGGCCTTCGCTACTTTCGGCAATCGACGTGGTAGGGCCAGGGAGTAGACCTTGATTGTCAGCGTCCGAAGCATCCTCGGAGGATGGGTTTGAGTCGATTTCGGTGTCGGCTTCGTTCTTGGCCATCGCGGCTGGCAAAGCAACGGCACCAGCCTTGGCTTCTTCAACTTGTCGTCGAAGCAAGTGATTGCGCTTGGACTCTTGCTCCAGCTCTTTTCGCAACCTCGCCATGTCGCGTCGATAGGCCCAGCCAGATTCCGGAAGCGATTTGCGATCGGGCGCATAGCCGCCGTCTTTGAGATTGAAAGCCAATTGCTGATGATGATCGGGATGAAGCAAGTATTGGCTAAAATCACTCACCGAAGCATAGGTCGCCGTGTCGATTCCGATCAAGTTGATCTGCTGGGTATGCGGAGCACCGTTGTATTGAAAGCTGACCATGGCCGGAACTGCGACCACGGTCGTCATCCCTTCTAGCCGATCGCCGAGCGTCGCTTGAATTCGTTCCTGATACCAATTGACATCATTAATCCCCTCTGAAGAGTGGCTTTCAACGACGATATCGCTGAGAATTCCATGAATTCGCTGCTGCATTTCTTGTGTGAAACCGTCCATGACGCTGTTTACGACGATCATCGTCGCAACCCCCAAGGTTACAGAAACAATGGAAGCAAGCGCAATCCATCGCGTTTTCAGATAACGCCAGCACAACAAAAGTTTGTACATTCAACCATCCTTGGTTGGGGGAAATTCATGGCGGCAATGCGATACAAAGCCTGCTTTGGGGGAATCTATCAGTCGGCAAGCCGTGGGAAAATGGCAGTTTCCGATCATTTGCCCCAAGATTCCAAATATGGCTAGAAAAAGGAACCTGGCTGAAGCATACTAAAGTCCTATCCCGCCAAATTCCTTTCCGTTCATGGATGAACTCCTTGCTGATTCGCGAGTCGATGAGTAATCCACTAGCGAGGGGGCTCGACTGGGAAAACCGAAGCATCCATGATCGCACGTTCAAAAACAAAAACCGCCAAAACGACCAAAAAACCCGCCAACAAGGGGAGGGTTGTTGCCGTTACACGCCAAAGCAGCGGCAAAATTGTGAAGAAACCGGCTTTAGGCAAAAAGAAACCCATTGCGCCGAGCAAAACGTCAAAAACCGTAGCAAAGCCAAAAAAGGTCGACAAGCGGAAAGCAAAACCTGCGGCGATCAAAAAGCCTCTCCGGCTTACTCGTGCCGTCAAATCAAAAGCGAAAACCGCAAAGAAATCGGTCGCCAAGAAACCCTCTTCTAAAAAACCGGTCGCGAAAAAACCGGTCGCGAAAAAACAGATTGCTATTTCTGCCGCTGGCAAAATGCTAGCCGCCAAGAAGATGGCGGCTAAAAAACTCGCCGCCGCTAAGATGGCAGCGAAGAAGATCGCAGCTAAGAATGCAGCTGCCACTAAAAAATTGGCAGCCGCTCAGAAACTTGCCGCCAAGGAACTCGCTGCCCAAAAGCTTTTAGCCAAAAAGATCGCAGCGAAGGCGCTTGCGACGAAAAAGCTTGAAGCCAAAAAACTTGCTGCGCAAAAGCAAGCAGTCAAAGAACTTGAAACGCAAAATCGTGTTGCGGAGAAGATGGCAGCTCAGAAAATTAAAGCCGATGAAGCTGCCGCCAAGAAACTTGCGGCGGAGACGCTAAAGGCAGAGAAGATTGCCGCTAAAAAGTTCGCTGCCGAAACGCTTAAGGCGGAGAATCTCGAAGCCAAACTAAAATTGGCGGCCGCCGCAAAGCAGGTGATACCGCCACGTCCTATTTTCAATGGACCGCCAACGAGTCCAAAAATTGTCGCAAAGATCCGGAGTTTGCAAGAAAATCGTGAGCAGCGCAAGGATTATGCTCAGCCAGCGACGTCGCGATCGGTCCTGATTCCAAATTCTCGTGAAGCAGATCAACCGAGAGATCCGAACAAAGATCGACTGATCTTGATGGTTCGTGACCCGTTTTGGTTGCATGCCGTTTGGGACATTACTCGCAAAAGCGTCGAACGAGCCAAAGCCGCCTTGGCTGGCCATTGGCATACTGCGAAGCCGATTTTACGTTTGCTCAAGGCTGACGACACTGGAACGACTAGCAACACCGAAAACGTCTATCGAGATATCGAAATTCATGGCGGAGTTCGACACTGGTACATCGAGACGGATACGCCCAATTCGACCTTTCGTTTGCTGCTCGGCTATGCCTTTGGGAGCAACCGATTCCATGAATTAGCGAGAAGCAATCCGGTAACGACGCCAGTTCCCGGGAGTCCAGAAGCAACCGACGACCATTGGGCCGACTTAGCCAAGGACGCAGAACGCGTCTACGCTCAAAGCGGTGGACACGAGGACGATACGGCCGTGGATGAACTCCAGCAAATAATGCAAGAGAAACTTAAGCGACCGATTGGCAACCCATCTTTAACGCAGTTCGGCAGTGGCGCAGAAGGTAGCCTTCGCCGCATGAAGAATTTCCATTTGGAGCTCGATGCGGAAATGGTGGTCTATGGAACAACCCATCCTGCCGCGTTGCTGACCGTAGCTGGCGAACCCGTGCAGGTTCGAAGCGATGGGACTTTTACCGCAAGGGTTCCCATGCCCAACAATCGACAAGTTTTTGCGGCAACGTCAAAAAGTCGCGATGGACTCGACGAACAGACAATCGTCTTGGCAATCGAACGCAACACCAAGATCATGGAACCTCTCTCGTCTGCCGAAGCAGACGAATAGGTGCCTCTAAAGCATAGCCTTGATTCTTGCTCGTTTCGAAGTTTGAACTTATAACGATGTCATGCAAAGTCAGCTCGAATCGCCGGAAACCTCTGCCGTCATCGCTCGTCTTATCGACGCTATTCGCGCTCGTGAATCGTGCGTCGTCGCATTTTCTGGAGGCGTCGACAGCAGTGTGGTTGCGCAAGCCGCTTTCGAAGCGTTAGGCAACCGGGCTGTGGCGATCACTGGAGTTGGACCATCGGTTAGCCAAGAAGATATTCGTTTCGCCAAGCTTGCTTCCGAGGCGATCGGCATTCGGCATCTCTTGTTAGATACCGACGAGATGCGCGATCCCAACTATTTGGATAATAACGCGAGACGATGTTTCCATTGCAAATCGAATCTCTATGAACGGCTCGGTCGATGGGCCGAGGAAAATGATTTCGCAACGATCCTTTCCGGCACCAATGCCGATGATTTGGGAGACTATCGCCCCGGTCTCGATGCCGCCCGAGACTATCAAGTCGTTGCGCCGCTTGCGGATCTGGGCATCGATAAGCAAAGTGTCCGTCGGCTCGCCGAGTTTTGGTCATTGCCAGTCGCCGATCGACCTGCCAGTCCATGCCTAGCAAGCAGGATCGCGTATGGCGAAGCGGTGACGGCAGATAAACTTCGCATGATTGAACTTGCCGAATCGCGTTTGCGATTGCTCGATTTTCACGACGTCCGAGTCAGGTTGCACCCAGGTTCGCTTGCGAGAATCGAAGTTGCTCTCGAAGATCTACCGCGAATGTTAGATTCCAATCGTCACATCGAACTTGCCGACTATTTCCGGAGCCTCGGATTTAAGTTTGTCACGCTCGATATCGCGGGACGCCAATCGGGTTCGCTTAACCAGCTTTTACCGGTAATCCAGCGTCACCAATAGATATATTGCAAGAACAACTCTTGCTGGGCAGATGGCATTTGAGTGACATCGCGAACCAAGTAACGATTCTCCTCGGTATCGATCAATAATTTCCCTGCGTCGCCAAAATCGATGACTTGGCTTTGCGTCCAACGCATCGTAAATTGAAGTCGACCGTTGGTTGTTTCGACGTCGAAGTCGAGAAAACCATACTTCAGATCGATACTGTTTAAGTGCACTATCTCTCGCAGCAAATACCGCCGGTTCAGCGAGAGATTGATTTTTTCTCGATCTTCGTTCGACCAAGCCTGCAAGTCTCGAATCATTCCGAACTCGACTTCTTCTCCGTCATCGTCAACGCCTTGAATGCTGAGGTATTCATTTTGATACGAAGCCGGGAACGCTCGGATCACAAAGACGCTTTGCGCCACGCGTTCGCGGTTCACCCATAGCTCTAATCGAGCTTGTTCGTCATAGGCAAAACGAGTGCCATCGGGCGCCAGCCAGCAGATTCGTTGCGCGGGCGGAGGCGTCGGTTTACCCGCTTGATCCAAACCTTCATCGAAATCTTTCGGTCGATTGTCTTGTGGTGCATGGATACGATGCACAAGTCGATCGACATTCGGGTCTTTGGAAACCTGCGTTTGAATCCGAACGAGCTTGGCGTAAATCCCATCGCTTGAAAGGAGTTCAGCATGCGAGCCTTGTTCGACGAGCTGGCCACGATCGAATACGAGTATTCGGTCGGCGTTTCGGAGTGTTGAAAGTCGATGAGCGATCGCGATCGTAGTTCGCCCACGAATGAGCGTTTCAAGGGCTTCCTGAATGCATCGTTCGGACTCCGCGTCAATGTTGCTCGTCGCTTCATCGAGCACTAAGATTCGCGGATTGTAAAGCAGCGTTCGAGCGATCGAAAGCCGCTGCTTTTCACCGCCCGAAAGACCGGCTCCGCGTTCGCCTAACAATGTTTCATAAGCAAGCTGACTGCGGCAAATGAATTCATGAGCACCCGCCGCACGAGCTGCGTCGAGTCCTTTTTCAATTGTTGAATTCGGGCAACCGTAAGAAAGATTTTTCCAGATCGTTCCACGGAATAAAAACGACTCTTGAAATACGATTCCGATATTCTCCCGAAGTTCCTGCGTGGCCAACTGGCGAATATCGATGCCGTCGATCAAGATGCGGCCTTCTTGCACGTCATAGAATCGGCTTAGCAAGTTCACCATCGTTGTCTTGCCAGAGCCGCTTCGTCCGACGATGCCGATCATTTCACCCGGCTGCACGGTGAACGAAATGTCCTTGAGTACTGGCTGATTCGGATCGTATCCAAACGTCACGCGATCAAACTGAATCTCGCCTTTCGGGTCAGACCATACCGTCGGGTCCGAAGACTCAGGGATCGTCAATGGCATATCGAGCAGTTCAAGAACACGCTTGCTTCCCGACAGGAAGCTTGTTAGCCAAGAAGTAAAATTCGATAGCGCGCTGAGCGGAGCGTAAAACATCGCTAAATACGCCAGGAACGCGATCAACTGACCGAGAGTCATCTCGTGCCCAATCACATCGCGTCCGCCGACATACCAAACGATCAAACCACCGAGACTGAATACGATTTGCATCGCGGCTGAATACCAAGCGTTGGTATTGTCGACCCACAGCCGCCAGCTCTGCAACTGTTCGCTGGCCGTCTTGAATCGCTTGTACTCGCGATCCTCTTGAGCAAATGCTTTGACGACACGAATACCGGTGAGCATCCCGTTGAGTACCGACATCTGTTTGGACGATGCGTCCCACAAACGATAATATCGCGGATAAACTTTTTTCCAGAAAACCCACGAACCGATGAATACCAACGGGACGGGAATGAGCGTGAAAACCGCCAGTTTCGGATTGAGCCACACAAGCATAGCGCCTACACCGAACAACTGGACGATTTGAAGAAGGAATCCGCCGGTTAGTTGATGCACGAGCCCGTGAAGTACTTCACTATCGTGAGCGACTCGGCTGAGCGTCGAGCCGACTTGATGTCGATCGTAGTAAACGACAGCAAGCTGCTGGAGCTTTTGCACCATCTCCTCGCGAAGCCTAGCCGTCAGTCCGGTCCCGATGACGGTCGCTAATCGACCTTTGAAGACCGCAACGATCGAAAGGATAATTCGCGAAGCGGCCAGTGAAAGGACTACAACCAGCAAGGCCGTTGTAATACTTGATTCAGCACGCAACGTCGCTTGCGGACCAAGCAGGTTGTCGACCATGTACTGTTGAAGCTTTGGCGGGATCAGTTCAGCAACGACACCGACGAGCGTAAGCAGGCATAAAATGAACGCGCTGCGTAAATGCGGTCTCAGCAACTCGGTGACGCGGCGAACAATCTGTCCGCGCTGAAGGCATCGAGGACAAGATTCGTGCGGCGAGCCAAGTCGCAACTGGCACGTTGCGCAGCGAGTCGGATCGAGCGATTGTAAATCGAGTTCGCCCTTGGCAAGGATCGCCTCGGGGCTTGCTTCGAGCATCCAATCGAGTCGTCGATAGATTTTGTGGAAGCGATTGGCATGTGCGTTAGAAAAGCGGATGACGTCGACCCAACCATCGTTCACCTTGGCTTGCAACAACCCCGAGCCAACGCCGGCGGCTACACGGAACTTCGTGACATCGTTCCAAGCGAGGCTGCGTAGAACGCCGGCTTCGGAATTACCTGCGACAACCGAAATATGGTCGCGCGTAACAATCAGCCATTCGGACTGAGATAGACCATCGAGTTGCACATCGGTGTCGATCGACAAATGAATCGGGCGATGATTGAGTCCGGCTTCATCAAGACTGCTCCGAACTTTTCCTGGTATCAAATCGACTTGCGACAATGCTGTCCTATTCCTTCCATGTTCCAAAAATCAATAATACGAAATGATACTCAAAGTTTCAAAAAATATCAGACGCGCTATTTTGGCAATAGTTCCACAAAGCAAGAAGTGGGGTAAGCTTCCAGCTTGCCGTTCTCGCTGTTCGCCACGTTGACATCATCGATTTTCCGCTTAACCTTGCGGTATTCGGCATGAAGCCAACGAAAACGAAGGCTTTGCGAAACGCACGTCTAATCTATCACTACATCAGCATACTGGCGTGTGCTTCGAATCTTGTCTAGCACCTTCGACATCCGTGCAACTTGCTCAGGTCGTTCGAGATAGACGTTGTGCGTCTCGAATGGATCGATGGCAATATTGTAAAGCTGACCTTGGGCTGTTCCTGGTTTGGACACAATCGATTTAGTCTGGTAACTTCTGCGACGTTACGTCAGCGATCGTTGCGAAGACATCGGTCAATTCGACCGGTTCATTCACGACGCGACATGTCGAGATGACCGCGGGCCAGTGAACTAAAAAAGGTACGCGATGGCCACCTTCATAGATATCCGCTTTAGTGCCTCGGAGAGATGCGTTGCTGTGATGGTCGAAGCCTGATGTGTACATGCCTCTTGGTGTCGGCTTATAACTTGCGACGTCATCGGCTTCTTGGGGAGTCCAAGTATGCCATAACCCGCCGTTGTCGGAAGTGAAAACGATCAGCGTATTTTGCAAAGCATTGTGCTTAGCAAACGCATCCATAACACCACCGACGAAATCATCGGTCTCGACGACAAAGTCGCCATAGTGTCCTGCTTGGCTTTTTCCAGCAAACTCTCGACTCGGAGCAACCGGCAGGTGAGGGCTATTCAACGGAAGATAGAGAAAAAGTGGTTGGCCTCGGTTTTGGCTGAAGTGCTCGTCTACCTTGCCGATCGTCCGGCGTTTCAAAGTTGGTAAAACGTCTTCGATTCGAAAGTCGGAATGCGAGGCGCCTTCGGTTTGCGTTCGGAACAGGTCGGTTTTGTTATCCGGCGTTGTCGAATTGGGCACCGGCTGGCAGCGGTCGTTTTCGATCCAGCAGTAGGGCGGCATATCGAGGACGCTGAAATCCCGAAGTATGAATCGAAGCCAACGTCGATCGGGCCTCCGGCAAGTTTCGCTTGAAAATCGATCGTCTCTCCGCCTCGAAAACCCGATTCACCACGGTCGGAAGTTTCGAGCGTTCCATCTTGGCGGACCCATTGCATTCCGAGATGCCACTTGCCTAAACAAGCCGTCGAATACCCATTTTGTTTTAGGAGCGACGCAATCGTTAGCCGATCTCTGGGGATCAGCGGCGGGCTAAAGCCGTCCAAGACACCCCTGTAGCACCCTGGATCTCCATATCCAAGATCGTCGGCCAAGATGACAACAATATTCGGCAAAGCATCGCTTTGGCGTTGAGTCTCGCTTTGCGCCGCGATACAAGTGACCGGGAACGCCCAACAGCTTGCCCAACCAAGCAAAATTGCAACGGAACGCATCGGGACTCCTCGGAAATTCGGATACGAAAGTCAATTCGTACGGCAGCAAAGGGCGTCATTATACGAAACAGGGTACAAAAAAAGAGACGTCTCGTTGATGTATTGCGTTTAACAGTCAGCCGAAGGCGTACTCTTTGCCTTTGAAGTACGCCTTCGGCTGACTGTTAAACGAAATCCTTGCTGCTGGCGATGAAATCAACCCGACATGGATGGAAGCGTTCCGCGAGAATTGTACGAAAAAACCCTAGATTTCCGTTAGAAATCTAGGGCTTTTAGGGAGAGGCTCCGGTCGGATTTGAACCGACGGTGGCGGATTTGCAATCCGCTGCCTTAGCCACTTGGCGACGGAGCCTACTGACGTTAAGCACCATTATCTAACCGACGACCTAGCCTGGGTCAAGAGCTACATTGCCTTAATTCGACTCTCCCAGGTTTCGCAATTTTCCATATGCAGGTGTTATGTCAATGCAGTTTGCGATAGAATTCGACCATTCTTTCGGAGAGCGATTTTTCGGCATCGAGGTTCGCTTCGAGTCGGCGTTAGATCCGAAAGAGGGAAGACTTTTTTTGAAAACTTTTAAGTAAGTAGATAACATGAGCGATCTTTGCGATTTTGGTTTGATCGGTTTAGCGGTCATGGGCGAAAACCTGGCATTGAATGTTGAAAGCCGAGGCTACCGCGTGGCGGTTTTTAATCGCTCGACAGACAAAGTCGATGCATTGATGGCTGGTCGAGCCAAAGGAAAGAATTTCGTCGGCTGCCATTCGATCGCTGAAATGATGAAGAATCTCAAGCGACCTCGCTTTGTCATGATGCTCGTCAAAGCAGGGCCAGCCGTCGACGACCTAATCGAACAACTGCTTCCCCATTGCGAGCCAGGCGACATCTTGATCGATGGTGGCAATACTCACTTTGAAGACACCGAACGACGCACCAAGTACGTCGAAAGCAAAGGCTTGCTATTTGTCGGTAGCGGTGTTTCCGGCGGCGAAGAAGGAGCCCTCAAAGGTCCAAGCCTTATGCCGGGAGGATCGAAAGCAGCTTGGGAAACCATCAAGCCAATCTTTCAATCGATCGCCGCAAAAGTTGGACCTAGAGAAGATATCCCTTGTTGCGAATGGGTCGGGCCGCGCGGTTCGGGCCATTACGTCAAAATGGTCCACAACGGGATCGAGTACGGCGATATGCAGTTGATCTGCGAAGCCTACTATCTGCTCAAAGAAGTTGGCGGACTGAGCAACGAAGAGTTGTATGATGTCTTCGCGGATTGGAACAAAAGCGAACTTCAAAGCTACTTGATCGAAATTACTCGCGATATCTTCAGTGCCAAAGACGACCAAGGTGGCGATGGATATTTGTTGGACAAGATCGTCGACATGGCTGGTGCTAAGGGAACTGGAAAATGGATGAGCCAGCTTGCGTTGGATCTCGGCGTGCCAAGCACACTTGTGACCACCGCCGTTTATGCTCGGTCGATCTCCTCGATGAAAGAGGCTCGCGTGCGTGCAAGCAAGATTCTCAAAGGACCAAGTGTTGGCCAGAACCCAACCTTTGATGGACCGGTCAAGCAACTTGTCTCCGATAAAATAGCTTTCATCGAAGCGGTCAAACAAGCCCTTTATGCTTCCAAGATTTGTTCGTATGCACAAGGCTTCGTGCAGCTTCAAGAAGCGAGCAAGGAATACGATTGGGGACTTAACTACGGCGATTGTGCATTGCTATGGCGAGGCGGCTGTATCATTCGCGCCCAGTTCCTTGATCGCATCAAAGAAGCGTTCAACGAGCAACCGAATCTCGAAAATCTATTGCTGGTTCCTTATTTCAAGCAAGCGATCGAAAAGGCGCAGCCCGGTTGGCGAGCGGCCGTCATGGCAGCAACGCAACTTGGAATTCCTGCACCAGCCTTCACAACCGCGTTGGCCTACTTCGATAGCTATCGCTTGGCTCGACTACCCGCTAATTTGCTACAAGCCCAGCGAGATTATTTCGGAGCGCATACCTATCAGCGCACCGATAAGCCGGGCACGTTTCATAGCGAATGGCTCGACCTACGCAAGAAACCTACGTAGGCTCAAAGCGTTGAGCTGATTTTGAAAAAATTGTGTATTGATGGATCGCGGCGACTCATTTCGGAGAACAAACAATGTCCCACACGATGGTGATCTTCGGAGCATCGGGCGACCTTACCAGTCGCAAGCTCATTCCTGCGTTGTATCGTTTGTTTCAGCGTGGACGACTTCCTAAGCTGACGCGAATTGTCGGTGTAGCGCGAAGTCCCTTTTCGAGTGAAGAATGGCGAGAAGAGTTGGCAGGTACAACGGCTCAGTTCGCCAAACAGAACTTCACGCCCGAATCTTGGAAAGCTTTTGCAGAACACGTTTACTATCAGCCCGGCGATATCGCCCAAGATAGTGACTTCACGGCGCTGAGCGGCTTTCTCGACAAACACGAAGACGGCGTCAAAACCAATCGCGTCTACTATCTTTCGACGATGCCGCAACTCTACGAATCCGCTATCGCTCAGCTCGGTAAAGCCGGACTGGCCAACGATTCCAATGGCCAACGACGAGTCGTTATCGAAAAGCCTTTCGGAACCGATCTCGCAACGTCGAGACTACTCAACGATTCGATCCATAAAGTCTTTCGCGAAGATCAGATTTATCGTATCGATCACTACCTGGGCAAAGAGACAGTCCAAAATATGATGGTCTTGCGATTTGGGAATACGATCTTTGAACCGATTTGGAATCGCAATTATATCGATCATATTCAAATCACTTGCGCTGAAGAAGTTCAAGTCGGTCGGCGCGGCGGGTACTATGACAAGTCGGGCATTCTCCGCGATATGTTTCAAAATCATCTCTTCCAGTTGATGATGATAACGGCGATGGAAACCCCTGTCCGATTCAACGCCGACATTGTTCGCGATGAGAAAGTCAAAGTTTTGCGAGCCGTCCGGCGCTTCCAAGGAAGCGATTTCTCCGAAGCGGGTATTCGTGGTCAGTACGATGGCTATCTCAACGAAGAAGGTGTGCCGGAAAATAGTCAGACCGAAACCTTTGCCGCACTGAAATTGTTGATCGACAACTGGCGATGGAAAGGCGTTCCCTTCTATTTGCGAAGCGGCAAAGCGATGAGCTGCCGAACGACTCAGATCGTAATCCAATTCAAAGAACCACCCCACTTGATGTTTGGCGGAAACCGGCACGTCAGCCCCGAAGCCAATCGGCTGGTGATTCAAATCCAACCTGCCGAAGGACTTCAGCTTTACTTTCAATCGAAGGTGCCGGATCAGGAAATGAGCATGCGTCAAAGCGAATTGGATTTCCGATTCAGCGCTGTAGGCGATGAACTTCCTGATTCGTATCAACGCCTTCTCCAAGATGCCTTGAATGGGGATGCAAGCCTTTTTGCTCGAAGTGACGAAGTCGAGCAAGCATGGCAAATCATCGATCCAATCATTTCCGCATGGCGGAGCCCTGCAACACCAACGCTCAATTCCTATGAGCCAGGACTATGGGGACCCATCGCGTCATCGGAATGGATGGAATCGCAAGGTCGCCAATGGTTCGACGTCTGCCCCATTTTGGCTTAGATGGGCGCTAGCAGCTTGATGAATTAGTCGTTTAACCGTCAGCCGAAGGCGTACGCGTGGCCTTTGACGTACGCCTTCGACTGACGGTTAAACGCAATACTTGCTGATGGCGATTAAAGCAACTGGTCTCTAAGCGTCCGGCTTTTTGCTCCGACCTGCATAAAAATCGACTCCATTCTCTTTAGCCATTGCCCGAGGCTATGCGATTGTTCGATGTACTTGCGAGCAGGCCCTGTTTTCGAAAGCCACGACTCGGGGGAATCGAAACGATCGCGGATGGCTTTGCATAACGCAATCGGCTCGCCGATCGGAACGAGCCTACTCAAATCCCCTCGTTGCGTTGCATCTTGAATGCCGCCCGGACAATCGCTAACCAATGTCGGAACTTCACACGCCATCGCCTCCAAAAGTGCATTGGGAAGTCCTTCGTATTGTGACGGCAATACAAACAAATCGGCCTGACGAAGCAGCGGGAATGGATTGGCAACCTGTCCATGAAAGACGACGTTCTCTCGAATGCCTAATACGCTAGCTTGTTGCTTTAACTCCAATCGCAAGGGACCATCACCGATCAGATGCAAATCGATTGGATGCGGACTGTTTTGAAGCAACTTTGCAAAGGCTTCGAGCAAGCATCGATGTCCTTTTTCTTCACTCAAGCGACCGATGCTGACGATCAAAAAACGATTGACGCGAGGTGCAGTTCCATCCCATGTATCTCGCTTCAATCGGTCGATGCGTTCGATATCGATTGGGCTTGAAACAATTTCTATCTTCGAGCGATCGAGTCGATAAAAATCGGCAGCATCATCGGCCGTTCCTTGGCTGACTGCCAACAACCGATCCGCCGATCGATAGGAACGCGCAAGGGCCATTCGTTTGAGCCAAACAAAGCGTCGTTCGGTGGCCATCAAGTCGCGTCGAGGTGGACTGACAATCGTTGCAACGCGACCGACACCGGCACGCTTGGCTGCCGGACCGGCGACGAGCGCCATGTGAAAGAGTCGATCATAGACAACGTCAACTTTGTTGGAAACGAGCGTTTGTTCAAGATCATGGATCTGCTTGCTGGTGATTCGACCGGGCCAATTCCATTGAGGTTGCGCATGTCGACTCCAATAGTCGGTAACCGCAACATCGGGCGGAAGATCTCCAAGCAAGATGCCTTCACGGTACAGCAAGTAGAGTTCAGGAGCAAACGCCGATCGATCGATCCCTCGCAATAGATTGAGCGTTTGACGTTCGCTCCCGCCGCTTTCCATCGACGAGCTACAGCAAACCAGTCGAAGCGGCTTGTTCATGTTGGTGGACTCTCTTTTTCCGCAAGATAGACTGCACGTCCTTCGGCATGAGACTTGGCTGTCGGAGTCCGCATAACGAGCCACTCATCTAAATCATTGGTTGCCGGCGGATTGGATTGGACATCGTTCATCAATTGCGTAATCTGCCGACGGCACCACCCGCATCCGGTTCCTGCACCATAGCATTCCGAAACTTGGCTTGCATGTTTTACAGGATGTTGGCGAAGATAATTGATCACCTTGCGCCATGTCACGTGAAAACAAAAGCAAAGCTCGTCATCGGCTTTCATGATGAACTCAGTCCGCCAAAACGTCGCTGTCGATTCGCATACTCTGCAAGCGCCTCTTCAAAGTCTTCGTCCGAAAATTCAGGCCAAGCTTTGTTGGTAACCCAAATTTCACTATAGCTTATTTGCCAGAGCAAAAAATTACTGATCCGCATTTCGCCACTTGTCCGAATCAACAAATCAGGGTCCGGTATATCCGACGTATACAGCCGGCTCGCTATTTCATCTTCGTCAATGCTATCGGCGTTGAGTCGCCCGGCTTGGATATCGGCAGCGATTTCCCGAACCGCATCGACGATTTCTTGCCGGGCGCCGTAGTTAATCGCCAAGCACAACGTCAAGGAAGCGTTGTTGGCGCTGGCTTCGATCGACCGATCCATTTCAGCAAGAACATCCTCTGGCAAGCCATCGCGTCGGCCGATAATGCGAAGCCGAATGGCGCTTTTCATCAGCGTCGGGCGTTCCTGGACAAGGTATTGCTTGAGCAAACCCATCAAGAAATCGAGTTCATCTTTGGGACGTTTCCAATTTTCATTCGAAAAACAATAGAGCGTCAAGTATTTGATTCGATGTCGTTCGCACGCTTCGAGAACACGCTGAACCGTATCGGCACCTCGACGATGCCCTTCGACTCGAGGAAGACCTTGAGCTTGCGCCCAACGACCATTCCCGTCCATGATAATGGCAATGTGAACGGGAAGTGCGGCGGATTCAGGACGATCGCTAGTCGCAGTTGCGACCGACGGTGCCTTCGATTTTATTTTCCTACGGAAGAAGGCCACAATCAAAGTCCTATGGCAAGAACATCGTTTGTTCGCGGTCTGGGCCAACCGAAATCACACCAATTTTCACGCCGACGATTTCGGAAACGCGATCCATATACCGCAAGGCGTTGGCGGGCATATCTTCTCGACGGCGAACTCCCGTCACGTCCTGATTCCAACCCGGCAGTTTTTCGTAGATCGGTTTGGCGCGCCGAAGATCGTCCGCCAGACAAGGGAAGCGTTCAACGCGCTCGCCATCGATATCGTACGCAACACAAACTTGGATTTCGTCAAAATGACTCAGCACATCCATCATCATCAACGATAGTCGATCGACACCGCTCAAGCGAGCCGTATAGCGAACAGCGACGGCATCAAACCAGCCACAGCGGCGTGGACGTCCCGTGGTTGTTCCGTATTCTCTTCCGATATCGCGAATCTTCTGCCCGGTCGCATCCTTCAATTCCGTTGGGAAAGGACCACCGCCGACTCGAGTCGAGTAGGCTTTGCAAACGCCGATCATTTTCGTGATCCATTTGCCAGGAACGCCCGATCCACTCGATACGCCGACGCCTGATGCATTGCTACTGGTCACGAACGGAAAGGTTCCATGATCGATATCGAGCAGCGACCCCTGCGCACCTTCCATCAACAACTGCTTGCCGACGTCGAGTTGGTCCAGCAAAAAATCGGTAGTATTTTTGGTCAATGGCCGGAGACGCTCCGCCCAACCGCAAGCCGTTTCGTAAATGGTATTTGGAACCAATAAGTCCAAATCGTCAGACTCGGCGAGTGCCGACAACCATTTTCGCTTGAATTCGCAAATCTCAACGATCCGCTCACGAAGATTCGGCGACATGATGTCGGCAAGTCTCAATGCATGAGTTCGGCCAACTTTGTCCTTATAGCAAGGCCCGATTCCACGCAGCGTTGAACCGATGCTTTCTCCGTTGACTATTTGTCGGTTCGAAATCCGATCTTCGGCAATATGCCAGGGCATTACCAGATGAGTCCGTTCGCTAATCATCAAGTTATCGAGTGGATTGATTCCTCGAGCTTGCAGGCCATCCAATTCTTTTAGCAACATCGTCGGTTCCATGACGACGCCCGGTGCGATGACATTGGTCACTTGCGGATGTAGAATTCCGCTCGGTATATGATGCAGCTTATAAACTTTGTCACCGCAGACAACCGTATGGCCAGCGTTCGCGCCGCCCTGATATCGAACTACAATGTCATGTTGTGGAGCAAGAAGATCGACGAGTTTGCCTTTGGCTTCATCACCCCATTGCAAACCGATTACGCACGTAGCAGGCACGTCCTAAAACTCCGAAAAACCAAGGAATCAGCTAACAGGTGCCTCTTCGGAGCCCGAAGTATCGTATCACCAGCTATCCAAAAACTAGAGTCTAAGGTTGCCCCGCGGAATTGGCCAGTCGAATTGACCGCAAGACAATCTTGATTCGTTCGCAAACCAAGGATTTTATCGATTATGAACCGCGCCCTTTTAGTCATCGACGCCCAAAACGAGTATTTTACCGGCGCCTTACCGATTACCCATCCTCGCGACCATTTCCCGCAATTGCTCGAAGTCGTCGATCACGCAGCAATGAAGAAAATACCGACGGTTTTCGTTCGGCACCATGAAAAAACTTTGCCGATCTTTCAGCGCGATACCGATGGATGGAAACTGCATCCCGAGATCGACGGCCGGCCTCGCGATCTGCTGCTCGATAAAGGACTGCCCGGCTGCTTCACCAATACGCCGCTTCAAGAATGGCTTAACACGAGAAAGATAGATACGCTGACGATCGCTGGATATATGACGCATATTTGTTGTGATACAACCGCCAGGCAAGCGATGCATCGCGGCTACAAAGTTGAATTTCTCAGCGATGCGACCGGAACCCTCGCCCTCGACAATCAAGCTGGAAAAGTAACCGCCGAGGAGCTGCATCGATCGATCCTCTGCGCACAGCAACACTTCATCAGCGAAGTCATCGACCGCAAAGCGTGGATTGATCGCACAACGTAATTGTTCCGACAAGCAATGCGTTTGATTAAGAATACCGGTGGGATCGTCGCCTTAATGCCGAACTATGAATATTTAATGGCGGATATTTGCCTATTATAATGAGTTAAAAGAGCGGATTCTTCTTGCAATCAGTGAATAAAAGGTTCCATTGGAGCCCCTAGAGAATGGTACCTAAGGGTTCGCATTTTACCATTTGACGAATTTCGAAAACTTAACTGCCTGTTCAAGTATGAAAAACTCCGACCGAATTACGTTTGTTTCGAGAACCGCTCGCCGCAATTGTGTTTCATTTTTAGCACTGTTCGCTTTAGGCGCGATTGGGACTTCTGCAATCGCAGTCGAGCCTTCGCCGAGCCAGCTCGCTTTTTTCGAAGCCAAGGTTCGACCGCTTCTGGCAAAGCATTGCTACGAATGCCATTCGGCTGATTCCGAGAAAGTAAAGGGAGGATTGCTGCTCGATTCGAAGGAAGGTTGGTTGATGGGCGGCGATTCGGGTGAAGCCATCGAAATTGGCAAACCGGGAACAAGCCTGTTGATCGAATCAGTGCGCTATACCGACCCGTCGCTGCAAATGCCGCCGAAGTACCAGCTTTCCGAGCCAGAGATTGGGATCTTAGAAGCGTGGATTGAAATGGGCGCGCCGGACCCTCGAACAGGAACGATGGTAAAAAAAGCGGCTGGTGTCGATTGGGAAAAGGGAAAAAACCATTGGGCATTCCAACCTGTCGCTAAACCTGCTCCTCCGGTCGTCAAGAACACCGCTTGGGTCAAGGATGATCTCGACAAGTTTATTCTCGCTAAGATTGAAGAGGCCGATCTGAAACCTGCTGTCGATGTCGATCGATTTGCATTGATACGCCGCGTAACGCTCGACTTAACGGGTCTGCCGCCATCGGTTAGCGAAGTCGGAGCTTTCGTTCGTGATCCGGGAACAGACGACGAAGCCTTAGCAAGAGTGGTCGATCATCTGTTGAAATCGTCTGCCTTCGGCGAACGATGGGGGCGACATTGGCTTGATGTTGCTCGCTATGCCGATTCGGTCGGCAAGACTCGGAACGTTCCGTTTCCTTATGCATGGCGCTATCGCAACTATGTAATTGATTCTTTGAACGCCGATAAACCGTACAACGAGTTCATTGCTGAACAGGTCGCCGGCGACTTGATGAAAGCCAAAGACCCAAAAGATCGCGAACAAAAGCTCATCGCTACCGGTCTGCTGGCCTTGGGATCAATGGATCTGAACGAGCGCGACGAAGACCAATTCCAGCTCGACCGTATCGACGACCAGATGGACACGCTCGGTCGGGCTATGATGGGGCTTACCTTGGGATGCGCCCGTTGCCACGATCACAAATTCGATCCGATTGCGCAGACCGATTACTACGCGATGGCCGGAATTTTCGCGAGCACCAAGACGCTCAGTGGCCAACAGCACCGACAGGGCGGAAGTAAAGAGTATCAGCAGCCAAGCTTGCTGGTGCGAATCGGTTCTCAGTCATCCGCCAAAACGGCTGTCGTTAAAAACGATAACTCGGCCCAGATCGCTCGCCTTGAAAAGCGGCTCAAGCAAATTGAGGTCCTGTCCAAGAGTAAGACGGCGAGCAAGAAAGAGCGGAACGAACTGAGGCAGGAATACGCTCAGGTCCGTCAACAGCTTGCCAAACTCAACGAGCCGCCTGCCAGCCCGACCAATAAAAACAAAAAAGGGTACGGCGACGAAAATGTTGATCCGAACGCATCGTTGGCGATGGCGGCGACCGAGGGAAAGATTCAAGATCTCGCGCTTCGAGTACGCGGCGAACCGGACATCAAGGGCGAAGTCATTCATCGAGCCTTCCCCGTCATTCTCAAGCAATCGTCGATGCCAACGCTATCTGACACGAGCAGTGGCCGACTCGAAATGGCTCAGTGGCTTACTTCACGCGAGCATCCGCTTACAGCCCGAGTTATGGTCAATCGAGTTTGGTCGCATTTGCTCGGTCGCGGCTTAGTCGAAACCGTTGACAACTTTGGTGCATCCGGCGCGATGCCCACACATCCCGAGTTGCTCGATCATCTCGCGACCCGATTTATGGACAACGGTTGGTCGGTCAAGTCGCTTGTTCGCACAGTCGTACTTAGCCGCACCTATCGACTTAGCGGTCAGCATATCCAAGCCAATGCATCGGCCGACGAAGACAATCAACTTTACTGGCGATCGAATCTACGCCGACTCGAAGCCGAAGCGATTCGCGATTCGCTCTTGGCTGCCGGTGGCATGCTTCAAAGCGAACGACCGACTGGGGCACCGTTTGATAGTTCGGTCGGCGGCGATATTTCGAAAGCCGATAAGAAAAACCGAAGCGACTCGAAAGATCCAATTGTTCGACCGGTACGTAGCGTCTATTTGCCGGTGTTGCGATCGAAGTTGCCTGGCATGTTCACCGTCTTCGACTTCGCCGAACCGGATCAGGTCAACGGCCTTCGCGACGTTACAACCGTAGCCCCTCAAGCCTTGTTCATGCTGAATAATCCATTCGTCGTCGATGTTTCTAAACGAGCCGCCGATCGGATTCTCGAGCAGAAGCTAACCGACGACACCGCTCGCGTTCGCTACGCTTATGCCTATGCTCTGTGCCGCTACCCGACCGAAGATGAAACACGTCGGGCATTAGCTTTCCTCAATTCAGGTTCTGATCGTGAGAGCAGTTGGGCTTCGTTGACTCAAGCTCTCTACTCTGCCGCCGAATTCCGTTACTTACCTTAATAATGATCGATACCAGCTATGAACACCTGCCGAAATACGTTTACTCCGATAACTCGCCGAGGCATGTTGCAGCATACGGCTGCCGGATTTGGTTGGCTGGCCTTTGCGGCGATGAATGCCGACGTTGCTCGAGCTGCTTCGACAGGAAGCTTCACGTCGCCGTTGGCTCCGAAACAACCGCATTTTCCGGGTACTGCCAAACGCGTTATCTTTTTGTTTATGCAAGGCGGACCGAGCCATCTCGATACGTTTGATTGGAAGCCTGAATTGAAAGCCAACGATGGCAAAACATCGAGCAGCTCGGCCAACGATAAAGGGAAGAACGGAAAGCTTCTTGCACCTCAGTTTAAATTCAAGCCACAAGGCGATAGCGGATTGCCGATCAGCGAGTTGTTCCCCGAATTGAGCCGTCACGCCGACGATCTTTGTTTGCTCAACGGCATGCACACTTCAAATGCTGCTCATCCACAAGCAACGATTGCGCTGCATACCGGCAGTGTCAATTTTGTCCGACCATCGATCGGCTCATGGGTTACCTATGGCTTGGGTTCGGAAAGCCAGGATTTACCTGGATTTGTAACGATCAATCCCGTTGGACTTGGCGGTGCCCAGAATTACGGCTCGTCGTTCCTCCCCGCGTCGTACCAGGGAACGCGAGTCGATCTCGACGCCGGTGGAATTGCTGACGTTCGAAACCGTCATTTGGGACATGAACGCCAGCGATCGCAAATCGACTTGATTCAAGAAATGAATCGCGATCTACTCGACAAGCATCCTGGGAATGCGGAACTGGACGGCGTCATTCAATCGTACGAATTAGCTTATCGAATGCAAACATCGGTTCCCTCGGTACTCAATCTCACGGCAGAAAACGCCAGTACCCTCGATCGGTACGGGATCAACGAAGCGGCCACAAAAGAATTCGGGACACAATGCTTGATGGCACGTCGACTTGCCGAGTCGGGGGTTCGTTTCATTCAGATCAGCAAAGGCGGATGGGACCAACACAACAGCTTGAAGTCTGCCTTAAAAAAGAACTGCGGCGGGATCGATCTTCCGATTGCAGCGCTCCTGCAGGATCTCAAAGACCGCGACATGCTCAAAGACACGCTTGTCCTTTGGGGCGGCGAATTCGGTCGCAGCCCCCAGGATCAAGGCAATAGCGGCGACGGGCGACGGCACAACAATCAAGGCTATTCGATGTGGATGGCTGGCGGCGGTGTCAAAGGCGGGATGCGATATGGTTCGACCGATGAGATGGGTGGAACGTCGGTAGCAGGCAAGCTCGGAACACACGATCTCCATGCGACGATGCTGCATATGCTTGGTTTTGATCACACCAAGCTCACATACCGCTACGCCGGCCGCGATTTCCGGCTAACCGATGTCTACGGCGAAGTCGCTAAAGATATCATTGCGTAATCCGATTTTATCACTCAATAAAGGTAGTTCCATGCAACGCATATTTGTTTTCATCCTTTCCGCTTTCGCTTCGACCTTTGCTATTGCCGCTGATGACTACGGCAAGTTGATCTTCGAAGACAATTTTCAGCGAAATGAGCCTCAGGAAAAAACCGACGATCCGGGCAATGGCTGGGGCACCAACAGCAAGAGCCGCGCCAAGGGGAATAAGCAAGTCGATCTGCGCGACGGTGCGATGTACATCTACATTCATGCCGAGGCTAATCATGGGGTCTCGGTAACGCAGCCTGCCGAATTTACTGACGGTACCGTGGCGATGCGATTCATGCTCGAAGATGCTAGCGATAGCTTGAGCCTTGATTTCGCAGACGCGCAATTCAAAGAAGTTCATGCTGGCCATCTCTTCGCGGTACGGATCAATCCGAAGCAAGTGCAATTGCAAGATTTGAAGAACGGTAACATGCGGCTGGATATCAGCGAAGCTCGACAAGCTAAAAAGGAACTTAGCGACGAGCAGAAGCAGGCACTCAAAGGGAAAGACAAAGCGTTTCCTCGTCCGACGGCTGTCGGTAAATGGCACGACCTTATTGTCGCGGTTTCGGGCGATGAGCTTTCGGTCTCGATCGACGGCGAGTCGGTCGGCAATTTTAAATCTGACGGTTTTGCTCATCCGACCAAACGCATGCTCCGCTTAGCCGTTAATCGCAACGCGGTTGTCGATGATGTAAAGATCTGGCAGAAGAAATAGTCGAACTAGTCAGCCGTATCGAGGTAGGGATCTTGTCCCATTTCGCGTTGTATTTTAGTCCGCTCTTTTTCATGGTACAGCAAAGCCATACGTTGACGAAAATACTTTCGCTCGACGCGACGTTGTGCCGATTTAAATCGACTTGCGTAACTATGAAATGGCCCGCTGCTGCTCTTCCCGAGTGCCTTGAGTCGGTCCGATGTTTTAGTGCCTAGACCGTTGCGCAAGATTTCGTCATCGAGCGAAAGATACTGACGGAAACTTCCAGGGTCACCTTGCCGACCGCAGCGACCGATCAACTGTCGATCGATGCGCGCCGCGTCGTGCAGTTCGGTGCAGATAACAAACATCCCGCCTAACTCGCGAACCCCCGGTTCAAGTTTTATGTCGGTTCCGCGTCCAGCCATATTTGTGGCGACGGTGATCTGGCCTCGCCTGCCAGCTTCGGCAACGATTTCCGCTTCGAGGGCAATTTCGTGCGCGTTTAAGACTCGCGGTTGCATCCCTTCACGCCGCAAAAGGCCGGCAAGAATCGAAGATTTATCGATCGATCGAGTCCCGATCAGGATCGGTCGACCTTGCCGATGAACCTCCTTGACCTCTTCGACGATCGCTTCAAATTTGTCGAGCATCGAACCATAGACGCGGTCCGGCATTCGACTGCGTTGTGGCGGGCGGTTGGTTGGAACTTGCACAACGGGGGTTTTATAGATGCGTCGTAGTTCGCTGGCGCTCGTGGCAGCCGTCCCCGTCATACCGCCTAGATATTTGTATCGCAAAAAGAGATCTTGCACGGTAATTCTCGCCGCTTGTCCCGTCGGCACGGTGACTTCGATCTTCTCTTTCGCTTCAACGGCTTGATGGATGCCGTCTCGCCATTTTCTCCCCTCGGCTAATCGACCGGTGAATTCGTCAACGATCACAATTTCACCATCTCGCACAACGTACTGACGATCGAGATGATAATCATGATAGGTACGAATAGCTCGTTCGGCATATTCGTAAAGATCCAGCATGGATGCCATGCGAACGTCGTTGTCGCGAGGCAACGATCGCACCAGTGCACGACCCCGCGCGGTTAGTTCTACTTTGCGATTGTCCTCTTCAACCGTGTAGTGCTCCTTGAGCTCGAATTTGTCGGCATGTTCGGCTGCCCAACGATAGGTGGCGATGACAATCTCACGGGCTTGATCGCCGAGCGAACCGATGATGAGTGGCGTTCGCCCTTCGTCGATGAGAATGCTGTCGGCTTCATCAACCAATGCAAAATGCATCCCGCGTTGTACCGGCTGGTCGCCGGGCGTCGACCAACGTTCGTTGCTGCCTTCGCCAAGGAAGTCGGTAGCGAGGCGACCAGCAGCCCGGAGCAAAAGTCGATCTCGTAAAAAGTCGAACCCAAATTCTTTGGCTGTCCCGTAGGTGATATCTGCACCGTAAGCTGCTCGTCGACCATCCGGTTGACTATCGGTCAGCACAACACCGACACCAATTCCAAGCAAGTCATAGATTGGACGCATCCAGTCAGCATCGCGCTGCGCCAAGTAGTCGTTGACGGTCGCAAGATGAGCTCCCTTGCCGATTAAACAATGGAGAACCAGAGGGAGCGTTGCCGTCAGAGTTTTCCCTTCCCCGGTCTGCATCTCGGTAATACATCCGTGAAACAGTGCCGTCCCACCAAGAATCTGAACGTCATAGTGACGCATATTGAGCGTTCGGCTCGCCGCTTCGCGTACTAACGAATACGTTTCGGGCAACAGCGACGCGGCGGCTTCGCCACTTTTGGCGCGGTACTTCAGCGATAATGCTTCCTTGCGAATCTGGGGCTCCGTAAGCTGCTTGCGGGATGCTTCCAATGCGTTGACTGCGGAAAGCTGCTGAATCCATTGATTGACTTTGTAACTTGCGACGCCCGGAATCCACCAACCCGCTGAAACCTTTGGGCGATAGGGGACTTTGCTCGAACTCACGACGGGAGCCTGAGCCGAGTTAGGTGCGAGATGGTCAATGGGAGGAGTTGATTCGGTCGTCATGAAAATTAAACGATGAGACACAAGGAAAGCCAACAGCGAAGTCGCAAACTCCTAGTTTACCTAGAAGACTCGTGATCCCATAAGTCCTGCACTGCACGATTTTACGACCAAGCCTATAAAACTTTGACGATCAGTTAACCCAGGAGGTTTAGGGGGATTGTTCTTCGCGTAACGCTTTTTCAGCAGGTAGGACGTAGATCGGTCGATCCTTTGTTTCAGGTTATGTCTGTTATTCCGAATTTGCGAGACCCAAACATGAAAATCAATCGTACGCTTCTTTCGATGGCCCTCGGTGGGGCAGCGCTTCCGTTGGGACTCGCCGCCGCATCTGACTCCGTGCCGCCTCCAAAACCGCTTTCGAGCGTAGGGCGAATTGGCGATTCCTACCCGGCGGTAGGAAATTCGACGATCGTTTCCCAACGGCCGGTTTCGATTATCGATCACCGCCCTGAAGCATTTCGTCAAAATGTCGTTTCGACCAATCAAGCACAAAGTTCAGGTGAGTATTACGCAAACTCTGCTCGACCTAACATGCATAGTGCTAGCTATGCAGAGCACGACTCGGGCTACGATGGGTCGAACGCGTTAGACAACTCTGGCCATGAAATGGATGGCGGAAGTTCGAGCAGTTGTTCTAGTTCGGCATGTGATAGTGGAAGTTGCGATGGGATTGGCGGCTTTCGCCGATCGGGCAACGGCCGCCCGTCTTTGCTTGGCAACGGTTGTTCACCTTTGTTCGGCAACAGTTGTTCTCCACGCTCCGGTTGGGGATCTGTCGAAGCATTGCTGTGGTGGGGGCCGAACGTCCAAAGCCCACCACTGGTTGTTGAAGGTCCAAACGGTCAGCAACCCAACTCAATCATCGCCGGCGGTAGCGATACGCCACTCGGCGGAAGCATGCAGACAGGCCTCCGCGTAAATATTGGTACTTGGTTAGATGACTGTCAGACGGTCGGCATAGGCGGTCGCGCATTCGGTATGTTCGACGATCGCACTACGCAAACCTATTCGAGCAACGGTGCTGGCGACGTTACTCTCGGCGTTCCATATTTTGACGTCTTGCTCGGAGGGCCGAATTTCTATCCGGTTGCCCTAGATACGCTCACAAGCGGTGCTGACTCGGGATCGATCACCATCGACAACGGCACACGCTTCTTAGCTGCCGAAGGTTACGGACGTTTTCTGTTAGCTCGGTCTGGAGCCAGTCGAGCTGATTTGATCGGTGGCTATACCTTCGCTCGACTCGACGACACTCTTGGTCTTCGAACACGATCTGTCGATGGCATCAATGGGAACGCGACCGTCAATGGCACTGTCTCAGAGACTTTTGATCGCTTTTCAAGTAAGAATACTTTTCATGGCGGTCATATTGGTTTCATGACCGATATTTCGCGAGGGCGATGGACGTTCTCGACACTTGGCAAAGTTGCTTTGGGTAACATGAATCAACGAGCAAGCAACTCAGGTAGCTTTGTAGATACGGTTCCACCTCCAGGCGGCACAGCAAGTGGCAATCGTGGATTGCTCGTCCAGGACTCCAATACCGGCAACGGTAACCGCAATGTGTTTACCTTCATTCCTGAAGCGGGAGCAAAGCTAAGTTGCTGCCTAGGGCCGCGAATGAAATTCGGTGTTGGATATACGTTCTTGTTCTTCCCAGATGTTGTGATGGCGGGAAATCTTATCGACCCGAATATCGACTTCTCGAACGCATTTGCGCCAACGGCTCCGCAACCTCGGTTTGGACATGACACCTACTACTTACATGGTGTCGATCTTGGATTGACCTACCAATTCTAGGAAGCAGATCCCTGGCTTCATCGAGCCTCGAAATAGAGTCGCCAACGCAATCGCCGTTGGCGATTTTTATTGGTAAGTAGCCAAATCCACCGAAACCTAGGCATTTACGTATCGATTCGACGTTTGAGTCGAGCTTCTTTGGTCTAGCCAATTTATGGCGTCCCGACCACAATAACGTCTTTCCTGCCTTGACCTTAGGTGCAGTTTCCGAGCGTGAAATTCGCGATGTGCTGAACCTAGCAAGCATTCCTCAACCGCTTTGAGACACCTGCTGTGGATCGACGATTTTTCGCTTGGATGCTCCTAACACTTTCCTTGTTCATGCTTTGGAGCAGCATGCGTCAACGGCAGGATCTGCAAAAACAGCGATTGGAGCTTGAACAGAAGGAACGCGACGGCAAGAAACTTCGCAATGAAGAATTGGTTAAAGAGAATGCCGCCAAGGCCATTGAAAACGCCGATGTCCCAGCCCCGGACGCTGCACCGGTATCGTGGCACACCCTCGGCTCGATGGATGCAAACGACGGATATCCACTCGCCGTAACACTGACCAGCAAGGGAGCAGGGATCCTTCGGGTCGAGTTAGTCGAACAAACCAAGCCCGGGGAATTTCGATATCGAACATTGGCTTCGCGAGGTGGCTATCTTGGTTACATGGCAACCTCGTCTGAGGACAAAGGTTTTCGAATTCACACCGTTCCCATCGGATCGGCGGCTGCCAACGCTATCTGCGAAGACACAAAAATCGTCGGCGGACTTACTCCTGATGATCTACTCATCAAGGTCGACGATGTCGATTTGGATATGCCTGAATCCGAAAACAAAAAAGTCGATGCAGCAGATGATCGAAGCGAATTCGAACTCGAATCCCTTCTTGCAAAACACAAACCGGGTTCAAGCGTTCGACTATCCATCCAACGAACGAACGATCAAAACGAAACACGTGAAATGTACTTCAATACAATTCTCACCGAACCGCCCGTCGACGTTGTCCGCATGGAGAACGATTTCTATCGCGAAAAAGTTCCAGGCAATCTCCTGCGTCCTTCGATGCTAACGACCCTCGCCAAAGTCGACGATGCCGAAGCAGTACCAGGCCACGAAACGATTCAAGGTTTAGAACCAAGCTTGCACGACCACTGGCACGCTCAAAAACTAGACGTTCCCGATGGAATGGGCGTTGAGTTTACCATGCCACTTCAAAGTTATCTTGCAGGTGCAGGCGTCAAAGCCAACCTTGAAATGGTCAAGCGATACCGCGTGTTTAAATCGAAGCATGACCCTAGCAAGCCGCTGGATATTGAGGCTGCTGCCTATCATATCGATGTCGAAACCTTAGTCCGAAATATCGACGATGTTCCGCACAACGTATCGATTCGACAGGAAGGCATGAATGGCATATCGCTGGAAGGTTGGTGGTACGCCATCAAATTGAGCCCCGACTTTTTTGGAGCTGCTGGAGCTCGAGATGTGATGCTGGCTCGAAAAACGGGGCCGCATGAATTGATTACCAGACGCACGATTCAAGAGTATGCACGTGCCCACGTCGATCAACCGGATAGCACTTTCTTCGGTATGGACTATCCGATCGACAAACGATCCTTCCGTTATTTGGGAGTCGACCAGCAATACTTTACAACGGCGATTCTTCCACATCCCGATTGCCCAGCCGCCCTAGACGATTTAGCCCAAGGAGCTGCGCGGGCGGTAGCCGACATTTCAAAGACAATTCCTTACAAAGATATCGCGACCAATGTCAGTTTCTGGTTCGAGACAAAAGCCAAACCAATACCAGCCCATGGCGAGCTTGTCCAGCGCTATCGCGTATTTGCCGGTCCTAAAGACGATGAGATTTTGGATCTCTATGGACTGAGCAAATCACGGTATTTCGGTTGGCCGATCTTTGAATTCGTCGCCAAGCCGCTCTCGTTTATCCTGCACACGTTTTATAGCATTGTTCGCAACTATGGCATCGCCATCATTATGCTCACGGTTTTAGTCCGTAGCTGCATGTTCCCCTTGTCGCGTCGAGCCGCCATTATGGGCCAACGCATGCAAGAGATGGGACCAGAAATGAAGCGCATCAACGAACTCTACAAAGAGGATATGACCAAGCGCGGCCAAGAGATGCAGTTGCTTTACAAAAAATACAATGTCAATCCGATGGCCAGTTGCTTACCCGTCTTTATCCAACTTCCGATCTTCATCGGTCTCTATCGATGCGTTTCGGTCGATATCGGATTGCGACAACAGCCGCTCATTCCGGGTCTTCAATGGTGTGCCAACCTCGCTGGCCCTGACATGCTTTTAACTTGGCCAGCCTGGATGCCCGAGTTTATCGCTGGACGAGGAACAGGCTGGTTTGGCCCGTACATCAACCTGCTCCCGATTCTTACCATCGCTTTGTTTATCGTGCAGCAAAAAGTACTAATGCCCAAAGCGACCGATGAACAAACACGTATGACGCAACAAATGATGATGTTCATGACCGTCTTTATGGGCGTTCTGTTCTTCAAGGTTCCAGCCGGTCTTTGCATCTACTTTATTACGTCGAGTATCTGGTCGTTGGTTGAACGCAAGTTGGTAAAGAAATTCATGCCGCCACTGCCTGGCGTAGCGACCGTCAACGCCGCCGACGGCACGCTAATCAAACCGCTACCGCCGCCGCCCAAACCCGTGCGTCCTAAGACTGCCACCAAATCACCCGAAACAATTGGTGAACTTGTTCATCAAGTCAAAGAGTTTTGGGGCAAGGCCCGCAAAGCCCCTGAGCCAACCAAACCCTTGACCGACGCCGCCAACAAGAAGCGACGCAAACGCAAGTAATCCGAACGAAGGTCTAAGCAATTGCAACGGTAGGGTTTTAGCGCATCTAAGGAACGGGCTTGATCGTGCTGGGCACTCCTAATTTGCGCATAATTCGGCTGATCGGAACTGCGGAGCAGTGGATTGTCGCCTTTCGCTCCGCGAAAGTGCCCACCGTTAACGCCACTTTCGCGGAGCGAAAGGCGACAATGGGGCGAAGCGCGCGTTTTATTCGACCACGCTCTCGAAGACTCAGGGACGTGCCACCCAAGTTGGCGATACGCACCTCCTATTCTCGCTTTTTTCAGAATTAACAATAGGTGGTTTTGGAAAACTAGGTACGCCGGAAAGTCTTTCGCAAACCGAATCGGACTAACATGCCGAAAAAAGATCACAGGCGGCTTTATCGTCGTTGATGGCACAATGCAAAGCAAGGATGCCCGCATGCTAGAACTTTCGCGTTTAAAACTCAATCGTCGTCGTTTCTCCGCCAAATCCGCGCGGACTAAGGGTCGGAGCAAACTAAAATGCTGGCTATTGAGTTTCGGAATATCGACGTTCGTCGCAACATCGCCGCTTGGTTGCACGCGCAGCCACTATCGCAACACGGCCGATGCAGAAACGAATTGCTTAATCGAACAAAAAATATCGGCCGCGTCTGTTCCTCAAATTCGACCAGTTCAAGTCGATCGCGCTTCTCGAATGTTCGACCCGTTTAATCCAGATCGGCCTCCGATGCCCGAGGACGATCCGGTGGCACATCGCTATATGCAACGGATCGACGGAAAAAAACATTATCCGCTTTGGGATGTTAATGGTCGAACCAACACGACCGAAAGTCCAGATTGGTGGCAAATGCTACCGCTGGATGAGCGCGGCGTGCTCGTGCTCGACTCGAACACTGCCATGCGTTTGGCATCGCTTCATTCGTCGCTTTACCAAACCGAAGTCGAGACGCTTTATCTATCCGCTTTGGACGTTAGCTCCGAACGATTTCTTTTGGATAACCAATTCTATGCCGGTTGGCAAGCAGATTACGTAGCCGACGGACCATCGCGTCGTAACGCCGGCGGTCAGAGTCGTTCGAATCTATCCACGGGGCCATTCAGTCGCGCTCGACGCCCCTTTTCCTGGCAGCGTCGCTTCGCATCGGGTACCGATCTCGTCGTCGGCTTTGCGAACTCGATGACATGGCAGCTCAGCGGTCCCGATACGCAATCGGCAACAACTCTGCTTGATTTTTCGTTAATTCAGCCGTTACTGCGAGGCGGTGGACGCGATGTTATTCTCGAACGACTGACGCTCGCGGAACGCATATTGCTTCAAAACGTTCGGGCCTTTGAACGGTACAAGACGGGATTCTATGTGACGGTTACCGCCGGTCGACAAGCAGAAACAGGGCCGTCTCGTCGAGGTGGTCTGTTCGGAGGTGCCGGTCTCGAAGGCTTCTCGGGGCTAGGCGGCGGATTTGGTACCGTCGGTAACGTACAACAACGCAACGCTACGACTGGCTTTGGCGGCGGTGGTGCCGTTCCAAACGTCGGTGGAATCCTGGGACTCATCCAGAACCAATTGCAAATCAAAAACTCGCAAGAGAACATTTCGCGATTGCAAGACAACTTGCTTCGCTTCGAAGATGCGCTCCGCGAGCAACTGATGAAGATCGCTCCGACTCAAGATACGATCCCCAGCCAACAGCTCCAAGTCGCTCAGGCACGCCAAGCTCTCGTTTCGGCCCAGGCGCAATTGTTATCTGCTCGAGCCAACTACGAAACCACTTTAGATGCGTTTAAAATTACACTGGGACTTCCGCCCTATCTTTGCGTAGAGATTCGAGATCCCTTGCTCGATCAATTCAATCTCATCGGCGAGAATTTAATTGGCCGTCGAGCGGAAGTTGCCAAATCGCGAGATCAAGTTGGGCAAGAGAATACCGTGCTGCTCAACCTTAGCACGAGCCAGCAAGAGGCGGCGACGGGGCAGTCGTATCGAACCATCGATATGTCCAACGAAGTTAAAGTCCGTCTTGAGGCAATATCGAAAGCGTCGGAATCTATCAGTGAAACACGACGAGCTATCGTCGAAATGGATATCCCTGAAGTCGAACGCGATATCGCGAAACTACGCGAGGTGCTTCCGATTCGCCAAAAGCAACTCGCGAGACTTCGCGAGATTTACGAGACCGAAAAGGAAATGGTCTGCACGCTCTTGCCTTCCAATGGTTTAGATGATGCGCTTTTCGCAACCCTTGGCGTCGAATCTTTACCAGACCAACTGCAGGAAGAACTCAGGCAACTTAAAGAACGCATTGAAGCCTACAGCGATCGAATTCGCAAATTGCAATCGGATTTGAAGAAGTTGGCAAGCGATCAACCTATCCAAGCCGCTGGAAGCGATTCACCGTCTGACGACCGAGCTCGCGGTCGGTTCGAGGGAATTCGCGATGCGGCTATCTTGCAAAGCCAAGATCTATTGGCATCATTAGCCGAAGATGTATTGGCCCTTCAAGTCATTCAAGCTCGAGCAAGAACGGAAAGTGTCGTATTGCCGGAAATCGATCTTTCTCAACACGATGCGATCAATATCGCGCGTCGCAATCGACTCGATTGGATGAACGCTCGAACGACGATGGTCGATTCATGGCGAGCGATCGAAGTCGTCGCCGACGACCTGGAAAGCTTTCTCGATGTCGTCTTTAGCGGCGACATGCAAAACCGAAACGATAATCCGTTTTCGTTGCAAGGCCGAACGGGACGGCTTCGAGTTGGACTGCAATGGGACTCGCCGCTGACGCGTTTACAGGAACGCAATCGATATCGGCAAGTATTGATCGAGTACCAGCAAGCCAAGCGAGCCTTCTATCTCTACGAAGACACGGTTTGGCAGACACTCCGCAGTCAACTTCGAAATATCCGATTCAGCCAATACAATTTTGAATTGCAGCGATATGCCGTGCGAGTCGCCGCAGATCAGATTCTCGTCAATGAAGACCTTCGTCAGATCCGCGAAACACTTTCCCAAGCCTCCGGTCCTACCGCCGCCCGCGACTCGGTGAGCGCACTGAACGACTTATTGACCGCTCAGAATACCTTCCTCAACGTCTGGGTTTTCTATGAAGGACAGCGACGTAACTTGGATCAGGATTTAGGAACCATGCAAGTTGACGCCGAAGGAATCTGGTGCGATCCCGGCTCGATCACCGCTGAGCGATATCTTGTCGAAGGACAACCGATGTTGCTTCAAGACGATACGCAACGCAGTCCTACGCCTTATGACCTAGAACCACTTGGTTCGGCTCCCCCTGTTCCGTCGACTGTTAACGACATCAGCATTGCTCCGAATTCACCAGCGGAACAATCGTTTGACCCTTCGATGCCATACACATCGTCGAATGCGATTGTGCAGCCGGTTCAAGAATCGTTTGCGACCGGAATGCTATCAAAGTGATCAGCGGAAATTGATAAGCGACACGCAGTAAGGCAATGGTCAAAAACAACCTCCTCAAATTTGGGTGGCACGCCCTGAGTCTTCGAAGGGCGTTCGCTTCCTCGTGCTTCTGAATTCAATCGCAATATTGGACGCGTTGGTCAATTTCATCGACACAACGACACAACGTGGCAAAGTGCGATGGGCACATTGGTCTGGACGTCCGACGCGTTGAAATCGAGCTTCCTGTATCGACTCAAAGTATCAGACTGACGGTTGCGAAAATGCGATACCTGCGTCGGCGTGCTCAACCGACGCGGTGAACGTGTGGACTCTTGATAAGATCTATTCGCGTGGCGTGAAGTGGACGAAAACCAAGGTGAGATACTTGTGGCCACGTCGGTATTGAATTTCATCGACGCCGATCGACGTGATGGAATGCAAATCTCGCTTGACGACCCCATAGGAAACAACCCAGCAAATTGCTCGATAAACGCTATCCCAACTCGTTCCAAAGACCCGGGCTACTTCCTGCCAACTCAATCGCTTTGCCCAAGTTGCTAAGAACAATCGATAACTGTTGGTCTGCTGGTTCTTACCGTCAGCCCAGGGGACGCGCTCGACTACCACTCCACATTCCTGACAGTTTACCCGTCGCAAAGCGTAGACGAAAAAGACCGGGATTGCCAACAACGGAACAAACTCAAACCGACGAGCTTTGAGACGATCATAACCGGAGCATTTCTTGCCGTAGCCCGAACAGATCGGCTTCGAGTTCGCTCGATATTGAATCGGAATTTCGATTTCCTTCCCGGATTTACCTGGGCTCCATTTTGCGTCCGGGTAAACAAAGCTCTTGTATTTTTCGATCGAGTTGAGGATAGTTTTGAGTTGCATCTGGAGTTCGTTGTTTCGGGAATTGATGTCTTGAGAAACAACAGTTTACGAAACGCGGCTCCATGATGCACTTTATTCTTAGCCAGATACTTGCTTCCATCGATTGACTACCGTACGTTGAACGAACTTGAGCGGAGGATAGGGCAATGCAGAGGTGCAACCCGAGCGCCGACTCAAGTGCCGAAGTCGGAAGCTTGGGTGCTCAGCGATGAGCACTCACTTCCTTTCCGATTTTGGCCCATATGCGGTAAACCTAACCGTCGTGGCGCCGCCAAACATAGCTAGTTCTTAAACATTTAACCCACAGATTTACCGGACGACCCAATCTTTTCAGGTTTGGGCTGGGCTTTGATTTTCGGACTAATCGCGTCGTCACTGTTTACACTATTCGTAAGGCTCTTCCGCAGAAACTGTGGGTGGTTTTCGTGATCCGCAATCGATTTTAGCAGTAAAATCCATGAAAAACACGAAACTGAGTGATTGCAAAAAC
>JAWXCK010000079.1:0-30091 GCA_034408855.1 Pirellulaceae bacterium
CATCGGAGTGATGCCTCAAAAATCCAATGCGAAACGGGTGTCCGTTGAAACTTCGGTTTTCTATCCGTAACGATAAATAGTCAATTTTGACCCATAGATTTTGCGGAAGAGGCCAAAATAAAGGGTAAACTGTGTTGAGTTCAAAGATAAATATCATCGATGTTGGAGCTGTCGGTGGCTTCGATCCTCCTTGGTCTGCTCATCAAGATAAGGTCGGACGCAGCTTGAGTTTCGAACCCAATGAGCCAGCCGTGTTGCATGGGGATCACCTTCGATATAACACCGCGATATGGAATGCCGATGGTGACGCGACGTTTCATGTTTCAGGTCCAAAGGGCGTTGGGTCGTCGCTCCTCAAACAAAATGTGACTTGGGTCGAAGAAAATTTCGACCGCCTCAAAAAGCAAGGCAATCGGGTCTTAAACCAGGTTTGGTTTCACCATGCCGTCATCGATCGAGAATTCCCGGGCAAGGTCAACAAACTCGACACTGTTCTAGCCGAATTGCGCCGGGCAATCGGCGATGACTTGCGATTTCATTTTTTGAAGAGCGATACGCAAAGCGGCGAATACTTTGTCTTGCAAGGGGCCCAAGAATTTATCGAAACAGATTGTATCGGACTCGAATTGGAACTCTTTCGATACCCGCTTTACGAAGGACTAGTAACCGAGGACGAGGTCAAGGACTTTTTATATAAGCGTGGCTTTGAGGTTGCGGGATGGACGGGCTACATGAATTCATTTCTGGCATCTGCCGACTACCTTTTTTTGCGACGTGCGCCACGCAATGAAACGGAAGCCCAACAGATTCAGTGCTTGCGCGACGTCTATCGCCCGCGTGGCCGCCATCTAAAAATCAAACAATTATCCTTCACACACCGCTGTTTGACGAACTTGTCGCTTATCAAACAGAACTTCCTTCGTCGCCAACGTTCATGAAAACCATCAATAAAAGCACCGAAGGCGTATCAGCCTACGCAACTCAACATCCGACGATGAATCCTTATCGAGCTGGAATCGGGATGATACTCGACCGGCTTCGATGGGATTTGACCGTCGAAGCCTTTCGTTCGCGGCGGAAAATGCGGGCGTGGAAGAATCGATATGATGGAAAGAAGGCCGTCATCGTATGCAATGGACCAAGCTTACTTCAGTCAGATCTTTCGCTGCTAGAAGGAACATTTGCTTTTGGCTTAAATAAAATCAATCTACTTTTTGATCGCAATCCATTTCGCCCCGACGTGATCGTAGCCGTGAACCAACTGGTCATCGAGCAAAACGCCAATTTCTTCAACGCAACCGAGTTGCCGTTGTTTATCAACTGCCGAGGGCGAACGCAAATAAAGAGCCGTGACAACATCGCATTCTTGCATACTTCGCAGCAAGTAAAAATGGCTCGCGATTGTTCGATGAGTATCAACGAGGGGTGTACGGTAACGGCCGCGACTCTTCAAATCGCTTTTCATATCGGCTTTACCGACGTTGCTTTGATCGGCTGCGATCATAATTTCGCGTCGAAAGGTCCGGCGAACGCTACGGTTACTTCGGGGGCGAAGGATGAAAGTCACTTCGACCCGCGATATTTTTCAGGAGGCCAAAAATGGCAACTGCCTGACCTCGTGGCTAGCGAATTTTTCTATTCGATGGCAGGCGACATCTATCGAGCCTATGGCCGCCGAATCATCAACTGTACCGTCGGCGGTCAGCTAGAACTCTTTCCACGGATGGAGCTTAAGGATTGGGTAGGCGAACCAGCACCGGTTCCAACTTAACGATGGCTGTAACAATCGTACCAAACGCATCGCAATACTAAGTGACAGCACAATTATTCCAATGTTGACCTTCGAGTTTATCGATCCAGAAGCCCAAATTCAGTCGTCCGACTTTGCCTTCGTCGAATCGTTCTTGCACGATGCGCAGCGGCGACAAATCGGCTGGCACTATATTACCGATATGGTTTGGATCTATTCGCAAGCCAAAAACTGGCCGAAGAGCTACAAGGTTCTCGATGCCGGTGGCGGAACCGGCCCAGTCCAATTCATGCTGGCGGAAATGGGGTTTCATGTTACGAATGTTGATATGGCGCTCATCGAGCCTGCCGTACCTTTTCGCGATCGCTATAAGATAACAAGACGCTCATTGCCTAGTTTTAGACCAACATCATACAAGGATTTTCTCGATCAAACATATCCGATAAGTAGCGGATCAAATCGCGTCTTGCGTCGAATGAAGGACTTTACAAAATCGACATCCCTCTATCGATTGCTTCGTTCGAAAATATATGCACGCCGCCATGATCGATGGCGAGCTCAGTATGTAACGGCTTCGCAACCCATCGGTTCGATTCAATGGTTGGTCGGTAACCTTTGCAACATGCCTGAACTTGAAACCGCTGAATTTGATGCTGTCGTTTCTATGTCGGCTTGGGAGCATATTCCATTGGATGCATTGGATGCAGCACTTGTCGAAATACGGCGTGTTCTCAAACCAAACGCGAAATGGGCAGTGACGACTTCAGGGACGGAGCAATCTCAGACATGGTGGCATGAACCGTCGAAAAGTTATGCATTTTCCAACGACGACTTCACAACACGCTTCGCTGCGCAACCGGCCTCGTCTCAAGATGCCGAAACGATCCTAGAACGATATCGAAAATGTCGCTATCTTCAGGACCATCTTTCCGCGTTCTATAAAAAGTCAGGGGACAACGGAATGCCATGGGGGATCTGGGACCCAAAATACATTCCAGTTGGCTTACAACAGTAGCCGTAGTAGATCCATGCGACAAAACACGTCAGCCGCTTCACAATTTTCGTTGGCTCCAGAGATAAAGCTGGGGTTGTACGCATGGGCATTTGTCTTTATCGCGCCTTGGCTGAGATTGCCTTCCTTTGGCATACCATACGGGTTGACCGAAAGCGTTGTCTGCGCATTCTTAGTGGCCTGTTTCATCATTCCCGCATCCTGCCAGCCGAATGTTGCCTTTGACCGCCATCGCCTGCAGTTAAAAAACTGGGTCGTAATTTTTCTGACACTTTTGTCCTTCGCGGCATTCTTTTCGTTTTATCGCATGTCTGGAGCAACCGGCGACTTGACGCTGAGCGAACTTCGAAATAGCCACATTGCAGGTGAGGTTGCGATCGATAGCGGCTTTTCACGAATTTTTTCGCTCATCTGTCCAGCGGTGGCATTTATATTATTCGAGACAACGCGAAGATCATTGAACCCTCGCTGGCTTGCATTCACGTTTTTCCTGTTAGGTTCAATGCTGCTGGTTAGCGTTTCGTCATTCGGAGCTCGATACGATGTACTTTGCGGCGTTTGCTTTACTCTGACGATTTTCGTAGCGCACTATTCCGCTTTTATCTCACGAATCCCTAAATCGGCTGCGGTTTTTGCAGTCGTAATTAGCTTTATCATTTTAGCATTTGTAAATGCTCGATTTGCTGCAGTCCGATCAACGGAGGGGCTTGGAGAGGATGCCATGGATGTTTTTTACGAAACAGGCGTTGAAATAACTCGAACGATTGGGTTCAAGAAATCGAACTATACGATTGCGTTAACGATTGGAATGGTGGATGAATATCTGTTGCATACGATCGAGAGATTTGGAATGTACCTAGAAAAAGATAGGCTAGAGCCGGCTTGGGGACAACATTCGTTTAGCCTGTTGACGCGCCGAATAGGCTTCAACGACGGACCTCGATTCAAGCAAGCCGTTGACGAACTTTACTATCCGTTTGGCATTGAGAACAACATATGGGCCACGGCATTTCGCGAGTTCTGCATCGACTTCAAGTTATTGGGAACGATTGCATTTTGCGCTGCCTTGGGGATTCTTTATCGACTCTGCCAGACGAAATTCTTTTATTCGTGGTTCGCCAATTTCCTTGCCGCATACATCGCAACCATTTTCTTGCTCGCTCCTGTTTCCTCGATTTTTAAAAGCCTCTATTTTCAAGCGGCATTTCTATCGGCGGTTTTGCTGCTAGCCATTGACGTTATGTTCGGCAATGTTGTGACCGCATGGATTTGCGAACGATCCGAAATTGAATATGACAAACTGGATGAGCATTGATGCGTGAAGCACGTTCCGTCGACACGGTCATTATTACTCCGACGCTCGGCAATCGCGAATCGCTCGTTCGTACCGTCGATTCCGTGCAGCAAGTGGGTGGGGAACGTGTTAAGCATGTACTTGTCTGCCCCCAGCATGTCCAAAACGAACTGCGGGATCGCTTTCCACATTGCGAAGTTATGGCAGAGCCGAACAAAAGCGGCGTATACGGAGCGGTGAATACTGGATTAAATGCCGCCAAGCAAGATTGCCTCTACGTTGGCTATATCAATGATGACGACAGTTGGCTCAAAGATTTTCATCGCCTATTTGATGTTCTCGACCAAAATCGCGACGTATCGATTGCTTACGCTCGTGTTTTGTTTGTCGATTGCGACGGTAAGCCTATTTTCGAATCGACGTCGTCGGAATACTATAAATCGTTCAAATATTTGCTGGCGCGAGGTGCCGTTAGCATTACTCAGCAAGCTACGCTATTTCGACGAGAAGTGTTTGAGCGCCTTGGAGGCTTCGATTGCAGCTATTCGATTGTAGCCGACAATGATTTCTGGCTGCGCGCCATCGAGGCCGGTTTTAAGATGGAATATGTGAATTGCGTGTGCGCGACTTTCATGCTCCAGCCTGGGCAGTTATCGTCCAATCGAGAGCAAGCGGGGATCGAACTTGAACATTTGCTTAAGCAACATGCCATAACAAAGGACTGGCGGGCCTTTTATGAATTTATGCGGTTTCGCATTCAGAATATTCCGAACTATTGGAAGCGTTTGAAAGGCAATCGACTTATGGATGTGAAGTCGTTGTTGAGAGAATAAGAATAGTCACCGCAAATCGAAGATGAGGACAAAATTTTGAACGAAGTTGCTGACCTTAGAAATCGAGTCAGTCTAGCGAATATCGCTTGCTACGATGCAGAAGGTGCGCGAGAGTATATCGACGGCGCACCGCATTTGAAGCATGCATCGTTGCGAGAACTGTACGCAAGACTGGTTGTCGAGCTTTTCGAAGAGGCCAAAAAGTATACGGATGCACCTCGCGTATTGGATCTAGGAGCTGGCGAAGGATCGGTAACCCTACCGATGTTGGAATTAGGCGCTCACGTGACGGCGGTGGATTTGTCCAGCGAGATGTTAGAGACCTTGAAGAAAAAATGCGCAAAGCACGGCGACCGTTTGACAGTTCGATGTGAAGACATCGAACAAACACTTCAAAAAGATGTAACACAATACGATATCGTCACGGCTAATTCCTTTTTACATCACGTCCCCGATTACCAAAGCATGCTGCGCGCCGTCGTCCCTCGCCTTTCTGATCATGGACAATTCTTCTCGTTTCAGGACCCACTCAAATATGCGACGCTCGCACCTGGAACGCGTTCCTTTGATCGTCTCGCCTTTGCAACTTGGCGAATTGGCAAAGCCGACGCCTGGAATGGACTTGGGAGGTATCTCCGACGCGCTCGCGGTAAATTTCGCGAAGATTCTCCTTATGACAATGCGGAGTATCATGTTTTGCGGGATGGCGTCGATCAAGATGCCATCGAAACTTTATTTCGGGTTCAAGGGTTCTCTTGCCGAATCGTTTCGTATTTCAGTACTCAAAGCCGTATTTTTCAACCCATTGGAACTTGGTTAGGTTTTAAAAACACGTTTGCTTTGATCGCGGCTCGATCGACATCGCAAGTATAAATGAGATCCAAATTACGATTGATTGTGTCAGCGTTGCTGGTGTTGCTGCCGTGGGTGCTACGCCGGCCCATTTTGAATTTAGTCTTTGGGTATGATATCCATCCGACGGCTCGAATCGGATTTTCGATCTTGGATGTCCGCCGTTGCAAGATGGATGAAAAGTCCCGAATCGGGCATCTGAATTTTATCTATAACTTAGATTTATTGGATATGGGACATGAGTCGATCATAGGTCGCGGTAACTGGATTACGGGATACCAACAGCGAGGCTTGCGATCGCACTATTCCAAACGCGTTGATCGCGAAAGCAATTTGGTGCTTGAAGATCGAGCGGCGATCACCAATAACCATCTCTTCGATTGCTCAGACGCAATTCGGATTGGTGCGTTTGCGACATTGGCCGGATATGGCTCGCAATTCTTGACGCATGCGATTGATCTAACCGAAGACACACAAGACTGCGAACCCATTGAGATCGGCAAGTACTGTTTCGTCGGCACTGATGTGGTTGTCTTGCGAGGTGCAAAGCTTCCCGACTTTAGCGTCCTGGGCGCGATGTCGCTCCTCAATAAAAACTATTCAAGCCCTTACACAATTTACGGAGGTGTACCGGCTAAGGAAATCGGGCGCGTTTCGCCGGACATGAAATTCTTCAGCCGCACCCAGCCGACGGATAGTTTTGTCGATGGATAGTCTTACGATGCTGGCCCACGCTCGGATATTCATCGACGAAATCAGTACGAATGATTTCTAGCTTTGCCGTGAAACCGCGAGCGATAGCTTTGGCACCGCTGCCGCCGCCGGTAACCGGATTGACGGTCGCGACGGAGCGGTTCATTGCCGCGACGTCGAACGCCATTGATTGGCAAGTGAAATCCGTTGGTCGGCCATCCCAGACACGAAGCGGCGGTCAGCTTTCTAGGCTCGCGAGAAGTGTTCGAGCCGGTTGTGAATGCCTGTTCGCCTCTCGATCCAAGATTACTGGTTGCTACATGCCGCTAAGTGCTGGTATTACGATGATCTATAACATCGGCTTCGCGATCGCATGTTCGTCAAGACGTATTCCGATTCTGGTCCACCATCATTCGTATAGCTACCTCAACGCACCAAGTCGATCAATGGCTTGGTTGAATCGAATCCTCACCGAACGCGACGGACATATCTTTCTTAGCGATACGATGCAAGCTGCGTATGACCAACGATATACTCGGCGAGCTCAAGCGGTGATCCTGCCCAACTCCTATGCCACGTCGGCTCTTTCCGATGCCAGTCGAAATGACGTCTTGAACAACAAGCCATTGCGCATTGGGCATTTCAGCAATCTTTCGATTGAGAAAGGCTTGAAAACCGTACTCGATACTTTTGCTGAATTGCGACAACAAAAAATGGATTGCGAACTCCAATTGGCGGGTCCGTTGACGGGTGCAAACGAACGCGAACTCGTAGAATTGGCTCGTCTGCAGTTTGGCACCTCGTTAAAGATTCGTGGTCCATTGTATGGGGCCGACAAGGATGCCTATTTTCGAGAGCTGGATTTCTTTTGGTTTCCATCGGAGTATGTCAACGAGGCACAGCCGATCGTATTGGTGGAAGCGCTCGCTTATGGCATTCCTTGTGTCGCGATGCGACGAGGTTGTATTGAATGGTTGTTGGGCGATGCCGGAACGATAGCGTCGGATCGTCAGCAGTTTATGAATATCGCCATAGAACAAGCCAAGAACGTCTCTGAATCGCTTTTTTGTGCTGCTCGGCGGCGATGTCGAAAGCGTTATGAAGAATTGCGAGCGATTGAATCCACTGGTTTGGCGGACGCCATTCGCTTTCTCGGAGCTCAGCAAAAATGAACATGGCGCTTCTTAGAATTCGATGGCGCAAGCTCTTTACATCGATAGTTCATCCTTCGTGTTGGCGAGGTCTACGCATCGGTGTGGCACCGTCGGTTGAGCACCTATCGATACTTAGATCGCTCGACGTCGATGGGATCATCGATGTCGGTGCCAACCGAGGACAATTCACTTTGGCTTGCCAACTTGCCCAGCCTGGCAAAGCCGTCGTTGCCTTTGAGCCGATTCCGGGCGAAGCCAAGATCTTTCGAAAGGTCCATGGTCTATCATCGAATGTCACACTCGTCGAATCTGCCCTTGGCGAGTCGAAAGGGACAGCGACATTGCATCTTAGCCAAAGCGCCGATAGTTCTTCGCTGCTGCCCATCGGTCGCCGTCAGACCGAATGCTTTCGCGACACTGCCGAAGTGGGCACCATCGACGTCCCGGTTCAGCGACTCGACGATTTATCGGATTTGTGGTCGGGTCGAAGTCGCCAACTCTTGAAACTCGATGTGCAAGGCTACGAGCTGAATGTGTTGAAGGGCGCAGTTCAAACACTCAGTACCGCTCGGTATGTTTACGCCGAATGCTCGGATGTGGAACTTTATGAAGGGCAAGCCCTCAAACGCGAGGTGGCTGACTTCCTGCAATTGCACGGATTTTCGGAAGTCGGTAGGTACAATGCCGAGTACCAGCAATCGCAGCTTATTCAAGCCGACTATCTCTTTGAGCGAAACGTCTAAACTACGTTGCCTCAAAGCAAAACTAAAATTTTAATTCACGGTCTAAATTTCCTTCCCGAACAAGTTGGGATAGGAAAATTTACGGGTGAATTAGCTGTCGATCTGGTTTCGCGAGGATATGCGGTCTCGGTCGTCACAACACCGCCCTACTATCCGAGTTGGCAGGTGATGGCAGGATATTCCGCGTGGAGCTATCGGTCCGAGTCGATCGATGGAATTCAGATCGTTCGATGCCCATTGTGGGTTCCAAAGCGCGTCACGGGCCTCAAGAGAATCCTCCATCTTGCCTCGTTTGGCCTTTCAAGTTTTCCATCGATTCTCCGCAAGGCAGCCAAGCGCCCGCACGTTTTGATGGTCATCCAACCGACGATGTTTTGTCTGCCTGCTGCTCTGTTGGCAGCCAAATTATTCGGCATCAAGACGTGGCTGCACGTCCAGGATTTTGAAGTCGATGCGGCATTCGAGTTGGGCATCTTGCGAGCTGGCTGGTTAAAAAAAACCATTCTCGCGATCGAAGCGTTTCTGATGAGACGCTTTGATCGTGTGTCGAGCATAACGCCTCGGATGGTGGAACGGCTCTGGGAAAAGGGCGTCCCACACGATCGCTCTCGATTGTTTCCAAATTGGGTCGATTGCAATGAAATTTTTCCGATGGCCAATCGAGATGAACTGAAGGACAAGTTCAAGCTGCCAAATGATAAATTTCTCGCGAGTTACTCGGGCAACATTGGTGAAAAGCAAGGGTTGGAGATCATCATCGACGCGGCGCGTCAGCTCAAGCATCGAAAAGATCTTCACTTTGCACTTTGTGGCGACGGAGCGGCGATCGAAAGACTTAAGGATTATGCGGCAGACCTCGAGAACATCAGTTGGTTGGAAGTGCAACCAATGGAACGCTTGAACGAACTGCTGAATGCAGCCGATCTCCATCTCCTTCCCCAACGAGCCGACGTGGCAGATCTTGTCATGCCGTCGAAATTGACAGGTATGCTTGCCAGCGGTCGACCCATTCTGGCGACGGCGTTTCCCGAGACGCAGTTGGCTGAGGTGCTCAAGGACCGCGGTATCGTGGTGACACCTGAAAAATCGGCTGAATTTGCTGAGGCCATCGAAACAATATTGGACAATCACGAATCGCGTGAACGATTTGGTCTACGCGCCCGTCAGTTTGCCGAGGATTGCCTCGATAAGAAAAAGATTATTAGCAACTTTGTCGAAGACCTCGATACGCTATGAATCGACTCACTGACTTATCGATACTCTTGTCAGGCCAACAGCCACGATGAAGCAATGCATCATTTTCGGCGGCACTGGATACATCGGGCGAAGCGTGGCAATGCGACTTCAGGCTACCCAGCGCTTTCAGCGGATATGGCTAGTCGATCTGCACCCGCCAGCAGTACCAATGCCAGACGGTATTTCTTTTATACGGCACGATGCTCGAGAACCGATTTCAGCCAAGTCGCTTGGAATCGAAGGAGCCGTCGATTGGATTTTAAATTTTGCTGCCGTTCATCGAGAGCGTGGACACCATGCCTCGGAATACTTTCGAACGAACATTCCGTCCACAAGGCATATAGCCTCGTATGCTGACTCGATCGGATGTCAGAATATTTTTTTCACGAGCAGCATTGCCGTGTACGGTCCGACTAGCCAAGCGACAGATGAAAACTCGCCGCTCGAACCGACAACGCCCTATGGAGTATCGAAGCTCTGTTGTGAACTTATCTTAGAAGCTTGGAAGGCTGACGCGAAATCTAAACGGCTCGTTGTTGTGAGGCCCGGCGTAATTTATGGACATGGAGATCCAGGCAATATCGGAAGGTTGATTCAAGCGATCAAGCGAGGAAGATTTGCCTTTCCTGGTCGACGGGACATACGCAAATCATACGGATACATTGAGGGTTTAATCGATAGCATCGAATTTATGCTCGATCGACCTGATCCCCACCTCATTTATAATTACGTTGAAAAGGAAACGCTTCCGCTTTCGGAAGTCGCCAAAACCATCGCCGAATTGGTGAACGTTTCTGAACCGAAGTTCAGTATTCCGATAGGCTTTTTAGCTTCGACGGCTTCAGCCATTCAGTTAATGACGGCTGGAAAAAGCCCCATTCACCCCGTTCGAGTGCGAAAAGCAGCCACACAAACGTGGATTGTGCCGCAGCGATTGATCGATTTGGAATTCCATTTTCGCTACGATTTTCGGTCGTCCCTCGAACATTGGCGTGAAATCGCACCGCAAGAATTTTCAAAGTCAAGGTAGTACAATCGGATTTCAACATCACCAAAACGGAATATTTCGCTCGGAACCGTTTCCCAATTTCCTTCTGTTCAACGATAATGCATGAAACCATTAAACTCGGGATTTAGAATCGCAGAAATTGTGGGCAAAGAATAAGGCAGCAATTTCCGCCGCGTTTTCATTCACGGGGAAAGAGCTCATTTTAACTATCGATTAAGTCTATGCTTCAATCCAATCAAACCAGTCGATCACTAAATCGTCGTTCACAGTCCATTTCGAAGTTCTCTGAATCGCTGCAAATCGATGTTTTGCAGATCGCGATGCGGCATTTTTGGATGATCGTATTATCGGTCGTCGCTTGTTTAGCTTTGGGCGCGGCCTATTACGTTACTGCGAGTCCAACGTATGAGTCGACTGCCGAAATCCTTTTGGAACCTAAGAACGAAGTGGCCGCGACCGGCTCCGTCGAGTCGGCGGCAGTCTCCGATCGTTCTCTGTCGGACGATAGTATGGCAAGTCACTTGGCTATGATTCAATCGACTAGGTTGATCAACGAGGGTTTGGCGAAAGAAAAACTTACCGATTTGCCGAGTCTGGTAAAAGCAATGAACCCGACCCATCGCTCGCCCGCTGATTATATTCGTGAAAATCTCACAGCGACTCGAGGCGGAGCGGGAGCTATCAAGAAAGCCCACACTATTCGCTTGAGTTTACGCCACAAGAACGCTGAAGACTGCAAGTTGCTTCTCGACGCGATCGTGAAAAATTTCCAGGCGTTCGTACACGATAAGTTTGCCGACGACAAACAACGCCTAGTCGAAACGATTGCCAAAGCCCAGTCGATCAATAAGCAAGAATTGGCGGAAGCCAATGATGCATATCGCAAATTCCGACAGGAGGCTCCACTTTTGTGGAATGGACGTGAAAGCACCAACATTCCGCGCATGTTATACGAGCAAATAGAAACGGAATTGAACGCGATCCAGTTAAAGAAAACCGAGATCGAATCTCGTTTGCAAGTTGTTGCCACGCAATTAAAAGAGATCAACGCACGCGAAGAAACGAATTCGGCCAACAAGCGGACTACCGATATTGAACGCATGGCCCTGATCGACGCCAAGAGCGCTGAGCGGGTCGGAATTCTACTACAGGTTTTCGCTGGCGACGCTACGACTGCCGAATTTCAATCGGTGCAACCGATGCGCATCAGCGCAGCTCAAACCGAGGCGGCAGGCCTTATGGAGCTTCGCCAACGCCAGCAAAGGCTCGAGCTGGAATATGGGTCGCTGCACCCAAGTGTCGAAGCGCTGCGATTGCAAATTGCGGATATGGAAAAATTTGTTGATGACAAGAACAAGCAAACATCGTATGTCGGCGATGGCTCGATAATCGATCCCAAATCGCTCACCGACGCCTACCTACGCTTGCTACAAAACGACCTCACGGACATCGAGGCCAAACGCAACGAGCTAATGGCGCAAAGCGCAAAAGCAAAAAGCGAAGCCCGTGAACTTATAAGCTATGAACTCGATGGTGAGATGCTGAAAGAACGCGTCGAGGATCTACGAACTCTTTACGAAGCGACGATCGATAAACTTCGCGATGTGAATTTAGCAGCGGGATACGGTGGCCTTGTTAGCGAGACGCTCGAAGCTGCCGATATTGGGGAACCGGTCGCGCCCAAGTTGCTAAGCACTTTAGCGCTTTCCATTATGACGGGATTGATGCTGGGCTTTAGCGGGGCCGCTCTATCGGAATTCCAAAATCGTTCCTTGCGTACCGCTCAAGAAATCGAGCGGGTGAGCGATCTACAGATTCTAAGTCAGATTCCTGAACTCAAATCGATCAGCGCCAGACACTATCTTCAGATGGTCAAAAATTCCGGGTCGCAACTGAATCCGGCAATTTGCACTGCCCATGACTCGAAATCGCAGGAATCGGAAGTCTTTCGCGGACTCCGGACGGTTCTTATGTTTCGAGCAACTGAAGAAAAAGCGAAAACATTTGCGATTACCAGTGCCAATAGTGGCGACGGTAAATCGCTATTGTCCGCGAATCTTGCGACGAGCATTGCTCAGGCCGGTCGAAGTGTCCTGTTGATGGAATGCGACTTGCGTCAACCTGCCGTAGCGAAACTCTTTCATAGCGATGAGCGGCAAGGAATCGCCGATGTCCTGGCTCACAATGTCAATCTCGACAGCGTTATATTCCCAACAGAAGTCGACAACCTGGATATTCTGGCAGCCGGCACGATTCCCATTAATCCTGCCGAACTGCTAGCTTCGAAAGCATTTGCTGATCTAATCGACAAACTCGAACAGCAGTACGATTTTGTTATCCTAGATTGCCCGCCAGTCCTAGCTGTCGCCGATCCATGCATTATTTCAACAGTCGCGGATGCGATGTTAATCGTCGTGCGCATTAACCCCCAAAGCCGAGTCGAGCTTCGTCGCACCGTTGAAATGCTCAACGAAGTCGACGCGTCAGTACTGGGAGTCGTCGTGAATGCAAGTGATCTCAAGGACGAAATCAACGGCAATCGAAAGAATGGTTACATGGTTGGGTACGGCTACGGTGCGAACGGCGCTAAGTCAAACGGTTACTACCATTCGAAAACAACAAGTCGCAAAAAAGGTTAAAGACTTGGCTTGAACGACCACCGTATGTCATTTGATCTTGCTGTCGTTGGTTTAGGTTACGTCGGGTTGCCATTGTGCTTGCAATTTGCAACCGTTGGCTGTCGCGTACTTGGGTTGGATATCGACCAGCAAAAGGTCGACGCGATTCTCAGCGGGCGATCGTATATCCATCACATCGCCGCCGACAGAATCGCAACCCATGTTGCCGCGAAAAATCTGACGGCGAGTACCGATTTTTCGATGGTTCGCGATTGCAAGGCGGTGGCGCTGTGCGTGCCGACTCCCCTTGGAAAAAATCGAGAACCCGATATTTCGTATATCCTGCGAACTGGCGAGGCGATCGCCAAGTATCTACAGCCCGGTACGTTGGTAGTCCTTGAATCGACAACTTATCCGGGTACGACCGACGAAGACCTGCGAAGCGTTTTGGAGTCTGTTTCTGGATTGACGGCAGGTGTCGATTTTCATTTAGCCTTTTCACCCGAACGCGAAGACCCAGGCAACCCGGAAAGTAAAGTTGCGAGCATTCCCAAAGTCGTTGGCGGCTTTACGCCAGCGTGTCTAGAAAAAGCCGTCGCCCTTTACTCGCGGGCAATCGAAACAATTGTCCCCGTGTCATCCTGCCGAGTCGCCGAAGCGACAAAGCTACTCGAGAATATTTTCCGAAGCGTCAACATTGCTTTGGTCAACGAATTGAAAACCGTCTATGGCGCAATGGGGATCGATATATGGGAAGTCATCGACGCAGCGAAGACCAAACCGTTTGGCTTCATGCCGTTTTACCCAGGACCAGGACTCGGCGGTCACTGTATCCCAATCGATCCTTTTTACCTGACTTGGAAGGCTCGTGAGTATGGTCATGCAACCCGATTCATCGAACTCGCTGGCGAGATCAATACAGCCATGCCGGACTGGGTTGTTCAAAACATTTTCCAAGCATTAAATCAGCAAGGCAAAGCGATTCGCGGCAGTAAAATATTGATACTCGGTGCCGCCTACAAAGCCAATGTTGATGATATGCGAGAATCCCCCAGTTTGGTTCTCATGGATAAGTTAGCCGATTATGGTGCCGAAATCGCCTTCTACGATCCGTACGTTCCGACGATCCCATCGACGCGCGCTCACCCACAATGGGCGGGACTCAAATCGATTGATTGGGACCAATCGATTATCGGTGCATTCGATGCCTGCTTGATTTGCACAGCTCATGCCAATGTTGACTACCAACAACTCGCGGATTGGTCATTGTTGATCATCGATACGCGAAACGCTATGAAGGATGTTCGCTGCAATCTCAATCAAGTTTGGAAGGCGTAGTAAACAAAGTGGTATTCGTTTGCCATTGGCTTGTTAAACGATCATTCACCGCAAGCTGGAAGCTTACGCCACGCTTGGACCCACTGCTGATGCAACTCTTCGGCTTGCTCAGATGTGAAATGCGTTGAATCAAAAATGACTCCGATGGTGAGTCGACCTGAACACCGCGATAGGCCGACGCCCATGTGCGTTTTTGGACGAAGCGGTGGGTAGCCGGCGAAAGATTCGACTACCAAGTCGCCGATCTTGATCTTTTCATCGACGACCTCGAAGAGCTTGCGGAATCGCCCGAGGGCATCTCCCATGTTCGTGAGCACGGCGGTTGCCAAGCACCGTGGACGACGAATAATCCATCTTGCGAACTTCGGATAACTCGTCAGTACTCCAAAGATCTCGACAAAATCTAAACCAAGCCGATATTTGCGTATGGCTTGCGTTTGCGATTGAATGCTCGAAAGCAACTGGCCGAAGTTGCGGCATTCTTCCGTCGTAGAAACGACGAACCCAAAACCTAGTCGATTCGCCGCTGGCGCTCGACTATCTCGAAGTGTCCGCAAGTCTGTCGGAATCAGAATCCGATATCTCTGCTTGCGGATCGCCGTATCCTGTACGATATTCCAATCGGTAATGACCTGCATCAACAGGGCGATCGCTGCATCATTCAACGTGCTGTTGGCAATGTTGTATTTCGAATGAGCGTCGTCAATCGCGGCGGTTTCCGATCGATCGAAGGTATGCCGAAAAAAATGGCTGTTCCGTTCATTCTCCAAAGCACCGCCCGCAGCTAGCGCCGTCGGCACATGACTCGATTCGCTATGGGATGCAGACGACGGAGCAGCAATCGGCGCGGGGCCACGAAAATGAAAGTGGTAGGCACCGACGATCTTTTCCCAAGTCGTCGTCGATCGAGAGTCTTCAGTCGGAGCCGGCCGTAGAAACTCTCCGCGATGCGTCAAGCGATAGTAATCGAGCGTCGGCAATTCGAGTGGACGGTCCGGATCCTTGACAAGTTGGTCATAGGCCAGGAATAGGTCGCGTAGGAATTGGCGTAAACCAAGCGCGTCGCTCGCCGAGTGATGTGTTTCAAAGCAAAGATTAAGCGCATCGCCATTCCGACTTCCCCATATCCGCAATCCTCCCTCGGTCGATAGATCCCAATCATGAGGAAACGGTGATTGAGTCCACGAATAAGTATTCCATAGCCAGCCTACTTTAGGCTCCTCAGGCAGTACCCATTGTGGACATAGGCCGGTCGAATCGACTCTGCTGATGAGCATCGGATGTCGAGAAGCCGCGACGCCGATCGATTTTTCAAGACTCGTTACGCAGGGACTACCTGAGAATTCGATAACTACGCGAAACCGTTTTGGGTGCGTCGTTACGTCATCCCAAAGCCAGAATTGCTCCATAGCGGTCAAAGGGAGCGGATATAGCTCTCTTGCTCTGATGAACGTCGAATCGATCGAAATAAACGACATGCTTGGGAGTGGTAAGGGATGGTTGTCGCAAAAGTGAGTATAATTGTCGCCGAACTTAAGACACTAACGGTTCTTGCGAGAGAGGAAATTGTGCGCCAAGAGAGATCGAAAAAGCCTAATGAAATTTTTCGGCCAGTTTTTGTCCATGCAGGGTCGTTCAACCAGCAAGAAATAAACTGCAGAAACTAAATAAATAACCGTGAGCAATACGAGCGAATAAATAAATGTATTCACTAAACCGTCGTTCGCGTACTTGCGTTTGATGAATTGATTCCCAAAGGAAGCTATAACAGGTACATGCAATAGATAGATGGAATAACACATGCCGCCAATATTGGTCACCCATGAGTATGTCAGAAAGCCAAATGCTTTCTGAAAAAGAATTAAATAATACAGTCCAAATATCGAAGTCAATTCTCCGATCTCCAGAAAAATCTTCTGCGAAGCGTTGTCAGCCTGATTGGATCGCATCAACCACAGGAAAGCGAAAATCACGAACGCAAAGAAAGATGCGAACTTGAAGGTGTTGAGCGCTAAGGTACGGCAAACATAGAGATCTGCCAATAAATATCCGAGCAAGAAGAATTCGCAATAGTTCAAAAGCGAGCGAAATGGCATCGCCACGAAATGTTCCAAAAGAAGGAAAAACAAACATCCCAGGATGACTGCAAGCCTTCGAAGAATCGGATTGCGCAGTCGGAATACCAATCCCAACAAGGGAGCAAAGATATAGAATTGCACTTCGATTTCTAGGCTCCACGCGACGCCATTGAGCAGCGGCAATACCTCTCTACCATAGAGAAAATTATGCGTGTAGGTAATTGAAGCCAGATAGCTCGCAATGCCCTGATGCAACGTCAGCGTCTTGGCCCCATAAACAGTCGCGAACAGCATTACAGTCATGACTATTATATAGGGCGGTTCTAATCGAGTAATGCGTCGCATGAAGTACGATGGCAACGAGACACAGGGCATGTGATTGATATGCTTGTCTGCGAATGGACGGCCAAGTATGAAACCACTTATGACAAAAAATAACGTAACTCCATAGTTTCCTCGCGCTAGTAGGGCGTTGAACACAGAGAAGTCGTAGTTGCTTTCGTAACTATGGACATCCTTTTCGATCAAGAAGATATTTAGATGAAAGAGGACGACGCTCAGAATTGCAATAAAACGTAGGCCATCAATCTCCGGGATGAATTTCCCGTTCGCGATAATTCTCTGAAATTTCATTTGCGTTCTGCCAGAAAAAAGATTCCGCTAACCTACTTCATAACGGGAACGATCGAAATTTCATCTGCTGCAAAGACTTTCAACCCCTCCAGCATATCACTCTTCATTAAGGATCAGAAGCGAATTCTCACGCAAACCGTCATATGCGTCAAGTTCAATGTGTATCCGATACCGTAACGTAGATGCGAAGGGATCAGTCGAGCCACGTCGCGAAAGCGTTCGCTGTGGATGGACAACTCCTCGGCCAGCGTGCTGACTGGCCATTTTTTTTGAAAGGCCGCCCAACGATGTCGGCCTTTCGCTGAGGGATAAGATTTCTTCGATTCTTGGTCATGGTATACCTCCAGAGATTGGATTATGTTAAAGCGAATCTCCAATATTCCATTTCCTAGCGAAGCAGTGCATCTCGAAATACGAAACCTATTTTTTAGGCCACCCTCAACCCTCAACCCTATGATCCCATTCAGCATTACTCCGACCGAAAGCGAACTCAAGTCAATCGATCGCGACTTGCGATTTCATCCGATTGCGAACGACAGTCCTCGATACCTCACAAGCTCGCAGATCGAGCATTACAATGTTCGCGGCTATGTGGCTCCTATTTCGATATTCTCGAACCAAGAGATCGAAGCTATTCGAACATATTTCGATGAGTTGCTGAAGAAAATTGTGGCGGCCGGTGGCGACCAATACTCGATCTCTTCGGCACACCTCAAGTATGGACCGGTCTATGATATTTTGAACGACTCGCGTATCGCGAATGTCGTATCGGATCTGCTCGGTGAAAATGTGATCGGTTGGGGTTCTCATTTTTTTTGTAAGCTTCCGAAGGATGGCAAAGCCGTCGCTTGGCATCAAGACGCCAGCTATTGGCCATTGTCGCCGTCCAAGGCGGTCACGGTTTGGCTGGCTGTCGACGACGCTGATCGCGAAAATGCCTGTATGAAATTCGTCGCTGGTTCGCATCATGTCGGGCATCTCACTTATCGGCCGAGCGATTCCGCCGATCATAATGTTCTTAGCCAAAGCATTGATAACGCCGAACAATATGGCGATGTCGTTTGGGATGAATTGAAGGCCGGCCAAGTCTCGATCCATAGCGACTTACTGCTGCACGGATCAGAAGCCAATGAATCGTCGCGTCGTCGCTGCGGTTTGACGCTTCGATATTGCTCGGCAGACGTTCGAGCCGCCATGCGATGGAACGAAAAAGGGGTCTATGTCCGCGGAAACGATGCGAGTGCCCACTGGTCGAATAATCAGCGACCTGAATAGTTCTCCGAATGGAATGAGTTTAAGATAGCGGGAGCCGACTGATGAATCAGTTCGTCTGTGCACATTGCGAATCATTCACGACAAATCTTCGAGCCCATGCAACTCCGTTCGCAGGCGTTGCAGAATCCGAGTGCGGGCTTTATAAACCGCCCATCTCGACATACCAAGCTCGATGGCGACTTCATCCGGAGAGCAACCATCGACGACGGTGCGCCAAAAAGCTTGCCATGTCTGATCTTCGAAACTCTGTCTGAGAATCGCCATCGCTCGCTCGATGACACCGCGACGATCGCTTTCGTCTTCCGCTACCGACGTTTCGACTTCGGCATGAGAATCCGATAGTAGCGACTGGCCGGCCACTTGTTGGTCAAGCATCGCCATGTTGGTGCTACCGCCTCGAGCTTGGAATTCCGTAAGCCGACGCCGAACGCAATCGGCAGCTTTATTGCGAGTGATTGTCCAAAGCCAGCCGCGAAAAGTCGAATTGCCGCGATTCGGTTCGAATCGAGGCAATCTCGCGTGCACGGCGGCGAATGTCTCTTGAGTTACATCGGCGGCGTCGTGCGGTTGAAGGCCCGTCCGACGCGCCCAGACGTAGATCATGGGACCGTGTAATTGAACCAACTTTTGCCACGCGATCGGCTCGCCCTCACACGCCCGCTGTAGCAGCGAATTCGAAGTCGATGGAGTGCTTGCGATTTCAAGAGTTGACATGATTTCTATGGTAACTGGCTTGTTCGGTCGCTGAAAGTACCGCACTGTCCAACGTTTTCGATATACGTATAGGAACTAATGCATTGTCGAGACTAGAAACTGGGGTTCGTCCATTGTGCCGCGACGCTCCGCCGTCGCGAATCACGACGGCGGAGCGTCGTGCCACACTTAGTTGTGTACGTAGAATGACAAGGCCTGAAAGGCCGAAAGAACGGAAGATACAACATGATCGCAGTACGTCGAAAATGCCTCAGCGATACCGAATTGCTCGGATTGCTTTCCGGTCGGATCGCATCGGAAGAACTGGAACAAGCCATCGAGCACGTTGAAACTTGCGAGCATTGTCAGCACGCCGTGCAAAGCCAACCGTATCCTTCAGAACTTGCGTGTCTTCGTAAACAGCCTGACAATCCTCGGATCCCACATTTCGAAGCCGAGCCGGAATGCCAGGCGATCGTTGGAAAAATTTTGGTGCAACCGAACGAAAATTCGAATATTGATGAGAATTCATCTAGCAAGAATTCACCGAGCAATCGATCGCCACTCCCGAAATCGACGCTCGGCCCCTATCGATTGATTCGAGCCTTGGAGGAAGGAGGTATGGGAGCCGTCTACCTAGCGGAGCACGAACGGCTCAAGCGGCAAGTCGCCATCAAATTGCTCGACCGCGACAAGCTTGTTCGACAAGGATGGCTCGATCGCTTCAATCGCGAGATGACGGCCATCGCCGCCCTGGAACATCCGAACATCGTGCGAGCTACCGACGCAGGCGATGAGGATGGATGGCACTTTCTCGTCATGGAATATCTCAACGGATTGGATCTAGGGAAAATATGCCGTCGCGTTCCCGATATTCCTTGTGCTTCGATTTGTGAGATCATCCGGCAAACAGCCCTTGGTCTTGAAGCGATTCACAATGCCGGAATGGTACATCGCGACATCAAGCCATCGAACCTGTTTCTTACGGAAAATGGGCAGGTAAAAATTCTCGATTTGGGATTAGTGCTCGATGGCGATTCGCCGCTGGCGGCCGACGAACGACTCACCACCGTCGGCCACATGATGGGAACGGTCCCCTATATGGCTCGCGAGCAATTGAACGACCCGCGTCTGGCCGACCATCGCGCCGATATATATAGCTTAGGAGCGACTTTCTTTCGACTCTTCGCCAAGCAACCGCCGTTCGGTGCCGAACGCAATCTTGCAAAAACCATCCAAGCAATCGGTTCCTCGGAAGCTCCATCGATCACTTCGCTGCGAAACGATCTGCCGATCGAAGTCTCACAGTTGGTCGATCGTATGTTAAGCGTCGATCCGAACCGACGACCACAATCGGCAGAAGAGATCGCCAAGCTTCTAGAACCGCATTGCGACGCCAGCGGCCTACGATCACTATTGCGGGCAGCGTTGGAGGCACCGCCAAGCAATGACGAAACTCCAACGGGACGCTCGAATCTCGTTCTGCGACCGGTCGCGACTGGTCGATCATCAAATCGATTCCCGATATGGATCGCACTGGGAGTGCTCCCGCTGGTCTTCGCCGCCGGAATATTTCTTACTATCACTACCGATCGCGGTACGCTCGTCATTCAATCCGACGATGCCAAGGCTCAGGTCAAAGTAACGCAAGGTGAAACGATTGTTGAGCAGCTCGAAGTCGAGCAATCGCAACCCGCCACGCTACGATTGCGAAGCGGTCGGTATACGATCGAACTGACCGGCGTCGAATCCGATCAATTGAGCATCAGCGACGAGCAAATCTCGCTCACACGCAACGATCGCCAGGTCGTTCGGATCACGCAAAAAGAGAATCCGAGTTCACCCCTGGCAACGTCATCAAATTCGTTAAGCGCCGGCAACGCTTCCGAAGAAAAACTTTCTCGCGTGACTGGCAAACTTTTTCAAGGAAAGTCATTCGAACATTGGATGCAGGTATTGAACCAAGACCAGGAAGTCGAATCGATCGGACAAGCGATGCGCGCCGTCTCGATCCTGGCAGATTCGCACGACGAAAAGCTCACCGCCGCCAAAGCTTGCTTGGTCGCTGCGCGAAAATATGGCGGCTATACCGTAGGTAACAGCAAATTAACGATTGGCCAGGCACCGACCGCTGCGGATTATTCTCAATACTTTATGCGCGATCTCGCCGAGTCCTTTCCGAGGTTCTACCCAGTTGCCGGCTTCGAGGCGATCGTTCAGGAACTGCAAGAAAAATCGATTCCGAGTTCGACCGCCTGCGTCTTCTTGCTAGGAAGGTCGATCTACAGTTTTGGTCAGCGCGCCGACGCCGTCGGACCGCTCTACTTTGATAAACTCAATCAATCTGAAAAGGGGCGAGCTCTCCTTCGACAAGCCGATCAAGGGCTTCATGACGCAATCGATCAGTTTGATCGCATTCTTTCGGAACGCATCAGCAAGGCATCGTTTTCGCCCGAAATTCGAAGTACGGCTATCTACGATCGGATATGTATTCTTCAAGCCATGTCGAAGAATCTCGCCGCCGATGATCAGTTAGTGAATTGGGCGCGAGATCGATTGGAGAAAGCTCAGCGCGCCTATGACTCCAAGCTTGAATTTTCAGAGGTCAATGCACAATCCGGCGATATCAAGGAATGGTTGCTGGGCGGATTGGATGCCGCAGCGATTTGCAGAATTCTCGGGACCGCGGGCTACGATTGCCAGCCCGTCGTTTACGCATTGCTTCCATCACCCGAATTCGGATCGCCTCGAGAGGAAGCTTACGATTTTCTGGTGGAGCTTTCGAAGAATCATCCCGTCGCCTTTGCCGAAGTCGTCGAGCGTCGGCTGAGGACTTGGCCGAGTAAGAATACTATTCGAGAAAACGACCGGTACTGGGAGCTCGCCATCAGGACGTTGTCGCAGTCCTATCCGCGTCCCATGGACGCGGTCGGCGCGGCCTGCAGGTATTACGGCCAGTCACTAGAAGCGACTCAAACTTCAATAGAGGACGCGATCGCGAGCCTTTTCGCGAGAGTCGTCCTGGAAACGGATTTGAAGAACGACGCGAATGCGATTGCCAAACTGGCCTTCATCGCCAATGCGTTATGTTTCGTCGATATCCCTGAGGATGTGGGAGAAGAAGTCATGAGTCGACTTTTCGATCAGTATCAAGAAACGGAAGTAACCAATCGTCGTACTTTAGACAAAGCAAGTTGGCCTCGCGGATTTTCCGAGATCATCGACGATGGGCAGAATGAATGGCATCAAGCGACGCTCAATCGATACATGATTCAAGCGGCCGTTCGAAATCCAGAACCGTGCCTTGCGGTTGCCGCAAAACTGATCCGGAATTCAGACGAATTAGATGGTGGCCGAGGAATCTTATCTTCGATCATTTTCTACGAGATGAAACCGACCATCGAGTTCGTCACCGACCCAGAATTGCGAGTACTCACTCCGACAGTCAGCGACGTCAACGAGCATTTACAAACCTATCTTAAGACCGAAGCCGGGCGCACAGCCGTTCAATTGTTGGCGGCCGGGTACGACGAATTAATAGAGAAAATGCTGGCGATCCCGGTCGCGATGCACGCACCTGGAGACGATCTTGATGATGGCGGTACTCTTCTGAATTTGTTGACCAAGCGCTTGATCTTGGCTCGATATTTAAAAGAAGATCTGGCGAAGAACAAGGCGATATCGAATGCCGTTCATTTTTTCGAAGCGAACAAAGTCAAAGTCCGTAGTTTATCGATCTTGGAAGCCGAGTGTCAGATCATCGGCTATGACAAGATCTCGCTCGACAACATGATGGCACTCGTTCAGTTCGCCAATGGAAGCGAAGATATCGCTCCGCGAGTCGTAAAGGGAATTTACGATGCCCGGCCCGCAGAGTTTCGAGAGCAGGCGCTGGCCTATCTCGAAGAGATGCTGAAATCGCAACGGATCTCCGAAGACGGATTTATCGTTGACATCAGCGACATAGAGAAAACCAAGCGCATAGGAACCTACTTTCATACGCACGCGTACTACTGGCAACCGCCGGATGACAAAACGCTTTGGCATGTAATCGTTCGGACGTTGTACGAAGATCCAGAAAGTCGCGATCGGATCGAGAAACTTGTCAACGAACTTGCCTCGCTGGCTCCTAATGCGAGAATAAAAGACGTCATCTTGAGACCGCTGATCAAGAAAAGAAACTGACACTTCTCGCTAATCGCCATCACGAAAACGCTCGTTCCCAGGCTCTCGCCTGGGAACGCACTGCTTCGGAGGCTCCGCCTCGTGGACACCGATTGACGCCACTCACGAACAATTGCCATGTCTGCAGGCAGAGCCTGCGTTACAGTGGGTTCCGAGGCAGAGCCTCGGAACCAGAAGGTGGCGTGCCACCCGATTTAAAAAAACTCGAAGTTATTTTTGACCCATTCCTAAATCAACCTTTAAAATCTCATTGCGCCTTTCTCGGCGGGGCAAATTTGATTCGATCGACTAAGCGAATAATATCTTCGCCTTGTCGATATCCGGTAACGCTAGTAATGGCTGAGATCACATACTCGTACTTCAGTTGATAATCTAAATCGAGTTCGACTTCGGGACCTTTGGCGTCCGAAGGGCCGTCTGTTCCTCCTGGCGTCATCTGAATGATGAAACTTCTTAGCTTGGCAAAGTCGGTACCGAACGACTGCGAGTCATTGACAAGTAGGTCGGCCAGGTTGCCACTGGCATCGGCCCGCAATCGAAGTTTAATCGGAAGGTCGGCGTCGGGTTCGAGCGGCTGTCCACCTTCGTTCTGCAGCGGCATCTTGACGCTAAAGTCACCTTCTTGGGCCGCGATCTTAAAGGTCATCACGAAGAAGATGAGCAGCAAGAAGACGACATCGATCATCGATGTAAGCTGCAATTGCCCTTCATTCTCTGCGGCCGAGGATTTGTATTTCATAGTTCGACCTTTATGGAATTTCCTCTTCCTTGACGCGCAAAGCAAACTTCTCGAAGCCCATTTCTTGGCATTTAGCGATCAAGTCCTGAACCTTGCCACCCGGTGCGTCGCGATGAGCTCGGATGATAATATTGCCGTCCTTGGCTTCTTTCTTGTTTGACTTTAAGACAGCGACTTCCGTACCCAATAGAGGTCGGATCGAATCGATGGTCGCTTCGTTCGCGCCCATATAGATTCTGGCATCACGATCTAAATGGATCACGATCGGAAACTCAGCCGGACCTTCGGAGGGCTTGGCTAGTTCACTTTCAGGCAACGTGATCTTCGCATTCTGATCATCTTGTGAAAAATTGATGAGCACCATGAAGAAGGCGATAAGCTGAAAGACCATGTCGATCATGCTCGTCATGTCGCCATCGGCTATTTTGGTATTTGGTTTTTTACGCATGGGCACGATTCCAAGTTATGACGCGGGGCCTTGACGCAATGCGACTTCGAATTTTTCGATCATCGATTCGCTTTCGTTACCCGCTTCAACCACCATGCGTTGCACGCGATTGCGAAGCAGGTTGTAGCAAATGATCGCCGGAATCGCGATCACGAGTCCGACAAGGGTCGTATAGAGTGCCGTTTGAATACCCAAAGCGAGTTTAGCCGGCTTCGGAGTCTGTTCGCTACTTGCAATCACGGCAAACGACTTCACCATTCCATGAACTGTTCCGAGCAAACCAACCATCGGTGCAATATTCCCGATCAAAGCAAGGTAACCGAGTTTATGTTCAAGCTTCATCGTTTCATCTTCGCCGGTCGCTTGCATCGCTTCCATCGCTTGAGCTTTACCAATTTGAAGTTTTCCAAGTCCTGACGAGACAACTTGACCGATAAACGATTCATCGGACCTGACGAGTTCGACGGCCGCTGCCAAATTGTTGTCGTTCAAACTGGCTTCGACGCCTTGCAATAAGTCATTGGGTACGAAGCTATCCTTTCGAACGGCCAGGATCATCATGACCAGAACGGCAATCAGCAAAAACGACATCATCAAGAAGGCGATCGAATAGAGTGGCGTAAGTGCTTTCCAGGTCGTGAGGAGCATCGATTCGGACGACGCTGGTGGAGAAGCGTCCGCATCCGCTGCCGCAGCGGGCTGGGCAACTTCTTCTTGCGATATTCCTTGGTAGCAAAGCGGACCACTGATAAGCCAAAGCGCGAGCAGACTTACGATCCAAGTCCATCGCATCTTGCGACGATCGGTTGAGATCATGTCCGCATTGCATTGAACGGGACTAGTGTTAGGGCATGTCAGATCATGCATAGTGCGGTCGCCTCCGGACGAGAAATTAAAATCGTAGGGTTTTGGTTCGAGAAAAAGAGTTCAAGTGGTTTGGATGATTCAAGAATCATATCGTAGATGGAGGTTGTTCGACTGCCAATTCGAAAACCGGATATCGACAAGATTGCGAAAAGAAGACTGGAAATAATTCGTTTGCATTTACTTTTTAGCCCAAGCGGAATTGGTATAGAGCGATTGCAGGCGCGACTTCGCATCGGCAGCCCGCTGAGGGTCCGTCTTTAGAAAAAGCTGGCTCAGATAATACAAAGCCTCGGCATGACTATCGGGTTCACTGGTAAAGAGCAGATCGGTGTGCAAGTACGCAAGCAGCGCCTCTTCTTCCTGGCCGGCTTGGCGATGGGCATCCCCTAATGCGTTGTAAATTTGCGCAAAGAGCTGGCTGTCGGTCGCATCGTTTTCTGAGACCATCACGCGAAGATTCTTGATCGCCTCGTCAACTTTCTTGTCGGCCGAATCGCAACGCAACAAGCCCAGTTGCGACATTTTCCGATATCGCTTGGCTTCTGCGTTATCAGCGCTGATTGAACTCGCAGCATCAAATGCCGCTCGAGCTTCAGTAACTTTGCCGAGAGCCAAAGTCGCCACCCCAAGCATATACTGAGCTTTGATTTTGTATTCAGGAAAGGGTGCACTGGCCATAGCCGCAAAATACTTGCTGGCTTTGTCGTAGGCTCCGGTCGCCATCGCCAAAGTTCCTAGGGCATCCGATGTAGGATAGAAATGGTACGACTGCGCGTCGCGTTGAACAAACTTCAGCAACTGCGTTTCGGCGACCTGAGGATCACCTTGTCCTTGAAGAGCCAAATGCGATTGAACCAGACCGAAATAAAAGAGAAACTCCTTCTTAACTTCTTCACGTAGAAGCGATTTGGTATCGACCTTCTTAAGTGACTCGAGCGCATCGTCCCATTGATCGGAAAGTATTAGCTCTTTAGCGCGAGAAAGTTGTGCCGGTTCTGTTTCGTAGACGATACGCTGAATCGTGTTCGATGGATAATTCTCTTTCGTGCCTCGGATATCTGCGACGACATGGTCGCGCGTTACTTCGACAATTTTGCCGGTAACGGTAATACCCGTTTTGGGATAGATTCTATCGGCTTCCTGCGCGAAACAGGGTGTCCAAGCCGCAATGAGCCCACATGCAGCAAAAGATTTTAGGTAACGATTCATAAGTATATAAAGGTTAAAATGCAGATTAGCTTAGTTTTGAACGAGTCATGGTAATATTTGCGAATGTCGAACTCGTTATTTGACGTCAAATTCTTTTAGTCCAACGTTTTCTTTTCCGCGATCTTTTTGGAGGCTCCGAACCAATTTTTCAAAATCGTTCTTGGATTCGCCGCCGCCGAATTCTGGGTAGAACAAATAGGTCTGTCGAATATCGTTGAGGGCTTGTTCCAAAGTTTTATCGCGTAGTTCTCCAGCCGGCATGCTCAAGGCAATTTGTCGCCGGCAGGTCGCCAATTGTAATCTTGCATCAAAGAAGATGGTTTGCAATTCTGGGCTATTCGCCATTTGGGAAATGAGGGCTTTTGAAATCTGGCCCCAACCCCATACGATATTTTTTTGACGCCGATCTGGTTCGACTCCGTAAATGGCCTTCTTCAGCAACTCGCCATCTTTGGCGGTCGCCCATTCTTGATAATTGCGAGCCGCTTCAACTTGCGCCGTCAATTGGTTCGAATTGCCTTTGAGAATTTTAATCAACGAGTCGGCAGCTTTTTGGTATTCCGAGGTTCCGCGATACGCCAGAGCTTGTTTTAGCAAAATATCGTCGGGGACTCGCTGAATGGCATCAAGGAACTTTGGATCTTTGGCAGCCATATCGAGCATTTTTTGGAAGACTTGAATCGCTTCGGCGTTGAGCTTCTTCATGATCGCCGACGAACCGGGCTTCTTCGAAAGTCCGGCTGCAAGTTGCCACATCGTTGTACCGGCCCAGTCGAGCATCCCGGCGTCTTTGGAAACGCTGGCCAGTTGCGTCAGTAGAACTTGTATACCGCCAGCGAGCTTCGCTTTATTGGTATCATTCTGGACGGCCGACAATTGATCTTGCAGATCTTTAGCGAGTACTAAGAGGGTGTTGGTGAGCAGCTTCGTATTCTTGCCAGCCGCCGCTTGCATCTCATTGACGAGCGATTCGACTTCAGATGGCTCGAGCGTCTTGGAACCACTGGCGGCTGCCATAACTTTCGACTGAAGCGTTAAGCGATGGACTTCTAAGCGAACGGTTGCATCTTTGACGGGACCCGACTTATTGGCAATGACGGCGATCGGGCCGATCTTCTCTCGATAGAGTATTGCCTCGGCTTTATCGAGTCGATCGGTCCGCAGATAGAGGGACGCCAGCGCACAGGCCGCTTCGACGGCTCGTTGGTCGAGCGTGACGATTTGCAATGCTTCCCAGCCTTCGCTCAAAAGCCGTTCAGCGCGATCGCGCAGCGCTAAATCTCCAAGTCCCTCAGCTTTACCTGCTTTGCGCTGGGCATCGAGACTAATGAGGTACTGGATCCAGAGCACGTATCCCAAGTCGCGACGTGTCGCATTCGATTGATCGCCCGACTTTGGCATAAGCGACAAGAATCGTTCGGCTTCATCCCACTTTTGATTTCGAAGCGCGTGTTGCAGAAGTGTCAAAGTTGCTTGTTGGGTTTCTTCGGCCTCGGGCCATGTCGCTTGCATAAATTGTGCCAATGCTTCGAGCGATCCAATGACACTCATCTGTCGATCGGCCGGAAGCGACTCGACGATTTTGCGATAACCGAACAAGGCAAAGCCAGTAGCTTTTAATCCAGTATCGGTACCGGGACCACTTCGAGCAACAAAATCCGATACGGCGACCGACTCCCAGAACCGATCTTGTTTGACCAACAAGTAAGCAATGTAAAAGCGAGCGGTAAGCAAGTCGTCACGTGGATCGTCGGGTCGATAGAGATGCAGCGCACGTCGGAGCAACTGGAGGGCCTGGTCGCGATCACGTCTGGCATTCTCTTCGGTCAGCTTTAATTCCGATTCGACCTGCACTTTGTCTGCACCCGATGTTTCCTTGATTCGAGTCTTGAGAATCTCCACGGAAAGCGTTGAACTTTCTGCCCGTTCTAAGCGTATCTTGGCTTCTTTAAAAGCATCAGCAAACGTTCTTACCACCGGCAGTTTTGATTCGTTTGGATCGATGACTTCGATTCCGAGTTCCGAGAGCAATTTTTTGGCTTTGACTTGATGATCGCCTGGCCGTCGAGCGATGACGTTAAGCATTTCACGAGCTTCACGCTGCTCGCCTTTGACCGTTGTTTCGCTCCCTTTTTTACCTTTGACTGCCGCGCTGTAGGCGAGCCGAACTTGGCTGATCGCCAATTGTAAATCGAGCGACTCTGGATTCATCAGCTCGTTCTTATCCAACTTCTTTAAGAGATCGACCCCACGCTTAATCGCATCATCAAACTTACTGCCACCTGCTTCAGAACCTAACAAGCGAATCATTGCCGCAGTCGCTTGCACTCGCCAAACGCGAAAGATCCCATCCTCTTCGTTGTCTGCGACCGGCGTGTAACTTTCGAGCGCGGGCGCGATCTTTCCTTGCAATGCTTGAACTTCGCCGCGATAGAGCCGACTGAGAGTCTTGGCACCGATTTCGGTCGCGGATGTCGCTTTGCTAATAACTTCCGACAATTGCGTTTCGGCTTTTTTTAGCCAATCTTGATACAACTTGTCGTCGGTTGGGTAAGTGGTCGCGATCAATTTGAGGACCAAACCTTGCAGGATTTGCGATTGTCGATATTCACCTTGATAGCGTTTTCGCAGGGCTATTTTCTCAGTATCGCTCGCCGCAATTTTGGCTCCCGCCATCTCCTTGAGGACGATTACTAGCCCTTCCTGTGTTTTCTTGAATGCCGCCTCGGATTGCGTGAAGGCATCGCGAGCAGCCTTGCGAATTGCATTCGCATTGTCGCTCTGATTCGGTTCGTCGAGTTTTTTGATCTCTCGTTGGCCGTGATCCAGCATAAGGGTTCCGAATCGCAAACCTGCTTCCGAACGTCTTGGATGATCCTTGGCCGACGCTAGAAAATCGCGGAAGCCGTTTTCAAGCGCCGCCAATCGTTCGTCGCGCTCTTTGGTGGTCCGAGACGTTGCCAGCGAATCTTGAATGATCATCAGTCGTTCAAGCGGGGCGTCGCGAACCATCGTTTCGGGAAGCCACCCCTTTTTTCCGTAGATATCCAAATACTTCGAGGCGTGATCGAAGAGCCGTTCTTCGCGAAGCCGTTCAATAAACTGATTGGCTGGTTCTTCGCCGTGCGAATAGTCACAATTCGCCAATACCACAAAAAGACCAGCAATGAGGCCAAGTCGAAAGGCTAGACGGGGTGAAATCATCGCTTGCAATCTAAGACTAGGTTAATTCTAAAACCTTATAAATCCGGCTCTTCCGCAAAATCTGTGGGTCAAAATTGACTATTTATCGTTACGAATAGAGAACCGAAGTTTCAACGGACACCCGTTTCTCATTGGATTTTTGAGGCATCACTCCGATGTCCAAAGTTGAAGAAAAACAACCCACCAGACGATCAGTCCGGCGGGTTGCCGAGCGCCTTTGACGCATCG
>JAWXCK010000080.1:0-92677 GCA_034408855.1 Pirellulaceae bacterium
TCCAAGCAACTGAAGCATCCGTGCGAATACTCTTGCAAAGGCAACCTCGCCTTTGCTTACCCCTGCTAAACTAAGCAAGAATTGTGCCTAATACTGAGGCAAAGCCTCAGAGCGTGCCACCCTAAAACGTAAAGTTGACAAAGCACTAGTCTTCGCTTTTGACATTCTCGTTTGGCTTCTGAGGTTCGTCTGCTGAACGCCACCGAGGTTTGCGGCGGCGGGCTTTGGGGTGATGGGCAGGTGTTAATCCGGGGGCTAGCTTTTCGTCGAGGATATGCGAAAGCGGTCGCGAGGCCACCTGAACTGTCGCCGCTTCCAGCTCGCCTAACTCCAAACGACGGACTTCATTGAGGTCAAACTCGACTTCTTGTCCAGCAAACCATTGGTCAGGCTTGGAGGGGCCGATGACCGTTGAGTAGTGAAAAAAGATATCGTTTCGAAAGTTATCAGCTCGAATGAAGCCGAACTTTCGATCATGGATCAATTTAACGACCTGACCAACACGCATGACTGAGATTGCTCGAAACTAGTTCAAATGTGGCGATGATGGGAGCGAATCGAGGCCAATGACAGATTGAACTATAAATCCGCCGACCCGACGCATTCCCTTTATCCACATATCATAGTCATCAACAAAGACCAAATCAGGGGAAGCGGGCAATGGATACCAAATTCCTTCTGAAATCTCTCGTTCGAGGACTCCCGGCTTCCAAGCGGAGTGACCGACCAGAAGCCGATAATGCTCGGGATCTACCAGGGCAAGTTTTTTTAGCGTATCGATGTGGGCTGCCAAGTAAATACCGCTCTCGCTGCCACTATCGGCTAACGATTCCCGATCGTGAATGGCGACGACTGGACCTGAATTAGGACCGCCAAAATTTAGATAGGGAGGCGGATTGGCCGTCTTGGCTAATCCATTGGTAAGTTGCTCCCAAAGCGGGGTAACATCCAACGAAAATGGGCGATTCAAAACCACGCCAATCGATTGCTCACTGTCGTGCCGAATCATCAAGCAAACCGACCGACCATACAATTCATCCTCTACTTGCGGGGCGGCAACCAAAAGCGCGCCCTCCAATGCAAATTTGGGAGCTACACGAAAATCTGGATCTGAGGGCGAGAATCGGTTCATTTGGGATCGCTGTTTGGAAAACTTACGAAGAGGATGACAAGTACAAGGCAGTTGAAGAGCTAGCTAGTACGAGGTATACGCAAATACGGTGCCAGAACCGGAAATGCATTCTGCAACAAGGCTCTAGTTCGACGGTCGTAAGTTCGACCCCCATGGCCTTGAGCCATGGGTGAAGGAGCTTAGCAGCTAAAACAAAAGCCACGCCGCTCCCCCATTCCCTGCATCCCGCCGCCGCCTCCGGCGGCGGGATGCAGGGAATGGGGGAGGTACTTTCGCCTACGCTCGTTTAGCTACTAATCTTATTCACGAACCAGACAAGCTGGTTGGGGTCTAATAACCGAACTTAGGACAGTCGAACTAACGTGGATTATTCATCGGTAAGCTAGTTTTCGTCCTAACACGTTGCTGCTTACGCTTCGGGTTATGAATAATCCAGGCTAGACGCCCCCGTCTGCGTGATTAGTCTTATTGAGAGTCCATCCCGCCGCCTTTTACTCGAGAACTTCGCCATGCGATTCGTGATCAACGCCTTCGTCATCTTGTCAATTTCGTACTTGGCTATCGCAACCCAAGCCCAGGAAAATCCCGCCAAGCCATCGGAAGCCCCCGCTTCTGAACCAGTCGTTGTTGCCGCCGACGAGAACTCGACCGAGAAAACTGTCAAAGAGAACCGACCCAATAGGGCCGCCGAAAAGAAGTCGGAGAAATCCGCGCCCAAGGGTAAAAGTTCGAGTGGCGACAAAGCAACGCCAAAATCCGAACCGCAGGCACCACCGGCCAGAAAGCCGTTGACGAACTTCGGCTCGCTTACTCATCCCCAGATCCCCGGGCAACCTTGGCGGATTCATGACCTTAAACGTCGTCGACCCAATGCGATCGCGCCGGGCGTGATCGATTCGATGCCACCGGCCGACGCGCGAGTTTTGTTCGATGGGACGAATCTCGACGAATGGTATCAATTGGGTGGTGAAGAAGAGCTCTACGAAGCCCAATGGAAGATCCAAGATGGCTACTTTGAAATTGTGCCTCGAACAGGCTCTATCCTCACGTTGGATAGCTTTGAATCTTGCCAGTTGCATATTGAATGGTTTATCCCAGAGGGAACTCAAGGTGCCGGTCAAGGGCGTGGTAACAGCGGTATTAAACTGATGGAGCGGTACGAAGTTCAGATCCTCGATTCTTATAAGAGTCGGACCTATGCTGATGGCCAAGCAGCCTCGATCTACGGTCAGTATCCGCCGCTGGTCAATGCGACTCGTCCTCAGGGGGAATGGCAAACCTACGAAATCGTTTTTGAAGCTCCCCGATACGAAGAAGGGAAGATGGTTCGCCCACCTTATATCACTCTTTTTCACAACGGTGTCTTGGTGCATAATCACCGAGAGCTAGCTGGTCCGACCGGGCTTAGAGGGAGCCCCAAAGATTTCGTGCCGCCAGCCGCTCCGATCATGCTTCAGGATCATGGAAATCGAATTCGATTTCGCAATATCTGGATTCGAGATTTATAACCCGGTGCGCAGGCGTCTCGCCCGCGAACCGCGCACTTAAGCTATCGCGAGCTCGACGACGCGTTCTCTGCCCGATCGACGGTGATGCAGTTCTACTGTCGGAAGATGGCCGCCACTGAGGAATACCGACTGCGCCAACAAGCCGGACTTTGTGCGCGGTTGAGATGGGGGGAAGCTGAACGTCGAGCATCGCCACCAGCGTCGGCGAGTTAATTGCCATCCTTCGTTAGGCGAACCTTTGAAACGCAGCTTGGTGAGTTTTGGCAATCCATTCCAGGATTCAGCTATGAATACTGTTTCACCATCCGCAGTTTCGGCGAACCACCAGGGCAGCCATCGCTCTATCATCGGCCCAACTACGAGTTCAACGTAGTAAACGATCCGACGCTGCGTCCAAAAATAAACCACGAGGCAGATTGAAAGCAGCACAAGATTCAAGAGCGTAGCGACGAGTGGGCTCCAACAATAGAGACCTATCAGGCCGATACACAGCCCTTTGTTCGTCACTTCAACCGTCGCGTCAATCATTGGGATCGGCGTTAACCAGATCACCAATTCGCAAAAAAGCTTGACTCCGTTGATGACTACGATGTTGATTGCTGAAGCGATGGCCATCGCAATATCCAAAGGAATCGAAGCGATCCCTGAAGACAAATAGATCGGTACGAAGGACGCTGCCGACTCAGCGATATCGCTTTCCGCGCTGGCCAATACTCGCATTGCAATTACGATGATCACCACCGAGTAGGCTTCGAGCTTTTCTGCGGCCAAGGCAAGTGGTTTGCTGACTTTCGACAATCGCGGCAAGCTCGAAACCATCGTCAGGACAACCATCGTCCAAAAAAGTGCCGGGTTGTTCAGCGGACTCGAGGCATCGAAAATCCCGCTTCGCTGCTGCAGCCATTCAGGTCCATAGGTTGCGATCCCCGACAGACATGCCAATCCGAAAAATGGCGACAAAGCGATCGGCGCTAGCGGCCCCAGCCATTCCACCGCCGAAATATGTTTCGCAATTTCGTTGCTCGAATCGAGCACCTTCTGATCTTCGAGTGACGGCGAGGGGAGTAATCGATCGTTCTGCGAAGCGCGAAGAGGCATGTTCGCTACTCCAAAAATGAAGAACAAACAGAGCAGACAGCTCAATCGCTTTAGAGAACCCATGGTTACTTTATTCCGAGCGAACTTTCGATGTCGCGAGCTCGACGATCCAAACCAGACCCGCGCGGCATCGAACCTATTTTGGATTTGAGCATCGCTTGTTCTCGCATTTCCGCTTTGTCGGTACTCTCGCCGTCCGAATTCGCCCGTTGTAATCCGACACAACCGACCTGAAAAGGCAATGCAATACAGTATACGATCACGAGAAAGCGGGTTAAGAATTTGTGCATCAACGGAAGGCTCCTGTTCGCCAATAAGATGAGCAATCTTTGCGTGTTGACTCCCTTGCGTCCATAGCGTTTTGCAGGGCAAACCGGGCTATCGAAGCCCTGAACTGGGTGTTTTCTTGTAGAAACATACGGTTTTGTCGCTTTTTTCATGCGAAATGGGGCTAAACCCAGTTGCAATTTACTGTCGAAGCCGTTTAATCGTGGCCACTTGGTTGTTTTGCTTGAGACGTTTGTCGCTCTCAAGAATTTAAAGTTCATATTCGAAAGGGATTGACCAGATGGCTAAAGCAGCCGCTAACAAAGAGAAGCCGCTAACAAAGTTGCAGTTATTCACCAGCCTTGCTGAAACAACTGGAATGAACAAAAAGCAAATTGCTGAAGTTTTCGAGGCTCTCAAGGGAGAGATCGGCAAAGCTGTCGGCAAGAAGGGTCCTGGAGTCTTTACGATTCCTGATATCTGCAAAGTCGTTCGCGTGCAAAAGAAGGCATTGCCAAAGCGACAAGTTCGGAATCCGCAGACTGGCGAAATGCAATGGGCAGAACCGAAGCCAGCGTCGACAACCGTCCGCTGTCGACCACTGAAGAAGCTCAAGGATATGGCTTAGTTCAGTAGTTCCTCGCTACACTTGTTTTTCATATTTGGCGGCTTCAGGCTTTGCCGGTCGCCTTACGCAAGTAGCTCCACCTTCAGACTCGTAGTTCCGCCTTTAGGCGGCTACTACAAAATTTGTGAGCCGTCGGCGCTAGCCGCAGGCTGTCGATTTAATGACCAGCAGCAAGGATTTCGTTTAACCGTCAGCCGAAGGCGTACGTCAAAGGCCACGAGTACGCCGTCGGCTAACTGTTAAACAATTAAATCAACAAGCCGTTAACGCTTTCGTCTCACGACTTTAGTACGGCCGCACTAGTGTCTCACGCGAGCATCCAATGTCGCGTAGATAACTTTATCTTGGAGGCACGTTGCAACATGATTGGCTCCGCGAAAATCGCTGCCTAGCGTATGTCGACTCGGAACGGAGATCACATGGGCACCCGCTCGAATGCCGGCTTGGCTCCCAATACTGCTGTCTTCGAGAACGAGCATGCGATCGGCGGTAGTGCCCATTCTTGACGCTGCTAAGAGATAGATATCCGGTGCTGGTTTGCCTTGCGGGACATCGGCTGCGGTCAGTACAAAATCGATTCTTGGCAAAACGCCAGCGAATCCCAGAGCGGTTTCGGCAAAAGTGCGTGTCGAACTGGTCGCGATACAACGAGGCAACGACAACCTGTCCAATTCGTCCAGCAACGACATTAAACCGGGCATCGGCTGAACACGATCGGCAAGAATGCCATCGAACATCGCCGCGGATTCTGCCAATAGTTGCTGCCAGGAATCGCTCAATCCCTCGGCCTCTATGAGCACACCAAAGGCCTGCGGTGCGGGCAAGCCTGTCATTCGACGGCGCACGTCGTCGCGATAGTGTTTTCCCCGACGAGCCATCAACGCGTGCCCTACCTCTTCGTACAGATCTTCGGTATTCAAGGTCAAGCCATCCATATCCAAGGCGACCGCCTGAATCCAACGATTCTGATTTTCTATCAACTCAGCAACAGACATGATATACTGGGGGCGTCCTGGTGGTGCGCATCGTGGCAAAGATGCAATTATAATAACTTGCGTTTAGTCAACGGAAAGGCGAATTGATCATGAGTCAAAATCCAATCATCCCTACTCAAGCAGTATCGTGCGATATCTGCCAAGCCGATCGTCCATCTCCATCTCGGAGAAAATTTCTTGCAGCCTCCGCTGCAACCGCTTCGCTTTTGGCTTCGTCGCCAAGCATGGTATTCGGAGGAACAACCGCCGAACAGTCGGCCGAGTCCACCATTGCTGAACTTTACAAAAGTTTGAGTAGCGATCAACGCAATGTAGTCGCTCGCGAATGGACCGATCCATTGCGAAAGAAGGTCAATGCAAATTGGCACGTTACAAAACCGCTTATCGGTGGCGACTTCTATACTTCGACTCAGAAGTCAATGGTCGAGTCGATCGTCAAACAGCTTACCTCTGAATCGGGTTACGAACGATTGAAGCTACAAACCGAGGACGACGATGGTGGTATCGAGGCCTACAGCATGGCTTTGTTTGGAAAGCCCGGCGACGAAAAATTCGAGTGGATGTTGACGGGTCGACATCTAACGCTTCGAGCCGACGGGAATTGCCAAGACAAGATTGTCTTCGGCGGACCTGTCGTTTACGGACACGGCGAAGAGTCGACACCTAAGGCAAATATTTTCTACTATCAAACAGAAAAAGTGCAAAGCGTTTACGAGTCACTTACGGCCGATCAACGCAAACTTGCTCTTGTCTCCAGTGCTCCGCCCGCCGAAGCAAACGTTCCAACACAAGGTCCTCAGGGCAAGTTCCTAGGTCTGCAAATCTCGTCGCTTCAGCAAGAACAAAAGACGCTTTTCCAAAGTGCACTAACCAGCATCCTAAGTATGTATCGAGACGAAGATACTTCTGAAGCCACGTCGATTTTGGAGCAGAGCGGTGGCGTGGATAATTTACGGATCGCCTATTTCTCGAAAAATGATTTGCTCGATGATGGAATTTGGGACATTTGGAGAATTGAAGGACCATCGGCTGTGATCCATTTCCGTGGTGCTCCTCACGTTCATGCCTACATTCATATTGGGATTCCGAAAGCCTCGTAATGAAGATCCTGCTTCCCTGTCCAGCTTGCCAAAATCCGTTGTCACCTCCTCGTCAAGCAAGCCAATCGGCGGTGTTGCGTTGCTCGCATTGCGGGCACTTGCTGTCGGCCAACGCCATCGTTGCCGATGATGACCAACTAGAAGGATCTTGGGAAGTCATCGAGGATGCAGGCTCCGGAAACTTTTTCGCGTCGTTCTTCTCCTTGGAAGCTTCCGACGCTTCGTCGGTAGCGACCAATGAGTCGAACAGCCCATCCGATGAAGCGATGGAAACACCATCCTCCGAAGTTCCTCAGTCCAATGAATGGGAAACGCAGTCGGCGACGATTCCGTATGACGAACCGCTGGAAACCGATGACGAACATCGAATAGGTGACAAACGTTCGTTATCGGAAATCGTCGCCTCGGGAAACGATGTAATCCCCGATAGGGAAACGTTACACGATTGGCCAATGTCAGTTTCCGATGAACCGTGGCTGTCCGGTGCCTCGGAAAATTCAACAGAATCTCGAACGCTTACCTATGATTTCGCGACCGAAGGCGAAAGCCGTCACGACGATTCCGATGAAGAACTCCTTGAATTCGAAGATGAGATTCCGCCCGAGGGGATTTCAGACAACGACGAAAAAGACTTAACGGACGAAAATGTTGAAGCGGGCATCGGCGAGAACGAAGAAGAGAGTCTTGAATTTGAACCGGATGCAGAGCCGTACCGATTGGCTGACGAATCACCGCCGTCGAAGGCGGCTGACCTTCTCGGAAGTTCAAATCTAAAGTCCCGCAGTCGCAAGCAAAGTTCGCCTATCGGAATGATCGTATCAGTTATCGGAGGTGGTTTTGCATCGATACCGATCGCAATTCTATTGATTTGGTATTTGCTCGGTACCGATCCTTTCGCGACCGGACCTATCGTCGCTCAGTGGGTTCCTTGGATCGTTCCGACACAATTTCGCGGCAGCCCTTCGGAACCGCTTCCAGAATTAGCCGCGTCGAGCTCAAAACGCGCAACTCAAAACGAAGCACCATCGTCAGGAAAATTGCCTCCGATCGGCGGGCTAGAGGCAAGCACTTCAGCCACGGAACCGTCGCTTGCGACCACTTCAGTCCCCATCGAAGAACCGACTCTCGGAATGTCAATCGCGACGACGATTGAACCAACACTATCGCTTGAGTCGGTAGCGACAGAATCTACCGATCTGACGAGTTTGACTAAGCCGAAAAGCAGCACTCCAGACGTCGATCCAGTCATTCAGTCGCTCGATCAGCTCGCCGATGCGATCAACCGTCTCGATCTCGACGCTCCGGAGTCGACATCGATGCTCTACGGTGCTCTCACGGCGTTTGGCGAGCGATTAGCGGAGAAACCTAGTTCGGAAAACGAAGACGTATCGTGGCGAGAAAAAGCCGATACGGTTTTTGAATCGATCGTCTCTAGTAAGCCGATGCTGTTCAAGTTAAAGGAGTTTATCCAACGCGATCGATCGCTCTTTCCCGATGAGCAGTTGAACTCGGCGGATCGTATTCCCAGTGTCGATGTCGTCCAGGTTGGTGCGGTGGAGAAAAAAGACGTCCACGATGTATGGTCGATCGCCGGTCAATTTCAACTCGAGCTAAAATTGCTCCCGTTCCTGGTTCCGCATGCGGTCAATGTCCCAGCAGAACCTAAAGCTGCATTCCTTGTCATCGGAGTCATCGAACCCGCGAGCGACTCAACTCCAAAAGCATTTAGCGCGCTTTATGCCAAGCAAATCAAGTAGTGGATCTTGTTAAAGATCCCTAGTTATGTGGAGGTTTAACAACCTCCACTACCTTCGATGAACGGTATTGGGGTTAAACGCTTCCTGTGTCAGTCAAATTATGACTAAGGTCGGCCGAGCCAATTGGTCGAACGATTGTCGCGAATAGCCGTCCCGGTTTTGGTCAAAAGAATATTGGTCGACAATCGAGCGTACGCTCCAATCGTAACGTCGGTGCTTGGTTGGGGTGATTTAGATTTACTCTGAATCGCCGATTTGGATGGGTCCTTTGCACTGGCCTTTTGAACGATCAACTTTGAACCGAGTGGCCAGTCGTGTCCTTCATTCATCCGTGTATCCTTGGGTTAATATCGACTATCGAACAACTTGTCCCGTGACAACACACTCCGCAACAAAACTCTCTCCGAGGTCGGTCTTGATCAGCAGTGACTGACGGAAATCGCCACTGGCTCCGTTTTCGCCATTGAAGGCAAAAGGTATCACATGCACTGGCTTGGCGTCAGTCGGGATTTTGAACGCGAAGCGTTCGTCAGTGCACTGGATTTCGGTAATCTTGAACGGCTTTTTTCCCTTGACGATGAAACGATCTGATTTGGTTTCCCCATTTGTCACATCGCCGATCGCAATCTGGCTTGGCGTAATCGAAACCGGCGCTACGACTCGTGCCGTCGTAGGTAACGAGAACTCGCTTCCGGAAGGATCATCGGTGACCACGGTAAGCTCGTCCTGAAGCTCCCCGACCGGAGCCGTTTCGAGAATCGTCACGTGCATCGTGTACACACTGAGATTTCCTTGTCGTTTTACCGGATCGAGACGAACGCTCAGGAAATCACTATTGCCGCGAACATCGAGAACGCTCCAATTGGAGCGACCCGCGTAGGAAATACGAATGGGCATTTCTTTCCTCGAACCAACCGGCACTTCTCCAAAGTTCACTTCACCCGGTTCGGTAACAATATCCGATCGAATATGACCGTGGACGGTCAATTGAATTTCGGCATAATAGGGTTGATCGATTACCACGGTAATGACCGCATTCTTATTTCCGATGAAGGAACGAGTATTGAACTGGGCAACCAGCTCGGCTTTTTCCCACGACTTGATAATTTTTTTGTTCAAAACCGGCTTGGTGCAACCGCAACTACTTCGAAGGCTGGCGATATGAACATCTTCTTCATAGATGTTTTCGATAACGAACGCATGCTCAGTTTTCGCATTTCGGCTAACCGACCCAAAATCGTGGTTGGTTTCCGCAAACATTTTCGCTGCCCAAGTTTGGGCAGACGCCACCGTTGCCCAACCGGAAGTCACTGTCAGTATTGCTGCATAGAGAATTGAAGTCGACCAACTTCGGTACTTGAGAGCCCGTTTTTTTCCGATGGAGATCTGCACGACTTCAATTCCTCCGCCTAAGCACAGAAAGACAGCTACTCGTCTGTCGATTGAATCGACACCCGTTAGTTTTTCGGCATCCAAAGCCCAATGCTTAAGCTCAATCTAAGAAGTGAATCGGGCGTTGTCTTCCCAATCGCCCCAACTCCCCCAGAACGGCGTTGAGCGACAGCGTTTCAGGAACGCTAGCGATCTGGTCGTTAGGTGGGGGTCGTGGAGGTTGTCAAACCTCCCTGCAGCGCGGGATCTTTAACAAGATCCACTACCCTAAAGCAGATTCGTTGAACGGTATCGTGATTAAACGACGTGTTTCTTAAGTTGGCGAATCCATTTTGGGATCGCTTCTTTAGGCTCTTCGTCGGCTTCATATTCGAGCGCGACCCAGCCACTGTAGCCGGCGTTTCGCAGTATCCAGAGGACTCGGTTGAGATCGGTTTCTTCCTTGATACCATCCGGTGCGATTTCAACTTTGATCTGGGCATTGACGGCGTAAGGAGCGATCTGAGCCAACTCAGCGTAAGGGTCGGATGACGAACGGAAGTTGCCCGAGTCAAAGTTCACAGCCATCGCTTCGGAGTCGACTTGGTGAACGATGGAAAGTAGACTTTCGGCAGTCGCGGTTACGCCGCCATGATTTTCAAGAGCTAGCGTCACACCCTTCGTCGCCGCGTATTCGCAAGCTCGCTGAAGATGACCAGCGCAGCGTTTCAAGGTCTCGTCCATATCGGCACCATTCGGAAGTTTCCCGGCAAAGACACGGATCGCCGAAACACCTAGGTCCGAATAACGGTCGATCCAGAGCTTGGTGTGCTCGAAATCGGCATCGAGTCCAGGGCCGTCAGGTTGACAAAAGTCATTGCGAATGGCTCCGCCTGAAATCGTGATTCCAGCTTTCTGGCTATGCAGTTTTAGTTTTGCAAGTAACTCCGCGCCAAAATGTTCTGGGAAGTAATACGACGTGAGTTCGGCTCCATCGACGCCAAGCGAACGGCAATAGTCGATGAACTGAAAAAGATTCATCGCTTGCTCGCCGCTTTTATCGAATGCCATATACTTACGCATCGAGTAGGCAGCTAGCGCCAAACGAAGGTGGCCGGGTTTAGGGCGCTGAAAAGCCGGAATCGCCAAGACGGTCGATGAAATCGAGGTCGGTAAGTACAACGATACGGTTGAAAGTCCGACCGCTTTAAAGAGGAATTCCCGTCGATGGGTCGCATTGGATGTGTGCATTTTTAGCTCGACTTTGTCTGGTGAGAGAGTTGGTATTTCCATACGTCGCGAATAATCGCCTCGATATCCTTTGTCGGGCAATATTGAATCTCGTCTCGCAACCGCTTCAGGTCTGGTACACGGCGGCGAATATCTTCGAAGTCTTTATCATAAGCGTCTGAATACGTCTGGTGTTGGATGGATGCTTTCGGATTCACCATCGCTCGGACTCGTTCGGCCAATTCGAGAATCGTCAAAGGTTGATCGGATCCGATGTTGTAGATCTTCCCAAGTGCGGCAGGCGTTTCCGTTAACTTGACAACCGCTTGAATAACGTCGTGAACATGAGCGAAGCATCGCTGCTGCAGTCCATCATCGTGGACGACGAGCGGTTTTCCGGCAATTGCCGCATCGACAAATCGAGGCAAAACCATCCCATACGTACCGGTCTGTCGTGGTCCGACAACATTGAAGAATCGACCGATAACGACCGGCATCTGATACTCACGCACCGAGGCGAGAGCGAGGAATTCATCGATCGCTTTGCTGATTCCATAGCTCCATCGGGGTTTGGTCGTCGCACCAAAGACCAGATCGTCTTCTTCGTTCCATACGCTTTTGGGGTTCTTCCCGTAAACCTCGCTGGTACTGGCTAAGAAGAAAGGAAGACGACGACCTTGGGAAGCTTGCTCGCGAAGTCCTTGCAAAAGAAGTTGCGTCGGATAAATATTCCGATGAATCGATTCGCTCGGGTGCTTAGCGATCAAGGCGACGCCGACGGCAGCCGCCAAGTGATAAATTGCGTCTACTTCTCCACAAAGCTTCCGAACGAGTTCTGGTTTACCTAAATCCGCTTGGATCAATCGCAGTCGTGGGTTGCTGGCAAGATGGGAAAGATTGGACGCTTGGCCAGTACTCAAGTCGTCGACGACCGTCACCGATTCTCCTCGTTCGAGAAAAAATTCGGTCAAATGAGAACCTATAAAGCCAGAGCCGCCAGTTACGAGAGCATGCATAAAGAGTATTGGTCCGACGGTTATGAAATGGCTGACTTTTCCAGAATTAGAAACATTCGTCCGTAAAGAATAGTCGAAGATTCGACCAAAGAGGAGAGTTCAAACCGACTTCTGTTGGCCACTTAGTAAGTAAAAGCGATTGCGTGGTGGCAATTTTTTCTTGGGAATCCGTCCATAAGGCGTGAAGCCATGCAAAACTTGTCTCCCGGTTTTGAACGATAACGGCTAAACTATTCCATCATCACAGCCATTTTTGGCTGGATTTGAACTTAAATTTTGGAATAGCAAGCGTGGCGAAAGCTTCCAGCTTGCGATGGATTCGTTGTCTCGCACACGGAAATAGGGTTTGTGAAAATGATCTTCGCACACTTGGTTCGAAAAAATTACTTATCGCTCGTCGCACTGATTGCATTGATTGCACTGACGTCGACGACTATTGCACAAACAACCAAGACCAAGCCCGGTTCCGTACAGGGTCCAGTGCAGAAATCGACGCCGCCTCGCAAGCTAACCGAAGCTGAGAAAGCTGCCCAAGCGGTATTGAACGCCTATACCGACGCCGCAAATTTTCAGAACAGCGGGTCGTACGCTCTGGCCATCGAAGCCTGGGAGAAATTGCTAAAAAGTTTCCCCAACGATCCATTGGCATCCAAAGCCCGTCATTATCTCGGTCTCTGTTATCTCAGACGCGACAAAGCTGATTATGAAACGGCGATCAAGTACCTGAGAGCGGCCTTAGAAGATCGCAAGCTGGAGGTACGCGAAGAGTCGTTGGTCGAGCTAGGGCGGGCCTTATCACAAAGTGCAATGCAGACCGACGCATCGTCGAAAAAGAAAAAACTCGAAGAAGCCTCCAAGGTCTTCGCTGCATTTCTCGAAAGCTATGCCGATGGCAGTTACGCCGATCAAGCTTTGTTTTCTGCCGGCGAAGCAGAGTACCAGCTAGGCCGCTACGAGCGAGCTGCAAATTACTACCGTCGCTTGACCGATTCCAACCAGCCAGCGATGACCAAATCTGCCTTGCGACCGGATGCCCTTTTTTCGCTTGGAGTCGTTTATGAGGAGCTGAAACAAAACAAGCTCGCGATGGAAGCCTATGAAGCGTTCTTTAAAAACTACTCCAAGAATCGATTGGCCAATGATGTTCGATTGCGGCTTGCAGAACAATACTTAGCCCTGAACAAGCCGACCGAAGCAGTCGAACTTTTTGCGAAAGCAAGCCAAGAAGACAATCGAGATTTGCAGGATTATGTCCTCTATCGATATGGCTATGCGCTAGCCAAAGCTGGAAAATTTGCCGAGTCGTCCAAAGTCTATAAGGAGCTCGGCGAAAAATTCCCCCAATCGCCGTATGCTTCTGGTTCCGCCTTAGCAGCCGGTCAAGCGTTGATGCGTGACAAGAATTTCGATCAAGCAGCCGTCTACTTTAAGAAACTGCTAGCCAATCGAGATGAAACAGCGTCGGAGGCAGCCCACCTGCTGTGCCAAATTGCCATGATGCAAGGCAAAGCCGAGTCTGCGGTACCGATCGCTCGAGACGCGCTTGAATGGTCAGCCTCCAGTCCGCGGTTTATCGCCCTCAAAATGGATCTTGCTGATGGGCTAGCGTCAAATCAAGCCACGCTTGCCGAGGCCAAGTCGATGTATGAGCAAATCGCCGTCGAACACAATGACGACGCCGTCGCGCCTCGAGCGGCCTACAACGCGGCTTTTTCCGCATTGCAGTCTGGCCAGCTTGCCGATGCGAAACGATGGAGTGAATTGTTTGCCAAGCAATATCCGCAGGACGCTCTCTCGCCCGATGTTGCCTATATCTACGCTGAATCCACATTGCAGTTGGGACAATTCGCCGAAGCAGCTACCGCCTTCGAACAGCTTATCGCCGGCCAGAAGGACAATCCGCTTCGAGGTGCTTGGGAATTGCGACTAGGTCATGCTCGCTTTATGGCTGGCGACTTAGACAAAGCCATTTCGCAAATGATGGCGTTGGCAAAGGATGCCAAAGAGAAAACGGTTCGCGCCGAAGCTTACTTCTTGATCGGGGCAAGCTTGATGAAGCAAGAAAAATTCAGCGAGGCCGAATCGGCATTGCAACGCAGTTTGGAAACGGCCCCGAATTGGTCGCAAGCCGACGAAGCTCTCTTGGTTCTTGCGCAAGCCCAACTTCGAGGCGAAAAATCGAAAGATGCTAAGAAGACACTGGCTAAGCTGTTGAAGGATTACCCCAATTCAAGATTCAAGCAGCAGGCAGAATTTCGTGTTGGACAAATTTCGGCTTCGTTGGGCGAATTCGATCAAGCCATATCGAGCTACGATTCGGTACTCGAAAGCAATCAAGGCAAGAATGTTAAAGAAGTCGCCGCCTATGGCAAGGCATGGGTCTTGATGCAGAAGCAAGATTATCAAGCGGCGATCGAACTATTGAAGCCGCTTACTCAATCGGATCGGCAAGATGCGATAGCGGCAGAAGCTCGACTGGCGCATGCGATTTGCTTGCGCAATACCAAGAAAGCCGCCGAAGCCGTCGCCGACCTTGAACGACTCGTCAACGAACCATCACCTGCCGTTCCACAGTCGAAGGCGCTCTACGAGTTGGGACTTACCTTCATTGAATTGAAGGAGCACAAAAAAGCCTCGCAAGTTTTCAACCGATTGCTTTCGGAATTTCCAAAACTCGACAACATGGACAAGATTCTCTACGAATACGCATGGGCTTTGAAAGCGCAGGGGAGTCTTAAGGAATCTGCTGACGTCTTCGCAAAACTTTCATCCGCCTATCCAGATAGTCAACTCGCAGCCGAAGCCGACTACTACCTTGGACAAGGCGCGTATGAAGAGAAGAAATTTGATCGAGCCGTGGTCGCGTACACCAGTGCCGTCACTCGAACGAAAGACGCGGAACTTCAAGAGAAGTCGCTCTACAAGCTAGGTTGGGCTTACTACCAGCAAAATGATTTCGAACAGGCCGCCGCTCAGTTCGCCAAGCAAAATCGCGATTTCCCCAAGAGTCCCTTGAGCATCGAAGCCCTATTCATGCAAGGTGAATGCATGATGAAGAAGGATCAATTCGCTCAAGCTTTCGAGCTTTACAAGCAAGCCAGAAAATCGATCGATTCGCTCGCCGATAGCGAACTGATCAGTGAACAAGTTCGAACCTTAACGTACATTCATGGAGCTCAATCTGCGAGAGAACTTCAGAAATGGGAAGTCGTCGATGAATGGCTCGGCGTCTTCTTCAAAAAATTCCCTGAATCCAATCAAAAACCATACGCTCTCTACGAATCAGCCTTCAGCGCACAAAGCCGTCGTCAGCCAGAACGGGCAGTCAAGCTGTATACGGAAGTCGCTGAAAGCAACCGCAATGAAATCGGGGCGCGTGCTCGATTCATGATCGGTGAACTCTACTTTGCCGAACGTGACTATGCCAAAGCGATCACGGAATTCGAACGCGTCGTCTACGGGTTTGGAGCGTCGCAAGCGCCCGATGACGTTAAAAATTGGCAAGCTCGAGCGTCGATCGAGGCGGGACGATGCAGTGAAGTATTGATCGGCAAATTAAATGGGAGTGAAAAAGCGGCCGCCGTTCGAATGGCAAGGAAGTTTTACGATCATGTCGTAAAAGATCACCCGACGCACCCTTTAGTAGCCCAGGCCGAAGCACGGATCGAAGTACTAGAAAAGCTTTAGTTCGATTCTACTAAGTCGTGAGCCGAACTTGCTAGCTTTCGTAGCAGCACGCCGCAAGGGGGCTGCTGATTTAATCGCCAACAGCAAGGATTAAATCAACAAGCCGTCCGGAGGAAGCGAAGAAAATATTCGATATACACCGGGTGGCTTGTGCGTTTTGAAGCTGCGCGAAGTGAACAGCGACCAATCTTTTCCCCACCGTCACGGCTTTTTGCGATATAATCTGTGGAGTTCTGTTCGCCAGTCATTGCCCGCAAGGTTTTCGTACGTATGTTATCGAACGCAAGTCGTTATCAACGAATTTGGCTAATCGTTCTATTCGCCGTATGGATTGGCAGCAACGCAACTGAGAGCTTGGCCCAACGTTCGGATGCAAAGCAAAACCTAGCCTCGCCGTCCGAGTCTGCTCCCGTGGATCAAGCCATGCTCCAGAATCTTGCGAATGCCGCCAGAGCACCCAAGGTAAGCCAAGCAGTCGACTCCACCCCCGGCATCGATTTTCTGAGTTTGCTCGTCAAGGGCGGCGTCTTCATGATTCCGATCGGCCTCGTGAGCCTTGTCGCACTCATGTTCATCTTCGAACGTTTGATTGGACTCAGGACCGGAAGATTGCTTCCACGACAGTTCGTACGAAAGATGGTTCAATTGTCGAGAGAGTCGACATCGCTCGATCCACGCGAAGTTTACAAGCTGTGTATGAATTATCCATCGGCTGCTTCCCATGTGGTTCAGGCTGCGTTGCTCCGCGTGGGTCGTCCTCAACAAGAAGTCCAATCGGCAGCTACCGAAGCTAATCAGCGCGAAGCCGACAAAGCCTATTCGGGTGTCCGATGGCTTCAGTTCGCTGCTGGCGTCGCTCCGCTGTTGGGATTGATCGGAACCGTCTGGGGCCTGATTCGCGCGTTCCATGATTTGACGTTGCTTGGCCCGTCACAGAACCGCGCGGATTTTCTTGGCCGAGGGATTTATGAAGCCTTGGTAACGACACTGGCTGGTTTAGTCGTCGCGATCCCTGCTGCAGTGGCGGCTCATTATTTCGAAGGACGTATTCATCGCGTTTTTCGAAATATCGAAGAGCTGGTCTTCTCCTTAGTACCAAAATTCGAACGCTTCGAAGGGCGAGTTCGATTCGATGAGATCGGTCGCGAACTCGCGGCACGCAATATCGAGATTCCGAAGAAGCCATCGAGCGTGAATGTCGAAGAATCAAAAGTGCACGCTGTACCGCCCGTTCAAGCCCCGGCCACGGCTCCCGGCCAACTGTATGTGCCGCCATCAGGCCCGGCGCGGAAGTCCATTTACAAACCTTAGTATCGATTCACTATGCCGATCGTTCTCAAGAAAAGCCGTGTACTCGATTCGCTCAACATGACTCCGTTGATCGATTGCGTCTTTATCTTGTTGATTTTCTTCCTGGTCGCCACCCGATTTGCACAAGAAGATCGCGAGTTGCCCGTTCAGTTACCATCGGCGCAAAGCGCCATACCGATGACGATGGAACCTCAGATTCTGACAGTCGGAATCAACGAAGAAGGCAGTTTCGCGATCGACGGAAAAATGATTCCGATCGAAGACGTCGAAGTGACGATTCGTCAAGCAGTTGCCGATAACCCTATCAATCAAACCGTCATCATTCGAGGCGACAAACGCGTCCCTTTCCAGCATGTCGTCTCGGTAATGGATGTTTGCCAACGATTGAAAGTGCCTACTTACAAAGTAACTACGACGGCCCAAGAGTAATGGTCCTAACGCATTAAGGTCACGATGAGCGGTTTTGAATTGGACGATTTTCCACGTCGAAACTCTCGACATCATGTTCACAAAGGACTGGTGATGGACTTGGCCTTGCTGCTCCTTGGCGGCAGCACACTTTGGTTGGCTTGCCGCTATCTATCGTTCGATGATACGCGTCCGCTCTATAACGCCTGGACCTATCTCGTTGCGATACCGATTGGGTTACTGGCAGTCGATTGGCTGCTGCGATCGATTGTTAGTCGATTTGTAGAACGAACGCTCCAGTTGGCTTTTCTATTGAGCATGCTCGTCCATCTGCTAATGACGATGGGTGCGGTCAACCTCATGCTTTTCGCAAACTCTGAGTCTGATTTACCGGAAGCATTGGTGTCCATTCAGGCTGCCCAAGAGCAGCCCAGCAGCGTGCCCGAGTACGTCCACAATTCCGAAAACTTAAACGCCGCAAAACCCGACTATATGCGACCTGTCGAGACCGCTGAAGCTGAAGCGGCCGCTAAAGAGTCGACCAAGCAAGATATCGAGCATCCATCGATAGTCCCCAAGCTAGCAGCGACTCCCGATGCGGTCCTAGAACCCCCCACAGCCCGCATGGAGAAAGCCAAGAACGAAGTAAAAGTCGCCGAGATAAAGTCCGAGAAAGCAAAATTAGAAAAGCCGGAGCTGGCTAGTTTTGAACGCGAAACTCCGAAGCCTATCGACATTCCGCCCTCGAAGGATCTCGCCAAGAGCCCTCATGAATCGCGAGACGATCTCGCACCGACGGAATCCGAATCGCCTAAACGCGAAACGAAATCGTCGGTCGAGGTCGCTCAATGGAAGCCAATGGAACCGAATCCGATATCGTCTTTCGAGCCCAAACTGGAGCTATCGAAGGCCCCTCGACGAAAACCGAGTAAAGATTTTGAGCTACCTGCGATTGAAGATCGAAAGATCGAGCTAGCTAAGCGCGATCTGACGCGCGAAAGCGCTGCGCGATTGCCAGATTCTTCCAGCAGCCGAGTGCCGTTATTAGACTTGCCAAACTCGTTGAATGGCGACATTGCCAATCAAACAGCGGCCAACTCGCTTGATCGTCCTTCCGATCCAGGCGATTCATTGAAGTCGATCGGTAACCGTGAGCTTGCATCGACAATCGGCGGTTCGATCTCCAGTGCCGCACTCGAAGGATGGGCGGAAGCGGGCGCTTCTACGATCCGTCCTGGCGGCGGGTCTCAGCCGTCAAGGCTTCCTTCGCGATCCTTAGGGTCCTCGACTCTTGAAGACGTTCAAATTTCAGGTACTGGGAACAGCCCACGCAAAACTGAGATCGGTCGCAACTCAGCTCCGACTTCGCACACGGCCATTCCCGTACCCCAGGGCTCCATTTCTTCGATGCAAGACGAACAAAGTCAGGAGTCATCGAATGGACTTGCGGCATCAGAATTCGGTAGCGAGAAACGCCAAACGACCAACCAAAAATCGGGGAGCCAAGAATCACTTCGTGAATTATCAGCGGGACTCGATGACGTCCAACCAATCCCCGACATCACTCACCAATCATCGCGTTCACTATCTGCGTCGATTCCTCGACGGGGAACTTCCATTGATTTAGACCTATCGTTGGATTTACCTGGGTTACCTGGTCCAAAAAAACTTCCTCGACTTCCTTCAGCGAGACCAATTCCCAACGCTCCAGCCGTTCCTATTCCTGCTCCCGCATTCCAACAGCGGATCGCAAGAAACGATGGAACAGCAGACTCGACTGACCTTGGCGAATTCGGGCCGGCTACCGAAGCGGCGATTGAACGAGGTCTTGAGTTCCTAGCGAAACATCAACGTTCCGATGGTTCGTGGCGACTAGAAGATTTTGGCGACAACCCGCGACTACACAGTCACACCGCCGCAACGGCTCTTTCATTGTTAGCCTTTCAAGGAGCAGGCTATTCGCATCGCCAATACCATTACGCACCCGTCTGCAAATCGGCACTCGAGTATCTTTTGGCGAACCAACAACCCGATGGCGACCTCTATATCCCAACCGATGAAGCCTCCAATGCGAATGCGAGATTTTATTCGCACAGCATTGCCGCCCTGGCTATTTGCGAAGCGTTCGGTATGACGCAAGACGAAGCGTTGCGAGAACCAGCTCAACGGGCTGTCAAGTTCATGGTCAAGACACAGGACCCCGTCGGCGGCGGCTGGCGCTATCAGCCAGGGCTTGAATCGGACACGAGTGTCTCGGGTTGGTTCATGATGGCGCTCAAGAGTGCTGAACTAGCCGGTTTGGATGTCCCCAAATCGACGTTCGATGGGATCAAGAGTTGGCTTGATAAAGCACAAGCGTCACCCGCCGAGCGACATCTTTATCGCTATAACCCACTGGCGGTCGACAACGCCGCTACGCGACATGGCCTGACTCCCAATCCTACGATGACCGGAGTTGGACTGCTGATGCGTTTGTACTTGGGTTGGCGACGCGATACTCCCGACATGATACGCGGTGCGGATTATTTGCTGGAACATGTTCCCGAAGAAGGTACGCTTAAAAATCCGAAACGCGATACTTACTATTGGTACTACGCAACGCAAGTTCTCTTTCATATGGGCGGCGATCGCTGGAAGCGTTGGAATAGCCAACTCCATCCGATGCTGATTGGATCGCAACAACTCGAAGGCGATCAGATGGGTTCATGGAACCCAGCCGGTCCGATTCCCGACCGCTGGGGACCTTTCGCCGGCCGTTTGTACGTGACGACTCTGAACCTACTTTCACTCGAAGTCTACTATCGCCACCTACCAATCTATGAAGAAACGGCTCGATGAATAGAATGCTTTTGTTGCCGGTCATCGTGTATTTGTCGTCTCTGATTGGCCTCGCTGCGATCAACGCCCAAGAAGCGATTACGTCGACAACGTTTCTACATCAAGCCAAAACCGTTCTGCCGATCGAGGATCGCTATGACTATCACAAAACGTTTCTATCCGGCTCGATTCACTCACTGAAACGCAGTCCCCAGGCAGTGGTCAGCGACGATGAAATCGAGATCAAGTCCGGCGAGTGGACGATTTTGGTTCACCCAAAAAGCGGACCGCTCACAACCTTTGCTCTGAAGGATACTCGCGAGTATTTCCAGAATGCGATGCAGGTCCGGCTCGATTTTAAAAACATAGATTCCTTGCAAGGCTGGCCGAAACACCCTGGCACTATTGTAGCGGGCACACGCGAGCAACTCGCGGCTCACAGCAAGGGTAACGAAGCGATTGGCGAGCCATTGCAGAGTAGCAAGGACTATGAAATCCGAGTAAGCGAACAGCAGATTTGCGTTTGTGGCTTTGACGATGCAGGCGTCATGCACGGTTTGTTCCATCTCCAATCTCGCATGAGTCTTCGTGAAGGCCCTTTTTTGCCGCGAAATTTTCATATCGTTCGAAAGAGTCTCTATCAAACGCGAATGGTTCTCTCGTGGCTTGGTTGGATGCAATGGCCCGATAAGTATCTATCGCATCTGGCACACGATGGTTACGACGCGATTTTTGCCTCGGTATACGCCAATCCCAACGGCGTTGAAGGACCTCCGCATTACGATCTCATTCGCATACAAGACGCCAAGAAACTTCACGACCTAGCGGCCAGAGCCGCCAAATACGGAATACGTGTCTACGCAGCCATACTCTTTGCCAACACCGGCGAGGACGACAACAAAGCTCTATTGCGCGAGCATGTTCGGGACATTGTCACGAAGTTTCCCGACATCCGAGGCTATGTCTTGCTGACCGAAGGTTTTTACTACAAGAAGTTTTTCGGGGCCGGGGGACAGGGCGATCAAGATTTGAATGAATGGACCGACAAGTGGACTGAAGCTGTCGGGATTGTTTCTGAAGAATGCCATCGGATCGATCCTGCTATCGAAGTCCTACCATGGGAATACAACATTGACTTTCGTCCAGAACGTGTCGAGCTGAAGCGACGCGTCGTCAGCAAGTTACCGGCGGATACGATTCCGCTTCTCACATGGGAAAATGGAAAGCAGTTCGAGTTCGATGGTTTGAAAGGATATTTGCGAGATTACTCGATCAGTCAAGTCGGACCTGCCGAAGTTGCTGAAGCTCAGATCGACGAAGCCAAACGTCGCGGAATGAAGGCCTACTGCAAAGCCGATTGTTACGCGACATGGCAGTTCGGAACGCTTCCCTACCTACCGTGTGCTCAACAGTGGCAGCGTCGATACGCAGCCTTAGAAAAATCAGGAATCAACGGGACACTCGAATCGTGGAGCAACGGCTACAAACCGAATTTTGTTGCCGAGTTGCGCTGCTGGTCAAGCTGGACAGATTCGTTGCCGGATGATGAATTACTGAAGTTGACCGCAGGTCGTATCTTTGGCTCAGAATCTGCAACTGATGTCGTTCAAGCTTGGAATCATTTCAGTCAGGCGATTCAGTTAGTCCCCGATACCGGACCATCGATGGGGACCAACAATGCGGTCGCACATCCGCTGTTCTTCCTCGACCCACCGCCGCGCATCATGACGCTTCACAATTCGTGGTGGGACGAAGAAAAGAAAACACCGTGGCGCCATCGGATGGTCGATGCATGGCCCTATTGCCATCGCATGATGATCTTTATGCCCGACTTTACCAACAAGAAAAACAATGCCGAAAGCTACGCTCGAGCCCGCTCGGGAATTGGCAACACTGGAACGACTGCATTGCCGAAATCGTTTTCGGTTCTCCCGGTCTTCAATAAGTACCTGTTGAAAGCCGCCGACGAATTAGAAGTAGGTCTCAAGCTTTATCGCAAAGCCGCCGCTTCCACGCCCATTGAAAAGCAACCAGCGGCATTCAAAGAAGTCCTCGTTGCCGAACACATGCAACGAATGCTTCGGAGCCTCAATGCGATTCTTGAATTCGAGGATCATCGATTGCGGCTCCAGGCGACATCCAGCTCCGATGAGGCAAGCTCTATTTTGGAATCGATGTCGATCATTTTGAGAGACGAGATCGTTCGTACCGAAGAATCTTTATTAACTGCTCGACTCGACTCGCGATTCGGCTACGAATGCGAAATGGACTACGTTTATAGCCCGATGGTCATCGACGAAAAGTTGCGTCTCCTTCATAGAACCCTCGACGAGGAGATACCAGCTTTCCGCAAGCCCTCTCGGTAGTCCAACTCTCCCAAGTTGCTTATATTTTCGTCCTTCCTGCTGGCGATTAAATCAACAAGCCGCTGGCGCCATCGGCTCACGACTGAGTGCAGTCGAAATAATCAATACCCCCACGAATTCAGGGCGACCACAAATCCAAGAACCGAATCGATGGCCTTCCTAACCGAAAAGTCCTCCATTTTTCTATGAAAAATCGCTCCGAAACGGCGTCAAAACCGGCATTTACTTGACACTGCGGGCTGTGGAACTTAGTATCGAATAGTGGGGGAATTCCCCGTTTCAGCTCGTCAAACCTGGCCCAGGTTCGCTTTTCGTCTCATATAGCTTGACTGCCTCCCTATGGAACTCACGGGAATTCTATTTCTAGTCGTAGTCCTCCTCTGCTTTACGCTATTTATCTTTGCGTTAGTGAAAGCCTTTTCAGGTTGGGGCGTCCTGTATACCATCGTTTTGGTCTTCACCTTTCTATCGTGCCTAACTTTCCTCTTTGCTGCGGCCGGTGTAGCTTCACGCCGAATCGCTTGGGTTCGCGTTCATGATCAACTAAAACAACAGGTTGATAAGCTCGAAGAAGAAGCGAAACGGTTAAAGTATGGCGACATTTATCGACCGACTGCCGACTTGGATAGCTTGGTGCCAATCGCGAACGAAGTCAGTCGGCTGACCGTCGAACGCGGTCGGACATGGCGAGGCGCTACCCTTACAAAATTCGAAGTCGATTCTGTTCGGCTTACCATGGCCGCCAAACTTGCGGACGCACCTCCGCCAGGTGGCGTACAAGCACCGCCGACTCCCGAAGTCAACGGCGATTTGCCGGTCGAGCATTTAGTTTACGCCTACAGTGAAGATGCAGGCGAGGACGGAAAGGTACTTCCCAAAACCTATCTGGGTGAATACGTCGTCGCCGAAAGCCAAGGCGGCAGCGCCGTCCTTCGACCCGTAGTCGAACTCTTGCCGACTCAGATCACTGCGGCCAAGAACTCGACATCATGGACGATCTTTGAAATGCTTCCGCTCGATTCGCATGTCGCCTTTGCTGAACCGAATTCCAAGCGAACCAACGAAAATGAGTTTGGAAGAATGGACGCCAAGGTCATCGCGGAACTATTGAACATTCAAGTTGATTTGCTCGAACGCGATATTAGCCAACTGAATCCCGACGAAGCCACACAAGCAAAACTTTTGCGATCGTATGTCGAGGACGGCAGCCGGGCGCGTGAAAACGAACTGCCAGGTAACATTTGGAATCGCATTGAATTCCTGAAAGACCACACCGACAAATCGGTCGATAGCGAAGAAAAGCGAATTGCAACCGACGGCGGCTACTTCGATTCGAGTGGACGAACCGTCGATGCTCGGCTGCGCCGCCCAGAGAAGCAAGGTGAAATCGCCTTCAAAAAAGGGCAACAAGTCCTCTTCATCAAATCGTATGCCGACCAGCTCATTGAGCAGGGCATTGCGAAGCTCATTGAACCTATCTTTGTTCGTCCGATCAACGACTATTCGATCGCATTCAATGAAGCCCGAACGCAAGCAACGCGAGCTCTTCAAGACGCCGAAACGCTCAAGCGTCAAATCGAACAAGTACAAGCGACGATCGACGTCGCGCAAGAGCAAGTCGTCTTTCGCCGGAACGAAGAAGTTCAACTGACCAAAGATCGGACTCAATACGACAAAGAACTCGTCGTCATTACCTCGGAAACCGAGCGGCTAACCCAAGCCGTCCAAGACACCAAGAGTGAGCTGAGCCGCCTCTATCGAGCCAGCCAAGAACATTACGACCGCATGGTCAGAACCCAGCAATCGCGGCCCTAGCATCGCGTTACTAACGAATTGACTGCCGATCTTTCACAGATCATAATAGAGTTTGAATTACCTTTCGACCTACCCACTCATGGAACTATTGTCTCGATGGTTCCAACCCTCTTTTATGGATGTATATGCGATCCAACCTTGCTTATGCGGTAGCCTTATCGATGGCTTCGCTTCTTGGACCGAATTTGAATGCGGCTATCGTTTGGAACGAGAGCACCACCCAGCTTTCCAGAAACAATGTTTCACCGACGAATTTGGGGACTTTGCTCGAGGGTACATCGTCCATTTTGGCGAACGTCCAAAATTCGGCGGGGAACGTCGATTATTTTAGGTTTACTATTCCGGTAAACTTTCGACTCGATACGATGATTGTGTCGTCGTACAGCGGCGGTGATGGTTTAGCTTTTCTCTCGATGGATGATGCTGCGACGTTTCCTTTTACGCGTCAGCAAATGAACAATAATAATCCGTTCCCAGATGAAACACAGTTCATTGGCGGGACAACGTTCGGACCTGGCAACGGTTCGGTCGGGATCGATATTCTCACATCTAGTACCACCAACGGTATCGGCGGTCGCTTCATTGGCCAGCAGCCATTGGCGGGTCAAACCACCGCCGCACGCTACGATTGGCTTGGACCAGGAACCTATTCTGTCTACGTCCAACAGACTGGTCCGTTGACACAGTACACTTTGGATCTCGGCGTCATTGCAGCGGTCCCCGAGCCCTCCGCCGCAATGTTATCGATCGTTTCAGTTGCCTGCCTAGCAATGAGAAGAAAAAGCCGTTTCCGTAATTCTTAGCGATCGGTTGTTCGGTGACGAACAAGAGTCTTCTACTGGCTCATCGAAGCCAGCTTCTGTAACGTTTCTTTGGCGGCTCCGCTATCGACAGCTCGTGCGCATCGTTGGACAGCGAGCTTAAGATCTGTTTCTAAGCCGCCGAGCCATATTCCGGCACCTGCGTTAGCCAACACCATATCGCGCGGCGCGCCATGTTGTCCGTCGAGGATCGAACGAATCATCATTGCGCTTTCTTGTGGGGTCTCGGCGTGCAAGGTCGCTGAATCGATCATCGAGAGACCAAAATCGCTTGGCGTCCAGGAAAGAGTCTCGATCGTACCGTTGCGAACTAAGTACGCCATGGTCTTACCGGCGAGCGAAATCTCGTCCATCCCATCTTCACCACGGACGACTAACGCAGCTTGGATCGGCAGTTGAGCCACCGCAGCAGCAATTTTGGCGTGCAAGTCTTCTCTGCCAACGCCGAGAACTTGAAAAGCCGCACCGGCTGGATTGCAAAGCGGGCCGAGATAATTAAAGAGCGTCGGCACACCGAGCGATCTACGAACTTGCGCAACGTGTCGCATAGCCGGGTGCAAGAGTGGAGCGAAGCAAAAACAGATCCCGATTTCATCAAGGCATCTTTCCACGACTTCGCGAGGCGCATCGACGCGAATACCCAGTTCCATCAGGACATCCGCCGAGCCGGTGGCGCTGGTGATTTTTCGATTGCCATGCTTGGCGACCGTCGCTCCGGCAGCAGCGGCCACGATGGCGGCAGCCGTCGAGATGTTAAACGTCTTCGAACCATCGCCGCCAGTACCACACGTATCGAGTAAGTTAGAGCGATTGGTCTTGATCGATGTCATCGCAATTCGCATCGCCTTGGCCGCTCCGACCAGCTCTGAAACCGATTCGCCTTTTTCACGCATTGCGAGCAATAATTGCCCCATGACTTCATCGGAAGCTCCCCCCGATAACATCCTTTGAAGAGCCTGTTCCATTTGCTCCGCTGTCAGATCGTTTCCTCGACGGACTTGTTCAATCAACGATTCCAGCATGATGGCGGGTAACTCTAGCAAGGGGTAAAAAATAGGGTAACCGTTCAATTGACTGGGCGCGTTATGTCGCTCACCAGTTTTCGATCTTTAAATCAGATACTCGAGAAAACTCATCGGTACTACGTGTAACGAGCACCATTTCGCGCGACACAGCTATCGCGGCTATCATAAGATCGTTTGGCCCGATTGATTTTCCCGAGGCTTCAAGATTAACACGAATTTTTCCATAAGCCGATGCGGCCTGGTCGTCGAAAGAAAACGACGGAAACCCGCGAAAGAATCGGTCGATCTGTGCATAGTTCTTCTGCGGCTGTTGACTACGCGCAGCCCCGTAAAGCAGCTCGGCCTTCACTACCGAACATAACGCTACGTCACCAGGTTTGATTGAACGTAGGGAAGCTTCGATACTGTCGCAACGTTTTCCTCGCAAATATGCGACACATATATTTGTGTCAAGGAGAAAGGTCATGGAAAAAAGGCATCTCGTTGTTCAAACTTCATTTGATCATGACGATCGAATGTGGGATCGTCTATGCTGCCCGCCATCTCTCGGATAAATTTACTCCATTCATCAGATGACATAGTTGTTTCTGACTCGTCGAGCGACTCAACAGTTATTTTTACTTCTCGATTTGCATTGCTTGCGCCAATGGGCACAGATAGGTTTAGGATGCCATTGGCATCCACTTTTGATCGAATTTCAATTGACGACATAGAGCCTCCAATGTACGAAGCTTGACTGGCTCCATAATTATACTCGAAAATTTGAGACGCCTCTATGAACGCCAACACAATGACCAAGAAGCCTTCGGCTGACCAGCTAGCCAGTTGGACATTTCGGGCTCCGGCGCGACGGATGGCGGAAATACCGGACGAAATCCGCGAGGCGCTTACTTCTGGCTGGATCGAATCGAAGAATCTCGTCGAATGGCTTTGCGTTGATCGCCTTGAATTGTTCAAACATGTCGCCAGCGAATTGAACTTAGAAAAATCGGTCGAACGACAAATAGCCGAACTTCCAAAAGCCTCTGCGCTCAAGCAGAGTCTTGCCATAGGGACTTTGCTCGCTCAGTCCATTTCGTTGGGCGATCCGGTATTTCAAAGCATGACGGTGCATCCCAGCGATATTGTTCGCGAGTGTTCAGCGGCGCTAATCGGTGCCAAGGAAGGTATCTCGCTCAAAAAGCGATTCTCTTGGGTCAAGCAGTTGGCTGACGACGAAAACCCAGGCGTACGCGAGATCGCATGGATCGCAGTCCGCAATCGTGTCATAGCGGAACTCGATGTTGCCATCGATTGCTTGATACCCTGGACCGGCAGCCGACGAGAACGGTTGCGACGATACGCAAGCGAGATCACTCGACCATGCGGAGTCTGGGCCGCGCATATCCCAAGGCTTAAGCAGACGCCTGAGCTGGGTTTGCCAATCCTAGAGCCGCTTCGAGCCGATCCGTCGAAGTATGTTCGCGATTCTGTCGCCAATTGGCTCAACGACGCCAGCAAAACACACGGGCCTTGGGTGAAACAAGTCGCCGCTCGTTGGACCAAAGAGTCTCGTTGTGACGAAACCGATGCGATCGTAAAACGAGCATTAAGAACGTTGCGCAAGAAGACTGCAGAATCATCCGGAACGCGTTAGCGTCCCAGCAATTCGAGAACCGGTGCTAACGCACTGCGGCTGATGCAATATCCAGGCTAGCGCCGACGGATCGCCAAATCAACAGCCCGCAATCGGACTTCGAGCGATGATCGTTCGGATTACATTCAACCTCTCGCGGCGATGCGATCTTTACCGACATACGTTTGAAGGCATTTCGGAATGTGGATACTTCCGTCGGCTCGCTGATGGTTTTCGAGGATCGCGATAATTGCTCGACTGATCGCGATCGCGGTGCCATTGAGCGTATGGACGAAATGCGTCCCCTTTTCATTCTTATTCCGATATCGAATGTTTAATCGTCGAGCTTGATAGTCGGTGCAATTCGATGTACTGGTGACTTCGCCCCACTCGCCGTCGGTTCCGCGACCAGGCATCCAAGCTTCTAAATCGTACTTGCGATAGGCTGGACCGCCCAAATCACCTGTCGCCGTATCGACGACACGATACGGAATCTCCATTGCATCGAACAGTTCGCACTCGATTTGCCGAAGCTCTTCATGGATTTCGCTGCTCTGATCGGGAAGCGTGAAGGCGAACATTTCAATCTTCGTAAATTGATGAACGCGATAGAGTCCTTTTGACGCTCGACCGGCGGCGCCAGCTTCGGTGCGAAAACAATGGCTGATTCCGACAAGTTTCAACGGTAGTTGTTCCGCTTCCAGTGTTTGATCGGAATACATTCCACCAAGCGTAATTTCGGCTGTCGCCACGAGATTCAACTCGGTGTTTTCGATGCTATAGATCTGTGTTTCGGGACCTCGAGGAATAAATCCGATGCCATGGAGGATCGAAGTGCTCGCAACGTCGGGCGTCGTGACAGGAATAAATCCGCGTTGGATCAAGGTCTGAATAGCGAACTGCTGGAGGGCCAATTCGAGCAGGACCGCTTCGTTTTTGAGAAAATAAAAGCCAGCGCCGCTGACACGGGCTCCGGCTTCGAAATCGATCAAATCGAGCGATTTTCCAAGCTCGACGTGATCCAAAGGTTTAAAGTCGAACTTGGGAATCGGTGTCTTGCCGCGAGAGATTTCAAGGTTCGCTTGATCGTCGTTCCCGATCGGCGCTGACGGATGGGTTAAGTTTGGGATCCGAACTTCGATCGCGTGAATCTGACTGTCGAGCTCATCATGTTCGACCTGCGCGGCGTCTTTCTGATCGCGCAATTGTCGTCCTTGTTCCTTTAGTCGCTCGCGTTCTTCTGCCGTCGCCGCCTTGCCGATCACTTTGCTCGTTTCGTTGGCTTGGCGATTGAGTTCTTGTGCCTCCTGAAGTTTCGTGCGTCGCTGCTGTTCCAATGAGACTAACTGATCTATATCGGCGTTCGCACCGCGAAGAAGGCAGTTTTCTTTTACCGAGACTATGTTTTCTAGAATGTATTTACGATCGAGCATGTTGGGTTGAGGGTTGAGGGTTGAGGGTTGAGGGTTGAGGGTTGAGAGTTGAGAGACGAAAATGATCTGGTTGTGAGCGGTAGGCGCTAGCCTCCGGCGTTCGCGAGGGAAAAAGGTTATTTCGGGAACCTACGGCCAGCGTCGGCGGCTCAATTTTCATCAGGGCAATTCCGGCTGTTCGCGTGACATTGTATTCGCTTCTGGTCTTTTCGTCTCAGGGCAACTTCAGGCAACAAAATAGGATGGTCGGGCAAGATGTAGCTGGGCGGTCATTAAGGCCGCGGATTCGCGATAAGAAAAGTCTAGTTTATGAAGGCTTTTTACCCTTGATTCTCGGTCTCAACGTGTCACTATAGATTCAATAAATCCCTTTGAAAATCGAACCCAAAGCACGTTTTGAATCGCTTTTTTGATGAATGAGAGCCGCTATCTATCGTCGATGCGACGCGAGAGTATTCGAGCGTTTTTCGAAGCGTCGCCGACGGCTCGACTGCTGCGTTCCGATTTTGCTCCTTGGGTACTCGACTTCCTGAATCAAATATTCAAATCGGGCGAATCGATTTCGATTGGTCAAGCCGACCTGCGATCCCGATTAACCGCCTACCAAGAAGAACTTCATGAGAGCGCCCCGGACCTTTTTACTGGTCCTCCTGAACGCTATTTAAATCAATGGACCGAAGCCGGTTGGCTTCAGCGATTTTTGGAATCGGCTTCGATGGAACCGCAGTTCCAATTGAGTCGCTATGCCGAGGCGGCTATTCGCTTCGTCGATTCGGCGATATCCCACGGAAGCAATTTGGTGGGAACCGAGAGCCGACTCAGGCTGGTCATCGAAACGCTTGAAGATATCGTACGAGGCGCATCGGCGGACCCCGATCGACGCTTGGCTTATCTTCGTGAACAAAGAGCAGAAATCGATGCCGAGATTGCAGCGATCGAGTCTGGAAAATCGGTTCAAATCTATCGGCCAGCCCAGATTCGCGAGCGATTCCAAACCGCCGTGAATTTACTGAAGGATCTCCAATCGGATTTTCGCGCCGTCGAGGAGCGTTTCCAGATCATCGCCCGAGAAGTCCAACAACTCCAAGCCTCAGGCAACGACACACGCGGTGGCATACTTGGATACGCCCTCGATGCCGAGGATACGATGAAAACTCGCGATGAAGGGATCAGTTTTTATGCCTTTGTCGCTTTCCTCTTTTCACCATCGCAGCAAACGTCACTATCCAAAACGATTCAGGAACTCCATCAGCTAAATGCTTTAGTCGATCAGTCCGAATCGATGTCGCGTGTCAAGCGGATGATTCCATCGTTGCTTGCCGAAGCCGATAAGGTCATGAGAACCACCGCACGCTTATCGTCAACCCTTCGGAGACTGCTCGACGCACGAGCTGCTGCCGATCGTGTCCGGCTAGCCAATGTCCTACGCGATATTCGCAAAGCTGCCATGCAACTGGGTATGGCACCTGAGGAAGGTATCTTACAGCTTCAAGTCGAAACGGAAATCGACCTATGTTCGCCAATGGCCAGAACGTTTTGGTCGCCATCGCAATCGTTCACCAATCAGGCAGCGACGCTGCACGAGTTTGATATCGATCAGGCGAAGCAGATGACAGCCGCCTTTGCTCGATTGCAGCGACTCGATTTCCGGCAGATGCGAAGCAAGATTCGCGAAGGAACTGTCGATGGCGACCGAATCAGCCTTGTGCAATTGGTCGAACAATATCCGATTCGCGCCGGCGTCGTCGAGTTATTGGGGTATCTGCAAATTGCTCACGATGATGGGCATCGAATCGACGACACCAACTACGATACGATCGTTGTTCAGAATTCCAATGGCTTAGATCGTATCGCCGTCTCTGTGCCGCATGTCATCTTCATTCCAAAAGTCAGCAATCAAAGCGTCGCAAGGAAAGCCAAATGATCTCATCTTCTGAAAGTGATACAACGCAAGAAGCCAGCGATCGACAGCTCAACACAGTTGAATGGAGTCCAGCCGCCGTTCGACTGCTTCAAGGCGTAGTCTATCACGACGACAATGCGAAAACTTGGGACACTCTTTTGCGATCGATCAGCCCGCTTACCGAATATTTTTCGAAGATCGGATTGTTGCTGATCGTCGATGAATCGGAAGGAATGGCCTATCTGCGCCAGCTCGATGAAGATGAATTGAGTTCAGAACGCGATGTAGTCCCGCGCCTTTTTCGTCGCACGCCAATGGGATATGAAACAAGTCTCCTGTGTGTTTTACTTCGCGATTTATTGCGTCAATTCGAGGAAGAAGACGTCCAGAACGAGCGCTGTGTCATCAACCATGATGAATTGTTAGCGATTTGGAAAGCGATCTTCAATAAACAATCCGATGAAGTAAAACTCAATCGATCGCTGCTTTCTTCGCTAAGAAAGCTCGAAGAACTTAAGTTCGTCAAACAATTCGAAGACGAACCGCCGAGCTGGGAGATTCGTCGCATTATCAAAGCCAGGCTGCCACTGGCCGACTTGGAACAACTGCGAGCCAGCCTGATGGCAGCCGCAGAAGCGGTCGATTCGGAAAAGGATAGCTAGACGACGCCATGGATTTAGAACCTGAACCACTCTTCCCGATGCCAGGCTTTCGCCTTTCCAAATTCGAGGTCTACAACTGGGGGACCTTTGACGGTTCTGTTTATTCGGTTCTTCCGAACGGACAGACTACCTTGCTGATCGGAGAAAATGGATCGGGAAAATCGACCTTGGTCGACGCGCTCTTAACGCTCCTCGTTCGCCCTCAAACTCGCAATTACAATGTCGCCGCCGGTGCAACGAAAAATGAACGCGACGAACGGACCTATATTCGCGGTGCGTATGATCGGACTGTTGGCGAAGGCGGTCGACCGCGGATTCAGTACCTTCGAAGTGGGCAAGGGCACTATACGGCTTTGCTTGCCTGCTTTGAAAATGCTTCCCGGCGCACCAAGTTCACCGTTTGCCAAGTTCTCTATCTCGACCATGAAAACAACGTCGAAAAAATCTATGCCTTTGCCGATTCCGAACGCGGCATTGTCCAGGATCTAGGCGACCTGACTTCGACCAGCGGGCTAGCCAAACAACTGCGCGATCGAGGCTTCAAGACATCGACGAGCTACAAAGAGTATTTTCACTGGTTGCAAAAGACAACTGGCTTTCGAGCCAAGGCGATGGATATTTTCAATCAGACGGTGGCCGTCAAGGACGTTCAGCGATTGGATGTTTTTATTCGGCAACACATGCTCGAGAAAAAGCCGTGGGACGAACGCGTTGGACAACTGCTTAAACATTTTAGCGAACTGAGCGATGCCCACCGCATGTTGGTTCGCGTTCGACAGCAAGAAGAACTGCTCAGTCCCATCGTCTCGGAAGGGAAGCGATATCGGACCAAGCAAGATGAAGTCGTCGTCGCTCGGCGGCAATTGGATGCGACGCAACTTTTCTTTGCTCAAGAACAGGTTATTTTGCTCGAACCATGGTGCGATCGTTGGCGACAGGAGATTCAACATTGGATCGACGAGATCGACCGCTTAGGAGCGTTGAAACAGCGGCTCGATTCCGAAATTGCTCGCATCGAAATCGAGATCGAACATGCCGGTGGCGATCGATTGCGAAGCCTGCCTGGTTTAATTGAACAGGAAGAGCAGATCGCTAAAGTCAAAGCGACTCAGCGAAATCGATTCGAAGCGCAGCTCCAAATGGCAGGAATTCGCGGCAAACTGACTTCGCCCGACCAATTTCACAAAATTCGACATGAACTGACCGAGCGTCGTAGGACCGTGTTGGACGAACGCGATCGATTGCGAGCATCGAGTCACGCGATTCAATTTGAAATTGGCGACCTTACGCGACGCATCTCCGAAGATCGCCGCGAGTTCGAAGCCCTCGAACGTCGTCGAGGTAATTTGCCCGAGTCGTTTATCTCCGTTCGCGAGTCGATATGCCGCGATCTGAAACTGGCCCCGAGCGACTTGCCTTTTGCCGCCGAACTGATCGCCGTCAATCCGCTCGAACGCGAATGGGAAGCGTCGATTGAACAGGCGCTTTATGCCTTTTCGAGAAGCTTATTGGTATCCGGCGATTTTTATGCTCGAGTCGCCGGTTACGTCGATCGAACGCGGCTGGTCGATGGTCGCGGGCTTGGGCAACGCTTGGTCTATCTCAAAGTCGGAACTCGATCCGAGGATTTTAAACTCGAAGGTAGCAACCTATCGAAGAAGCCGATGTTGATCGACAAGTTAGAAATCAAAACCGATCATCCGCTTGCGCGATGGATTCGCAGCGAAATTGAACAGCGCTTTAATTACCTTGCCTGTGAGAGCGTCGAGAATTTTCAACGAGCACAAGGCGCGGCGATGACGAAGAATCGGCATCTCAAAACGGCTCAGTCGCGACACGAAAAGGACGACCGTGGGGCACCGGATGATCGTCGCAATTTTGTTCTGGGATGGGATAACAAAGCCAAGCGTTCTACCTTAGCCGACGCGATACGAAATGCTGAGGTCGACTTGCAAAATTTGCAGGATCGCTCGAATCATCTCAGCGTCCAAATCGATTCGCTTTCGACCGCCATCGGTGCTATCGATGAAGCAACTAAGACCAGCGATTTCGACGATATCAACAACGATCGGCACGAATTCCGAGCGGCCGAGCTACGGATCGAAAAGCAGCGGCTTGAAGAGTCGAACGATACGGTTCGCGATTTACGGAAGAAAGCGAAACAGTTGCGATTGGAATCGGAGGGCCACCAATCCGACCGCGACGAGTGTATTGCGAAGAAAACCAATCGAGAAAACGAGCTCCGCTCCGGACAATCCATTCTCACCAATGCGAGCGGAAGCCTTCGCAAAGCTGAAAGTGATGGCCGACTAGAAACGGCCCGCGCCGAGTTCGATGACCTAAAAAGTTTAGTGAATCAATCGCTCACGCTCGACAATATGGGGACCTTGCCGGAAGCTTTCGAGCGTCGTCAACGCGGGCGATTTGATTCGCTTGAAGATCAACTCAAACCCATCGCTCGCGACTTAACAAACGCGATGGTCAAGTATCTCCGGAAATTCCAAGAAGAGCAAAGCGACCTCGATGCCAACATCGAATCGTTGTCGAGTTTCGAAGCGTTGCATCAGCGGATTGCCGCTGATGATTTGCCCAAGCATGAGGAACGTTTTAAGAGTCGCCTCAACGAAAAGGTTTTGCATGAGATCGGCTTGTTAAATGGCGGTCTGGAAACCGATCGCCAAGAAATTCGCGACAAGATCGAACAATTGAACGAAGCTCTCAAATTGCTTCAATGGAAGCCGGGCACGTTCATGCAATTGGAGCCGAGCGACGTGCAAGATCGCGAGATCCTCGACTTTCGCCGCGAGCTTGCTGGCTGTTTGACGGGTACCTTCGACGCTACTCCTGAAGCCAACGAAGCAACTTTTGTGCGGATTGAAAAGCTTGTCGAAAAACTTCGCGATGAAAACAATCATCGTTGGCGTGAAAAAGTCGTCGACGTGCGCAACTGGTTTAACTTTGCCGCCCGCGAAATAGTTCAAGAGACAGGCGAGGTGCGGAGCTACTATGAAGGTGGGACCGGGCAGTCTGGCGGCGAGAAAGGGAAACTGGCGTTTTTAGTTCTTGTCGCTGCCATCGCTTATCAATACGATCTAGAACCCGATGCTGAATCGAGTGATCGATTTCATTTTGTGATGGTCGACGAGATGTTTTCACGAAGCGACGATCAGCATGCCGAGTATGCGCTGGAATTATTCGAACGCTTTCGATTGCAGTTGCTTATTGTGGCACCGCTCGATGCGAAGGCTCGGGTAACTGAGCCGTACGTCGGAACTTACCTGCATGTCGTGAAAAACAAAGAGACACATCGCAGCGAGCTTTTGGCGATCACCGCGAAGGAGCTTCACGAATCGCTGGAGGCCGCTGAATGATCACGCCCGACGAGCTCTTCGATAAAGCTCTACGACTGTACCCCAATGCTATCGAGGCTTGGCTAGCGAACGATGAAAAGTTTTTCCCTTATATCGTTCGAGCGAATACGACGATTCCGCATTGCTATGACGAGGCAAAGGAACAATTTCAACTTCTTCGTGCAGGTTCCAAGCAAGCGACAGGTAGCGGCTATTCGATCCATTGGGAAACTCGGAAGCTTCGAAAGCATGGTGAGCAAGCGTGTGTTTCGCGAATCACCATCGATTCGCTCGATGATCTACTGACGTGGATTGGCAAACAATCGGAATTCAAGCGACTCGATCGATGTTTCCGAAAGCTCCGTGAACAATGCCCTCACTTGATTGAATGGACGACTCGCAATTGGCGGCATATTTTAGAATTCGATGCGGTGCTAGATGATCTATTGATGGTTGTCAATTATTTGCGAGATCATCCACGCCCCCAATGCTACTTTCGAGAATTGCCACTTCCGGTTTCGACGAAACTCATCGAGGAGCATTCGAAGTTGTTAGCCGAGTGGCTAGACATCCTCTTGCCTGTATCGGCGATCGATTACAGTTATAGCCGCGATCAGTTCGCAGGAAGATATGGCTTTCGCAAACGGCGCGATCACTATCTCATGCGATTGCTCGACGAAAGTCTATTAGGAGAGTTGCAATGTCCAGGCAACGAGCTTTCGATGCCGCTGGAAACCCTTGCTAGCTTGCCGATTCGCGATACACGGATTCTCATCGTCGAGAACAAGACGAACCTCCTAACGCTTCCACCTCGATCGAGGACAGTGGCCCTTGGCGGACTTGGAAATAGTGTCTCCCAACTTTTTACGATTCCGTGGTTGGCGACCAACGAACTTCACTATTGGGGAGATATTGATCTCTATGGCTTTTTCATTTTGAGTCTGCTTCGCCAAAGGATGCCACATACGAAGAGCTTGATGATGGATATTGGAACACTTCAGCAAATGCAATCACTTGTCGCTGTGGTCAATCAAAGTTTGCCGCATGAACCCGAACATTTACTGGCGGACGAAGTTGAGGCGTTTATTCAATGTCGTGAACATCACTGGCGGCTCGAGCAAGAACGCATCCCGCAAGGATATGTGATTCAATCTATTCTGAACTAGTACGCTACGGACTGTTGCGTGTTACAATCGGATTTTTATGTTCCGAGTCCGATCAACGTTTTTCCTAGTGAGTCGCAATCGATGTCGATCTTCTCTCCTTCTCGTTTCGGTCGTTTCTGCCTATTCTCATGTCTTTCGCTGACGTCACTTAGCGGCCTCGTAGCTCAAGAGGCCGTTCAAACTCCGATTGCACCTTATACACGCACTATGCCCTCTGAAAATCCTTTGCTAGTTCAAAGTTCGCTTCCTTTTGAAGCTCCGCGTTTCGATTTGGTCGTCGACGCACATTTTCGCCCGGCCTTCGAAATCGCGATCGAACAGCAACTTGCTGAGATACAGAGCATTGCCGACCAAACCGATGCGGCGACCTTTGACAATACGTTGGTAGCGATGGAAAAAACGGGCGGAAATCTTCGGCGCGTTCAGGCGATTTTCTTCCACTTGTGCGGAGCCAATACCAACGATGAACTTCAGAATATTGAAACCGATATCGCGCCCAAGCTGGCGGCTCATTCCGATAATATCTTGCTCAATGCCAAGCTCTTCGCGCGCGTACAAGACCTTTGGAATCGACGGGAGACGCTTGGCTTGAACGAAGAGCAACAGCGATTGTTGCAGGAACAATACGAGCAATTCATTCGGGCAGGCGCGAAGCTCAACGAAGAAAATAAAAAGGAGATTCGTTCGATCAACGAACAGTTATCGTCGCTCTCGACCGAATTCCAAAACAATCTGCTGGCCATCACGAAAGAGCGATCGGTGCTCGTCGACAACGTTGCCGAGCTAGACGGGATGAGTACGGCGGAAATCGCGGCCGCAGCACAAGCAGCAACGGACCGTGGCAAGGAGGGGAAATTCCTTCTGGCGATCACCAATACGACACGCCAACCGATCCTCACGTCGCTCAAGAATCGCGAGCTTCGGAAACGCGTTTGGGAGGCATCCGCTTATCGAGGGCTAGGTCGCAACGGCGGTTTAGATAATCGAACTTTGATTCTAAAGCTTGCGAGATTTCGGGCGGGTCGTGCCGCGATTCTCGGTTACGAAAATCACGCCGCCTTTTCGCTTGAAAACCAGATGGCGGAAAAACCCGAGGCTGCGTTCAAGATGCTCAAAGACTTAGCCCCGAAAGTGCTCGTCAACGCGAAAGCCGAAGCTGAAAAAATCGAAGCCATGGTGCGAAGCGAAGGTGCTGAATTCGAATTGCAACCTTGGGATTGGGAATTCTACGCCGAAAAAGTTCGGCAAAAAGAATATCAGTTCGATGAGAATTTGATTAAGCCCTACTTCGAGTTAGATAACGTTTTGAAGAATGGTGTATTTCACACACTGAAGTTGCTTTACGGCATCGAGTTTCGCGAGCGAACAGATTTACCGGTTTACCATCCTGATGTTCGCACGTTCGATGTCTTTGGCGAAGACGGCAAGCAGATCGGACTGTTCTATGCCGACTATTTTCAACGCGATTCCAAACGGGGCGGAGCCTGGATGGACGCGCTGGTTTCGCAGTCGCGATTGCTCAACCAGTTGCCAGTGATCGTGAACGTGATGAACGTACCTCGACCAGCCAAAGGCGAACCGGCGCTGCTGAGTTTAGATCTGGTGACAACGATGTTCCATGAGCTTGGACACGGAGTGCATGGCTTATTTTCATCTGTCGAATATCCGATGCTGTCCGGAACGTCAGTGCCTCGCGACTTTGTCGAGTTTCCCTCGACGTTCCATGAAGATTGGGCGATCGATCCGGCGGTCTTGAAGAATTATGCAACGCACTATCAGACGGGTGAAGCGATTCCTGGCGAGCTGTTGGACAAGGCGGTTCGAGCGAGTAAGTTTAACAAAGGGTTCGATACCATGGAGTACGTTTCGGCTGCCCTGCTCGATTTGACTTGGCATTCGCTCACGAAGGATCAGATACCGGTCGACGTGGACACATTTGAACAACAGACACTTACCGATTTTGGACTCGATTACAAAGCGATTCCACCGCGATATCGAACCGCATATTTTGCTCATATCTGGTCAGGTGGCTATTCGGCAAGTTACTATGCTTATCTTTGGAGCGAAGTACTTGCTGCCGATGCCTTTGCTTACATGCAAACTCGCGGTGGATTGAGTCGTTCCAACGGCCAGTCCTATCGCGATACGATTCTTTCCAAAGGTGGTACGCGCGAAGTCATGCAGCAATACATCGACTTCAGAGGCCATGAACCGACTGTCGACGCCCTGTTGATCCGACGCGGATTAAAGATCGCTCGATAACGTGAGTGGCCTAAGCTTCTGGCTTGTGTGGGAGAAATCGCAAGCTGGAAGCTTACGCCAGATTTGGTTCACGGCCCGAAAAAAGCCGTTATGCGAGTTCGGCCATCAAACTATCGACGGATGTTGGCAACAAGGCGTTCGATGAACTGGACAGAAGTCGACGTCGTGATAGTGAAGCGATCGTAGTCGGGGCAGGAGAGGGGAGGGCGGATGAATATGTGAGCGGCACGGCGCTAGCCGCCGGTTCTGCTGTTTGACCATTCGAGGAATTCCCGGTGTCTTCATCTCCCGTGTAAAGGTGTGCGACGTCGGAATCCGCTGGTTCGCCATCGGCAACTTCGTCTGGCTGGCCTGTGTAGAACAGGAAGCTTGGTGCTCCTTCCCCGGACCCGCCCCGAGATTGCCGAGCGAGGTAGTTAATAACGATAAGCACATCGATAGGTGCGATATTTCGATCGCCATCGACGTCGATAAACGGTGAATGCGGGACGGATGATCCTTCAAGCGGAATGCTACCGTGCCGAGTCATAGCATTGATGACTTGCAAGACATCGATTGGCGAAACGACGCCATCATTGTTAACATCGGTATTGAGAGCTTGGTTTTGCCAAGAGCTTGGCGTTCGAAAAAAGCCGAAATCGACATGCGTAGTCGCTTGTCCTTGTGTGACTGTCGCGATTTGGGTGCTCGAAATGGGTGCTGTTCCGGCGTAACCTGAAAGCGGTGTCACTTTGACGTTGTACGTTCCAACTGGCAGGTTGGGTAAACTGTATTCGCCGTTAGAACCGGTCACGGTTTGGCTCGACGCTCCAAAGCGAAGGTTGTCGATTCCAATCCGCGTGCTTAAGTGAGCTTTGACAACAACGTAGCTTATGTCGGCGCTATCGCGATTCAATCGCAAGATTGTTTGCTGGCCGCTTGCCAGCGCTGCCGAAGTAATGCGTTCTAACAATTGCCCTGTCGACGAGTAGGCCTCTAGCCTCGCGTAACTGTTCGCTTGAAGACCGAATACGTCGACCGAAACGGAAGCTTGAAGATTTTCGAAACGGGCTTCTAGATTTTGTTCGTCATCACGCCATCCGTCCAATTGATTTTGTGTGATCGGGGAATAGGGAACGAAGACCTTCGTGCCAGTGGTGGCTCGACTGTCAGTGGCTACGGCAAGTGTCCCGTCAGCATCCAATCCAACGGCCCTTAACGTTACTCCTGAATAGGCATTGGATGCGATATTGCCGATCGGGAATAAATCAGGTTCGACTTTGGATTGCAAATCAAGCAGGCTTCCTAACGCATCGACAAGCTGAACATTCCAGCCAGCCAGCCCAAATTCATTCAACTGCCGCTGCCCGTCGTTCGATGCATCGGACCAAACAAAACCATTGAGCCCGCTCGATGACGTGGCATCAAAACCCGATAGATTCCCTTGGAATATGCGGCTATTGACTCCAATTCTCGGATCGATCGCTCGTATTTCAATCACCCCGGTCGTTCCGGAAGGGACGGGAATCCGCAAATCGAGAGTTGCTTGATGTTCATTCGGTGAACTCAGTGTCGTCCATGTCGCTGCATTATTGATCCTGTATTCGATGCGGCCAATTTTATTGAGCGTGATATCGTTTTGGAGACCTGAACTGTTGCGATTTGGAAACGCTTTGGCTTTAGCATTGCCTTGAAAAATGTATTGGTTGTTCAATGCATCCAAGCGCCCGGTGCCGTTGAGTTCCAACGGTACGTCCAGTATGTCAAAAATTCCATTGCCATCGGAATCTTGCCAACCGATCTGAGCTAAAGAAGCTTGGGCGGTCACCAACGTGCTATAGGCGGTATCCAACGACACGCCCGCCGACATAATGCTCAGTTGAGGTTGAAAACCTGGCGTTGGATTGAGATCGACCGCATTAAAATTCTGTGAATCGTAGTAGCCACGTTTCTGGAAATAATTGCTTCCACCTGGATATTCATCGCGCCCCCAAAACATGTGCCCCACTTCGTGAGCGTAGGTCGAGGCTGGCCGGTTAGATGGAGTCACCACATAAAGTCCACCTGCAAAAGCAAAGGCTCGTGAAAAACTACCGCCCGGTGCAAAAAGGTCATTTGGATTCGAATTGACGACAAAGATTGAAAACGACCAGTCGGTGTTCAGCTTGGTTCGTTGGGCATCGTTGAACTGGCGAATATTGGTATCGAGATTGCTCGTCTGGTTGTATCCAGCGAAGTTAAGAAAATCGGGAACCCAGCGAGCATAATCGTTCGATATTCGCTTGATCGGTTCATACGCTGTTGCCACTGGGATATCCAGGTAGGTTGTATCGATAACCCAATCGAGCGTATGCACACTTGATTTCGTCGCCAATAGTTGCTTCCACCAATCGAGTCCTTCTTGGATATTGGCGAGGACAGTAGCTTTTTGCTGCGGCGTCCAATCGTAAACACTTTCTACGCCAGTGCTTTCCATCAGAATTGGGGTCACAGCGATTCGGCCCAGCATAAATTCGGCCGTATCGTTTGGCAATGCGCCAAAGGGTAGCGATGCCATCAACTGTCGTGATTCGAGCAATTCGAGGGCGAGCGCTCGGCAACGCTTTGGCCTCTTTGCGATTCGCTGTTTCGAAGCGAACGATTTAATTCGTTCGAGAATGCTTTTCGGCGGATAAGAGAGAAGGTTCGACATTGGGGGAAAGCGCCAAGGGTGAATCAATCAAACGCAATGCCTCTACGCTAATCGCGACCCTCCTCTCAAGTGAACCGCATTCTAAATAGGACAACGAACAACCAGCAAATCGCCGCTTACTCTATCGATTGTAACGATTACAACAGTTTCAAACCCTCGAAATCGGAGAATGGGTCATCAAGACTTGAGCTTGAATTCGCTTGATGCTCTTTCGACATACACATGTCCGATAGTTCACGATCGTCCAAGAAAGTCATGGCTAGCGCATCTTTTTCGTAGGCAACGCTTGCCCAAACCGAATCGTGACCGACATCCAAATTCGGCGTGTTGAATGAATCGGTTCGAAGCAAATTGTTCTCAGGTCGATTTCCCACAATCGGCGGGGCATAGTCGACACTTGGCGAAAGACTGGTAGGAGCGGTGCTTGGTGCGGCCACGGTTGATTGGGAAGCAGGAATCCATGTCGATTCGCTAGCGTCCAACGCACCTTCACCTTCGCCAGCACCACGACTTGCTCGATTGATGGCGTTGATGACCAATAGAACGTCAATCGGAGACGCGAATCCATCGCCATTGACATCGATGAATGGCGGAAATGCACCACCTGGACGAGGAAGGACGAGTGCCGTGGATGTTCCATTTCGAGCCAAGAAATTAATGACTTGGAGCGCGTCGATCGGCGACACGAATCCATCTCGATTGACATCAAGATTGTTAATTTGATTGGTGTAGGGGTTCCCTCCAATGGTTATTGACCAATCTTCGACCTCGCCGTCAATGGCATCGCCCGTCGAAGTCAAAGTGCGAACCGAACTGTATCGGAATCTTGCAATCGTTGAACCGGAAAGCGTCGCTCCCGGAACAATGAAACTGATCACGTTGCTTCCGTTGACCATCGTATCATTCGATGAATTCGTGATCCGTTCCGAATCTTCGAAGACGCCGTTGCGATTAAAATCAACCCAAGCGGAGAGGTAACCTGATCGACTAGCGCTAACTCCAGCCGCTGTGACGGTCAACTGCGAAATATAACCTTGAGTAATGCTTCCAAACGCAACGCCATCGTCGGAATCGGTATTATTCGGTCGAGCGTCAGCGTCGGCCGTAACACCCGCTCCTAGATAGTAACCATCGACCACGCTATGTCGAGGACCATTCGAATTCTTCAAAGTCGAGTAGATCGGATCGGGAGCGTCACCGTAGTCAAAACCAGCTCCAATTTGAATGGTGAGGACGGTTGTTCCATCGTTCTGATTCTCTCGCAGAGGATTGCCAGCGCGATCGGTGATACCTTGGACTACGGTCGCACCTTCGCCAACGACCGAGATTGCACCTTCGACTAAAACGTTGGAGCCGATTTGTGTTACCGTGACACCTGGTATGCCGGCATTGCGAATCGTCTCGGTCAGGACTCTTGCGACATCTACCGCTGAAACGATCAGGCTTGCATCCAGTGGTACCGCTATGGTGCCTGGCAAAACGCCTCCGTTGCCGCTTCTCGTCAAGTTCGCGGTGATCGAAGTCAGTGTCAGACCCGCACCCAGGATTTGAATTCGGTTGCTGCCGAGCAAATTGACACTCGCGACCAAACCGGATGACTTGATTGCGGCAATCATCTTGTTGACAACGATCGTAGGCGTATCGCTCGGCAGCAAAAATATCGGAATCGCATTCGATGCGAACGCGGCATTTTCATCAAATTCAAATACAACGACTAGTGTTCCCTGTGTTAAAATAAACTGACCACCGTCGAGAATCGCGTGATTGGTTCCATTGGTGACCTGCGGAACTGTCAGCACTACTCCTAAATCGAGTTCGAATCTTCTAAACCCATCTGTTCCCAAGTCATTGACAATCGTATACGTCGTTCCGTCGTTTGTGTTGACGGTAGACTTGAGCGGAATTACCGACTGACCCGTCTTAATGAAGCGTACTTGATAAACTGAATCGGCTGGCCAGACACCACCGATTGGAGTTAAGCGAATAACGTTGCTCGTCGCGTCAAAGCCGAATCGATAATCGACACCTTCAATGAGCGTCACACCGTCCTTGGTAAGCAAGACTGCTGCGCTGTTGACCGAATTTGGGTCGACACCAACTCCGTTGCTCGATTGCTGTAAGTCGCCTCCGTCAAAGAATCGGATATCGAAATAAGGTTGGCTTGTACCGCTCAGTTCGACAATTCCGGTAAGTGAGTTGATATCGGCTGGGATAACGTCGTTATCAATCGGATCGATGACGACTGCCGTTGGACCGGTAAAGTCCGATCGATCTTGTGCACCGCGATCCTTGAAGACGTTTTCGCCCAATCCAGATGGCGTATCGACAGTCGGATCGTCGACGCGAAGCAGGCCATTGAGATCGATATCGGGGGCGAGGATCGGCGATTGCTGAAGTCCCAAAGGCGTTTTGACGGACACAAGTCCCGCGCGATCGAGCAACGAATCAACCGAAGAATCGATGGTTAACGCACCGGCCCGAGGGTAAAGCCTACGATTGAATATATCGACAAAAAGTTCCGATGTCGTCGGAACGACAATTGGGAATTTCTCAACCGTTCCGTTCGCTAGAAAGTTGTTGGTATTCTTCTGATAGACCGAACCGCCAACGACCGTAGAGGCACTCAATGCATCGACGCTGATGGCGGTCGCGTTATTGACTAAGATATTGTTCAAGAGTGTAGGACTGGCGTTCGGTCCGACTTGGATGCCAACGCCACCCGCTTGAAATAAGGTTGCTGAAATCGATGAAATTGCTCCAACGGCGTCGATGTCTGCCCCGACGTTATCACCAAAATTCGGGCCATCAGAAATCACATCCGTCATACGCACAAAACGAAGTCGGCTATCGCGATTATAACCATAGAAGTCAAGATCGATCGTCGGTGAGACTCCGTCGATAAATCCAACGGCTCTGTATACCAGTCCGTCGGTACTAACTTCTACCGCAACACGTTCCGATAAGCCAACTTCGAAGACTGCTAGGTCAGGTCGTGCGTCACCGGAACCGGTCAAAATATTATCCGTAAATTCGACGACCAAACGTCCGCCGCTGCCGAGAGAGACTGCACCTTGAAATGCCGCTGGATCAAGCAGCGGATCACCTGAATAATTAGGATTACCTAGCGCGTCGTTGGGTTGGTTGAAGCCAATGATCGGACTAGGTCCACCCGAAAATGCAGGTGCATAGCCACCGACCGGAATTCGATCGGCAAAGGCCAAAACGCCCAATCCAAATAGAGTGTTATTGAACACCGCCGGGGTAATGTTGGTAGGTTGCGTGATCGAACCACCGACAATCGTGTTATTGATAATGCGTGCAAAGGGGACCGAAGCAAGCGATTGCATTGTCGCACCAACATCACCGGCGATTGAAATTCCGCCCAATACATTTCCCGTCAATTCGTTGTTGACAATGACGGCCCCGGGCGCGAGTCGCTCGTTGTTGAGCACGACGGTATTCCGCACGGCTCCTGGATTGGGGTTGTTGCTTCCAGAAGTCCTGTCGTCAGCTCGCAGCAGAATTCCAAAGTTTTCGGAATTGGTGATTTTCGAATTTTCGATCACGATCTGCCCTTGCTCGCGAGTCGTATTGGAATCGCCGCGACGACGATTGACGATTACCGACGCGATCGGTATTCGAGGCGCAACATCGCGAGGATTGACAATCGCGTTGGATGACAAGGCGATCGAGGCTCCACCCAATCCCGTCGTAACGCCGTTAATTGAAATAGCAGTGACGTTAAGTTGGCTTTGAATCGATGGCGAGTTTATCAAATCTCGCAAACGACTGGCGATCACAGAGCTGGATTCTGATTTGCTAATTCGCGAAACCGGGTCGACGACTGAAGTCGTAAACGGAATCGCGATTTCGCCAGCCAACAACGGACTATTTAACGCCGTGTTCTTAAATACGAAGCGAAGCGTTCGTACTCCGTCGCCAATATCGATGTAATCACCGTCGAGAATATTGTCCGAACTGGTGAGCTGGACCGTTGATCCGATCGACAGGCGTTCGTTGGCCGTAAAGCCTACACTATACGAAAGTCCGGTCGTTGTTGGTGTTAAGTATTCTTCTCCACCTCGAATTTCGAGCTGATAAGGGCCGACATTGATCGCATTGCCGATGCGGTTCGGATTCAATACGAATGGAATGTCGGTTAACGGAAGTTGATTTACGACAGGATCGATAACGCCTTCACCGCGTTCAGCAAAACCGATCACAAAATCGTCGAGATAAATCCCTTCGAAGTTATTTTCGATAGCTCGATTATTGTTGTTGGCGGCGGAGTTGGTCGATGTGAACGGTCCACTATTGTTTACGGTCAATCCTGTCAAAGTAATGATGTCGCCATTCAATGGGAAGACCTGGCTGCCACCGGCGAGCTGATTATTCAATTCTCGCTGGACGACCGTTGCAACTTCAGCAGATGACATGTTCTGCCGAAGCACGACAGGAATTCTTCCAACACTAACGCCAGGTGCACCGACAATGCTTCCAGGAACTGCAAAGGAACCGGTTCCGGTAACGATGGTTCCGCCCGTCACTTGAACGCGACTTCCGACAACATTCGCGGTGATGACTCCATTTTGCGGAAACGGGAGAGGCAATAGTGCTTGATTAATAGATGTTACAATCGCTTGGGAGACTTGCGATGCTGTCTGATTGCTTTCGAATGGAATCACTTGTCCAAGCGGAATCGGGCCTGTGCCGTTGTAAAGCACGAAGGTTGTTCCACCTACTTGAATCGTGGAATTGTTTACCATCCGAGCACCGGAAGGAACAATGAGCGAAGAGCCAAGATCGATTTCAAATGTTCGACCGCTGAGCGTAAAGGTGTTTCCGTCGAGCAGTTCGGAACCAGCAACAGTCCGCAAGTCTGCTCCCCGTGTATTTCCCATACCGTCACCGGTACTGAATTGAAAGCGGAATCGAACTTCGCGATTCCCTGCAAACGGAGCGAGATCAATGCGAGCTTGTCGCCAAGATGTTTGAATGGCGTCATTGTTAAATAGCGTCGGAACATTGAGCTGTATATTCGATGGCCGAGTATTATTGGCGATGACTGTTTGCCATACTCCATTGTCCCCCATCACTTCTACGCGTAGCACATCACGATTGGCCTCGAAAACGCTCTCGATTGTCGAATAATAGGTGAAGTAAAAGTTGGGCAAATCGGCTGGCGAGACGTCAGCTAAAGAGATCGGCTGCGACTCAAGGCTACCCAATGCTCCGCCAGCAAAGTTGTAGGTGTTGACGACTGGCCCGGCATTGAAACGCGGGGAGGTTGTCGGCGCGCTGATGTTGGCCGCACCGACTAATGGAACACCGTTCTGCGTCGGGCCTTCGAAGCCGAAATACCAACTCTGACCTCCGGTTGCTGCGGCAACGACACCGTCAGGCGTGCCTGGTCTTCCGTGTCCTGCATCGTTACCACGGCTTGCCGATTGATGCCAGAGATTGTAGTCAAGATTGGAAAACGATAATCCAGTTAAGCCAAAGATTCCTGTCGAGATTCGATTGGCACCGCCCGCAAAAACGGGTTGCAAATTTCCAGCTCGATCGAAGGCAACGATATCGCCGCTAGTCGTCGTAGCAAACATTAAATTTGCGTACCGACCACCTTCAACATTGCGAGGTCCAGGCGTTAATCCGGTAAAGTTCAAGCCGATCAACTCGGTGGATGTTGTGACGTACGAGCCAACTTGTCCGAACGTTTCCGTCGAGGCGAATGAATTGTTGACGAAGTACAATCCTCCAGCGTCCGAAACCGCATAGATCGCGCCGTCTGGGAAGGAAGCGACACCTCGAACGACGCCACCAGGCGAGATACCTTCGCGACGCACACCGCCGATCACAATTGTTACATTGCCGCCTGTAATGGAAACGCGACGGCCCGATGCCGATGCCGACAACCCGCCGAACCCCAAAGAATTGATGGCGTTTGCCGCTTTGGAAGCGATATCATCTGCCGTGTCTCTAGCTAGGAACGGAATCGGTACGGTACCTGGTGTGACACTTCCGTTGCCTGACAACGTGGCGACGCGTCCGAACGAAGTCCCTTGAATAGGGGTTATCGCTAAGGCACCGCTAAAGTTGATTCGGTTGCCATCTTGACTAACGACAACGGGGATAACGCCAGGAAGCGTAAACTGCGGTCCCGATAGATCCATTGCAGTCTGAAGAGCTTGAGCAAACTCGACATTCGTCATCGTAGTCAGATAGTTGACCGGTCGAGCAAGTGCGGCGACAGGCGTACTGTTCGTTTGAATCTCAAAGACCTGACCATCCATGATGAATCGATCACCGTCAAGAAAATACGGGCCGGCATCTGGGTTGAGATTCAGTGAAAACTGCGGACCCGAATTGAATTCGAATCTTGCGATACCGGGTGTCGCAATGGTAAACGAGTCGCCGTCGTTAATGAGATTGGTGGTCGCTAATCCGGTAACCGACGTTGCTTCCGGAAAGAGCAAGCTAGTTGAAACGGTTCCAGGAAGCGGAATCGTTTCAATAAAGCCACGTTCTTGAACATCCGTACCTGCGCCGAGAATAATATCTGGCACAGGGCCAGGGTTATCTGCCGTCACGATATTGAAGAGGTCGTTACTGTTGAAGGCCGTACCGGTATCCGGGTTGAATAGATAGATAAGGTTCTGTCCGCGTGAAGCAGCCGGGCGCGTGGCCTGCACTCCGTTTAAACTAGCAGCAGAGGGGATCGCGCGATTGCCAATCGCTATTCCAACTTCAGCGCCAAAATTCGCGAATGTAATCGCGTTGAACTCGATTCCTACGTCGGCCGGTTCAAGATTCCCCGTTTGTAGATCCAATTGCTGCGTTTGAATCCCAGATTGGCCAATAGGAGTGAGGGCAGCCGTTCCATCATTGACCTGATAATAATTGATCAGATTATCTCGATCGCCACCACCGGTTGCTGACGCTAAGGTGTTGAACGCGCGGACATCGCCGTTGTGTCGTACAGCAATGTCTTGAAAATCTTCCGGGGCATTACCAACGACATTCGTGATGTTGCCAGTTCTAGGATTGGCGACGTAAAGAGCAGTGCTGATACCAAGGTCTTGGCTCAAGTAGAGCGCAACATCGCTCAATGAAAATGGCACAGCCGAGCTAACCGGCAAGAAGCTTGGAACGATCGGAGGCAATGCCGTACTTCCGCCTTGTTGTTCCACACGATCTTCGACGAGCCATTGTCCACCGTTGGCGGGTTGCCTCCGAATGAGTGGGTCTCCGGTATTGGTATCGTTGATTACCAACAAGCTTAGCGGAATCATAGCTTGATTGGTGACCGCAAGAAAGTATTGTCCAGCTCTCAGTTCAGTGGCACCGATGAACGGGTCGAGCGTTCCAGACGATCCTCGACCTAAATCCGTATTATCCGCGCCTCGCAATGCACCTGCGCGATCGTCCAATATGTTGCTGCTCAATCCGAAGGAAAGCAAATTTCCAGTTGAATTGTAGAGGTACATCGACGTGTCGGGACGCCCGATTCCGTCGGCATAGTCGATATCGAAGACGGTCGAGAAGTATTGTGCTAACTGCGTATTCAATAAGTTGTAGCTGATGTTAAACGTATACCAATCGACGTCTGTCGATGACGAGAGTGAACCGGCAAGGCTCAGTGTTGCCCGATCGGTATCCAATAGGTTGCCAAGATTTTCGGCTCGAATGACCGAATCGTTGTCGTTATCGATGATGTTGTCGATAAAGGAACTATCCTGAACTTCGATCTCGGCGGTTTCACCCAAGAGCGGCGAATGTCGAGGGACACCGGCCAAATCGATTCCGGTCGAAGCAAAACGAATGTCGGCAAAGGTTACCGACGAACCAGGAAATTCATCGGCTTCGCGCAATCGAATTTGAAGCTGGTATGCACCTCGCGAACGACCTGGAACCGTCGCAGCGTTGTTGACCAACTGATTGATTCGATCGGCATCGTTGAGCCCGACGGCGTTGCTGCTGCGCACTCGAACGTGATAGATCGTTGTTTGATTTGTCGGACCTGGAAGCACAACGCGCATCCCAGCGTCTTTCGGATTGGTGCTATACAGATCCTTGGGCTGATTTCGAGAATCACTCGGATAGACTTCACGAGCTGTCTTACGGAGCGGATTCACCGAATTCGCAGGTAAGTCCGAGCGATACAGCAGGTTCGGATTGATTTCTTCGTCATACGAGTTATCCGACAACGCGACAATGCGCCCATCGGCATCAATAAGTTCAACGACGGTATCGAGGTTGTTCGACGTCCTGTCGATGTCCAACCAAACTTCGGTGCCACCGACCGCATAGAAAGAGTAAACGTCTTTGTCCGATGGCTGATTGATGGTGCCTTGAATCTGGAAGCCAAGTCGAGCGTTCTCGTCGCCGCTCTTCGCATTGGAAGAAAGCGTTCCAAGTAACTGGCTTCGAGCGGCGGTATCGTTGATGGCCTGTGCAGTACTACGCGCCGGTTCTCGTTCACTAACCACCGCTACGTTGCGATCATTCGACTCGGTATCGAATCGAAGCCCTCGCCACTCGCCTGGCCTCGAACCACCGCGCACCTCTTGTGGCAACAACTCTAAAAAGGTCGTAATCGTTGCCGTTGTCGCGGCAGGATCGATATCCCATGCCAAAGCAGAGGTGACATCCGTAGGTCCAAAGGCCGACCCAAGGACCGGATCGTTGAAGAGCGGAAGCGTTGCGGCATTGATATTACCGGCAAGTGTGTATTGAGTTCCGGCACCGGCAATGGCTGTGCGTAAAGAGGCAAACTGATCGGCTGCCCAACCGGCATAGGATGCATTCTGTAAGCCTGTGCCAGCAGTATATATGCCGCCCTGAGCAAATCCGAAGCGTTCAGCTCCATCGACGGTAAAGACTCGGAAATCGGACTGGCCAGGTGTGCCGCGTGTAAACAGTATATCATCGCTTGGACTTGCTACGTCTTCATCGAGATAATTGATGTAGCGGATGTTGCCTAACGGCGTTGCACTGGTGAAGGTAAGGGTATTAAATAGCTGCGAAATGCCATTGTCAAAACGACTCTCTACATGCCACGTAACATCGTCACCGTTAGCATTGACAAAGGTCCCTTCACTGACCACCAAATCTGGCGAGACTAGCGTTGGCGGCATGGTGATCGTTGTGGATGCGAGGCTAACGGCAATACCATCGCTTCCGACATCGATGTAGTTGATGAAGTCAAAGATAGCATCGAAGTTAGTAAATACCTGCGTTAACCCCTGGGCTGTAATACTGCTCAAACCAATACCGGCCGCAGCGGGTGCGCCGATTTCATTGCCGCCGCCTGCTTGTGGCTGGTACGAGAAGAACCCTGGCGTCGCCTGAAGCACGTCGTTGTCGATCAAGATTCCATTATCGATTTCTGGGCCTGTCGGAAGAACTGTCACGCCGTTGCTAGCTATCAATCCATCGTTGTTCGTATCGACATTCGGTAGCCCATTGGGAGTAAAACCAGCACCCACCGAGTCGTCGGTCAAGGTAGTGAGAATGACTGGGAAGCCGGGCTGGCCGACGATCTGAACACTACCGCCAATTCGGTCGGTTATATCAAGGTTACGTCCGCTGGCCGTTAGTCCATTGGTGTTGTCAGCTGCAAACTTGACAACTAGGCTCGTCGTCGGTTTGCTCTTCAGTCGGAGACCGCCATAGGTATAAAGGTTTTCCGAAATGACTTCGTCGCGAACAATATGAACAATATCGGCATCATCCCAAACACTTTCCGTTGTAAGCGTTTGCCCACGTATCATCATCCCATTAAAACCATTGTTCTTTAACCGATTCTCCTCGATCAATGGTCCTTGATTGTCGGGACGTCCACCAATCTTACCTGTCAATCCCGTCGAACGGCCATAGTCATCGAGACTCTCTGAGTTGAGCGAATCGACATCGACGTTGATTGCCGCTCCTTGGTTATCCGAAATACGATTGTCGACGATGATCGGCTGAGAGCCGCGAATAAACACGGTTGCTGTAAAATTGGTACCTCGACCTGCACGATCGATAGGCGTTCCATCCTCGACGCCGTCACCGTTGTTTTCGAGTCGCGAATTCGCAACTCGCAATTGTGCTTGATGCCCTTCGATCGCATTGAACGAAGCAAAACCGCCCTCGATTCGAGTCGTCCCGCCGCCATAATTGAGCCGGACATAGTCGAGAGAGCCCGTGCTCCCTTGTCCGATATAAAGGCCACCCCAGTTACCTGGGATAGGTAACGTTTGGTTAACACCAGTCACCGCATTAACGCGATTGGCCGTATCGAATGTTCCGCCTGCTCCGTAGCGAATATCGTTAATACTCGTCATAACGATCGGTTGCTTCATCGAACCCTCAGCCAATAATTGACCTCCACTTTGGACTTCAATTCGCGAGCTTCGGAACTTCATGACGGTGCCGGGATCAACGACCAGCGAGCCGTTTAACCGAGCTTTTAATGGACCAGTCAGACTATTATTCAGGAGTGCGCCTGGCGTCGCCGTGATATCCAAATACGATGTCTCAACTCCTGAAAGCGTTGTCAGTAGGAAAAACTCCGTCGCCGCTCCACCGGCTACCGTTGCCCGATAAATTCGCAAGCTTTGGCCAGCCGGAATGCTCGGTAGGTTATCAAGTTGAACTTGGCCATTGGCGACGCCAACAGCGGTCGCCAATGCAACTGTCGTCGATAAGAAGTTACCGACAATAGGAATCGCTTGGCTTTCGCCTGTCGCCGAAACAAACGAGAATCGGTAGACATACGAGCCTGCCGAAAGCGCATTGGTGAGCGTGTTGGTGTTCGTACTGAATTGAACACTCACCGGCGGCGGTAGCAACGTCACATCAGGCGTTGCAACCGGCGATAACGTTAGCGGTAAATTGCTATCAGCGAACGATACAATGCCAGGTGCGACGATACCTACCAATTCGTAAACCGGTAATCCAGATGTCGGCACGATCGCGCGATACACTCGTAAGGTTCGATCGGCAGGAATAGTCGGTAAATTTCCGATCAGGACTTGATTCTGAGCTACCGTGACGTTGACTTGAATCGGCGCGCCTGCAATTCGGACCGCGACCGTTGTACTCTCACTTCCATCGGGTGCGACGAAAGCGAATTGATACAAATAGGTTGCCGATCCAAGCTGACTGCCAGGTGCGTTTAACGGTGTGAACGTCGTCACTACACTCGACGGTGAAATCATGACCGGAGGAAGTACTTCGCTGGCTGGTGCTGGCGAAACAGGTGGCGTCAAGCGAACTGGAATATTGACGTCGATAAAAGATCGAGTGCCAGAATTAATAACGCCGACCAAAGTATAATTCGAGGCGATACCTGCAATCACCGGTGCCCGATAGATGCGAAGCATATTTCCGATTGGAATCGCCGGTAAATTGTTGATATCGACGCGTCCATTGGCAACCCCTGGGGAAGTCAAGACAACGATACCATTGGTTGCCTGCGTCGAAGGACTCTCGCTTCCATCCGCAGCAACATAGCGATACAGGTAAGCGTAGGTACCGGCGGATAGTCCGCTGGCGAATCCTGGAACGGCCGACGCGGTAAACGTCGACGCCAAACTCGGCGGAGCCACCAGGGTATTCGGGGTCGTGCCGAGTGGCAAACCGAGCGTAGCGATCTGGTCGACGAATTCGGATTGCGTCGCATCGGTAATCCCGACCAGCCGATAGTCGCCGTCAACATTGTTGATGACAGTGGCCCGATAAATTGCCAATCGTTGATTCGGTGCCAAAGAGGGAAGGGCGGTAAGTCGAATTTGGTGATCGGTACCGATCAATGAAATAGGAACTACGATCGAAGTCGTTGCCGATGACGCAGGTCCGGTCACACCATTGGTTATAAAGGCAAGTCGATAGCGATACGTTCCGGCAGATATACCATTCGTTAAACCGAGCACGGTCGATGTGCTCAATCCGAGCGTCGATGATATGGGCGGAATTGACGTAGCCGTCGCACCACCGGCTGTGCCTCGAACGATCAAGTTTTCGGAGATCACGTGGACGATATCTAAATCGTCGAATCGTCCAGGTACCGACATCACCTCGGTCGTCGAAGCAGCACCAGTTCGCGTCTTCACGAAAAGTCCGTTCACGGAATTCAACAGCAGTCGATTGTTGTGAATATCTGGACCGACGCGATCGAAGTCGGCTATAAAATGCCGTGGCAGCATCGTAATGGGGTCAAGGAGTGCTCCCAAGCTCTGCGTGATCGGGTCTTGAAAATTGCTCTCTTTAAAACTATTCGGGGTCGCAGACATGGCCGCGTCGGCCGATCGAGTTATAAAACTATTTCCAATTGCCGGACGAGAATCAACCATGTGAATAGGCGTGATGACTTGCGATACGCCATCAACAATGACCTGACCACCGCCGTATCGAAGGTTGCCATGAACGATCGAATTGAGGAAGAGTCCTTGCGATTCCTTGTCCTGTCGAGTCGAAGAAGCTAAGCTCGCATCGATTCGGCTGCGAATATCAATCCCGCCCCAGTCACCGGGACCGGGAGCCGGAGGAACTGTATCTTTGTTCGTTCCCTTGCCGATAGTATCGTTGATCGACGTAAAGTAAACGTCCCCTGGAATCGGCTCGTTGGCTGAGTCGACGATGACTTTTCCCGTCGCGCTATCGATAAAGCGAGGTGTTCCTAGAACCTGCAACGCACTGCCACTTCGATCTACCGAAATTGTCGTGCTGCCAACACCGATTCGGGCTCGTGTGAGTTTGACAATAGCGCCAGCGTCGACGATGACCGTAACGTTTTTGGGTATATCGAAAGTCGTTCCGTCGGCCTGAACTTGCCCCAGTCGATTGAAGCCTATTTCGTAAGCCAAGTTATCTGCTGGCGTTTGAATCAATCCATCCGCACCACCATTTCCAACGATACGAATAATCCGATTGGCGATCGGCGATGCGATAGCAGCCGACAAGGCGTCGGAAATCTTTCGGAACGGAGTCGCAATCGAACCTGTTCCAGTCGCGGTACCCGGAGCAGCTTTATCGACGTAAAAAGTATTGGCTGGTCCGCTCGGAATGAACCAAAAATCGAAAATGCCACCTGGGCGACCATCGCTATCGCCATCCAGCGCGGTTCCTTCCGATTGATTAGCTTTTGGTGCTTCACGCATCAATTGATTTTCGGGCGGACGGAAGTCCATCCGCAATTCATATTTCCCTTCAGAACGTCCGCCAAGACCCGAGTCCTCGATATTCGGATCGTAGGCCTGGTTCCCTTTTGCGCTCACGCCAACCATGTATTCGCCGGCACCGAGGTCCAAGGAAACGAACGAATCTTGACTAAAATAGTCGTCGTTGACTGCGATTTCTTTCCAGCCTGAACTGGTGTTTTGATACAGTTGTAGGGCTGCATCCAAGAGGCTGGAATCGCCAAGACGCTCTGCCGATATTTCAATCTTAATCTTGCCGGAAACAGGAAGCCGGAACGAATATAAATCGATATCCTTTCCCTCGGGTCGATGAACATTCTGCCCATAGACAATGTCAGCGTTGCCCGGAAAAACTAACTCCGTATCGATGCCCGGTCCGATGACCGGATTGTTGCTTTGTACGGTAAGACCAGGAACTTCGTCGGCGGTTCCTAACCCAAGCAAGTTCCCGATGCCGCGTGCAAAGGTGCGGAAAAGATCGGAACCGAAAGTGTTTTGATTGGCCGAATTGAAATCTTGTATGTCGACAATCGTTGCGGCCTGACCATTCGACAAAAGCGGTCCTGTTTCGACAAACGGAAAGCCGGGACGATTTACTGAAATCGGGTTGATCGCCCGCATGTCGCCGACTGCAACCGTAATTCCTCGAGTCGCCGTTTCGATAAAGCGTACCCCGAGATAATTTTCATAGAGCGAAACGATGCGTCGAACTAATTCCTTCTGATCGTCGGTAATCGCATTGAGCTGAAGGCTACCGCCAGCGGTTCCAAGTAGACCTTGAAAGTTGTATTCGATGACTTCAATACCGTCGGTGTCGACACGAGTCACATGCTTCTGATAGCGAATTTCGCGATTCCCAGGTTCCGTATCGGCACCAGGAAAATCAAGCTGGTATGGAGTCGGGTTCTTAATTTCCGAGCTCAGAATAACCGAGCTAGGTCCGGTCGGCGACGGCGTCCATAGACCCGCGATATTCGTCGCGGTATCAAATCGGCTGCCAGGATCGGTGGTAGCCGAAATTTCCGTCGGCTTGGTAAATGGAAGTGGAACCGTCGAAGTCGTACCGGGGCCTGGCAGTGCGAAATTGATTCCTTGGCTCCCTTCGGTGCTTCCTATTCGAAGTCGAAAAGCACCTTTGCCCCCAGCGCTTGCAAAAATGTCGTCGAGGTTCCGAGCAAACTCGAGTTCAGCCCGAGCTGCTTCGGCGTTGTACCGAACCACTCGCGGGTAAACGGCTTGATCGTCTTCGGAGGTTATCTTGTCGTTGGTGTACCGCAACTGATAGAAACGAGGATTGGTAACATCGGCCGCGCTCAAATCGCCCTTGTCGAAATAGACGTGAATAATGTTCAGCAGCGGTGCCTTGAGCGAACCATTGGCTTGACGTTCAATCGGGATTGGCTGAGGGACTACCGATTCGATGCGCACACCCAAGTCGAGTACAAAGCCGAGACTTGTGCTGACTCCGTTGTTATAGGCTTCACCGTTGGCGTTCTTGAGAGTGGATACGCCTCGACCCAAAATATCGATTCGATACGAGTCATCCGGCAGAGCTTCTGCAAATCGAATAATGACTTCGCGACCGGTATCGCCAAGTCCGATATAACCGGGCTTGATCAATGTGTCGGCGACGCCAGTCAATTTGATAGCAGGATTGTTAGTAGGAAAGACTCCGATGGGTGTCGATAGACTGCCGCTGACGAGTCTCGCTTGGAGAATATTCGCCGCTGCCGCGCTGCCATTGATCGCGCTGATAAATTGATCGACGGTCGTTCTGAACTGTGCACTGCTATTGGTTTGAATCCGAACGATGTTTCCTGACGCGGTAACGATCGGAAGACCAGCTCCACCAAAATCTCGTGAGCTAATTTCCAATTGAGCCGAAAGTCCTAGCGGACCACTCTGAGCGGCCAGGAATTCGACTTGAACATTCGAACCAGCGTTCAAGTTGGACGAAGCGCGTGCTGTATTTGCGCCGCCAAGCACTAGCGGCTGAGTCACGGAAACAGAGTTGGCGATCGTCGTAAATTCGGAACCGCGAAGCCGCGTGACAATCATCTTGGCTTTGGCCGCACTATTGCCATTAAACGCTGTTAGGAGATCCTGAGCGCGAGTTTCAAGCCCTGCCGTTGTGTTAACTTCGAAGTTGATCGACTGAGCAAAGACGGTGATGACCGGCAATCGCGAATTGGTACGAGCCACCTTGGTGAATGTCACCTGCAACCCATTTCCCGTTTGCCCAGGAACGGCCGCTGCAAAATCGACGACTACGGCTCCGTTGGTACCCAAATCAGAACTGACGTAAGCTCGATCGAAAGCCCCATCGCCGCCCGATCGGCTGATTTGAATTCCGTTGGCAATCGTCGAGGCATCGATCATCGTCGAGTCGTCAAAGCGAACGACGATTTCATTCGGACTAATGTGCAGGACCTGCCCTTCGCGAATGAGTTCCCCTTCATTCGGTTGGATACTGATCAGTTGCGGGCCGACCGCCATTAGCTGCCTGGATTCGAGCGATTCCAAGAGTGTTCGGCGAGATTCGCGTCGACGACGCGTCCTGGCAAGCCGCTGGCGAACGATAGTGGAACGATTTCCGGTACGACCAATGGTCATGAATCAACCTCGAAAAAGCGACGCCGAAAGGCCCTGGGATGGGTGGAATAGCCTGGGAATACATGCGATGTACGTCTGTAGACCCTTATTTGGATTCTAATTACGACCCTTTTGATTGCAACGAAAGAAAGCCTGCAAAAGTCAGCTTCAAGACGCTCAAAGTCACTTTGTAACGGGGACTGGAGACGTCTAATTAGCCGTTCAACCGGTACTTTCGGTACAACCCTTGCAGGCTGATCCAATCGGCTTGGAGTAGACTGGCGACCGAAAAGTTCCGTTCGACTGTACATTTCAAGACTGTTTTTTAATGCCTCCAACCGGTAAATTCTTGGTGATACCGCTGTTTTGGGGCAAAATGCCCATCAAAAGTCCTGCTTTTCAAGTCCTGAGATAATTCCGCTATGTTCGATTCTCTTTCCGAAGGTCTACAGTCCGCATTCAAGTCTTTGCGCGGCAAAGGAAAACTCACCGAATCCAATATTCGCGACGGCCTGAAAATGGTCGAGACGTCCCTGTTGGATGCCGACGTGAATATCGGTGTCGTCGAGCACTTCATGGCTCAAGTCACCGAAGCGGCAGTCGGCAAACGCGTCCTGCTGTCGCTTCGCCCCCATGAAGAGCTGATTCGTATCGTCTACGAAGAATTGGTCGCCTTGCTTGGGCCGGTCGATAATACGATCGTGCTCGATCGCGGGCAGTTAAAGACGATCATGCTTTGCGGCTTGCAAGGTGCCGGAAAAACGACGACCTGTGGAAAACTCGCGCAGTTAATCAAAGAGCAAAAATTTAAGCCGTTTCTCGTGGCGGCCGACTTGCAGCGACCAGCCGCCATCGAGCAACTTCACGTCATCGGTCGACAGCTAGGCGTCGGCGTATTCTCCAAAGAAGGAGCCACCGACCCGGTTGCCGTGTGCCGCGAAGGGATCGCAGCGGCGAAAGCTGCCGGGGCGAACATCGTGATTTTGGATACGGCGGGTCGACTTGCCATCGACGAAGAATTGATGGAACAGCTTCAAGATATCGACGCCCAAGTCAAACCAGATCAAGTTCTATTGGTGGTCGATGGGATGACCGGTCAGGATGCTGTCAACAGCGCCGGGGCTTTCAACGAAGCCCTGGAACTCGACGGCGTTATCATGACAAAACTTGACGGCGATGCTCGCGGCGGTGCATTGTTGAGTGTCAAAGCGGTCACCGAGGTTCCTATCAAATTCTTAGGAACCGGCGAGCATCTCGATGCGCTCGAACCATTCCGCCCCGAAGGGATGGCGAGCCGAATTCTTCAGATGGGTGATATTCTCGAAGTCGCTCGCGAAGCCCATCGATTGGTCGATGAAAAACAGCGGCTCGAGCTTGAAGATCGAATGAAAAAAGGGCAGTTTGGACTGGCCGAATTTCGCGAGCTGATGGAGAAATTCCGTAAACCAGGGCTGATGCAAAAGATGATCGGACTGATGCCTGGGATGGGAGAAATCTCGAAGATGATGTCGGGCGGACAAGGCGAAAAGGAGATGCGGCGAGTCTCTGGAATTATCGATTCCATGACTCCTACGGAACGGAAAAACCCGAAAATCATCGACAATCAACGCCGCATGCGAATCGCATCCGGAGCCGGCGTTGCCGCTCCTCAAGTGAACGAATTGATCAAGCAATTCGATATGCTCGCACCGATCATGCAAATGGCTGCGGGCGGGAACACTAAAGACAAAATGGCCATGATGCAGCAAATGCAAGGGATGATGAGTCAGAATCCACACAATCCGATGATGGGAATGAAAACCAAACAGAGCACCGGAAAACGCCTCTCCCCCAAGGAACGCGAACGGCTTATGAAAGAACGTGAAAAAGCCATCCGTAAAGCCAAACGCGACAAATAAAAGCTGCCCCGTGTTTTTCCAGAATTGTAAAGCTGAACATCCGCGAAACAATCAAATTCCCAGAACGTTTCCGAGATTTTTAGCTTGCCAATCCGCTACATCGGACATTTATTTTGGTAATGTGGCCTCAAAAAGGGCTCCCTGAAACATCGGGAAGTCGCTACAATCACCGTCCCAAATATAATTTTTCAGGAGATTTCAAGCAGTGGTTCGTATCCGTATGAAGCGTCTTGGACGCAAAAACCGTCCGTTTTACCGCCTTTGTGTTGTCGATGGCCGCAAGCCGCGAGATGGGCGTGTTCTTGAAGAACTTGGGCACTACGACCCAATGTGCAAAGAAACGGACGCTCGCGCCATTCTTCGCGGCGAACGAATCGACTATTGGCTCAGCGTAGGGGCTCAGCCTAGCGAAGCGACTGGTGTGCTGATTAAGAAGTATGGTACCAATGGAACGCACCTTGCCAAACAAGCCGAAGCGTTGCAGCGACTAGGTCGTGCGAGCAAGAAATCGTCACCAGTCGTTGCGGCCGCGACCCAAGAAGGTTCCTAGTACGTCGTTCTTGAAAAACGAATCAAAGCAAAGCTAGCGGGCGGTTGATATAGTGAGCCGTCGGCGCTAGACCGGAAAATTCATCAGCCGAAGTGCGTTAGCACCTGTCGGCTCGAATTACTGGGAAACCGGAGGCTAACGCGTTCCGGCTGATTTGCAGACGTGCTTTTAAATTTTCGGAACTGCCCGATGCGGTTTGACATCGTCACCCTCTTTCCCGAAATCTTCACCGGCTATCTCACGCAAAGCCTTTTGAAGAAAGCGATCGAATCCAAGCTCGTCGAAATCGTCGTTCATGATCTTCGAAACTGGTCGACCGACGACAAGCATCACAAAATTGATGACCGCCCATTTGGCGGTGGGCCTGGAATGTTGATATGCGTCGAACCGGTCATCGAATGTGTTGAAGAAATTCAAGGACACGCATCTGAACGCGGCCAAGTTATCCTGTTAACGCCGCAAGGTGATCGACTTAACCAACCGCTCGTCGAAGACCTTTCAATTCATCAACGATTGATTCTTTTGTGTGGTCGCTATGAGGGTTTTGATCAGCGAGTAATCGATATACTTCAGCCGCGCGAGCTGAGTATTGGCGACTACATTCTAAATGGTGGCGAAGTTGCGGCGATGGTCGTTGTTGACTCGACAATTCGAATGGTGCCAGGGGTTCTCGGCGATGAAAACAGCAGTATTGAAGATTCCTTTTCGCGAGGAAATAGACTGTTGGAATTTCCTCAGTACACGCGACCTCGTGAGTATCGCGGCTTTGCGGTCCCGGACGTTCTCCTCAGCGGAAATCACGAAGCGATTGCGGCATGGCGCCAATCGCAAAGCCAACAGCGAACTTCTGAACGCCGACGCGATCTCTTGCCCTAATTCGGCTCCCCCCTCGAGTTCGTAGTCCCGCCTTCAGGCGGCTTCGCACGCAGCTCCGCCTTCAAGCGGCAATGACGGCAAAGTCGGAAAACTCAGCACTTGCGATTCACATTGCATCGACGAATCCCTTGATGACGATGGATAACAATTGGGAATGTATCGATACCGCGAAGCCTCGTTCACTCGAATCCAAGATGAAATTTTCGACAAGATCACATCGTCAGCGTCATCGAGGAATAGCCAAAGTCATGGTGGTGCTTGGTGCTGCACTATTATCGATCGCAGTTTTCGCCGGTATTTTTGCTTGGATGATGACTGGGGCGAAGACAAGTCCCGAAGCTCGATTGAACGCGGGATTGCGCTTACTTAAGAAAGGGCAGACGCAAGAGGCCAAGCTTCGAGCGGCGTCGATCGACGAAGCATCGTTAAAGGATCCGGCAGAGCAATCCAAACATCATCTTGTATTCGGAGCGGCCGCCTTGGACGACGCGGAGCACGCTAGGCTTCGTCAAACGGAGATTGCAAAGGCTAAGGAATCCGAAGAGCATCTTCAGAAATCCAAGAAGATAGGCTTTCCTCGTGGCTACGAAGGGCTCGGTAATTTCTTGCTAGGCAAGGTCTTGGTGATGCTCTTTCGAGGTAGCGAAGCGATGGAACCACTCGATGCTGCGATCGCCGAGTGGCCAAGTGGACGAGTCGATTCGCTTGAACGGTTGATCGACATCGAGCTTGCAGAAGAGAAACCAGATTTTGAGTTGCTGAGAGAGCGACTTCATCAATGGGACGCCTTGGCCGGTCTGACTAAGGACGAACGAGAATTGGCTGGCATCAAAAGGATTGAAGTTGAACTAGCAGCTGGCCAAAGCGATGCCGCCGAACAAGTCGCGAAGAGCGTTCCCGACGATTCGCGCTATGCAGTCAACGCAAAGTACTTGATGGCGCTGACCGAACTCAAACATCAACAATCATTGGCTACACAAAACAAGCCCGAGTTCGAATCGATTTTGAAGGTGATGCAGGATGTGAGCCGAGAATTGATCGTTGACAATAGGACGCGGCGGCGGAGCAAATACTATAGCGGGCTGATTTATCTCACCATCGAACAGCCCATCGCCGCGATGACCACGTTTAGCGCATTGCGACAAGAGTTCCCACAAACAGTCGAGAGTACAGCCGCTACGATCGAGGAAATACAAGCCTTGATCGCACTAAATCGTTATGAAGATGCCAGCCGGACTTTGAAACTGCTGACCGATCAATTTGGTGACCTGTCATGGTATCAGAACCATTGGATGCCCTTGAAAGCCATGCGAGATCGAACCAATGAACTCGGCCAAGAACTGGTCAAGGCAAAGGCTTATCCCGAGCTTATATCATTTGCGGAGCACTTACCGCCTTTCAACGAGCGGGTGGATAAGCTGAAATTGCTCGCCGTCGGATACCAGCGCTGGGCACTTTCGCTTAAAGAGAAAGCTTTGGGGATCGATCCACTGCTGGATATCCGCAACGCGAAGCGGACGCGTGAATCGGATGCTAGTACGGACGAGCGACAACAGCAGCTATTTAGCAAGGCAGCCCAATTCTTCAAGGAGCTTGCGATTCATGAACTTCGTTCGCCCGAATACAGCGATCTTATTTGGTCGGCCATTGATTCCTCGCAAGCAGCCGGAGAACTGACGCAATCGAACGCGATGATCGCCAACAATATGGCCTATGAACCGAGGGACCGGCAACCGCGGAGTATTCTTAAAATCGCCGAGAATCATTTTGCGATGCAAGAACTCGAAAGTGCATTGATTCAACTTCAACGCTGCATTAACCAGCATCCCGAGCATCCCTTGTCCTATCAAGCTAGGCTCAATGCCGCTCGTATTCTGAGCGAGCAATCTCAATTTGATCAGGCTATCGATTATCTGGACAAGAATCTCTATGCTAGTCAACTCACACCAGAAAGCCCCGTTTGGCGTGAATCATTCTTTGAACTCGGTAAAATTCACTTCCAGCGTGGGGAGAAACAACACGCTGAAGGCGACGCATTACAATACGAAACGACTTCGCTACAAAAAAACAAACGTATCGAGAAACTCGAAGCATCGAACACTCAATTCATTAAGAGTATTGCTTGTCTCGAAGAATGGATAAAGCGATATCCCGAAGATTCGCGTCGATTCGAGACCATGTACGCGATTGGACAAGCCTATCAAATGGCTGCCCAATGGAACACGGTACAGATCAACGAAAAGCTCTTGAATTCGGATGAGCAAATTCGATCGCGCGTTCAAGAAAAGCGAAAACTTTTGGATTCCGCACGCAAAACCTTCAAGGAAATTCGCGATGGAATGAACTCGTCTAAGGACTTGGCGGTTCTCGATGTAGCCCAACAACGATTGCTTCGGAATAGCTATTTTGCCGAAGCAGATTTGATGTTTCAGTCGAAAGATTATGAAGGAGCCTTGGCAACCTATCGCAATATTGCCAACCGCTTAGCCAATGAACCGGAAGCCATGGAAGCACTTTCCCAGGCTGCCGATTGCCTAAAGCGACTCGGTCGCGAAGAGGAAAGTCGACGGGTCATTGCGCAAGCCCGACATGTTCTCGAACAGATTCCAGCGCAGCGCGATCAGCAGTTCGTGAGCTTCACTCGGTTTTCCCGCAACGAATGGAGCAAACATTTAGATTGGATGGGGAAGGATTCGCTGTAGAATAACCTAACGATATTCAGCAGCGAATTCTTTGGCTCCGGTCGCCTAAGCTTGCGGTGAATTGCTAGGTACCGGATAACGTACGGAGCGACATCGAATGATGCCATGGTTAAACTCCCTTCGTGACCGTGTCAGAGTTGCTATCGATGCCGTTTCGCGAAAGTGCTTTCGGCGGAATAGGTTGCTGGGCGAGAGCGATACACTTTCGGTTGGAAAACAAGGTGAACGCATCGCAGCAGACTACCTTCGTCGCCAAGGATTGAAGATCCTCCATCAGAGTTATCGCAGTCCGATCGGCGAAGTCGATATTATCGCTCTCGACCAGTCGAATCGATCGCGAAAAACGCTCGTCTTCGTCGAAGTCAAAACGTGGCGAATACCTGCACAAGGTGGGCCGGCCGACGCAGTCGACGGGCAAAAGCAAGAGCGCTTGACGCGTTTAGCACTCGAGTTCCTCAAGCGTCATCGACTCCTAGAGAGTCCTGCTCGATTCGATGTTGTGCAAGTCATTCTCGAACCGCTATCGATTCGTCATTTTCCGAACGCCTTTGAAGCGACCGGAAAGTATCAGTGGTTTTCTTAGTCGCCAACGGCGTGGAATTTTTACGACTCGTTTCCATACGGCGATTGCTTTGCATTAGAATGTCTCGCGTTCCCCGGGCTTGTCGTAGACGGATCAAAAATGTGAGCGGCACGGCGCTAGCCCCCGGTTTTTGATATGGAAAACCGGCGGCTAGCGCCGAACCGCTCACAAAATTAAGTGACACGGCGAGCAAATTAGGTCATTCGAGGTTATGAACAGTCCATGAAGCAAGAAAATGTGAATACGAACGACGGTGCCGCTTCGAGTTCAATCGCCATCGATTCGGTCGATAACCGCCCTGAACTTCTCGCCGATCGATCGTTTTGGGGGATCGCGACCACTCAGTTCTTGGGGGCCTTCAATGACAACCTTTTTAAACAGTTGATCTTGCTGCTCTCGGTTCCGGCTGTTGTCGTTGGAATTCAACAAGCTGCGAACGCAAACGCCGGTGACGACGTTCAGGGATATGCGACGGCTATCTTTTCGCTTCCATTCGTCATCCTTAGCGGCTTTGCGGGTTTTCTTTCCGATCGATATAGCAAACAACAAGTCATCTTCATATCCAAGGTTGCCGAGATTGCAATCATGTTTCTCGGCATGTTCGCCTTCTTGATGTACGGAACATTTGCAGCACTGGGAACATGGTCGGTGCTCTTTTTGATGGCGACGCAAAGCACTTTTTTTGGACCTGGCAAGTACGGTATTTTGCCCGAGCTGTTTCGCGAACGCGATCTTGCAAAGGCCAATGGGCTGATTTTGATGAGCACGTTTCTTGCAATCATCTTCGGGACGGTCGTGGCTGGCTTCTTGTTCGATGTTTTATTGGTTGTGGATGCGGCAGGAAAGCCGCAAGCACAAGCTTTGTGGATCGGTTCGTGCGCTTGTATTTTGATTGCCGTCGTTGGAACGTGGACGTCGACGTGGATTCGTCGCACGGCCATCGCTGAACCTAGTTCGACTCTTTCGCTGGCGGACTGGGGACTATCGGCACCGATGCGAGGGCTACTCGGTAACGATCGACCATTGTTGATGGCGTTGTTGGTTTCGTGCGTTTTCTGGATGGTTTCGGGTATCGCGGTTCCCGTTGTCAATCGACTCGGCATTGGGCAGCTCAACGTTAATAAGTCACTCACCAGTCTTTTGGTCGCTGCGATTGCCATTGGTATTATGTTGGGATCGATCCTAGCAGCGGCCGTTTTCAAAAAACTCAAGCCACGAGGGCAAGTCACCGTCGGCCTATGGGGATTGGTCGCCAGTCTCCTGTTTCTCGGATGCTGGACGGCCAATGGAAAGCATATGTTTGGCTACTCGGGTTGTTTTGTATTGCTTATCGTGCTCGGCGTTTTCGCCGCCATCTATGCGGTTCCATTGCAAGTCTTCCTTCAATCGAGACCGCCTGCGGAATTAAAAGGGCGGATGATCGGCACGATGAATCAAGCGAACTTCGTCGGTATCCTTTTATCGGGTCCGCTCTATCAAGGCTTCGAAAAGATATCGAGCTCTATGGGATGGCCGATTAGTTCGGTCTTCTGGATGTTGGCGGTTTTGGTTATTCCGCTGGCCATCTTTTATCGACTTGGGAGCGGGGAAAGAGAAATAGCCCGCATAGCGCGACCGCTTGATTGAGCGGGTCGCTATGCGGGCCTTTTCTACCGTGAAAACCGGGCCGAACCCTAGGATTTGGGTTTGCCGTTGGGACTTTTAAAAAAGCTCCAACGATCGCCACTAAGATCACGGTGCATCCATTCTTTGACGAGCTCTAACGGTGCCGTTCGAATTTTTTAGATTCACTGAACTTCTCGTCGGACGCGATCAACTCCACAATCGCAGCTCGAAGGCTTAATGAGTTATTGGCTATTGGTGGTGAGCCGGTTATCGAAGTCAACCGCTGCGTTTGCCACACTCGTCTAATTTCGGACGCTGTAACCAAAACTCAACGACAATCTCAAGCATTCGCTGTGCCGAACCGAGAAAAAGGGACAGATTTCTATCGATGCATCGATAAATTGCGTCAGTCTCGTAAAGATGTAGCAAATAGGAAAAATGGACTGCGATTTGATGTTTGTCAAACAGACCGCTGCAGGGCGAAAATTGTAAATTCTACAATCGCTAGCAAACGTTTTTACAATTCGGTGCCTCAATCGATCTTAAGGTCATGCCCCAGTGAACGCAGAATGCTGACCAGCATCGCTTGAAAAACCGGCTTTAGTTTTTGATACGTTCGGTCCTCGGCCTGCATCTGAACAAGATACGTATACGGCCTGAGCGTAAAGGCTATCAATTGAGAGGTGACCAGTAAGTCGAGACAATAGAAATTGACTTCAGCACCGCGGCTATCGGGAATGTCCAATTGGGGTTCAAAGGGGTTGGATTCGAATTGATCGTAATCCTCGTTCATGGCAGGGACCGCTCGTTCGAGGACTTCGCGGGGTGCACAATTCCATGGATACCTTGCCAATGAAAAAAACGCCGCGTCGGGACTCTCGATGGTGAACCCAATAAGCCCCTCGTCACCATTGTCCTCGGTCAATTTCCAATTATCTGGATAAAGGCACTCTAAATCAAGTTCGCGATAAGTGACGGGCATAAAAATCGAGTCGATAAAAGTGAAAAAGGCATCGTAGCAAAAGGCAGAAAACGAGCAGCCCGATCTCGGGAATAGGATGGACCATAATTGTATTATTTGCAAGCGTTCTTGGCCAAATTCGCTAGCTTGTCTTGTTGGTCAACATCAAAACTTGTAAAGATTCCATTGGGATTTTGATGGCTCGTTACTCTTGGTGAAAACTGCGTCGATAGCTAAGCGGTATGACCGAATTCCGTTCACGATTTAAAGTCGGAAACTTTCTCCTAGGAGTGATCTTTTTTGGGGCAGGGCAGGGGGTCTGGACTGGTTGCCGAACGTTAAGTGGCACCCTTCCTGATGGCCGACTTGTCCGAGCTCGACAACTCTCGTTGCGAGGTGCCGATCTTCTTCGGCGTTCGCGGTACGATGATGCTCAGACGTTATTCAATGAGGCGATTCAGAATTGCCCGAACGACGAGCGAGCGCACTGGGGGTACGCTACAACGCTCTGGGAAAACAATCAACGCGGGGCTGCCATCGCTCATATGACCGAAGCAGTGCGACTCTCCGGTAGCAACCCCGAGTTTATGACTCGTTTAGGCGAGATGTACCTAGCTGAAAACGATCTTGCTCGCGCCAAATCTCAGGCCGATCTTGTTCTTCAATCACATCGAGATCGAGCTGATGCCTGGGCCTTGTTGGGTGATAGCTATGCACAATCGAATCAGCCTGCCGAAGCCATCGAGAGTTATCATCGTGCGTTATTGCTTCAGTCGGATTACCCACGTGTTCAACTAGCTACGGCGATTATGTACCGCCAGATCGGGCGACCGAATCGTTCACTTGCGACGCTCGATCGAATGGTTGATATGCATCCGTCCGACTGTGCCAAAGGTGAGGCGCAACTTATTCGTGCCCTCGCTTTGACCGATCTCAATCGAAAGGACGAAGCCTTGTTGGCGTTAAAGTCGGCAACCGACGGTCTTCCGGAGAACAATCCTCAACGGCATATCGAGTTAGCCTACGCACAGTATCAACTTGGCGAACTTGTTGAGGCTCGGATGTCGTTAGGTCGGTTATTGCAGCAACACCCCGACTATCAGGGAGTGAAGGAGTTGCAAATCAAACTCGATAGTTCATTTGCATATCTGGCTGAGCAACCTAGCCATGCTCAGTTGAAGCGATGAACGCGGATTAAGGCTTTTTCAGTCGCAAGCAGCAGGCTTACGCCAGTTTTTCGCAAGCAGCAAGCTTACGCCACTTTGCCGCAAGCTTAGCGACCGCGAGCGAGTTCTTGAAACAAGCGAAAACGCGATTGCATTTCAGCGACACTATCGCCGCCGAATTTGTCGACGAAGGCTGCGGCGATCTCGAAGGCTACTACATGTTCAACGATAATTGCGGCGGCCGAGACAGCACACACGTCGCTTCGTTCGTAGTTCGCTCGATACGGTTCTTTGTCATCCATGCGAATCGAGTCGAGCGGTTTGCGGAGGGTACTGATCGGTTTTTTCCCTGCTCGAACAATCAACGACTGACCATTCGTCATTCCGCCTTCAAGTCCCCCGGCGTTATTGGTTGGGCGTGTGTAACCAAGTTTTGTCGTATCTTTTTCCGAGGCGTCATAGCCGATCGGATCGTGAACCTCTGAACCGCGCCGGACAGCGGCTTCGAAACCCATTCCGATTTCGACGCCTTTAATTGCTTGAACGGCCATCACGGCTTGCGCAAGTTTTCCATCGAGCTTTCGATCCCATTGAGCGTGTGTTCCAAGTCCAAATGGCAAGCCATCGACACGAACTTCGATAATTCCGCCGAGCGTATCACCTTCGTCGGCGATCTTGTCGATATAAGCTTCGATCGATTTATCCTGACTTGGGTCGAGCGAATAGATGCTACTTTGATCTCGAATCGTTCGCAGCTCAGGGATTGTTCCGGCAACCGGAGGGATGGCGTGGCCGCCAAGGTTGACAACGTATCCAAGCGTTTCAATACCGAAGACGCGTAGCAACTGTCGACAGAGAGCTCCTGCGGCAACGCGAACGGCGGTTTCTCGAGCGCTCGATCGCTCTAGGACGCCGCGAATACTTCCGAGATACTTGATGGCTCCGGTCAAGTCAGCATGACCGGGTCTGGGGCGTTCGAGTTCTTTGAGTCGTTCGAGTTTGTAATCGCGATTGATGACTTGAAGCGTAATCGGAGAACCGATCGACTTGCCTTGCCAAATGCCTGTCAAGATATCGACTTCGTCGGTTTCTAATTTCTGCCGACCGCCGCGACCATAACCACCTTGCCGCAATCGAAGCTCGGTATTGATCATTGCCGGGTCGATATCGAGCCCGGCTGGAAAACCATCGATCAAGGCGAGTAGGGCTTTTCCATGCGATTCCCCAGCGGTCCAATAACGAAGCATTTCTAAATTGATGGCCTATTTACGAAGAAGTAAGACACCCCAAAATCGGGCACCTTCGCTAAACGGACATTCTAATTCCGTTTAGCGACTCGTAACAGCCCAACGCAATTCCAACTATCGACCATAATCCGAGAAGAATCGATCGACGCTTGGCGCCGCTCCTTCACCCTCAGCCGATCCGGTCGACGTGAAAGTCAGTTCCGCAGCCGTCATGAGGATTCGAACGACCGCGTTTCCGGAAGCGTCCGTATTTGCCAAGTATCGTCCGCGAGGAACTGTTGCGGTTACTACTTGCAAGTTCGGAAGAACCGAAAAGATTTGAACTTGGCCGTTGGATAAAACCCTTACTTCGTTGTGAACATAACTTTCGAAGCCACCTCGATGGATCGTCCACGCGGAAGTTCCATCGGGTCGAACCAAGGCGGTCAGTCCCAACTGTCGCCATTGCTGTCCGTTGCGAAGGTAGTATGCGTTTTCAATATTCTCAAGAATGTTCTCATAGCCAGCTTCGAAACCATAGACTGAGAAGTTGTGAGCGGTCGTCGTTCCACCAGGAGCAGCGATGGTTGTGCTTACCGAATTTGGGGCCGGTGCATCGAGCATCTTGACTGGCGGAGTGAACGAAACCGTATAGCTTCCAGGACCAAGGTTACTGAATTCGTAGCTGCCGTCTCGTAAAGACGCTACAGCAATCGGCGTAATGTCGCTGGTTGCACCCACGGCACGTCCCGTGAGTACGACTTCAATTCCGTCTAGGAAAAGTTCATTGTTGTTTACCGATCCGTCTTTGTTGTCATCAATCCAAACTTGACCGCGGATGGTGCTAGGTTGGAAAGCCGCCACGTTGACGGTGATTCTGGCGATGCCTGTCTTCGGATCGGCTTGACCGTTGGTCGTTCCGTTATCGATGATTTCGTAGTCGAACGAGTCTGGTCCCGAGAATCCAGCCGGTGCAAGATATCGAATCGTTCCATCGGTATTGAGCGTAACTGTTCCTTGCGTTGCGTTGGCACCCGTCAATGGAATGACGCGATTGACGCGAACGGTTTGGGTTGCTTCGTCAGCTCCACCGCCGCGAGATGCTAGCGCTAACTCGGCTGTCAAATCGATATTGATAGGAATGGTCGCATTTGCATTTCGCGATGCAGCAACCGGGACCGGTGGATCGTTAACAGGCGTTACTGTGAACACAATCGTTCCCGTCGCCTGAGGATTTCCAGTTCCGTTGTCTTGAATCGTGTAGATAGCCGAACTGGTTCCGTTAAAGAAGGCTGGCGGTGTGAAGACAATGTTGCCGTTCGATAGAGCTACCGAACCGGCCGCACCGTTGGCCATGACAACGCTTACGATGCTTAAGGTCTGGCTTACTTCGTCGAGTGCCGTCGCAGGTCCAGGCCGATCGTTTGAGAGGACACTCGTTCCTGTCAGCGTGAGCGTTGAACCCTCGGCTGTCGTACCGGCATCGTTGCCGGCGATCGGAGCATCATTCACCGCAGCTACATTGACCGTGATGGTTGCCGATGCTGTAAGCGGAGCTGCGACGCCGTTGTTCGTACCATTGTCGGTAGCGGTGTAACGGAGCAGGGCAGGGCCGTTAAAATCAGCGGCCGGAGTAAAGACAATGTTGCCGTTGGTTACGACGACTGTTCCTTGGCTAGGTGTGACGACACTTACGGCGGTAATCGTAAAAGTCTGATTCGATTCGTTCGGTCCAGCCGAAGAACCAGCGAGCGCCGTCGAAGCAAGGATCGTAAGCGGTGTATCTTCGGTGCCCGACACGGTTTGATTGACGACCGTCGGTGCGTCGTTGATTTCAGTTACCGTTATGAACACCGTGCCGGTCTCATTCGGACTTCCGTCAGCACTGTCCGTCATTACATACGTAAACGATGCGATCCCAGCGAAGTTACTCGCCGGTGTGAATCCAATCGTATCGTCGGTTGTATCACTAGGTGTTCCATTGTCGAGATTTACAATGGTGCCCGCATTGGACGGCGTGAGTGCGCCGATACTGACAAGTCGTTTGGTCGCTCCGTTGTTGAATAAATCATTCGTCAAGACATTGATGATGGTCTGGTTGCTGTCTTCAGCAACGCTTATCGAGTCGTTGACGGCAAAGGGCAAACGCGGCGGGACGACTTGAACTTGTACCGTCGCGGTAGCCATCAAGCCGCCGTCATCGGTAATCGTATAGCTGAATGTTTCTGTATTGCCAATCGAGGTAGCTCCAGGCGTATACAAAATGCTTTGACCATTCGGGCCGATTGCAATCGTTCCGGCACCCGAAAGTACACTAATTGCGGTGACGCGAATCGTACCGCCCACATCGCCAGAACTATCATTTGCCAAGACATCCAAAGTCGTTGTGATCGACGTAATGCCCGGTGCCGAAAGCGAGTCAGCGTTAGCGGTCGGTGGATCGTTGACAGGTGTTACCGTGATCGTCACCGTCGATGGTTGGCTCTGCAAAGGTTCGGTTTCACCGTCGTTTGCAATCGCTACGAAGACAAACGTACCTGAAAAATTTGCGTCCGGTGTAAATCGGGCATTTCCCGTATCGACGACAATGGTTCCACCGGTCTGACCTGCGACGGGTACCGCGCTGACTAAAACAACAGCTTGCGTCGATTCGTTAGCCGGGCCCGGATTAAAAATATCCGATGCCAAGATTGTAAACGGCGTGTCTTCTAGCGTCGTGAACATTGTCCCATTGGCAATCGGCGGATCGTTGACGGGGGTGACCGTTACGGTAAACGTCGCTGTTGTCGATGCGGCAGGCGTACCGTTGTCGGTTCCTGTTACGCGGAACAAGATTGGTCCATTAAAGTCGGCTACCGATGGGGTGAACGAAACGTTGCCACTGACCAATGAGAATGTACCGCCGGTCTGACCTGGAACAAGCGACACATTGCTGAGTGTAACTGTCTGCGTATCCTCGCCAGCACCTGGCAAGAAGAGTTGGGATGGCGTGAACGTGACGGCAGGTCCATCCTCGGTTGCGCTCAACGGTGTTCCAAGTGCGACAGGAGCCTTGTTCGCTGCACTAACTGTCGCGGTCACCGTAGCCGTGCTCATTTTCGGTGTCGGCTGATTGTTGGTTACGGTATAGGTGAACGTCGCCACGCCATTAAAACCGGCCGTTGGTGTAAAGCTAACCGACGATCCATTATTGACAACCGTACCGCCGGTCGCTGGCTGGGTAATGCCAGTGATGTTGATGGTCGTACCAGCTAGCTTGGAATCGTTGGCGAGAACATCAAGCGTCGTTGCACCGCTGTTTTCAACGACCGTAAACGAGTCGGCTATCGCTTGCAGATCGCTCGCAATGACAACGCGGAATGGAGCTGGATAAGTTACGACGCTGTCTGCTAGGTTCGTATCGTTATCGTACAAACCGATTCCCTGCAGCGTATTCTGACTCGAACCAACAGTGAAATCGACAATGCCGCTCATGGTAGCGGCTCGGTAGGCCGTATCAAAGATACTCACATATGCCGAAGGATCATCAAAAGAGGCACTGATTGCGCTCGAAAAACTTCCCGCATTGTCAATTTTTAGTCCGGTATTTCCAACCGTTTGAAAGGTAGCAACCGGCGGCGACGCATCATACACTAGTTGTGAAGATCCCGAGATTTGATTGACGGGGTAACTAAAGGCGGCAAACAATGAAAGTTTGTCGGTAGGGTCAGCGACTGTCGTGAGGGTAATAGTATTCGCACCAGCTCCCGACACGGTCAAATTGTTGGTGCCGATAACCGGATTTTGAACATTTTGCCTTGCGAGGTTTCCAGTAAAGAAGACATCAAAAAGTGGGCCTTGATTTGAACTAGCCGCGATCGAGTTCACACTTATATTCGATACGCCACCGACAAAATTCAAAGCTCCAATTGCGTTTCGAATGCTGGTGCGCATCGTTGCCAAGTTGTTTGAGAAATTGATCGGAGCGGTTGTCTCACTCCCGTAAGTCAGCGTAAAGGAACCGCCATTGGCTCCAAACGGGAGACTGATGGACTGTGCTTCACTCCAAAGCACTTGAGCTAATTCGGTTGTCGCACTCCCTTGGGTTGCGTAATTGATGTCGACGAAGGTCGAAAAAACTCCGGTGGCGTTTGATCTCAAATCGCGAGTCCGGGTTCGCAAAGTAAATTTTTCACCGGGCGCGACTGTGTATTCATTTACGCCAGCGACAACGTTAGGTTGAATGGGTGTACCGGCACTATTGAGGATTTGTACTTCAATCTGCGCAAGCTCGCCAACGCCTTCTCCAGATTTCAACTTGTTGATAACCATCAGGGCATCGATCGGCGATAAAAGGCCGTCGTTGCTGACGTCAACCATCTGAGCTATCGTATCGGTATCGGAAGCATTCAAGGTGCCTCGCGATTGTCGATTGAGCGCATTGATTACCTGCAGCGCATCAATTGGCGAAATTTGGAAGTCGCCGTTGACGTCGGTCGCAATCAATGAGTTGTGCTGAATAGCACCTAAATCGCTCGCCATAAGCTCGCGACGCTCTAGCGACTCGACAAGTAGCGAGCGGCGCTTCGAAGAACGAGCAATGCTTGCTATTCTTGTTCGCCATCGTTTACTCAACGACTTAGAGGAGAAAAAAGCTGTCAAGGAGTGACGGTTTTGCAATCCACTCATCGAAAATCCACCCTGAGGGCTAGGGAAAAATTATTGAAGCTGTTCGGAAAAGCCTGCGTCCAGGTACCTTCCGAAAGAGCTTATGTAAAAAAGACAGTCCTGAGATTACTTGCCGTCGAGCGGTTTTTCAATGGTATAAATTGCCAGGACTTCCCAGTTTTCCTGCTGAAACATCTCTTCCTGACGACTATAACCATCGTAGTCGGAAAAACCGGTGCAGCCAACGGTCGTTAGAGTCGGGAAAAAGTATAGAAGTTCCCGAAGATTTCCGAGATTTACTCGGGAATTAGGTTTTCGGCCGAAGGTGGGCTGCGTGCATTCGAACTGAAGCTATTTTTGGATCTGAAAGTCAAGATTTGCTTGACCAAACTTGCGAGCTTTCATGTCCTCGATCGTGACTCGCATTTGATAGTTGCCGGGCGCAATTTGGATCGGCATAAAAATGTGATAGATAATGAAGTAGTCGCGGCGATGATTCTGGCATATTTCTCGCTCCATCGGGAGCAATTGGTCTGTAATTCGACGCCCGTTGGGATCGATGATCTCGTAATTTCCTTGCAATTGCGTCTCAAATCCCGCTTTGACCTGCTCTGCCAAGACGTTCTCGAGTTCGCAGTAAAGCAATATCTCTTGGTCGGGTTTGAATTGATAATTCGGAAACTTCGTCATCATCCCGTAGCCCTGGACATCCGTGCAAAAAGCGAGCGATCGAACTTCTAAATTGCTAGCGGCGGCGAGCTGGTTAGTCGCCTGCCGCTGGCTGTTCATCACCAACGACCAACGTCGCTTGGCCGGCATCGCATCTGGATTTCCTGCCTCGTAAAGCGCCTGGAGTTGATGTCGAAAATAGTCTTGCTCGTTGGCTGCCAAGCCTTCGATAGGACGCAGCGCGTCGTCGAGCTGCCGATTCGATAAGTACAAAAGCCGCAATGTTACTTCATGGCTTAGTCGAAGATTTTCATCGGAAGTTTGATTCTGCTCGATATCGCGTTCGAGCGTCGATATTGCTTCACTGACCGAAACATTCCAGTGCGGGTTCGCAACCGGCTTCGAAGACGCAGCCGATGCGAGCTCGACCGCTCCTTGATTCTCTGCTTTTTGCGCAGTCGCAGTTACGACAGCGTGGGGTTCCTTGGCAGAATCAGCGACATTTGTCGAAGCGGGTACTGGATCAGGAGACGGCATGTAAGACGCCCTTATGACTTCCGATTCGCTTTTATCGGTCAATTTCGCCGTGATCTTAGTTTCTGGTTTGCTCTTACCGCCCCGGTTGATCCCAGATTCTTCCGATTTTCGAGAGCTCTTCATTGCCTGAAGCTGACGGCGCGCGACTTCCTGAAGATTCGGCGGAAGCGCGGCTAAAGCGCCTTCTAGATCGAGATCATGCGTATCGGTTTCTTTGACATCGAGCGCATCCGTAGCTTCGCTGCTTTCGTCTTTGGCGATCTCGGGTTGCGATTTAGCTGACGAATCGTCAGCTATCTTCGAAATCTTGGGCGGCTGGTACTCGGCAGGCAGCAGCGGATTGTTCGATTTAGGTAAACGAGAAACATCGTCGCTATTCTGCTTTGAGCGACTTACATATTTTTGCGGCTGGGTGTAGCGACCGGTTTTCGGAGGTGCCCAGTCGTCATCCGATGCCGCATCGATGCTCGTTCCCTGTGTCCGAAAACGTCCGCTAAGCGGATGACAACCCAACGCCGACAACAGGGCCGCCGAGATGCCGATTGCAATCGCACTGCACTGAGCAAATTGTTTCAAACTATTCAACATCCGTGACATAGCAAAGAATCCTTCGAGACTGATCTTCAAGCCGACCAATCGCTAGATTTACCGCGATAGAGCAGAAACCGAACTTCAACGCGGATACTAGGAGATCACGAGTGTTTTTCGCAAGATCGATTGCTTTTTCGAGATGTATCGAATCGTCGAATTCGCCTATTTCCGCAGGTGCAAACGCACCATCTCTCAAAATGAGATGGTCTGTCACATGCCGCCCTATGTTTCTTATTGTTTCTATTTGGTGCAATCATTAAATTTTACCCAGTCTTCTTGCATGCATCGAATTCCGAGATATTCTAGAAGTACTTTTGAAGAAGGAGTTGGGCTAACAGTATGTCCAACTGATTGTTGGGGGTCCGAATTCTTGGAGAAAACTGCTGCATCATGAAGAAATTACATGGATTTTTGGCGTTAACTGGCTTGCTTTGCATCGCCACATCGGTTTCAGCGGGCTGGGGATCGAGCGGGGGAGGCAATGGTTCCAGCGGTGGATATGGAAGTAGCGGCGGTTCTTACTCAGCCGGTTATGGTAGCAGCGGCGGCATTACTGCCGGTTACGGGTCGAGCGGCGGAGTTGCTCAAGTCGGTCCCCTACGCCGATTAGTTTCAGGTATCCATGCGCGACATACTGCGGCACGGGCTGCGTACTCGGTCGGATACGCAAGTTCCGGAGGCGGCGGTTCCAGCGGCGGCGTCTATCGTAATTCTTCCTTCGGCAGTTCAGGTGGCGGCTATTCCGGCGTCAGCTACGGAAGCAGCGGTGGTGCTGGATCATCCGGTCATTCGTATAGTCAAGCTCACTACGGTAGTTCGGGCGGAGGATCGTCCGGCGGCTATTCGCGAGCAAGCTACGGGAGCACCGGCGGAAGCTATTACAGCGGTTCTGTTCAAAGCCATGGTAGTGTTGGATCGAGCTATGAAAGCAGCCAACCGATTTACAACAGTCCGTCGACCATTGCACCTAGTTCCGACGTACCTATGATCTCGCCAACAAGCGGAACCGATGCCTCGTACGAATGGAGCAACCAAGTCGTATCGAGCATTAAGCCAGTTATCTCGCGAGATGAAATCCACTTAAACGTTCGGATTCCAGAAGCAGCGACTGTTTACGTCAACGGTAATCGCACCACCAGCAAAGGTGCTTTGCGACATTTTGTATCGAAGAGCTTAGACGCTGGAGCAAGCTATCGATTTGAAGTTCGAGCCGAACGCGAAGTAAACGGTCGGACCATCGCCGAAAATAAGACGATCGTCCTCGCCGCTGGTCGAAGCGAATTAGTCGAGTTCTCCTTGGAAGACAAAGCCCAAATTGCGGAAACGGTTCTCACTTTGAACGTTCCAAGCGATGCGAAGGTTACGCTTGCTGGTAACGGGACGAAGTCGGTTGGAGAATCGCGAACGTATCGAACCAAAGAATTGACCAACGGTCAAGTTTGGGAAGACTATGCGATTTCGGTAGTTTGGAATGGCCAAGTCAAAGAGCGAACGATTCGGCTCATCGGTGGCGATGATTTGGAGATCAGTTTTAACTTTGATGATGCCAGCAACGTTGCGATGCGATAACCGCTATCGAACTTTGCATTGAAAGCGAATATAGCCACCTTCGCCTGGTCGAATCGTCTCACCGAACGACCAGGTCAAGATATTGGAACCGGCGTCATTCGCTTCGCTTTGAAAGTCGGCATTCAAACTAGTCTTTTGTGAATCGTCGACGTATTCAAGCCTCGGCGATAATGAGTCATGCACGACAATATTGGAAATCTTCTGATCGCCGATGTTATCGAAGCGAATCGTAAAGTCGATCGTATCGCCCGGTTCGGCAACTTGATGTGACGCGACTTTGCAGATCCGCACTCGAGGCTTGCCATCGAGTTCATAAGTGAAAACTTCTTCGGGGCGACTGCTTGATTTGGCAATCTGCACCGTACTACCGTCGACGAGTACGACTAATTCTTCAACGCTCGACCAGTTGAGTGCCGCAAGTGTGAAGCGACGCAAGTTAACTTTGTCGTCCGACGTCAGACGACCGTCGCGAATAATTTGTAAGTCTTCGTAAGGCCTAAAGGCTTCGCTGACGCCGATCGCTGGAATGATTTTGTCGACTAAGACGCCGCGATTGCGTTCTCGAACAGCTTCGACGACATGAACACTGTCTTCGAGCATAGGACCTGAACGCAATCGAGTTTTGGTAGGTGGAATAGCATCGGCCATGCGTCCGATTCTTTCGTCACGATTGGTGGCTTGGATCGCTACTACTCGGTCGCTTGTTCCAAGCGGTGTAATTTTTCGAGTCGCGGCGAAGCGCGGCGCATAGATGGGGACGCGGCAACCGGACTGAAGTTCAACCGAGCCGGACTGGGTTTCGAATCGAATGACTGTATCCTCGGAGTCGAGGCCGACGACCGTTAAGTCCTCTCGCAACCTTGCTTGTGGATCTCGATCGCCTCCGTCATAAACATATTCCTGCGTATCAATATAGCGAGGTTGGTAAGGGGGACTGCAAAGGGCGCCATATTGAAACGGAGCTTCTTGACAGTTTGCCGGTTGAACAGCTTGTCGATTAAATTCAGGAAAGGCTGGTTGGTATGCTCGCGATTGGCAGCATGCCCCAGTGCAGGCCGTCGGGCCGCCGGAATGAATCGCTGCCGTACCCATGGCTCCAGGCATCGTCGAGTCGGGAAAGACCTGCTGCGCATTGCGTTGGCCAGCCGCGTTCGATTCTTGCTCGATTCGAATATTGGATCGAGGTGCGAGATTGTGCTGGCATCCGATCTGCCAAGTCAATAACATTACGATCGCCGACCAACCCCAACTGCGAAAAGCAGATGCGATGTTAATTTGGATGGTTTGACGAAGAGTTTTGTTCATGACGAAGTTGTGTTGCGACCTAGAAAGTATCATTGTGTAGAAATGTCGCTGAGCGTCTTGCCGACGGGAACGTTTTTGATCAGTGTCCACGGCGGTGACCCAAACAGAAAATGTTCCGCTTCGGGCCCCTCGACGACGTTCGGTATTCGAGAGCCAATTCGAAGGATCGCCAATGGACGCCCGAAAGCATCCGCCGATCGCAACGTGTCTTCATTCTGTGAGAGATCCAAGACGCGCTGTGGACCACCCGCATGACTCACCGGTTCCGCATAGGTTGAATCTTCGAGATAGATAACGCGAGTCACCAACTCACCTCGTAAGGCCGCGTCGATATCGGTCCGATCCAATTCAATCGGTATCGGAAAGCGGTGCTCGCGTTCCGATGGTGGATAGGTTCGATCGATGATTTCGACGGTTGGAAAAAGCTCAACACCCGGTTCGTCGGGCAGGCCGACCATGCGGAATCGATAGACAAATCCGACCAGCACCGCTGCTCGCACCGGTTGCGGAAAATTGTCGCCGAACATTCCATCGCTCGCCAAAGCGAATTGTGATCCCTTGGGGCCGCGAAGTTCGATGGGCTGGTAATAGCCGCGAAGATTCGGCTGTCGCTGCAACTGAATCGACCCGATCATTCCCGGCGGCATGCTATCGTTAAGCAACGGCACACCGGCTGGAAGCTTCGAAATGTTTCCGTATTGAGCGATCGCTAGGCTGACAAAACTCAAATTGAGCAACAGAGCAAGCTGCCAACGTTTGCGTGCTGCGTAGATCCACCGAGTGATTATGAATGCGGTAAGCAGCATGTTCGACTGAGTTGTAAGAAGGTGATCTTATCGGATTCGGTGCAAACTCGCTGAAGCCACCGCGCGTCGAACGAGCGGTGGATTCGGCTGAGCGATTCGGCAAAAAGCCGTCGCGAAATCGACTATCGGACCATGCCTGGCGGACAGTAAGCTTCGCCCGCACCACCATTTCCCGAGGCTCCGCCAAACTGATTCGGAGTCACCGATCGGCTGGCATGTTCGTATGCTGGACGACCTGACGGATAACCGGGATGGATGTTCTGTTCGCGAATCGAAACGCGACTCGGCGGGGTAGGGTACGAGAAGCCTGGCTGTTGACGAACGTTGATCTTCATCTTTTCAACAGGATCCGGAATGTTCATGTGTGTATGATTTCGCATGACATGTTGCTGAAGTCCCGCTGGTGCTCCTAATGGAATATGCGGTGGACCTGCCAGTCCGATTGGAGTGCCGGTATAAGTCATTCCATATTGAGGTGCCGTAACACCAGCTACCATGTTCGGTGGATTCATACCAGCGTTGGCCATCGAACCACCTCCTGGTCCACATGGCATTCCATCCGGACCGAACATTCCAGCTCCGTAACCTCCGCCATCGACTCCGAAAACGCTTGGCCCCGACATTTCAACATCTTTGTTCCCGAGTCGAAGAATCGCAAGAATCGATCCGCGACGATCGGCCTCGATGATTGGATCAAGTCCCGGCTCAAGCCGTGTGCTGACGAGCGTATCGATTCCTGCTAACGCATCGCCTTGGAATTCAGGGTCAGGTAGGTAAATCACCTTCGTCACGAAGTTGCTCGAAAGGGCTTGCTCGAAATCCTCTTCGCCGAATTGAATAGGGACAGCGTTATGAGCCAAGTATGCTGAAGTACGCGGAGTCGCCATCGCGATTTCCAACGTTGGATATAGTTCGACACCGGATCGTCCTTCAATGTTGGTAAGTTTCATACGATAGATGTGCCCCTGAGGGAACTCTAAGCGGCCAGGCACAACGAGCGGGTCGCTGGTAAATGTGTTGTCCCCAACGACGTCGTAGAGGATCTGCATCGACTCGGGCAGGTTAAAAAGCACCTGAACTTTGGGAAGACTCATTTGCCCGCCGTAGGCTCCTTGCCCCATGCCTGGAACAGGAATTGTCTCGGGCGTGAGCACTCCGGGGCCGGGACCGCCGACCATCGGCCCTGGTTCAGCCAACCGCTGGGCAGGTGGCATGTTGTGGCGAATGCCAAACTCACCCGCTTGACTTGGGGTATGCATATAAATGACCGAGCCCAATGCGGCCATGACTCCTAGATACTTTCGCATTCTCATTCGGTTTCCTCGATATTCTGGGTTTGAAATGCTTGCAGAAGTCATTTTCAAATCTCCACACTGGAATCTTTGGGTCATTTCTGCCTGGACGCCGGATCAGCTAAAAAATTACAATCCGCTCGGATTGATACCGATCCAACGTTCCCGTTTATCAGTTGTCGGTTAAAGCCGGGCTGAATCTTTGATAAAACCGATACAACCGTTCTATGACTTATCCTTTGGACAAACTCGGCATTCAACGCACACTGCCTAGATCGCCAGCTCGATCGTTTTCGAACGTTGCAAAGCCATGGCTGGCTATTGGGAAAGCAATTTTCGTTTCCGTGCTCGCTTTTTTAACATGCAACTTCACCTTTTGCTTAACGAGCATCGCGGCCGCCGAACCGACGTCGATCGATCCCAATCAGCTTGTATTGCAAGCAGTACAACGAGCCGTTTGGGGACCGTCGATCAGTTGCCAACTTCGCCAATCGACTTTCATGGGCGATCATGAACTACTAGCCGAAGGAGAATACTGGCAGATGGGGCAGGGGACTGGGCAAATGAAGATGACGCTCGAACTGTCCGCTAACAAAGGAGCCGCCAGAACAAGCTGGATTCAGATAAGTGACGGCAAACTGCTTTGGACGAGCACGGGCAGTCGCGAACCGATCCGTCGAATATACCTCAATAAGATCCGAGATTCGTTAGGCGGAATCGCTCGCGACCCGAACGCTCACCCCGAAGTCGCATTATATATGGCGATCGGCGGTCAACCTGAAGTACTCCGTTGCTTGTATGTTCGATACCGATGGTACAAAATTTTTACTGGGCTCGACGATCGCGGCCGAGAAGTTTGGCAACTCTTTGGAACGTTACGAACAGGCATGCCAACTCCAGTATCGATAACTCCGGTAGATAGCCTGCTATCGGTCGACAAACCATCGCCTGAAGTTCCCACCGAAGTTCGACTAACGTTAGGTCGCGACGAAAAATCGCTACTCTTTCCGTACAAGATCGACTACTATCGTCGAGAGAAGGGCGAAGAAGGACTTCCTGCCAAACGACTGCTGGTATCGACAGTCGAGTACGATGAAGTCGTTTCACCGATTTCGCCCGCTCGCGACTTTTTTCAATTCCAAGTCCCCGATGCTGCCGACCAAATCGTCGACGAAACGAATGAGTATATGCCCTCGTACCCTCAAGCAAACGCCGGCACAGCAACTCGACGCTAAACTACGCAAGTCAGTGATATAAACGAGACGTCAGGGCATTCACCGAACCATGCCCGCTTTCATTTTTCCTTTTTCGAATTCAGCCAGCCTAGCATTTTGTCTGATCCGTCTACAACTCGTGCGTTTGCCCTGACTATTGCTTACGATGGGACTCGATACGCTGGTTGGCAGAATCAGTTGAATGCGATCTCGGTCCAGCAGCGGATCGAAGAAGCCGTCGATTTGGCGTTCAAGGTTCGCCGACCGATTGTGGCGAGCGGCAGAACCGATTCGGGCGTGCATGCGCTCGGCCAAGTCGCCAAGCTGGTGCTTCCCGATTGGCGACATGCGCCGGAGAAAATAGTGCCAGCTCTCAATCAAAAACTCCCCCCTGATATTGCCATTCGCCAAGCCAGAGAGGTTCGCACAGACTTCGATCCCGTTCGAAATGCCTCGTCGAAACGCTATCGATACACTGTGCGGGTCGCGGCCTGCCATGATCCTCTTCAAAGTCGATTCCATTGGTATCGGCCACGACCGCTAGATATTCAGTCGATGCGGACAGCGGCGCCGTATTTAATAGGCTGTCATGATTTTGCGGCTTTTCAATCGCTCGGTTCACCTCGCCTGACCACGGTCCGCACGGTTCGAGAGTTTTCTCTTGAAACACGCGATGCGATGGAGGGATACGATCTGTTGATCGATGTCGAAGCTGATGGATTCCTTTACAATATGGTTCGGAATATCGTTGGCTCGTTGATCGAAATCGGAATAGGTCGTTTTGGTCCAAGGTGGATTGAAGATATTTTAGATTCAAAAGATCGGAGCAGGGCAGGGCCGACCGCGCCTTCACAAGGCTTATGTTTAATGCACGTCGAGTATCCTCGCGGATGTTTTTTGGAACCCTAAAGCGATATGCGCGTTGCCCATATTATTACTCGAATGATCATCGGCGGAGCCCAAGAGAATACGCTCTACAACTGTGTCGATCTCGTCGAAGACTTTCAAGATGATGTCGTCTTGATCACCGGTCCAACGGAAGGTCCCGAAGGTCGCTTGTTGGAGCAAGGGTGGGCAGGGGGGGTCGACGTTCGTACCATCGAATCGCTCCAGCGTAGCATTCAACCGGCGACCGATTATCGAGCCCTCGGTGAACTCAAGCAGATTTTGCAAAGCTTCAAGCCAGACGTCGTACACACGCATAGTGCCAAGGGTGGGATGCTCGGCAGGGCGGCTGCATGGTCTTTGCGCGTGCCTGCGATCATTCACACCGTTCATGGCGCGCCGTTTCATCCTTATCAATCGTTCCCTGTTCGAGCGTTGTTTCGAGCTTGTGAAAAATGGGCCGCTCGCCGCTGTCATCACATGATTTCTGTCGCCGATGCGATGACCGAACTGATGGTGCAAGATGGCGTAGCACCGCGAGAAAAATTTACGACGATCTATTCAGGGATGGAAGTCGAGCCGTTCTTGAACTCGGATCAATTTCGGATCGATACGCGCCGCGAGCTTGGTTATTCCGACGAGCATATCGTGGTAGGAAAGATCGCCCGGCTTTTTGAGTTGAAGGGCCACGAGTATCTCATTGCGGCCGCTTCGTCTATCGTCAAACTAGCTCCAAATGTTCGCTTTCTTTTGCTCGGTGACGGTATTTTGCGTTCGAGTCTGGAACGTCGACTGATCGATTTGGGGCTGTCTGACTATTTTCAATTCACCGGATTAGTACCGCCTGAAACAATTCCGAGATACCTTTCCGCCATGGATATGTTGGTCCACGCATCGCTGCGCGAGGGACTCGCCAGAACGCTTCCGCAAGCTTTGCTTTCAGGCAAGCCGATTATCAGCTACGATATTGACGGCGCTCGCGAAGTTTGCCTTAACGAGCAAACAGGGCTACTTTTAAAGCCGAAATCGATCGAGCCGTTGGCAGAAGCGATTCTCAGGCTGGCGGGGCAACCGGAGCTTGGAAAGGAATGGGGCAGGGCGGGGCGAGCCAAGTTTACGGAACAATTTCGGCATCAGAATATGTCGAGACGAATTCGCGAACTCTATCAAAGCGTTCTCGCGAAGAACCGTCAGGGATGATAAACTAGAGGATTGTGCCGACACCTTATTATTTGAATTGAGTCATTCCTTATCTCGGTCGTCCTTCTATGACAAAAGTTCGTGATTTTCTTGGTATCTATCGGCTGACCCGGTTGATCCGACTTGGCAGCACATGCCAGGTCTGGGAAGCGATGGACGAGTCGACCAATGTTCGCTATGCACTCAAGGTCTTGAGGCCTGAGCAGCGAGGCAACAAGGGTGAGCTCGCATTCCTCAAACATGAATATGATGTCGCTAACTCGCTGAACCACAAGAACATCATCAAGATTATAGAATTCAACAAAACAGCCGACACGCCGTTTTTAGTTCTCGAACTTTTTAGCGAACTCAATTTAAAACAAGCGATTCGGCAAGGCCCCGACATGATCGCTTATTTGCTCGATAAAGTGCTTATCCAGACCGTAGAATCGCTCTACTATTTCCATTCCAAGGGCTATGTTCATTGCGATATCAAGCCCGACAATTTATTGATCAGTCGCGATGGCGATATTAAGTTGATCGATTTTACAATTTCGATCAAAGCGACTTCGGGTTTGCGGAAATTCTTCAATATGGGCAGCAAAGTCCAAGGGACACGCTCCTATATGTCGCCCGAACAGATTCGAAATCAAGCGTTGGACGCGCGTGCGGACGTCTATTCGCTTGGCTGCGTGTTTTATGAACTTGTCACTGGAAAACTGCCATTCACGGCATCCAGCCCTAATGAATTGCTCAGCAAGCATCTTTCGGCTCAGGTCCCGTCCGCCCTCGTCCACAATGATAATGTGTCGCCTGAATTCAATACGTTAATCAAGTCGATGATGGCGAAAGACGTAAAAGATCGCATCCAAATGTGGGATGTTCTCAAGCAAGTCCGCAGTATCAAAATTTTTAAGAAGCCGCCTCGAATTCCAGAAGTCTCGTTCTACGATGATTTCGTCGGCGGTGGTCGTATCGAAGCTCGTTCATAAATACCGGCAAGAAATAGGTGTCAGGTACCCTGGTCAGCTAAATTCCCTTTTTGAATCTCCATTATGAGTAATACACCGGCCGGACTTGAATTCGAATCGCCAATCTTGGCTATCGATGAAGAGTTGCGATTATTGCTTCAGCTCAATCAGAGCGACGAAGCAACCGAAGTGCGAATCAAACAATTGCGACGCCAGTGGACTGAGACAACGCGTACGGTTTATAGCCAACTCAATCCGTGGCAGGTCGTCCAAGTTGCTCGTCACAAGGATCGTCCTTATACAAGAGACTATTTGAATTTAGCCTTTGATGAGTTTGTTGAACTGCATGGCGACAAGTTCTTCGGCGACGATCGGGCTATGCTGACTGGCTTTGCAAAATTAGATCGTCATAAAGTCATGGTGGTTGGGCATCAAAAAGGCCGAACCTACAAGGAACGATCGGTTTGCCACTTTGGCTGCGCCCATCCTGAAGGATATCGCAAAGCCATGAGCAAAATGAGGCTGGCAGAAAAGTATGGTTTGCCGATCATTTGCTTCATCGACACACCCGGTGCCTTTCCGGGAATTGGTGCCGAAGAGCGCGGGCAATCGCAAGTCATCGCCGAGAGCATGTTCTTGATGAGCCAACTGAAGACGCCGATCATTTGCGTCGTCATTGGCGAAGGTGGTTCCGGAGGCGCACTGGGTATTGGCGTTGGCGATCGGATTGCAATGCTCCAGTACTCGTACTACAGCGTTATTAGTCCGGAAGGCTGTGCCGGGATTCTTTGGAAGAGTCACCAGTTTGCGCCCAATGCGGCAGAAGCGTTACGCTTTACCTCTTCGCATTTATTGCATTTGGGAATCGTCGATGACGTAATCGAAGAACCGCTGGGAGGTGCTCATCGCGACCACCAGCAGATGGCGGCGCGGTTGAAAAAATATCTACTTCGAATGCTCGAAAAGCTTGGATCACAACCTCGCGAACAATTGCCGGTTCGGCGATACGACAAGTTCCGCAAGATGGGCGTCTATCTTGAACAGCTCGCCGACGGGAGCGTTCGAACCGTCGGCAATCCGATCACTGCCGACATGGTTTAGCACGTGGCGTAAGCTTCCAGCTTGCGTCAAATCTCAATGACACGCCGGAATAGCAAGTCACTTGCACCTCGGAATAACGTCCGATAATGTTTCTTATGTTCGGTTGAGTATAGATTTTTCCCTGGGAATTCAGCGGGTTTCAATATTCGCTGACTGTACGCTGCTATGCACTCTTCACTACTCTGGCAGCCCCACTCGCTCGATGCCGCCAATTCGCCAGCCACTATTTCGGACACGTCCAACGCGTTCGGAAATCGCCGTGCATTGCGAAAACGAAACACTATCGAATGCCGGGAAGGACATCCGAAAAGTTGTTTTCGCCTGACGGCCAGTTGGTGCCCGGAAGCTGATTCGAATTAGGGGATGAAACGGGTGTTCCTGGCGAAGGCGTCTGCCAAAATCCGTTTCCAAATTTCTCTAAAAAAGTCGGTTCGTTCGGCAGAGTGTTATTCGAGCCCGAGCCAAATCCGAAGCCGCCCCCCTGCCCTTGGCCGATCCCATTGGGGAGGATTCCGCCAAAACCAGGAGTGCTTGCTGTCGACCCGTCGCGCTGTTCTAGTCGGCGTTCGACTCGCTCTAGGTATGGTCGTACGATCTGTTCCACTTCTTTGGGCCAAACAATTCCGTTGGTCGCCGCAAGAATTTGACTGATATAGGAACCGCTTCGCGAATCAACGATCGCTTGCTGCTGTCGAGGCCCCAAGAGTGTTACCGCAAACATCGTGATCAAGAGGCAATAAAGGACGCCTTTGCCGAGTCCCACCAAGGCTCCCAACTGGCGATCAAAATCGCGCATTCGCATCTGATCGATCGCGTTGCTCAATAACCGAAAGACGAGCCAAATGATGAATGACGAGCCTGCATAGAGGAGCAACATGGCCAGGAATCCATTCCACGGTTCTTGTGCATGAATCATTTTGGCGACGTCATTGCGAAATGTGTAAGCCACAAAATAGCTCACAACGATCGATGCAAGCGATGCGACTTGCCAAGCCAAACCTTTGATCGCTCCCATAAAGGTTGCGATCCCGAGGACCACAAGCATGATAATGTCATAAATCTGCATAGATCGATTCGCTTCCCACCAACTGGATGACAATGTTGAACGTCCCAAGCGATTTGTATACAGGATGGTCCCGGCCAATTTAAAGAGCAATCGGGAATGCTGCTATTGTTTTTTGGCGGTACCGCAAAACTGCGCAGAAGCAAGGCAGGGGGGCGTAACAAATGCCGCAAGGATATGCGAAAAAATGTAGCGGTGCGGCGCGAGCCGCCCGGTGGTACGTGAGGTTTCCAACGCTTTACCGGACGGCTTGCGCCGTTCCGCTATCTAAACCCTGCGACATTCGGGGGGGGTGCGCATCGACATTTTCTATTAGTCGTGCCCCGAAGTGGACTTGGTTTCCATCGACGGATTTAGGTAGCTTGCCTGTTGTCATGGCTGATTTCAAAACCCACATTACCTTCAGTTCGATGTGCGGCGCTGTTTACAGTGTCGCAGGTTATCGCGCGGGCGTACCTTTGGAAGCGTGCATCGTTGCGGGTGGTCTATGCAGCGTCAGTGGCATGCTACCGGATCTCGATAGCGATTCGGGGATTCCGCTTCGTGAAGCCGTCGCGCTATCGTCGGCAGTTGTGCCGATGCTCATGGTCGACCGATTGAATCACGTCGGCTACTCCCACGAAACGATGGTAATGATCACAGGCTTGATTTATGTGCTAATACGATTTGGTGTTGCCGAAGTTTTTCGTCGATACACTGTCCATCGCGGCATGTGGCATAGTATCCCGGCAGCTCTGACGAGCGGCATGATCGCGTTTATGCTCTGTACTTGCGAAAACATGTCGGTTCGACTTTTCAAATCGTTAGCCGTTGTCATCGGTTTTATGAGCCATCTGATTCTCGATGAAATGTGGTCTGTCGATTTCAAACGAGGAAGCTATCGATTCAAAAGCAGCTTTGGTACGGCCCTTAAGTTTTGGGGCAAAGAGCGCTTTCCTAATTTGATCGCCTATTCGATCATGATGTTCATGGCCATCCTCGTCTATAACGACCGAGGCTTCATGGAACGCTTCAATCACGAACAGCCGAATAGTCAGCATACGGCAACCGAAGTTATCAAAGACCTCTGGGCAAATACTCAAGCTTGGCTGACACGATAGCTCGACACGTCGTTCGTATCCAGGAAAATCGTCACCGGTCCATCGTTGACAAGATGGACTTGCATGTCGGCTTGGAAGACACCTGTTTGGACAGGAATGTTCCGACGGCGAAGCTCGTCACAAAACGATTCATATAAATGCTTGGCGATCACCGGTTCAGCCGCATTGGTAAAGCCAGGTCGGCGACCTCGATAGCAGTCGGCGTAAAGTGTAAATTGACTCACAACGAGGACCGAGCCTCCGATTTGCGAAACCGATAAATTCATCTTCCCCTCCGCGTCGGCAAAAACGCGAAGCCCCGCAATGCGATCGGCTAAGTAGGCGGCTTTCTCGACGTCATCCCCCTGCCCTACTCCTAAGAGAACCAAGAAACCTTTGTCGATCGAGCCAACGGTTACCTGGTCGACGACTACTTTGCTCGACGTGACGCGTTGGATGACCGCTCGCATAGAATTTTCAATCTCCGGGAGTTCGACAGTTTACACCGCCGGTACAAATAGACTTTGGAAATGACGTTGGCTAGAGTAGCATATCGAGATCGATTTTTCGATCGGTCGTATTGCCGATACGATCCACCAATCCAAAGCATGCACGTCGCCACACAAAGCAAACTTACCATTGACTGAAAAACAAGAGTTCGAGCAGCCCATCGACCGTGATCTTCTCCCGTTGATCGGAATCACGATGGGCGATCCTACGGGAATAGGACCCGAGATCATTGTGCGTGCTTTAATGGAGCCGAAGGTGCGGCAGGTGTGCAAACCGTTTGTCATTGGTCGCCCGAACATTTTTCGCCGAGCGATTCAAATGGTGGGGGCATCGTTAACGGTGCATGAAATAGATTCGTTGGATCGCGACACGTTGACCACAGCTTCCAATCGCGACTGGTCGACGAGCGACTCCCCTCCCCTGCTTTGCTATACAGCGGGCTCGGCGGATGCCGATCTGGCCGTCGAGCCGATCATTGATCGCCGTGGCGGTGCTGCCGCTCACGATGCGTTAGTTATTGCGGCGAAAGCCGCGTTGGCAGGCGATCTCGATGCGATCGTCACCGCACCGCTTCACAAAGTGGCGCTTCGCGAAGCTGGCTACGATTGGCCAGGTCACACCGAGCTGTTAGCGCATCTTTGCGGAGTAGAGCAGTATGCGATGATGCTCTATTTACCTCCTGGAAAAAAAGACCGTGGCGGCCCGGCTGGTTTAGGCGTTGTGCATGTGACGTTGCACATGGCCCTTCGAGATATTTTCGAGCACTTAAGTAGCGACGCTATATTTGAATCGATCGAACTCATTCATCATACGTTTACGAAACTGCGAACCTCGTTCGGGCTTACCCCCTCCCCTGCCCTGGCCGTCGCAGCCTTAAATCCTCACGCTGGTGAAAGCGGGCTCTTTGGTGATGAAGAGAGCCGCATTATTGCACCGGCTGTCCAACGTGCGGTAGCTCGTCATTGGAACGTTGTTGGACCGTTAAGCGTCGATACGTTGATGCCGGCCGCCGTTGCTGGGAAATATGATGCAGTCGTTGCGATGTATCATGATCAAGGCCACATTGCTTTGAAGCTGTTGGATATGTTTGACGCGGTCAACATTACGCTTGGAATTCCTATTGTGCGAACGAGTGTTGCACATGGTACTGCCCACGACATTGCTTGGACCAACCGAGCCACGTCAGGCGGTATGGTGCAGGCGATACTATCGGCAGCTCGTTTAGGAGCAAAACTCGATGGCATTTGAATTCGTTTGCCCTTTTTGTCATGTTCGAAGTCGTGTTGACGATCGATTCGTAGGGTTGAGTGGCCCGTGCGCCGAATGCGGTAAGCCTGTTACAATGCCTGGTCGCGCCAAAGCAGCATCTTATGAAGAATCACTCGATAGTCATTCCACGACGTCGAATGGTCCGCCAACCCATTCGTCGATTCCGATCGACCGACTCGAACCTTCCAAATCGCGATCGGTATCTTGGGTCATTGGGCTATTTACGCTTGTCATCGCCATCGCCTTAGCTAGCCTCGCGACGATCTTCATCTACCCGACGGCTCGTAACGCAATGTTGTTGCGTCAAAGGACCTTAGGATTATCTAACGCCAAACAAATCGCGGACGCGCTCAATACTTACCGGCGAACGCACAGCAGCTATCCTACGCCATCGGTTGTTGATGAATCGGGCAAACCGCTCTATTCGTGGCGAGTCTTAATTTTACCTCAGCTTGGTTATTCGTCGCTGTACGAGCAGTTTCAATTAGATCAAGCGTGGGACAGTCCCACCAACATTAGCTTGATCCATAAGATGCCGCCGGTATTCGCCTGTCCGGATAACTCAACGGCCTTGAGTATGCACCAACCGAATTTTGCTTTGATCGTCGGCCCAGGCACGCTGTTTCCTCCGAGCGGTGCGATCGATCCCGATACCATGCGAGATAACTCGGCGGAAACACTATTAGTCGTTGAGACCAAAGATGGTCTAGGTTCCTGGACGCAGCCTGGCGACTTGGATTCTAAAAATGGAATCATCCTTGGCTCTCGACCGATGGTCGATATCGGCGGTAACTATACTGACTGCGTTATCGCAGTTACCGTCGATGGCACGCCATTGGCCATCGATCGAGCGATCACCAAGGCGAAGCTCGATGCGATTATTTCGCCCAATGGCGAAGAAGATATCGACCTTAATTTAATCCTGCGAACAACGAAACGTTAAACGTAGATATGGCATCCGACGGTTTTCAACCTACTGAACAAGAATCGCGTGCTTTGATTGAGAAAGCCATTAATGATTTTCAATCGAAGCAGCTTACAGCTTTTGAATTAAGCGAGCGTATTCTCAAAGCTTCGTCGCATTCAATCGGTTCGCTGACTCCCGATATCGATAGAAGACGACGAAGCGGTTATCCGGAAGTTGTTTACTCCGAAGGCAAACCGATCGATACCTTAGTGAAAGTTATCGAACTGCTGCTGCAAAACGAGAAAGATCACGGACACCCAGAGATCCTTGCGACCAGAGTCTCGATCGATCAAGCCCGTGTCTGTGGCGATCAGTTTGCTCACGTTCGATGGAACAGTCGAGCTCGAACGCTGCGTATATCGAGTTCGAAACAACCGCTAGCGCCCGAGGCCATTGAGTCGACAAATGATCGATCGGTGGCGATCGTGACAGCGGGTACGACCGACGGGCCAGTTGCCGAAGAGGCTCTCGAGACGCTGGCATGGATGGGAGTGCGATCGAAGTGGATTCAAGACATTGGCGTAGCCGGACCATATCGTATTTTCGCGCATCTGGATACATTGCGGGCTGCTTCGGTGTTGGTGGTTGTCGCGGGGATGGAAGGTGCATTGCCAAGCGTCGTTGCAGGACATGTAAGCGTCCCCGTCATCGCGGTACCAACTAGCATCGGGTACGGCGCAAATTTTGGTGGCGTCTCAGCCCTGCTCACCATGCTCAACTCTTGCGCGTCCAACGTATCGGTCGTCAACATCGACTCGGGTTTCCGTGGCGGCTACCTTGCCGGACTCATCGTGAACCGCTCACTCTAACGCTTTATTAGCTTCTTCCTGAAAGACGCGGCGCAGATCGAAACCGTCCGCGTTCGGAAGGTTGGCTCGCTGGATCATCAATATGTAGACGCGATGCTTCACCGGATCGATCCAGGCTTGAGTACCATACGCTCCGCCGTGTCCGAAGGTACCTGGCGAAAGCATCGCGGTGACACCGTTCGGTTCACGAACCACGCAGCAAGCAATCCCCCAGCCATTTCCCGGCGTAAAGCCTGGTACCAAATCGCCGGTCGCGATTGTTCGCATCGTCTTTACCGCGTCCTCGGATAAGATTCGCTTGCCATTGGACTGGCCACCGTTTAAAAGCATCTGACAAAATCGAGCGTAGTCACTTGCGGTTGAAAAGAGTCCGCCGTTGCCGGCGGGAAAGCGATTACGATCAGTCGGTAATTTACCGGAGAGCAGTTTGATTACTGTTTCTTCAAGCGGCCCGTCTTTGGCTTTGGTGTAGGACTTAGCCAGCCTCGTCATCTGGGTGTCCGACAGATAGAAAGTTGTATCGCGCATTCCTAACGGTTCGCACAATCGTGTCTGGACAAACTGATCGAACGGCATTCCTGAAGCGACTTCGACGATACGAGCTGCTGTATTGATGCTCGTCTGGCTGTATTGCCATTTGGAACCCGGCTCGAACAAAATCGGAACTTTGGCGTAACGCGATGCGGCTTCTTCGAGCGTTTTTGCGGTGTACGCTTCGTCTGCTTTGAGCTCCGCCATACCGGAGGTATGCGTCAACAGATGTCGGATCGTAATGACTGGCGACTTTCCATCCGCCATTTTCAAATCGCTCATCGTCGGAAGATGCTTTGTGATCGGATCGTCCAGCGAGAGTTTGCGATCATCTTGAAGTATCATGATGCAAGCTCCCGTGATCGGCTTGCTCATCGAGGCGATCCAGAAAATGGAATCGGACATCATCGGTTTCTTGTTATTAATATCGGCGTTGCCGACCGCATGCAAATGAACGACCGATTTATCCGTTGCAATCAAAGTCACGATGCCCGCGACTTCGCCTTCAGCGACCGACTTCTTCATGGCTGCGGCGACGTTCTCAAATATGCTCGCACCCCCCTGCTCTTCCCCGAAGGCCAAACTCGTCGTCAAGCACAGCGAAAAAACGAACGAGTTTACGATAAGAGAGGATCGAATTGTCATGGCAGTTTCCTTGGTTTGCAGCGGTTTATATTCGAAGATTGTAAAGGATCGTAGCGCAGACTTCAATAAAACCAGGCTGGGAATGCGATTTGCCATTTACAGGAAGTCGAAAGGAGCTGAAATAATCATGGGCACAGATGGATTGAAAGCTCAGTCACTTATTTAACTCATGAATCGATCGATTTTTGGCTCTTCCGCAGAAACTGTGGGTGGTTTTCGTGATCCGCAATCGATTTTAGCCGTGAAATACAAGGAAAACACTGGACTGAGTGATTGCAAAA
>JAWXCK010000081.1:0-47287 GCA_034408855.1 Pirellulaceae bacterium
TAAGTAATGATCGATAAATAAGTGTCCGGTACCTTTTGTGCAAAGCACCCGAAGGGCCGTTCCGGCAAAAGGTACCGGACACTTATTTATCGAACGATTTTAAAGAGTTGTGCCCCTGACTTTTCCGCCTCCGATCCGAACTCGACAGCATGCAAGAACGCCGCGAGACTCGAATAATTCTGGTGAGGTACACCGAGAATTTTCTATTTGCCAGACGAGCTGCTGGCGTTTGGAGCCACGGTTTGCTGCGTTGGAGCATTGATGTTTCCAAAAGCAGGTAGTCGTGGCGATGGCGTAGTCTTGACTAACGCTCGATTGACCATCGTCTGGTAAACACCCGATGACGTCGATGGAACAATATCGGTAACATAGATCGGTGGTAGTTCGCCAGAAGGGATCATGCCCGAGATGGCTATTTCAACCGATTCTAAGCGAGCAGTAGTTTGTTCTGGCGACTCGCCTCGCACGATGAATACCGACTTCCGACTCGTTGGGGCTGTTTGCAAAACTTGCTGTAGTTTCAGCATGCCAGCATCGGTCAACTGATGCGACTCATCGAAGAAGGTCCCGGCAAGTGTGTTGAACTCGCGCCATCCGTTCGATCGCATCACTTCGAAAGGAGATGCAACCGAAGCTGCGTCCAGAGTTCGAAAGGGTTGAGGCCAAGCATTGTTCCGTAGCTTATCAACATGTGACGCGTGTTTGTATTCCGGCCAGCCCGCGTTGCATTGTGCTGCCGACTCGATCGCGACGAATGCTGATAATGTTCCTGCTAAGAAATGTTTAGCTACAAGTCTCTTATTCATCGCCGCGATCCTTCGCATAAGTCGATCATTCATCCTACATCACTCTTACGGTATCGGACAAATCATCGCTGGGGCTTGGAAGTCGTCGAGTCATTTGCCAAACTTCCCCCAACCCGCACAAATTGCCGATTAGTATGATTGCTAGCACATCGAGAACGAACCATCAATCATAAAAACGGAGACGCACTATCAATTCTTCGATTCTAGATTGTACGTTTTGTGATTTTCCTCCAAGAGAAACTTGTGCTTTCAAAATCCAATCGAACCATTGAAAAAGTGACAATAACGTCGCCAAGTGGTCCAACTCGCGAAAATCCTCCTCCGAAATGCTTCCTAAGGCTCGTAGCGTTTCCGCGATACGCGGGTCGTCGGGTTGCAACCAGCTACTATAAAGCCGAACGATTTCGAGAACCGGCCAATCGATGCGTGCGGCACCGAAATCAATGACACCTGAAATCTGATTTTTTTCGACAAGCACATTCTCACGCCACAAGTCACGCACTATCCAATGGCAATCGACTGAATTGGAAATCCATTTTTGCAGCCTCCGTGCTAACAATTGGTGCGTGCGATCGGAATGCTCAAGGATCTTGTTGAGCGAGGTTCGGGCATACTCCAAAGGCAAAATCTTGGAGAAGCAATTTTTCGAATTATCAAGTCGCTGTTCCCACTCGGATCGCTTACTCCTCGGACACCATTGAGCCAATCGATTCGCACGTTCAATAACCCCTGGAGCCACCATCCTTTGCACGCCAAGTTGTTTTCCGGCGACGTGTAGTTGACGTACGACAGAAACCGACTGGCTCAACAGTTCATCTGCAACGATATCTGCTGGATCGAGAGAAGTTCCTGGCCGCCAGCTTTCGATCGTCCAAAGAGCCGAATCGCTCTCGCGAATCCAATTCCCGTCGGTCCATGGGATCATTTCTGGGACAATCGATGCGACGCCTGTGGGCTCGTGAATGATTTGCAAGTTTTCGTTGTTTGCAACACAAGCATGATGGGCCGCCCTTTGAAAAAAAAGTATTTTTTCGATCGCTTGACGCTCTTCGATCGGACGACTCCAACAGCGAATTGCAAAGCCCAAGGGATCGGAACGCAAAGTACTCTTCCTCGGCAGTTCGTTCGACTCCTTCGTCAGCAACCCCAAGCAACCGAGCTTCCAAATTCTGGCGTTACTGCGACCCTGCCGCGTATGCAGTTCGGCTTTCCACTCTTCGCGAGAATACCCTCGATGTTCAAGCCAGCAATCGATTTCGAATCGTATTGCATCGGGAAGGGGCTGCGACATCGGACTTACTTCGCAGGAGTTTTTGCCGGGGTTGTTGCCGGGGTTGTTGCCGGCGGTTTTGGAGAAGCTTTTGGAGAAGCTTTTGGAGAAGCTTTTGGAGAAACTTTTGGAGAAGCTTTTGAGGGGGTACTGGCGGCTTTGTGTAACGGCATCGGAAGTGGTGAAAGCGTTGCTGGTTTCGGTGATGCTTTGCGCACCGCAAGCGGCTCGGCGAGTTCGACGCCCATAATCAAACACAAGAAAAAAGTAGCGGCGAAATAGGTCAGGTAGTGCGTGATCGATTGTCCAATCTCTAATTCGAGAGTCGCCAACGAAGCAGAGGTACCGATAGCAATCATCCCAACCATTAGAATCGCCATCTGTATCGACGGGATTTCGGCCAGTGATTTATTATCCAAGTAGAGGCCGATCGCGTAGTAGAAAAACCAAGTCACGGCAAAGACGAGCGAACAAATCCCGGTTCGAGCGAGATATTCGCGTCCGGTATAACCTTCGAGCTCATCATTTCGTAGGAACGTATAAGCCAGCATGACAATTGGCGGCGCTAGTCCAAGAGCACCTAACACGACGAGCCAAACGGGAGGCGCTGCGCCGCCAATTCGAACTGCGATGGCGACCGCCAGGACCGAAATAACACCGACCGCAATACCCAACCAAGCTAGCCTACCGACGCGAAATTCTCGCCGTCGAATCGGCTTGAGAACCGGGACGCCCTTGGAGTTCTTTGGCCCTAAATTCTCAGGGGCATGAATGACAAGTTCTTGCGACTTGTCGGGAACAATGATTTCTTTTTTGCACTTCGGGCACGGACCCTTCTTCCCCGAGTACTTGTCGCTGACGGTGAATCTAGCCATGCAGCCAGGGCAGGTTACTTGAATGGGCATCGGATTTTCTAAAGTAAGATGCTGGACCGACTAGACGGTCGAATGAAAAGTGGCGAAATGGTTTTGAGACAAGTTCTTCCCTATTATAGTGTGCGGCAAGCTTGACGCGATACGGGCGTTACATTTGAAATCTTGATAGTATTGGCCACTTCAGAAGGAAATCGCGGTAGGACGACTCAAACGACTTCATCGCTGCGAGACTTTTAGAAAGCAGTCAAGAATAACTTCCGCAAACTTGGGTGGCACGTCCCTGAGTCCTCGAAGGGCGTCGTCGCATGAAATACGACCTACGCAGACTCAGGAAGCGTGCTGCCGTATTTAATCGTGCGATGAGGATATGGTATTTGCGGAAGTCGATGCCATGATTGACGAAGTCGTTGCTAACCAATAAGGTGTCCGCGGGGTGACTTAACGAGTGACGTTGCCGAAGCGATCGACGCCCGCAAACCGAATGAATCTCCAACGACGAAGCCGCAGCCTTGCGGAAAAACCATGTTGTGCGACGGCTGCGTTGGTTCAATCGTCCTTGCGAGATGATTTGACATACCGCTCGTAGGGCAGCATCACGACGAGCAGTATCAGCGGTAGAAAGGCGACGAAAACGGTAACGCCAAAAACATAATGGCCAGCCGTTCGCAACAGAGATGAAGCAAGCACCACGCTGAGCAGGAGCAATGTGATCGCTGTCACGAGAAGTATCGCAACCACCGCCATCAAGATTTTCTCAGGGCTCGGCATTGGATTGATGGAGTCGCCCAACGGAAGGTTTTGCCGACGCCGTTCGTGACCGAAGCGTGAAACGTGGCAAGCCAATGGATTCTACCAACAGGGAAAAACGTTGACAACCAAAAAGGTCCGCGGCGTTGAATTGCCCGTGGACGCAATCGAAGCGTTGGAAGTATAATAGCCGATAGATTTTCCAATGTGGAACCCGCGGCCTTGCGGCAAAACCATGTTGGGCGGCGAACGAGTGACCAAGCAAGTCGGAGGCAATAAGTGTCCACAGATAGTAGAGCTACCATCCCCGGAATCGTTAAAAACGGAGTTGTCGTTCCGCAATCGCGTGAACCCTTAGTGGAAGGCACACATGTGGAGATCATCGTCGAGCCATCAGGTATTCCGGATGAATTGCGAATCGAAATGCAAGCGTGGGACAACGCCAGCGATGAAGCGTGGGCAATGATCGAAAAGTGGGAGGCAGAAGAACAGTGAATGTCGGCGACATCCATTGGGTTGAATTCCCGCCTGCAAACGGACGTGAACAACAGGGACGTCGCCCCGCAATTGTTGTGCAGGACGACGGCGACGCCGGAAGTTTGCCCACGACGATGGTAGTGCCGTTGAGCACGGCGATACGAGCATTGCGTTTCGCAGGAACGGCAACGATCTCAGCATCGACTGAAAGCGGATTGCGCCAAGACTCGGTCGCATTGGTGTTTCAGTTTCGTGCCATCGACCGCGGTCGAGTCAAGGAAAGGCTCGGAACCATCAGCGACGATGAAGTCGAAGCGGTTTTCGATGAATTGCGAAAACTGACGGGACTCGTCAACAAATAATTGCGCCGATGCCAGCGAGTATTGCCAAACAACGAAGGTGCGGGCGAAGCCCCTCTGCGAAAAAACATGTTGGGCGACCGGCAGCATTAAGGGAAACGTTCAATACTGGTCGACAGTGGCTCCACGCCTTTGAGCACCTGAGACGGATCAGGCCCGATCGCGGTTATTTGATCCGCACGTTTCGACGACTCCGCATGGCTGCCGACCCAGATCACACCGCGTCCCCAGCAATGAACCTTAAGTGTCAACCAGATTGACTTCGCGTAGCCGTAATCGAAAACCGACCGAAGTGAACGAACAACGAACACAATGTCGTTGATCGGGTCGTTGTGCAAAATTATGCGATGCGTCTGTCGATCGTCGACGACTGACGGGCTTCGGTAGGGGTTTGGGTCGTCGGAAGACGCGTCCATGGCATTCGATTAGGTCGGCCAACGGAAGGTTTTGCCGACGCTGTTCGTAACCGAAGCGAGAAAACGTGGCAAGCCAATAGATTCTACCAACAGGGAAAAACGTTGACAACCAAAATAGGCGTCCGCGTCGTGATCAACCGAGCGACGTTATCAAAGCAATGGGTCGCCGTGCCTTGTTTGCTTCAAAAAAACCGGAGCTAACGCTCAACGGCTAGTAACAAATGCGTTTCCGGCCGTAAAGAGCCACGATTTGACGTAGTGTAACAACGTACTACGATCGCATTTTCATCTTGATTTCTTCATGGGACAGACTTGGTATACTTTCCGAGCAGCATGTCGAATTCAGATCAAACACGTTTACACATTGTGCTCTTTCAACCCGAGATTCCGCAAAACACCGGGAACATTGGGCGGACTTGTGTGGCGTTGGGTGCCAAATTATGGATCGTTCGACCGGCCGGATTTCGGCTCGATTCAACTCAGCTCAAACGAGCAGGGCTCGACTATTGGGAGCATCTGCTTTGGGAAGCCGTCGACAATTGGCCAACTTTGCTTGAACAGATCGATGTTCAGCGATGCTGGTTTCTCACCAAATTTGCGAAAAGAAGCTACACCAACGCTCGATACAGCCAGGGCGATGTCTTGGTGTTTGGTAGCGAGACGAGCGGGCTACCCGAAAGCATTCGTCGAAAACATGAGGACCGCACGTTAGCTATCCCGATGCCAGGGCCCGTCCGGAGCTTGAACCTGGCAGTTTCCGTTGGAATTGTTGCGTACGAAGCGTATCGACAAATTCAAATGGCCTAACTGTCAGCCAATGGCGTTTTCTTTTCGGTGATGACCTTCGATTCCGACGATTTTTCAGCGTTCATCTCGATATAGTTTTTCCATTCATCGGGAACGTTATCTTCGTGATAAATCGCTTCGACCGGGCATTCCGGGACACACGCTTCGCAATCGATGCACTCTTCGGGATGAATGTACAACATCTTTTCCCCTTCGTAGAAGCATTCCACGGGGCAAACCACTACGCAGTCTGTGTAGCGGCAACCGACGCACGGTTGGGTAACGACGTGGGTCATGAAAACAAGCCTTTCTTTACTATTTGGTAACTATTTAGCCTAATTTGAATTAGCTGTTGAAAACTGCCTAACCGGCCTAAATTTGCATCCACGAATGCTAGGCACCGACTTCGTGGGTGTCAAGCTACCGGATTATGCTTGCTGACAACGAACGCTCAACCTAATATTGAAGAAATCCTCAAACTTCCTCGATTGGATCCGCGCCTAAGTGTTATCGAACGTCGATCGCGAGCTTCTGCAACGTTGTTTAAACCGTTCTTCGGGCGGTTGGAACGATTTTGTCGACCGATTTCTCGGACTGGTCCAGCACGTTGTCGATCATACGGCATCGTCTCGATCGATTCCACTCCCGCAACCGACTCGCGAAGACTTGATATCGGATGTTTTTGTTTGTTTGCTAAAGAATGATTTTGGAGTTCTAAGACGATTTCGCGGGCAAAGCTCTTTAGCTACCTACCTGACAGTCATTGCCCGCCGGGTTGTCGTCCGAGGGTTGCTCCAGCGTCGACTGGCTAGCAACCGCGAGCGAACGGGAATGATTCAGCCAGAGTTAGCATCGGCGGCCCACGACTCGTCGGCTGAATTCGCAGAAAATCGCGAGTCGATCGAACTAGCATTAGAAAAACTATCGCAGGAAGAAGCGACCGCCGTGCGCATGTTCCATCTCGAAGGGAAATCGTATAACGAAATTAGCCGCACCATCGGCATGGCAGAGAATAGCGTCGGTCCTTATCTGACGAGAGCTAGAGCCAAAATGAAGGACACGCTCTCTCGATAGTTCGACTTTACGGAGCCGAGTGTTCCGACAGTCGCTATAACTTAGGATCGCTCGAACTCGACGTTACTCTCAAAAGATATTTTACGAAGCCCTATGGGATTTGATTCGCACGCCGTTGTTCTCTTAACTTTTTATAGCACCGCCATCGTGCTCAGCAGCCTTCTTGGTGGTTGGGTGCCGCAGTTTATCCGGTTGACGCACATGCGCATCCAGACCTTGATCAGCTTTGTCGGCGGGTTAATGGTTGGCGTCGCTGTCTTTCATCTCTTACCGCACGCCGTCTACGAACTCGGTAGCGTCCGGATCGATGAAATCTCGTGGGCGATGATGCTCGGGATGCTGATTATGTTCTTCATGCTCCGATTCTTTCACTTTCATCAGCACGAATCCGAGGAGCTGCTTGCAAATGCAGGTACTCAAGATCATGACCATAGCCATGACCAAGCTGCGGTGCATGATCATCATTGCGAGCACCATCACTCGCACGATCATCATCATGACCGCCGGCATTCGTTGACTTGGGCAGGAGTTTTAGTCGGCTTAGGGTTTCACACCTTGCTCGACGGCGTCGCGTTGGCATCGGCCGTCCAGGCGGAATCGCATCATGCGATCGGGAGCAATCCGTTTTGGGGCGTCGGTGTTTTTTTAGCCGTCCTGCTTCACAAACCGCTCGATGCGATGTCGATCACCTCGCTCATGCGAGCTCAAGGGGCGACGCGCATGAAAGCGTTTGCTGCCAACATCGCGTTTGCGACAATGGTTCCGGCAGGTGCGTTCTTGGTTGTCTTTTTTGGAAGCCTAGGAGGGCACATGGGGAGCTCGATTGCCGGCTGGGGACTCGCTTTCTCGTCCGGAGTTTTTTTGTGTATCGCTCTTTCGGACCTGCTACCGGAAATGGAATTCCACTCGCATCATCGCGTCCAGTTAACCTTCGCCTTGCTGCTCGGTGCAGCCGTTGCGTGGGGGATTGGTTTTCTTGAACCAAAGCATCTTCATAACATCCAACAGAACGGCAACGCAGCGGTCAGCCTGCCGCAACACCCGTCGTTTAACCAGCAAGTCGAAGCGGTTCGACGCGGTTTGTCGCGTGAGATCCAATGGGACGAGGCAATAACGGACGAACAGTTTTCGCAACTTCGAGGTCTCGCCGATCTGGAAACGCTTTATCTCAACCAGGCTCGTATCACAGACGAAGCGAGCGGAACACTTCAAACATTGATCGGACTGCGGCGTCTTAAATTAGAGAAAGCTCGGTTGGCGGATAAGTCGGCAGTTGCCATCGGCAAACTTTCCAAACTCACGACCATCAATCTACCTGATTCAGAAATCGCCGACCTCGGAATACAAAGCTGGACAAATTTGCCCGAACTGGTGCTGATTCGGCTTGGCAGTCCGCGATTGACCGATGCGGCCCTCGAATCGGTTGGAAGCATGAAAAAGTTGCGTTTTCTTCATTTAATAGCCATACCGGTCTCGGATCAGGGCTTGGCAAGTCTCTACGAGTTGAAGCAACTGGAGTCGTTTTATCTCGATGGCAGCAAGGCGACAGATCACGGTTTATCGGAACTTCTTAAAAAACTACCCGATCTTCATTTCCATCGGGACCAGCAACATATTCCTGACGATCGCCTTACGGATAATCATGTTAATTCAGACACTTCTCGCTGAACGCCGGGAGCCTGGGAACGAGCGTTTTTGTGGTGGCGATTAGCGAGAAGTGTCATAGTTCCATAGCTCCATTGTGGGTGTTTGTTGTTATACTTTCGTCTTTAGCGATATGAACTTGTGCGTTGATAGTGAGGTTTTAACAATGAAGAATCGTCGTTTATTCTATGCGTTTACCGGATTGTTATGCTGCTCGCAGTGGGGGCATAGTTTCTATAAAACCGGTGGCGTTACCGACGGCATCACACAAGCCGCTTCGGGATTCATCGGTGCATTGACCGATGAACAAAAGAGCAAAGCGGTCATGACGGTTGACAATCCTCAACGGGTCGATTGGCACATCATTCCGAAGGATACTCGCAAAGGGTTGCAACTGAATGAAATGAATGACATTCAGCGACAGGCCGCTACCGCATTACTCCGCAGTGTGCTTAGCGACATAGGATATCGCAAGTCGACTCAGATCATGAACATGGAGAACTTGCTCAAGGAACTCGAAGCCAACAAGAAGGGTGGTGCGATTCGCGATTCTACGCGTTATTACTTTACCATTTTCGGGACGCCCCAAACGGGAAAGAAGTGGGGCTTAAGTATCGAAGGGCACCACCTATCGCTTAACTTTTTGATCGATGGCGATCGCGTCGTTTCCTCGACACCTCAGGCATTCGCTGCGAATCCAGCTATTGTCCGGACTGAAAGCAAATCGGGAATCGACGTCGGAACTCGAATGCTGCGACTGGAAGAAACCGTCGCCTTTGAACTGATTCAATCGCTAACCGAATCGCAGCGAAAAATCGCCGTGGTTGCCGAAACGGCTCCTCGCGAAACGAGGACGTTGGGTGTTCCTCAACCAACTCCCGATGCACTCGTTGGGATCGCGTTTTCGAAACTGGCTCCCCCTCAAAAGAAACTCTTAAAACAATTGGTTCAAGAGTATATCAATGCGGTACCAGAAGAAGTTGCCGAAGATCGTCGACATGCAATCGAAAGTTCCGGTGGTTGGGATGCCGTTCATTTTTCATGGGAAGGTTCATTACAACCTGGGATCGGTCACTATTACCGCGTCCAGGGAGCCACATTCTTGATTGAATTCGTCAACACGCAACCCGACGCGGCAGGTAACATAGCCAACCATGTTCATTGCATTTGGCGGGATATTCGCGGTGACTTTGGCGTTTCGCTTTAGCACGTCAAGCGTCCCGGGATCCTTTCCGATGGAAAACTAACTTGAACCGAAATCGAACCTTGTCGTTGGCGTTTGCGGCAACGATCTTTTTAAGTGCGTTTTTATTGTTCTTGGTTCAGCCGCTGATTTCCAAAATCATCTTGCCCTGGTTTGGTGGCTCGACGGGGGTCTGGGCAACGTGCTTGGTTTTTTTTCAATCGATGCTGTGTTTAGGATATGCCTACGCGCATTTCCTTCAGCGCCTACCGATTCGAACGCAACGTTGGTGCCACTGGATTGTTCTCGTGCTTGGTCTGGTATGCCTACCGGTCATGCCCGGAGAAGCCTGGAAGCCGGTCGAAGGAAACGACCCGGCCTACAAAATTTTTATCATCCTACTTCTGAAAACCGGTCCACCTTACTTGGCTCTCTCGGCAACGGGCCCGCTTTTGCAAGCTTGGTTTGCTCGAATCTACCCTGAAGCACGAACATATCGCCTATACGCATTATCCAATATCGCTTCGCTTTCGTCGCTGCTGCTCTTTCCACTCTGGTTCGAACGCGTCATGCCCTCGAGCGGATTGAGCAATGTTTGGTCAGGCTTGTTTGTTGCTTTCGTTGGACTGTGTGGATATGTCGCGTATCGAGTTTCCGTTAGTGAGGCTGCGCCTTTGAACGTGCAAGCCATATTGATGGAAACCGATTCGGGACAAGTAAACTCACAGGCTCATCAATCTGCACCGCTGCCGCGACACTATTTGCTTTGGCTTTTTTTACCGGCCTTTGCATCGTTCCTGCTATTGGCTGGAACTAATCATCTTTGCCAAGACATTGCGAGTACGCCATTTCTTTGGATCTTGCCGCTGTGCCTTTACTTGCTTTCGTTCATACTTTGTTTCGATGCACCGAGATGGTATGTTCGTCGGTTTTACGTCGTCATGGGATTGGCTGGGCTCTATGGAGTCATCGCCATGCGAGAATTGGATGACGCAGAATTGCTCAGCCAAGGTTGGTTGGCTAACGCGGTGGTTCCGCTAATTTCACCGATACTCCGCGCTCTGGAATGGTATTCACCCAATTCGGTTGCGACGACAACTTGGGTGTCATGGTTGGAATCGCAAGTCGTGCGATCAACATTTAATATTGGACTGATCGGACAGATATTCTTTCACTGCATCGCGCTATTTGCAGTCTTCATGGTTTGCCATGGTGAACTTGCTAAGCGAAAACCTCCGGCACGATATCTGACAGCTTTCTATCTGATGATTTCGATCGGCGGTGCCATTGGAAGTGCGTTTGTAAGTTTGATCGCCCCGCAAATTTTTCCAGGCATTTGGGAATGGCATTTTGGTTTGGCGTTAAGCGTCGCCATTTTTTGTGGCCTGCTGTTTCATTGGACAATACACGAGGAAGGTTCAGTATCCTACCGGTTTCGCTACGTTCTTTTCGTACTGCCATGCTTCATTGTTTGCGGGCTAGTGATTTGGCAAAGTTCACATCTGCCATTGCAGCTTGCTGCGATGGTCAAGTCAAAATTTGCTTCGCCGATGCAGGTCGTCAAACGGGCCGAGTTGCCGGACTTGCATTTTGGCGAGGATATTTCGGACACCTTCGACAACGTTACGGTCACGCCGCCGCATCTGCTTGAAAGTTGGGTTGCAATTACAGGCGGCGTTTTTTTCATTGTCTTGTTAGGACTCGGAGCGTTTGAACTGCGAAAACGCGAGCCCGGTCTACATATCTTGAGATGGGCCGTAACCAATGCGGCTGCAACTATCGCGGTATCTATTTTTCTCTACGACATCCTTCATTTTCTTCCCAAAGAACTGTTTGAAGGCCACGAACCGCCCAATGCATTTTCGGTAACTGAAAACAATGTCTGGCGAGAACGGAATTTTTACGGGGCCTTGACCATCGAGCAGACCGACAATCCTAATTTGCCGGACGAGAGCTATCGCAGTCTTCAGCATGGACGGATTGTACATGGGACGCAGTTTACCAGCGGCTATGGGATGTCGACGCCGACGACTTATTACGCAAAATCGAGTGGCGTCGGAATAGCCCTTGAATATCTTCAGGAACAGCCAAAAATCAAAATTGGCGCAATCGGACTTGGCACCGGAACCTTGGCCGCCTACGCCATGGAAGATCGCTCGCTTAGTTCTATTTCGGCGAAAGCCGCCGATAGTGATCGCGAATGCGAAATGACCATCTACGAGATCAATCCGTTGGTTGTCGGCCTCTCTCAAGGTGACAAACCTTGGTTTACTTATTTAGAAGACGCCAAAAAACGTGGTGCCATGATCGAGATCGTTCTCGGCGATGCTCGTCTGATGATGGAGCGTGAAGAGTCGCGAGGTTTTGATGTGTTGGCAGTCGATGCCTTTAGCGGCGATTCGATTCCGATTCATCTGCTGACCGATGAAGCAATGAAGATTTACATTCGCCATTTGAGCCCAGAAGGGATTTTGGCGATTCATATTTCGAATCGCTACCTCGATCTTGAGCCGATATGCAAAGCGTTGGCCAATGCCTACGGATTTGAAGCACGAGTTGTCGAATCGGACGATAGATCTGAAGATGGAGCCTATACATCGACTTGGGTTTTGCTCTCGAAAGATGTGAGCTTGATGAACATGCTCGATGATTCGGTACTAGATGCGAGAACCCTGAGTGTCAAGCAAGGTATTCTTTGGACCGATGCCTATTCGAGTCTCTATGAAGTGCTATTGAATAGCGACGTCGACGACGCAGTTTCGTCGATTGTCGAAACGCATTGGTATCGCAAAGCATCCACGACTCGAGCGACGCTCGAACTGAAGCATCAATCGAAGTGGTGGCGAGACGGTTGGGTCTACTTTCAAACGTGGCCACTCAGCGATGATCTCGACAACAACCGTGAATTGAGGATCAAGGGCGGGCGACTAGAAATTCGGCCATTAGCCGGACGCAATCAACCTTGGCAAAGCGCCGAATGATTTGCGTAGGTCGGCTGGCGGTGACGTCGAAGATTGGGCTGATGCGACGAGCGGACTGTTGATCTAGTGAACCGACGGCCCTAGCCCTGGATAATTAAAGCCGAAGTGCGTTAGCACCGGTTTACAGCGATTTGGAAACGTCGGTTCGATAGGCGACGAGAGCTGGAATTAAACCCGCTAAGATACCGATGAGTATCAGCGATGGAATAATCCAAAATTCGTTTGGATACTGAATACTGAGAAACGATATTTTGACGCCGGTTCGTCCTTCGACCATCGGGCTAGAAAATGCAGCTAAAGCGTGACCGCCGATCCATCCTATCGCGCCGCCGACCGTCGCGATTAAACACGCTTCGCAAAGAATCACCGCCAAGACCTTGTCGCGAGAAGCACCGAGGGCTCGCATGACGGCGATGTCCCGAGTTCGCTCGTTCATGCTATTGTAGATACTGACGAGAATGCTAACCGCACTCACGACACAGACCAAGAGCGTAAGAACCAAAAGTGCCCATTGAACTGGTTCGATGTACATTCGCAAAAGGCCACCGATTTCAGCGATCGGCGAAACGGCCTGCGCGTGCGGAGTTTTGTTGATCTGCTTCTCGATGTTCATGGCGAATTCGCTTCGAAGTAGAATGGCGGTGACTTCGCGTTTCTCGATTGCCAGGCGACTCATTCCAGCAGTTGCGATCGGTTCTTCTTTCTCGCCACTTTTTTTGCGAATTTCGAGTCCCGATGCTTCGTCGCGTTCTGGGGCGGCGTGATCCTCAAGCAAATAGAAGCCTTCCATGTTGATGAAAGCCGCTCGATCGTTGGGCGTTCCCGTTGCCTTCAATACGCCAACGACTTTGAATGATTGTTCGTGGACGAAATTCCCGGTCGAACCGTGGGAAGCTTGAATGCGATCACCGACACCAAGCTGCATTTCACGCGAGACTTCAGCGCCGAGAACAGCTTCGAAAAAGCCATTTTCCGGCGATTCTTCGATGAAGTTCTTACCCGAAGCGAATTCGTATTCCAAATCGTTGCGTTCACCATGTCGCAAAAGATTGAAAAAATCGGGAGTTGTTGCAACCGCTCGAAACCGACCGACGTAATCACCAAGGCAAATCGGGATTGCAAATCCGGACCGCGCGAACATCGCATAGAGACCAGAGCGATCCGGGTCCTTCAGGGCGCCACCGAGCTTGGCGTACGCTTCCTGTCGTTGATTTCCAGGCAAGAATTCAAGATAGTAGCTGTACTTCAGATTTTCGATCGGTTTGCTGAGGTAGTAGACGCTGTTAAAAACGAGCTGCGTCGAACTCCCTTTAGAGCCGACGATCAAGTTGTAGCCGACATTGCTATTGCGCTGCAGCGATTGATTGATGATGCCAGATATGCTCATGACTAGAACGGTCAAGCCGACACCGAGCGCCATCGACATGGTGGTCAGAAAACTGGCGAGCGAACGATAGCGTAGATTTCGCCAAGCGATCTCGAATAAATTCACGTAGTCACCTTGGTTGGTTGCATGGCACGATTGATTTGATCGAGCCGTTCGACTCGATCAAACTGCTGTGCGATTAAATCGGAATGCGTCACGAGCAGCAAAGCGACTGATTCATCGCGGCATACGTCTCGAATCAAGTCGATAATCTTTTGCTGATTCGCCGGATCGATGTTCGCCGTCGGCTCATCGGCCAGCAGCAATCGCGGCTTATTGGCCAAAGCTCGCGCTACGGCAACGCGCTGCTGTTGCCCGACGGAAAGCTGTGACGGTCGATAGTTGGCTCGGTCCGCAAGCCCTACTCGACTTAGTAGTTCGCGTGCTCGATCCAAGTCGTACTTGCCTCGACCAAAGGTCATTCCTAGCCGCACATTCTCGAGGGCGGTGAAAGCGGGAAGCAAGTTAAACGTCTGAAAAACGTAGCCAATTTTCGCGGCTCGCAATCGATCGCGAGCCGCTTCGCTGAGCTTGGTTAATTCGATGGAATCGATGGCGATTCGCCCAGAATCCGCTTGCGAGATGCCGGAGATAATATGCAAGAGGGTGGTTTTTCCCGACCCACTTTCACCGCGTAAGACCATTTGGTCACCGGCTGACATTTCAAATTTCGGAATATCAAGAATTTCCAATCGACCGCCCGAGGGGTCTGGAAAGCTCTTGCGGAGTCCTTCGATCGTTAGCATAAATAGTCCATTCTCATCGGCGGATTACTTTCGTCGCATGGCACGCTGAATCTCGCGCTGGGCATCGTTCTTTTTCATGACTTCTCGTTTATCGTGCAGTTTGAGGCCTTTGCATAAACCGATCACGCATTTGGCTTGACCGCGTTCGTTGAAGTACATTTTAAGCGGGACCAACGTCAACCCTTTCTCACTAGCTTTGCCGCTCAACCGGAGCATCTCGCGGCGATGAAGCAACATTTTTCGGGGACGCGTCGGCTCGTGATTCCAGTAACATGCTGGCTTGTAGATAGGAATGTCGCAGCCGATCAGCCATAAATCACCCTGCTGGACTCGACCGTATGCTTCATCGAGCGAGCATTTGCTGTCGCGGAGGCTCTTGACTTCACTGCCCTTTAAAACCAAACCGCACTCGACGGTTTCCAGGATCTCGAAGCGATGCCGGGCTTTGCGATTTTCGGCAATCATCTTATGCGTCGGGCCCGCGCTAGAAACCTTTGCCGCCTTTGCTTTGGGGGGCGTCGGTGACGCACTAGGTTTCGCGTTCTTCTTGGCCACAGATTCAAATCTAACGAAAAGGGATGCAAAGCCGATTATACGGAATAAAACGATTGTTGGTTCAAGGCTGTATGTTACCAGCAGCTCGACCAAGGTCCCAGGCGTCAATCAGGTTAAAAATCGCCAAGAATGCTCCGTCTTTTTTGACTGCCAGCATTCGTATACTAAGTTTCTATCGTACCGGCTCGAGTTGTATACCCGATAAGTCGAACATTTTCGACCTGCCGTATTTCGCTATTTGTTACATAATGAATCACTTAAACACACCTGTTAGCCCGTCGATCGGTCAGGTCGCTACGCTTGTTCCAGCGTTGGCGACCCAGAAACCGGATGGCGGGCATCAAACCATTGCAAGCCTTGGTAATCGTTTGGGTGTGTACCTGAGCCTTCTGATCTCGCTGCGGGCCAAGCACGCCCCGACCGCCGCTCATAGTCTTCGTGTCGCGCAGAACCTTTCGGCCTGGTCGTTATACTATCAATTGCCTGTGGACGACGCCGAGCGATTCGAATTAGCCGGCCTGTTGCACGACATTGGAAAGATTGGGATACCCGAGCGAATCCTACAAAAGCCAAGTAAGTTGCTGCCTGAAGAGCGTCTTCTAGTCGATGTTCATCCACAAGTCGGGTTAGAGATTCTGCGTTCGGCGGGTGTTCATTCCGACGTCACTGCCGCTGTTCAACAGCTCGGCTTTTGGTACGACCGGAGCAATTGCAGCGATCCAAAAATTGCGTTGCCGATTACTCAGCGTATCCTCTCGATCGCCGATGCTTTCGACGCCATGACCAGCGAACAGACGTTCCGACGTGCAATGAGCACGCAACACGCACTTGACGAGCTGCGTCGAATGAGCGGACGTCAATTCGATCCAAAGTTGGTTGATAGTTTTGCCGAGGTCGTGACGAATGCAACCGATGAACTTCGTCAGCACGTCGAAGCTCGCTGGCGAAGCAACGAAGTTTCGGGCTCTATGGTTCAACTCTTCCAACAACATGCCTCGACCAATTTCGAAGGCAGTATGGCGATCAAAGCCCTCAATCAAGTCTTCCATCGACAAATGATGGACCATATGAACGACGGCGTGATCTTCGTCGATACCGAGACTCGCATTTTAGAGTGGAATAAAGCTGCCGAGCGATTTACTGGACTCAATCGATCGGCGATCATGCATTCGCAATGGGTTCCGTCGCTCGTCGGACTGAGCGACGATCAGGGGCGAGCGATTGCCACCGAAAACTGCCCAATTCAAACTGCCCTTCGAACCGGCAAGCCCTCGACCGGTCGCTTTCTCCTGCACCAAAATGGCGGCAATCGATTGCGGGTCGAAGCCCAGTTGATGCCGATTTTCGATCATCGCGGAACACTCTGCGGCGGCGCAATGTTGATGGGTGATGCGACTGAACAAGCTGGTCTCGAAGAAAAAGTTCTTGAACTTCACGTCCAGGCGACGCAGGACTCGCTTACCAAAGTTGCGAATCGAGCCGAGCTCAATCGATGCTTGCCGACGTTTGTTGCAGAGGCTCAGAAGTCGCGCAAGCCATCCAGTATCCTCATTTGTGACATCGATTTTTTCAAACGAATCAACGATACCTTTGGTCATGCGGCTGGCGATGAAGCCCTGAAAGTATTCGCCTCAGTCCTCAAGGATCTTTCGCGAGAATCCGATTTAGTCGCACGCTATGGTGGCGAAGAGTTTGTCATCCTTTGCGATAATTGTGACTTGCCGTCAGCCATCCAGATCGGCGAGACGATTCGCCATCGCCTTCACAGTACGCCCGTTTCCGATCTCAAAGGTAAATGCATGACGGCGAGTTTCGGCGTCTCCGACATCGTCGAGGGCGACGGTCCTGACGATGCCTTAGAGCGAGCGGACAAAGCGTTGCTTCAAGCAAAGCAAACCGGACGCGATCGGGTTGTTGCGATTTCCGGTCGCGAGATCCCGAAAGCGGAACCAGAAGAACAAGCCAAGCCGGCCGCAAAACCACCGGCTTCAACATGGCTGTCCTGGCTTGGTAGCGGCACATCCGAACCGATCTTAACCATTGAATTGCTCAGCAGCGTCCCAAGAGGCATTGCGATCGAGAAGATCAAAGGATTCATCGCAGATAGCAAAGCCGACATCATCGACATCCAACCCGAGCGCGTTCATTTGAAGGTCGACTGCCGATTTGCCCCGATGGCTCGTCGCGATTCAGATCGCCCGACCGTTTTCGAGCTCAAGTTTGAGCTGGACGATGTCGACGTGGCCGGTAGCGGGCGCGCCAAGACAATCCAACGACAAACACGATTAAAGCTTGAAATCCACGCCAGCCGGCATCGCGACCGAAGAACCGACGCCATCGCCGATCAAGCCACGCGGCTGCGCCTAAGTTTCCAGTCGTATCTTTCCGCGCAAGAAATCGACGACAAGCTACAAGAACGCTTAATCCCCGTCTATAAACCGGGTGCCGACGGACGATAGTTCGCATCCCGTTCGTAGTTCCGCCTTCAGGCGGCCAATCGGCCTTCCAAACCAAATCTGCATTCCAAGTCTCTAGCAAAAATCGATAAAACGATCTATCCGTTTAGCCTCCGCCAAAACCCGCGGCGTACTTTCTTTTCAGGCGCTTTGGCACTTCGCATGTTTCCCAATTTGTCGGCTTGCCAGATCTGTCGCGTATCGACGTCGATCGCCGTTAAGTACATGCCGCCAAAGCAAAAGGTATCGATACACAAAAGGTGTCCGAGATCGGCGATGTTTCCTTCAACCTGAGGTGAATGGCCGAGCCAAGCCGTTTTTCCGGAGCTATGTGGGCCAGGAGTGCGCTGATGCAAGTGCTCCCAAAAGAGCGTTCGGTCCGGCTGCTCGGCTAAAGGCAACTCGGGAAGATAATTGGCATGCACGAAGAAATGGTTGTCGTTTTCATAGTAGGGCAAGCAGCGAGCCATGAAATCTAAATGATTCGCCGGAACATCTTGAAGCCGTCCACCGTAGCTTATCAGTGTTACAAGTCCGCCCATTTGGAACCAACGAATGGGATCGATTCCTTCCGAGATACAGCCGCTGAACATGATTTCGTGATTGCCACGAAGAAAAACGGTTTTATGAGAATTTTCGAGACTCAAAAGAAAATCGATGGTACCTCGGCTATCCGGGCCACGATCCACGTAGTCGCCGAGAAAGACAAGTAGATCCTCTTGATTCGGTTCGATCGCATCGATCAGCGCAGAAACCGCTTTGGTACATCCATGTATGTCACCGATTGCGATCGTTCGCACGTGAAATCCACTTCCTGCTAGTTGATGCCGGGATCGCTCGGAAGATGAAAAGGGTTGATTCCAGTGGTGACGATGTCGCGCCCGATTTCGGCGACCAGTTGTTGCCAGAGTTCATCCGGTTCACGAAAAACATTCTCGCTATTGGCGTCGGTAATCAGCCAGCTTCCGTGCTCGATTTCATCTTCCAATTGCATCGGGCCCCATCCAGAGTATCCGTCGAATAAACGCAAGCGAATATCGTCCTGGGAAACAAGCTTCAAAATGCTTTCTTGATGAACACTTACCGCGACACCGGCGCGGCCGTCGACCTCGACCGAGTCGGGGATATCATGCAGTGCCATCAACGGGCCTTCAACAGGACCACCGCAGAAGAGCGGCCCGTCGTGTACGCAGTCGACTTTACTCACCATCGCGATCACATCCGACAAGCGATGATCCGTCGGTCGATTGAGGATAAGCCCGAAGGCTTCATTAGGATCATGCTTCAAAACCAAGATCACCGCACGACAAAAACTCGGGTCATGCAAGTGAGGCGAAGCAATTAAAAGTTTTCCTTCGATCCGTTTCATAATTCATTCCGAAGTGCATCGAGCGAATGGAGTCCAATCGGCTCGCGCGAAGCGAAGGGCTCGCCATAACGCGTTCCGATCATTTTTCCCCAATAGGAGGCTTCATCTTTCAGTCGGCTCAAGAACGAAGGATTCATCGATTCTCTCCCTTTTATGAACTGACTTTCGTAGGCTTCGATCGAAGCAAACTTGGCATCCCATTCGTCGCTGATATCGACGATAAAAGCTGGCTGCAGAACTAGCTTTAGATGAATACAGTAATAGTAGAATACTTTTTCAGGATGGAAAGGTTCACCTGCCATTTCGCTTTTGGAAAGTTTGCTCCAAAACCGAGCGGCTTCGACAAGCTGTGTCGCGGCAAGGTGGTCCGGATGGGCGTCCTCCCAATAGGGCGCAAAAAGCCATCGAGGACGCGTAAGCCGAAAAACTTCGGCTATTTGCTGTCGATTCTCGATCGTCGGCTCGAGAAATCGATTTCGCATCCCTAGATTGTATCGCCAAGCAACCCCTAATGCTTGCGAAGCTTCGTTCGTCTCGCGCTGGCGAATTTCCGGAGTCCCATGGGGCGTCGGCTCACCATCCGTTAGGTCAAGGATTCCTACTCGCCATCCTCGGCGAAGCAGTTTGACGACCGTTCCGCCCATCCCTAACTCAGCATCATCGGGATGCGGAGCTATGACCAGGGCATCGAGCGGCCGATCCGTTGCGGGTAGGTTTGTAATTTTTGGCATTAACGACTATTCTTCGGCATTGATCTCGACAATCGATTCGAACTCTGCGTCGTCGGAATCGAATCGCCCAGCATAGAATTCTGAATTGAGATGCAAACCCATTGCCGTTCGTCGTACAACTTTGGCTAACGATCGATAGAAGACAACTTGTTCTTTGCCGATTTGAACGCGATAGGCTTGCGCAACGTTCGACGGTTGGTTTTTCAAATCTTGAGCAACCGTTAAGCGACGCCACGTAAAAGGTTGCTGGCGAGATTGCTTTCGCGTGGCCAGGACCAAAGGACTGTATATTCGAGTTCCCTCGACTTCTTGATGCAAAACAAGCTTTCCGGCTTCACCGTAGAGTTTACCCGTACTCGGCTGTCGTCTCCATTCGGGCAATGCGAGTGGCATCAGCAAGCCGCATCGGTCCGATTGTTTCGAGCCAACGACCAGCTCAGCTTCGTGTGATTTCACAGCCGATCGAACGTCAACCCCAGGCGACAATTCCCAACTCGATTCAATCGACCAGTGACCCGTCTCGTTGGCCAGCAATGTGTCCGAGAAGAACATCAACCCTTCTTCGCGAATGAGCATGATTTGTCGCTGAATCCGGCAAACCCCTTCGACCGCCGATTCGATCTCAAGATAGTCGACATCGTCATCTGAAAACCAGCAAACATCCGACCAGCCGACATCGGTATCGAGCCGATGTCCATCCTTGTTGATGATGATATCCCATTCGCCGCTTATCAATCTTTGCCCGCCTGCTCCCAAGCAATCGATCCACATCGGATCTCTTGCGTAGTCGACAGCGATCCGCACACCATTGTGTTGCCAGTCGCGGCGCATTGTCGCCAACTCGGCTTTTTCGAAATACATGCCAGGCTCGGGCAATCGGACCGCGATCAGCTTTTTCGTCGCGCGTTTGGACTTCGATTTCGTCGAGGTCGAATCGATACCTTTCGCCAAAGTTCGCTTCGGAAAAATGGTGGCGTAAAGACTTTCTAGATTCTTATTCGGTAAACACAGTTCGGCAATCGAGGTCCAAAGCTCTTTGTCATCGGCTCCTAGTTCAGGATCGACAAGCAACGGCTTGCCGTCGTGATGCGTTACCGAGAGCGCAACCTTAGTAAGCTGCGCAATGGCTTTGCGCTGCGGTGCGTACCACGGTCGTGCTTCCAGTGCGTCGGCTGCCCATCGAGCTCGCACCACCGTCGCCAGAAGGGCTCTCAGATTTTTGCAACCGTTTTGAATCCAAAGAGTAGGATCATCGCTGGAAGCTTCAAGCAACAACGCTAAGCGATCCAACGTTTCGATAACCATCCGATCTTTGCGGCCAAGTTGCGATAGTTGCGTAGCCAGAGCGAGAGGTACCTCGCAAGCCCAGATCAACCACGGAAGCAGTTGCTTTGGCGAGCGTTCATTCCAGGCTCGATCCACTTGCGTCAAAATGCTTTGTAAAACTTCAAGCCAAAGACTTGGCGGAAGATCGTTGCCCAACTCGCGAAGCCCGTGAACCCAGGAGACACTGACCAAGGCGACGAACGAATCCGAACCGTGATTGGGCAGCGATCGCGCGATCCATCGAGCAATGTTCTCGCTTGTCTTGATGCGAAGCTCATTGGCGGCAAGCATCTTCGGATTGGTAAGATCAACTTTCAACAACGGTTGGCTTGCGTAGACTTGAAGCAATCGATCGAGGACATCGGGCCCCTCATCGACTTCAAACTCCAACGTTCCAGCTCCCCATTGAATCGCATTGGCCATGCGTCGAATCGACGAACGCAGCTCTTTCTTCTTCCGCAAATCCAACGCAACCGGCAACGATTGCTGAAGGTATGCAACGTTCTCGTGGCACAACTGCTCGAGCCAAGCGGTGGCCGCGATCGCCGAGTTTTTCCCGGTCGGATCGGCGTCGGCATTGACTGCCTTCGGAAAAGTCGCCTTCGCGTCTCCCTTGATGCCTTCACCGTTTCTCTTCGTTCGTTCGCTTTTAGGTTTGACCCAGTCCATAGGAGTATCGTCGTACGAGTTCGATAGTGTTAGATTGATAGGTACCCGGCCACATTGTTGTTACTAACTGCCGACATGCAAGGATTCTTTTTCAAGCTTTTTTAAGATCGTAAAAAATGATGATAATAGGACTAGACACTCGGCGGCAAATAGAGTTGCTTTATTGCGCGGCGTTCCGGCGACAAGAACCTCAAATTCAATCGGTCGCAGAAATCGCAGTCAACGTTTTCGTGCTAACCGTTGCCTTGTTGTTTCTAAAGGCTAGTCCCGTCTTGGCCGAAGGCAACCCCTCTCGCGACGAACTGGTAAAAAAGGCCGAGTCTGTCTTCGGTGAACCGAAAAATACGACGCGACTTTCGAAGGAAGGGCGAGTTTGGATCGATAAACAACGAAAGCTGGTTATCGTGGATGGCTTTGTGACGTTGCGAGAAGGGCAACTCGAAATGTTCGCGTGCCCAGTCGGCACCAAAGAGCACGAATCGATTGTGGCGATATTTGCATCTTCCCAACATATTCACGCCGGCTTACTGGCCATCGGCGCCAAGCAAGGCAAGCCAACGCAATTCGAACCCTATCGTCCAGCGACGGGCTCGACGATCAAGATTCACGTCCTCTTTCTCGATGAAAAAGGTGAAAAGCAAAACAAGCCGGCCCAATCTTGGATTCGAAACGTCGCCGATGACAAAGAGTTGCAGTACGATTGGGTCTTTGCCGGGAGTATCCTCTACAAAGACCCCGACACTGGGGAGGAAACATATTTAGCCGATTCGGGCGATCTGATTTGCGTTGCCAATTTCCCAACCGCAACGCTCGACCTAGCTATCCAGAGTATCAGCAGCAACAGTTTTTTGACCTATGCCGCTTTCACCGAGCGCTTGCCGCCACGTTTCACCGTCGTTCGGCTCGTGCTCGAAGTCAGCGATCAAACGCCCAAACAAATCACCGAAAAGAAAAAAAGCGAAGGGAAGTAACGCTGTAGGTTATAGTGTTGCGGCTAGCAATTTATTGCGTAAAGTTGGTGTAAAGGCTTTAGCCGCAACTATGTATATCGCCGGTTCGAGGCGGAAGAGTCGACTAAAGGCTATACACCAGCGCCATGATCGGCTTCCAAGAACTTATTTCGCCACCATGCTTGGCTTCTTCGTAAATAACTGGCCGAGGTCGTCGAGGTACGAGTAGATCACGGGAACGGCTAGGAGCGTAAGAAGTAGCGACAAGGTTTGACCACCGGCGGCGAGCACCGCGATCGATCGACGTTCTTCTGCACCAGGTCCGCTTGCGATCAACAGTGGCAGCATCCCCGCAACAAAAGAAATCGTCGTCATCAAGATCGGTCGCAATCGATCTCGATTGGCTTGCAGAATTGCATCGAGCCGAGGCAGGCCCTTGGATCTTAGCGCATTCGTATGATCGACTTGAAGGATGGCCGCCTTTTTGACAACTCCGAATAAGACCAGGATTCCAAGGGCCGAATATACATTGAGTGTCTCGCCGCCCAAATACAAGCTGATCAAGCCAAAAGGAACGGCGAGCGGCAACGTCAAGAGGATTGTAAGCGGATGAATCAAGTTTTCGAACTGAGCGGCTAAAACGATGTACATGAAAACGATTGACAGAAGAAGCGTCCAACGAAATTCGCTGAGAGTACGTTCGAGTTCACGACCGCGCCCGAGTACTCGCACATCGAAACCGGGCGGGACACCGACTTCTTCAGCAGCCGCCACGAGCGCGGCGATACGGTCGGCCAAGGCATAACCTGGAGCAATATTGGCGCGGATCGCGACCATCCGCTGTCGATCGAGTCGATCGATCCGCGCGGCTGTGTCGCTAAATGCAAAGTCGATGACATTGTCGATTCTCGTATGGGTCGGTGAAGTCGGTTCTCTAATGGTGCCTTCGCTGCCGAATGACAAAAGCGACGATGTCGGCTTGGTCCGAACATAGAGCTGAGAAATCGATTCAATATTGCGACGATCGATTCCGAATAATCGTACTTCGACATCATACGCATCATCGACACTCGCATCGCGGTATCGAGAAACTCGCTCATCACCGCCCACCGCGACGCGAAGCGTATCTGCAATCTCCTGGACAGAGATGCCCATCGCTGCTGCTCTTTCGCGATCGACCGAAACCAACAGTTCGGGCTTATCGAGACGCAGTGTGATATCGACATCGACAATGCCCGGTACGTCGGCTGCTTTCTGGCGTACTTGTTCACTAAACTTGACAAGCTGCTCGATGTCGGGCCCGGTGATCGAAAAATCGATATCGACATTCGGTCCCTGCCGAAGCGACGAAAGATTGCGTACCGATACGCGAACATCCGGCATCCCGACCAACAGCTTTCGAATCTCCGTCATCTTTTCCTGTTGAGTAAAATTACCATCGAAGACTTTTTTCGGATGCCCGCTCAATACAGAATGCCACAGACGCTCCAGAGAAAAGACGCGTTTTTTAACATCGATGATGCGGACATACAAACTGCCGCTGTTGATACCGCTGACTCCGCGAGAACCAAGCGTCGTCAAGGTGAATTCGACTCCAGGTATAGCTTGAAGTTTTTTCTCGACGATGTGAAGTGCATTGTCGATCGACGCAAGGTTGGCTCCTTCTTTGATCGTAATCCCAACTTCAAATTCCGATTCATCGACGTTGGTCGGAATGTAATCCTGCTTTACCCAGCTATAGAGCGAGATATTGGACAAGGTCACGCCGATGCATATCAAGAGCGTCAACCACCGATACTTCATCGCAATGCGCAGACACCCCATGTAAGACCATTCAATCCATCGATAAAAGCCGCGTCGTGAATTCGAGATTCTAGCGCCGGCTGCGACTGGGCGCAAAAGTCGGCTACACATCATGGGCGTCAATGTAAAACTGATGAGCATCGAAACCAGGATCGCGATCGAAGCCGTCACGCCAAATTCGAAAAGCATGCGTCCGGTAACGCTCGATAGAAACGAGACGGGAAGAAAGACGATGATGAGCGACATGGTGGTTGCCAGAACTGCTAACCCAATTTCTCGTGTCCCATGAATCGAGGCCTCGAAGGGACTCATGCCCTCTTCTTCGATACAGCGAAAGACGTTTTCCAAAACCACGATCGCATCATCAATTACCACCCCTACCATCAATACCAGGGCGAGCATCGTCATATTGTTAAGAGTGAAACCAAACAGCTTCATAAAGGCGAACGTTGCGATGATCGACGCCGGAATTGCAACCGATGCGATCAATGTCGAACGCCACGAACGCATGAATAGCAAAACGGTAAGACAAGCTAAAATCGATCCCGATACAAGATGCCCTTCGATTTCATGCAAGGCGGCCAAGATATATCTCGACTGGTCTTGCACGACGGTGACTTCGATATCGTCGGGCAAAAGCTTATCGCATCGCGGAAGCTGTTTCTTGATGGCTTCGATAACGCTGACGGTGTTTTCCCCTGATTGCCGCTGGACTTGAAGAACCACAGCCGGTTGTCCGTTGAGACGGGCCAGCGTGCGAACTTCTTTGGTACCGTCTTCGACTTTTCCTAGATCTGACAAGCGTATCGGTTGACCGTTGACGGTATCGATAACAAGTTCGGGGAAGTCTCGTGAATCGGGGACACGACCAAGCGTGCGTAACGATCGTTCACGCAACCCCTCGTCGACACGCCCGCCGGGAACCTCGGCATTCTGCCGCATCAAGGCATCGCGAACCTGCAAGATAGACAACTGGTAAGCTGCCAATCGCTTCGCATCGATACTGACCTGAACGGCGCGCGGAGCGGCCCCTGAGATCGTTACTTGCCCAACTCCCGGCGAAGATTCGATTACGTTCTTGACATATCGATCGGCTAAGAAATAGAGCTCGCGAGGGGTACGCGGTCCGGATACTGCCAACGATAGAATGGGCGATGATTCGTTGTCTGTTTTCTGAACCACTGGCGGTTCGACACTCGTCGGCAATCGCCCGAGAATACTGGCGACGGCATCGCGAACGTCTTGAACGGCTGCATCGATATTGCGTTCCAGCGAGAAAGTCAAAATGACCGTCGATTGCCCATCGGACGAAATCGATCGCAACTCTTCAATACCAGCTACCGTCGCGACGGAGTCTTCAATCGTTTGCGAAACTTCGGATTCGACTTCTGGTCCTGCTGCTCCCGGATAACTGGCTCGAATAAAGACCGTTGGAAGATCCGTTCGAGGGAAGCGATCGACGCCCAGTTGCGGAAAAGCCACGAGGCCAGCGACGACCAAGGCCGTGATAATCATCAAGGCAAAAACTGGCCGCTTTACACATATTTCAGCTAGCCAATACACGCGTTCGAACCTCGATCCATAAGACGCCTCATGTTCCGCCAATCGTTGCTGGTTCGATCGCCTCAAAACGCCCTGCCTTGCCCTGGCTTCCGTCGATCAAGATCGTATCGCCCACCTTCAATCCGGAGAGAATCTCCGTTCGATCATCTTCTTGTCGTCCAAGAAGTATGGCTTGTTCGCGAATCATATCGTTTTCAATTTTCCAAACTTTATCGACGCCCGCGAATCGCAAAATCGATTTCGTCGGAACGACAACCGCGGTTGCTTGCGGGTCGAGAATAATTTCCGCTTCGCCAAACATTCCCGAGCGAAGCGACTGATCGTGATTATGGACCAATGCTTCGAATGATAAAGCACGACTGGCCGGATCGAGTGTTGGGCTTAGTCGCGTGATTTCAATTTCTCGCTGTTGATTGCTCAGTTCAACTCGCAAGAGCATCTTCTGGCCGATGCGCAGATCATGAGCATAGCGTTCTGGAACCGCTGCTCGAAAGCGAAGCGGCGTATTGCTAACAAGTGTGACAAGCGATTGCCCTGTTTGAACGTAAGTCCCGACGGCGACTTGCCGCCGTTGGATGACGCCTGCAAAGGGTGCTCGGATTTCGGTGTCTACAAGATTCTGTCGAGCCAGGCCGAGCTGGGCGGATTGAACTCCGACCATCGCTATTTTTTCTCGTACCGAATTTTGCGCCGAAGCCAGTCGAGCTGCGGCTATCCGTTCGGCCGCTTCAGCAACTTCGAGATCCGTTGCGCTCACGGCATTTTGAATCGAAAGCCTTCGAATACGTTCGACCGCTTGCTTGGCTTCATCGTAAACTGCTTTCGCTTCTCGAACCGGAGGCGCATTTTCGGGATCCATTTTTTCTAAGGGATCGCCTTCGCGAAGGCCAACTGCCGATCGAGCTTGAGCCAATTGCGCTTCAGCCTGTTCGACGAGTAACTTATATTGCTCGTCATCGATTTTTAGCAACCGATCCTTCGACTGAACTGGATCGCCAAGGTCGACGTTGACTTCGGAAACTCGACCGGGAACCTTGGCACCTATTTCGCTGACTTCATCGACGACCAAACTTCCCTGCGTTCGAACACGTCGAGGCCAAATATGGGCTTGGACAGTCATCGTTTCCGCGCGGATGAGAGCGATCGGCTTACTCGACTGGGCTTTTGAAGCATCCTCCGCGTTGCGATCGCACCCGTTCAGTGCGACCGTAACGACAAGGGCAAGTCGCAAAAGTGGTGAGCCTATTTTAAGACAGAGCATGAGCGGGCAGCGTTGGAGGAGCATGAAAGGCAGGTGAAAACGAACTCGACGGTCCGCTCGGTATCCCTCAATTGTGATTCGGCCCCCCAAAATAAGCAAGGAACCGTCCTTGCAAAACCCGACGGCTTGGAACAAATCGGTTCTTGTTTTACGATAGTAGACTTTGGGTGCCGAAAGGAATGCTGATGAAAGTCAAACGCGAGAAACGCTTCATGACGAACGAACAGCTCGCCGAAGCGACCGAATCCCTCAAAGCGATGGCTCATCCCCAGCGTTTGCGCATTCTTCAGATGTTGCTACACCAGCGATACACCGTCGGAGAAATCGCGGCCGCTTGCGACGTTCCCAGTCCTGTTGCTTCGACACAACTTAGGCTATTAGAACGGTGTGGTCTCTTGGTCGGCAAACGCGAGGGTCGATTTATGTACTATGAAATTGCCGAACCGCAGTTGGCTGGAATCATGGCCTGTATCGAAAGTAGGTTTGGGAACTAGCGATTTCTCTATTTCAACTTTAACTTCCAGACGAACCATGGATAGATCGCTGGGATTACGAGTGAAGTGAGCAACGTCGAGGTAATCAAGCCCCCGATAACGACCGTTGCGAGCGGGCGTTGCATCTCCGCGCCATCGCTGGTCGACATAGCCATCGGGAGAAAACCAAGACTCGCAACGAGGGCTGTCATGAGCACAGGTCTCAATCGAGTCATCGCCGTTTCAAAACTAATCCGTGAAATCGCTGTCCCGGCTTCTCGCAAATTCTCAGCTGCGCTCACCCATACCAGTCCGTTGAGCACCGCGACACCGAACAGAGCGATGAAACCTACTCCGGCTGATATACTAAATGGCATCGATCTCAAGTAGAGTGCGAAGACTCCACCCGAAGCGGCCATCGGCACCGCCAAGAAGATCAGAAAGGCTAGCCTCATAGAACCGAGACTGGTATGAAGCAGAAGAATAACGATTGTCATGACGATAGGCGTAATGATCGCAAGCCGTTGGCTCGCCGATTGTAGGCTCTCAAAATCGCCTTCCCAGCGTATTTCATAGCCGGCCGGAAGCACAACTTTTTCACGAACGGTTCTTTGGGCTTCGGCAACGAACGACGCCATGTCGCGGCCGCGAACGTTAGCGGAGACAAAAGTTCGGCGACGATTCGCTTCATGCTCGATCGACGGCGGTGTTTCCTCTAAGCGAATGTCAGCTAGTTCTTTAAGTGGAATCGGTTTTCCAGCCGCATCTGAAACCGGCAACTGCTCTAAAAGCGAGATATTTTCTCGCCATCGAGTTGGAATGCGCACTACCAGCGGATACGTTGCTCGACCTTCGTAAATTTGCCCAACCTGATGGCCTCCAATCGACGATACGACATTCAACACCGATTGAGCGTCGACACCGTAACGCGCTAACTTGTCTTGATTTGCACGTATCGTTAGCGTCGAAAGATTGGCTTGATAATCGGCTTTGACATCGACGGCCCCGGGTATCCCTCTGATAACCGCTTCGATCGCCTTCCCTTTCTTACCTAGAATGTCTAGATCATCGCCGTAAAGCAACACCGCTACGTCCGCTTTGACGCCTGCTACAAGTTCGTCAACTCGCATTTCAATCGGTTGCGTAAATGCGAAAGCGGAGCCCGGAACGTTCGAGTTGAGCATCTCCGACATCTGCTCGACAAGTTCATCGCGAGTTTTCGGTTGAGGCCAATCATGGACAGGCTTTAATAAGACCCAAATATCCGTCTGCTGCACTCCCATGACATCGTTGGCGATTTCAGGTCGCCCGGTTTTGCAAAATACCGTTTTAACTTCGGGCATTGCACCGAGCAACGATTCAATCTGTGCGCCCATCGCGATCGCATCTTCTAAGCTTGCGCTGGGTAACCGGTTCGCTTCGATAAGAATGTCACCTTCTTCCAAACGCGGCATGAATTCGGCACCTAGATTCAAGGCAATCGGGATACTCACAGCAAAAACAGTGATCGCTGCAATCGATGTTACGAATGGATGGCCAATAGCCCGAGCCACGCACGGTGCATAAAACCATTTAAGCACCCGAACAAGAAGCACTTCTTTCTCGTCCATCTTTTTCGGCAGGACTAGTGACGCAATGGCTGGCATAAAGGTAAGCGAAAGCAATAGCGAACCGCTAAGGGCAAAGAGTACCGTCAACGCCATCGGTCGAAAGAGCTTTCCTTCGGTCCCTTCCAAAAGCAGAATCGGAATAAAGACGGTAGCGATAATCAGTTCACCAAACATCGTCGGTTTACGGACTTCCACGGCGGCTTCACTGATGACACTCTGATGCGACTTGCCACCGTTGTCATGAGAAAGCTTGCGCATGCAGTTTTCGATCATAATGACCGAACTATCAACCAGCAGACCGAAGTCGATCGCCCCAAGACTCATCAAACTCGCCGTGATGCCGGTATACGCCATCACGTTGGTGGCAAAGAGCATCGACAGAGGGATCGCCAAAGCGACGATGATTCCTGCTCGAAAACTACCGAGCATGAATAACAAAACAACGATGACCAGAATTCCACCCTCGGTAAGATTCGTCAATACGGTCTTCAGCGTTCGACCTATCAGAGCAGCACGATCGTAGGTGAGTTCCAGCACGACGCCATCGGGCATCGTTTTTTGTATTTCCGCAATGCGAACTTTGCTGGCGTCGACTACTTGACGAGAATTTTGTCCGATCAACATCATCACCATCCCCGTTACGACTTCGCCTCGACCATCGCGTGTCACTGCGCCTTGTCGCGTCATCGGTGCAATGTTGACCGAGGCAATATCGCGAACAAGAATCGGGTTTTCCGTTGCTTCTCGTCGCACCACGACGGATTCGATTTCGTCGATGCTGGTCAGCAAGGAAACGCCGCGGATAAACCGTTGCTCGCCATTGTGTACAACATACCCGCCGCCAGTCGTCGCATTGTTGTTTTGTAGTCGACTAAAAAGCAACTCCATCGAAATGCCGTAGCTTGTCATTCGGTCAGGATCCGGTTGCACTTCGAACGTTTTATAGAACCCGCCGTGTGTGTTGATCTCGACAACGCCCGGTACTTCGCGCAATCGAGGTGCGATATCCCATTCAAGCATCGTTCGAAGTGCCATCGGTGAATGACGATCGCTTCGAACTTCGAATTGGAGGATTTCGCCGAGGGCTGTGGAGAGAGGCCCCATCGACGGCTTTTCGTATTCGGGCGGAATCTTGCTAGCGGCATCCGGAAGCCTTTCCGATACCAACTGTCGGGCGCGATAGATGTCGGTCCCTTCCTTGAAAACAATTGTCACGACGGAAATGCCGAATCGTGAAATGCTCCGAAGCTCCTCGATATCTGGAAGCCCGCTCATGGTCTTTTCGACAGGAAACGTAATGTAACGCTCAACTTCGATTGGAGACAAGGAACCGGCCACGGTTACTACTTGTACTTGGACATTTGTCATGTCGGGAACGGCGTCGATCGGAATGCGAAATGCCGAATAGACACCTGCAATCGCCATCAATAGCGTAACGACGATGACAAGTCCACGATTCGATAGAGATAACTCGATGATCTTCGTCAGCATTTTTGCAATCGCATCGTCGAATTACGTTCTAGATACCAGTCGTTCGCCGAGTCCATCACTCCGATTCCCCTTCCAATAGTAACTCGGATTTGAGCAAGAAAGCTCCGCGTTCGACGACGTTCTGGCCAAGTACAAGACCATCGACAATCTCTACCCATTCGTCCGATACCGTTCCTGTGACTATCACAACTTTCTTATAGATGCCCCTATCCATTTCGACGAAGACAAATTTCTGATTATCGTGTTGTACGATGGCTTCGGGTTTTACCGCTAACAACTTGCGAGGCGAGCCGACGGGTATCGAAATTCGCGCAAACATTCCTGGCCGCAACAAGCCATTGCGATTTTCAATCTTTGCGATAATCGGAATTGAATTGGACACCGGAGATACTTCGCGGCCAACGTAATGAACCATTGCTTGAAAAGTCTGGTTTTCGAGAGCGGGAATGGTCACCGACAGTACGGTCGACTCCTTCACTGCTACCGCGACCCAATCTGTCTCGCGAATCTCGGCAGCCACATACAACGATTGGGTATCGGCTAATACCAGGAGTGATTCGCCTTTGATGATTCGTTCATTTTGCGAACGCATTCGATTTTCGACGGTGCTGAAAAACGGAGCTCGAATTTCTAATCGCGAAAGAGCGTCAACCGAATCGACATTGACGACTTGCTCAGAATAGCCGAGTAACGCCTCTAAGCTTTGCTGTGCGATATCGGCTTGTCGTTGTGCATCGTCTGCTTCGGCCTCAGCCTGTAGCTTGGTTTGTTTTGACACAAAGGAACTCTGGTCCCGAACCGTTTGAAACGAAGCAGACGCAACCGCCAAGTCCGCTTCGCGCTCGCGAAGGTTCCGACCTGAAATCGCTCCCGAATCGCTAACCGATTTTCCATTATCGATAAGTGCTTGCGCAAGTTTCAGCTTTGAATAGGACGAGAGAAGCTCTTGTCGAAAATTGCCTAGTGGACGATTAGAAAACGCTTCTTCGATCTCTTTTTCATTCCTTCCCTGATCGAGTTGCTTAAAGAAGTCGTACAGATTTTTCGAGAGCTCACGTTCGCGATTGAGTTTTTGCTCGGCTATCTGCAACATCTGCTGGCGCTTCAAAACTTCCGATCGCGCTAAACCAATTTCTGGGCTTTTGATCACCAACACAAGCTGTTCTTTTTCGATCCTGTCGCCAGGTTTGACAAGCAGCTCCGCGATAATGCCGTCCAGCGGCGACTTGACTTCGATGTGTTTATTTTCATCGTATTGGATTCGACCAGATACTTCTTGACGTTGCTGGACAAGCTGCATCTCGACGGGTGTACTTAGAAATTTTCCTGCCTCGATCTTTCCCTCAGGCAATCGCAATGCATCCGATTCTCCCCCGTTTTTACTCGACGGCGCTTCAGGTTCCTTCGATGTGCCCGAGTTGATTTCATGTACTGCCAACCACCCTAGTCCTAGAATACAGAGCACGAACAATGTTGGTAAAAACCTCGCACTCAACGAAACAAGGATCACCAAGCTCTTCGGCTGATCGATCGATAGTCTTTTCGGTTTGTGCTGAAGCATATTGGACGAAAACAAAGCAATCGGTCGAAAATTCCCATCATCGAAGAGCGAAGGACAATTCAACCAGTCTACATTACACTCCCCGCAAATCATGCAGGAGATTCCCCGGCACCCTAAGATTGTTGGAGTTTTTGAGAAATGCAAAACCCCGTGTGCGAGAAAAAATGATCTAACACCAGCCCCAACAGGAATCAGCGAATCCGCCACGATCGCTGTCGCCCCTACCGGGGCTTGGTATGCTGTACGTCCAACGAATCCCACAGCTCACGCTGCGGGTTAATCGCTAACGCCCCTATCGGGGCTGGACGTTGTTGAACTGTTTTTGCAAAAAATGCTCCTTATGCTAAGATATGATTAGTATCAAAATTGCCACAAGCTGGTTTTAAGTTGTCTAGCTGCCTGGAAGAATCGCATTTCATGAAGGGTATTTTCATTGCCGGGGCAGATACTGAGGTTGGCAAAACGTGGGTGAGCTGTGCCTTGATTCAAACGCTGCGACGATTCCAACTTCGCGTTGGAGCCTATAAGCCGGTTGCCAGCGGCGGCGTTGCCAACGAGCGTTCCGATCCAGAAATGCTTTGGGAGGCAACCGGTCGTGTGCAAACAAAATCACACGTTTGCCCTCAAATGTTCGCCGCACCTTTTGCCCCGCCATTAGCTGCGTCGCTCGAAGGTCGAGTTGTCGATCAAGAGTTACTCGTCAGTGGTGCTCACGCTTGGGAGGGGCAATGCGATGTTTTGGTTGTCGAAGGAGCAGGCGGGTTGCTCTCACCCTTAACGTTTGAAACGACCAACGCGGATTTGGCGTCCCGTCTTGGCTGGCCAATTGTCGTCGTCGTCTCCAATCGACTTGGCGCGGTTAACCAAAGCTTAATGGTGCTTGAAGTTGCACGAGCTCGTAGGCTTACGGTTGCTGCATTGGTGCTGAACGAGGCACTGCCAGCCTCAGTGGATTCGAAAATCAACGAAAACGCTCGAATGATCCGTAAGCTGCTTCTCGCAGCAAATGAGTCTATGCCTGAAATCGTTGAATTCCGATTTGGGCAGGCTGCTTTTATACCCGATACAAACGCGTTGCCGAATTGGCTCGCTTTTATTGTTCAGGCGGGTATGGTAGAATCAGACTCGACGCGTGGTCATTGAACGTGCAATGTGCAATCGCGGGCACCCATGCAACGCCTTGCCGTTTCCTACCTACAGACCATCTTAAATCCTCCATAGATCAAAGGTCCTTCTATGTCTCTAAAGCTATCTCGACGTCAGTTCAATTTACTATCCGTTTCTGCCGCAGCGACGTCCGTGTTCACTTCGACTAGCCGCCTTTCGGCTGCAGGGCCGAACTCGACCATGGGCATCGCCATTATTGGATTGAACAATCGAGGGATGGATCACGTCAAGGGCTTTGCCAAGAACAAGAACGTCGAAATTCGAGCTGTGGTAGATATCGATGAATCGGTAGGTGAAAAGAAGGCTGGGCTTATTGCAGACCTTACCGGAAAACGCCCGACGGTCTATCGCGATATGCGTCAAGCCTTTGATTCCAAGGACATCGACCTGGTGAGCTGCGCGACGCCAAATCACTGGCATGCACTCTGCGGCGTCTGGGCCATGCAGGCTGGTAAGGACATTTATCTCGAGAAGCCTATTAGCCACAACATCCACGAAGGAAGAACGTTGATTGCGGCAGCAAAGAAATACGGCAAGATTCTTCAAACGGGTACTCAAACGCGAAGTAGTACTGCATGTATCGAAGCGATGAAGTTCATTCAAGATGGAAAAATTGGCGATGTAAAATTTGCCCGTGGACTCTGCTATAAGCGCCGTAAATCGATCGGACCACTCGGCGATTATCCAGTACCCGCAAGCGTCGATTTCAATCTGTGGAGTGGTCCGGCAACGTTCACCAATCCGCAAGTGACTCGAGAAAAATTCCATTATGATTGGCATTGGCAGCGGCACTATGGCAATGGTGACTTAGGCAATCAAGGACCTCATCAAACCGATGTCGCTCGTTGGGGATTGGGGCTCGATCGGCATCCCAATAGCGTCATTTCGTATGGTGGACGACTGGGCTATCAGGCGGAACGCAAAGATCCGAAGTACATCGACGCTGGCGATACGGCCAATACCGAAGTTTCGATCTATGATTATGGCGATAAGTGCATCGTCTTCGAAACGCGTGGTTTGGATCCGAGCAATTCCGGCGACGGTCAGCTTGGAAAGCTTTATAGCGGCAAGGAAGGGAACAAAATTGGCGTCGTGTTCTATGGCTCTAAGGGATTATTGGTGCAGTATTCGTATGCTCATTTCGCTGCCTTCGATCTTGAACTAAAATTGATCCAGGAGTTCAAAACGAAGGATGATTTGAACGCCGTCCACATGGGGAACTTTGTGGATGCCTGTCTATCGCGTGAAGCGAAAGGACTCAATGCGGACGCGATGACCGGTCACCTTTCTGCTGCCGTAAGCCATCTCGGGAACATTTCCTACTATCTCGGCGAAACAAATCGAGTGACGCCATCTGATCTAGCGAAATCACTATCGGGAATTAAGAGCTTGGACGACAACGGCGAGACGCTCAAGCGAACGCTGGATCATCTCAACGCGAATGGTGTCGACATTGACGCGGCCGTCATATCGCTCGGACCGCAATTGGCGTTTGATCCGAACTCGGAACGTTTTACGAACAACGACGCCGCTAATAAGATGCTAAGTCGAGAATACCGCAAGGGTTTTGAAGTCCCCGACGCCAAGAGTCTCTAGTCAAGAAAATTGATTGGAACGGCGCAGGCAGGATCTAGCGGTCGAAGGTAGCTTGGTCCCAAGGCGCTGTCGTCTCGATCAAGACCAGCTTGAACAAGTCCTTTTCGATTGAGATAAGGATGATCGTAGCCATCGTAGATTTTATCAAAGCGCAATAGTTGGATACGACCATCTTGATAGAGTACGTTGCTGGCAAATCCGCGATGAGCCGTCAACTTCATTTTGGAACCTTCTAATTGCACCGGCGCATCGGCAAGGATCGCGATATTCGATGACGATTCGATCGTCGGCATCCTATGTTGATTGTTAACGACAACGCCCAGGTTGTATGCGTAAGAACCACCAGATACATGTTGCCAGAAACGAAGTCGAGCTTCCGTCAGTTTCTTCAACTTCGATGCCGACGGAAGTTGTAGCTTTCCCATTCCAGCCATCGAGAAGCGATTGTTGCGTTCGCTTGGACACCACAGGACTCGCGTATCTTCAAGGTGGCCAGTGTCGTTAAGATGGATGGCATAAGCCCCGGCAAAAGCCAGCGGGCCGTCGGTAGAAATTTCTGGTACGCAGGCTTGACGATTTTGAAAAGCGAAATCGTGGATTTGCTGCCCAAGTGCCATAAGTCCACTCGAGCATTGAGAAGATCGAGCTGTTTCTCGCGTTTGGAGGATCGCAGGTGCAGCTAAACAAACTCCGATAGTTGCGGCGAGCATACTTATACCGGTGTCGAGCCATACGCTTCGAAAGCTGGATCTTGTTCCACCCGAAGCCCCAGATGCGGTAAGACAAAGCTTGTCTGGACAATTGGGGGAATGCTCGCCACCAACAGAACTCGTTTCGATAAAGTCGCGTTCGTCATCGACTTGGGACATAACTCGCGAGACCATTGCCCCTGGGGGTTCGATAAGTTCGTTGTCCGGGGCAAGCGGGCCGGCCATCGATTGCAACGTAGTCAATCGAATGCGCAAAAACCGATCCTTAAGCAACGCTGCGCTGACCTCTTTGTGCTCCGGTTCATCAAGGGCATCCAAGATATACCCAAGCAGTGTTTCATCGCTGATAAATCGAGAGGGCACGATAGGTGAGCAAGGGGCAAGAAGGGAATGCGGAGCTAAAAACCGGAGGGACTATTTGGGTAAGTACGTCGCCAGGACTCATTTAGTTTACGCATCGCGTTAAAAACGCGACTTTTTACGGTTCCGACCGGAATACCAAGGGCTTCGCTGATGTCGGAATACTTCATTCCTTGATAAAAGACCATTTGAAGCAAAACTTGCATGGCGTCGGATTGCTGGGCTAAAAGATCGGAAACCCGTTGTCGCGTCTCCTTGCTTGCAACATTCTCGAACGGATCTGGCTCGTGTGAAACGACCGTCGACGCCAATGCGACTGGCGAATCAGAATCGCCGCCTGAATGGACCGCATCCAAACTCACGGTCGCACGACGCTTGAGATGTCGCTTGAAATCGATTGCCTTGTTGGTCGCAATCGCGTACAGCCAAGGCCGGAAACGTCTTCCCTGCTCAAACTGGTCTAAACGCTGATGAACGGTGATAAACGTCAACTGGAAAACGTCTTCCGCTTGCTGCTCATCACCAAGAAAACGCCTGAGAAACGCGTAGAGTTCGCGTTCGAACCGACGCACCAGCATTTCGAAAACCTTCGGATCTCGATTCTCGATATAGGCGACCACCAAGCCTTCGTCGCCAATCTCGAACGACGGCGAATTTCGCTCGAAAATCGACGAGTCTAGTCCGACAGTTTCATGATTCATTTCAATTCCCTAGCTTTCACATCGAACGCTTGCCATGCAAATTCGAAGGGAAAAGTGCGATCGTCGCCCAGACACACAGCATCCATTATACGCAATCGGCCCTCGAAATGTCAAAACCAGTCCTGGAATTGTCAGGGCAATGCGTTTGTCCAAGTGAAATCCGACGTTTGCCCTCCCTAAAAGCGTCCGTAAGCAATTTCGAGTATGCTAAAGGCTAGGCAGCATGGACGCTTGGCTTCGCCTTTCGCCAACTCGACTCCCCGTTAACTGTTGTCTTCTTCGTATTCTTCGCTTTTTGTTGACTCGACATGCTCCGTACCTCACTATTGCTCTGTTGCGTATTGTCCTTTTTCAGTGTTCGTGCATTCGGCGACGAATGGACAATCGAAACCATTGCCGGTACCGGCGAAAAAGGATTCAGTGGCGATAGAGGACCGGCAACCGAAGCAAAACTCGATAATCCATTCGGCTTGGTTCGAGGACCCGACGGGAACATTTGGTTTTGCGAGTACACTGGGCAACGCGTTCGCCGAATTAACCAGGACGGAACGATCCAAACGATCGCGGGAAACGGTAAAAATCGGTATAGCGGCGACGGTGGACCGGCACTATCAGCAAGCTTTAATCTTCCTCATGAATTGCGATTCGACAAGGATGGCCATCTGTATGTCGTCGACATGACCAACCACGCGATCCGAAAGATCGACAGCAAGACCCAAATTATTTCAACCATCGCAGGCAACGGTCAACCGGGCTATTCGGGAGACGGCGGATTGGCTCATGAAGCGATGTTGAACAAACCACACAGTATTCAATTTGGACCGGATGGATCGCTCTATGTTTGCGATATTGGCAATCACGTGATTCGACGCATCGATATGAAGACCCAAATCATTACTACGTTTTCCGGGACAGGTAAGCCTGGAGCAACCCCTGATATTTCGCCGATTAAGGGCACGCCGCTCAATGGCCCACGCTCAATCGATTTCGATCATGCGGGCAACCTCTGGTTAGCTACACGCGAAGGGAATCAAGTCTTCAAATTCGACATGAAGGCCAACAAGATTTATCATGTCGCTGGCACGGGTAAGACTGGATTCAAAGGAAATGGTGGCCCTGCCAAAGAGGCGACACTAAAAGGTCCGAAGGGAATTTCTATCGATCAGCTCGGCAACGTTTGGTTAGCCGATACCGAAAGTCATAGTGTTCGAATGATCGATCTGAAAACCGGTAAGCTTGAATTGATCGCTGGAACTGGCGAACCTGGTGACGGGCCCGACGGTGATCCGTTGCAATGCAAACTCGCAAGACTTCACGGTATTTTTGTCGACACCGATGGCTCGGTCCTCATCGGCGACAGCGAATCCCATAAAATCCGCCGCCTTCGCAAGAAGTAAGCTGCGCCGCACCGCTAAATATGAGCGGTAATCTTTCGAAATACAGGTTTATCCCAAATTAGGTCCCCTTCATGATGCGATTGATTTCCGTTCGATTCGCTTTAACGACATCGTTTGCCATTCTAACCGCGAACTTGTTATCACTTTCAGCGATGGGCGGAGAACGCATCGTCCACGTCGCCGGCGGCCAACAAGACCAGGTCGGAATCCAGGCTACGCAAGCCCGACTCAAGGAGCCTTTTGGAACGGCATTCGATTCAAACTATCAGCTTTGGATTATCGAAATGGCGTCCGGAAATCGGCTGATGCGAATCGACAAGAGCGGTCGGTTAGATCACATTGCTGGTCGCTCGGAAAAAGGGTTTCATGGCGACGGAGGCGTTGCTTTGGACGCTCAATTCAACGGCCCACACAACTTGGCGATACGTCCGGACGGACGCATACTTATCGCCGATACATGGAACGGCCGCATTCGACAAGTTGATCCGAGAACAGGACTTGTCGAGTCGTTACCTGGCTACTTGGTTCCAATAGAAAAAGCCAAAGGTTCTGGCCCCTACTGCATCACTCTCGATTTCTCAGGCAACCAACTTTATGTCGCCGACTTACACCGAATCCATCGCCTTGATCTCGTGACAAATAAGACAACGGTGGTGGCTGGAAATGGCGAGAAGGGAATTCCCAAGGATGGCTCGCTGGCTATCGCGTCACCGCTTTCCGATCCTCGGGCTGTTGCGATCGATCGTACGAACAACGTTTACATACTCGAACGAGGTGGCAATGCACTTCGCATCGTTAGGCCAGATGGAAAGATTTATACCGTCGTCAATACGAGCGGGAAGAAGGGGACGGCCCGCGATGCAATAGAAGAAATCGCAGCCAATGCGATGATGAATGGTCCGAAGCATTTGTGCATTGATTTGATGGATCGAGTTATTATCGCCGACGCCGAGAATCATCTTATCCGGCGATATGACCCGCGAACGGAGATGATTTGCCGAATGGCTGGAACGGGTGAAAGCGGTTCCCGAGGCGTTGGTGGGCCACCCCTTTCGTGCCAACTTGCCAGACCACATGGCGTTACGGTTCACTCTCAATCAGGCGAACTATACATTACAGATAGCTACAACAACCGAGTGCTTCAAATCGTCAATGATCGCGAATAGATCTGAAGCCGAAGAAGCATCGCACAGGTTTTTCGTTTTTTGCCCCATCACGGATAGAACATGCCATCGATTATTTTGCTAGACCCAGACGATTCGGTAGTCGTCGCGACTCGCAGTTTTGAACTCGGCGAATCGTTTTCGGTCGGCACGCGAGAGATTACGGTACGATCGAATGTCCCGGCTGGTCATAAGATCGCTATCGTGTCGATTGACTGCGAGCAGCCTGTCCGAAAATTTGGCTGGTCCATTGGACTGGCGACTTGCAAGATCGAGCCGGGTGAACATGTTCACAGTCACAATCTTCGATGCGAACACACAATCGACATGTCGACGATCTCGACAGAAATCCCCAAGCCTTTTGCACCGCTCGATGGTTTTACGTTTCAAGGTTACCAGCGTCCATCTGGTCGGGTTGGAACGCGAAATTACATCGCGATCATCAGCAACGTAAATTGCTCTGCCTCGGTGTCGCGGATGATCGCCAAGTACTTCGACGCGGATAAATTGCGTGACTATCCCAACGTGGATGGAGTCATCGCCTTTGCGCATGAAGGTGGCTGCGCGATGGCATTCAACGGTTCTCGCCATCAGATGCTCTCACGAGTCCTCGGCGGAATCGCGAAGCATCCGAACGTCGGCGGCTTTCTATTGATTGGCCTTGGCTGCGAACAAGGTACGCTCGACCATTTAGTGGAATCGCAACGCTTGCATCGTATCGCTATTCCTGGACAGGAAGGTTTAGCGGATCGGGAAAACGATGTCGCAGTGCTTTCGATTCAAAACGCAGGTGGTACGCGTCTGACCGTTGAACGCGGCATCGAAATGGTTTCCGAGATGTTACCTCGAGTAAATCTCGCGAAGAGAACGACCGTCTCTGCAAGTCAACTCATGTTGGGGACAAACTGCGGCGGTTCGGATGGCTACTCCGGTATCACGGCCAACCCGGCCCTGGGGATCGCCTCGGACAAAATCGTAGCCTGCGGAGGAACGACTATCCTGGCGGAAACGACAGAAATCTATGGCGCCGAACATCTGTTGACGCGACGGGCTAGGACGAGAAGTGTTGCTGAGAAGCTGTTGGAACGCATGGAATGGTGGAAGAAATACTGTAGCAACTATGGCGAGACGTTTGACAACAATCCGTCCGTTGGCAATAAGGCTGGCGGTCTGACGACGATTACTGAGAAGTCGTTGGGAGCGGTCAGTAAAGGCGGCTCTACGGCCTTGGAGGCTGTTTACGAGTACGCCGAGCCGATCACACAGCGTGGCTTTGTTGTGATGGATACACCGGGCTTCGACCCAGCGAGTGTCACTGGGATCGTGGCTGGCGGTGCGAATTTGGTCGCCTTTACAACAGGACGAGGAAGTTGCTTTGGATTTAAACCAGCCCCGAGCTTTAAGATCGCATCGAACTCGGCGCTCTTTCGCCGGATGCCCGAGGATATGGATTTTAACGCCGGCGAAATCGTTGAAGGGCGAAGCGTGCAAGAGGTAGGACACGAGCTGTTCTTGCGATTGCTCGATGTTGCTAGCGGCGAGCCTACATGCAGCGAAAAGCTTGGACTCGGTGACGAAGAATTTGTCCCGTGGTTAGTTGGTCCGGTTCTGTAATTGCGAATGCCTGCTTCGCAACCATTGAATAGCAGGGCTTGCTAAGCGGGAAGCATAAGCTCTTTAAGAAGCTTTCGCGATCCGTTCGCGTTTGGCGCGTCTGAACGATTGAACGCACAGAAAGACAAAGGCTAAGCAGAGAATGGCGGTTGACCAAACCGATCCGATTTGCGTGGGCGATGGCGCATTATCAGAAGAAAGTTTGGTGAGCTGGCGAATTCCCATCCCCAGGCAAGCAAGCCCGCCTAATAAACCGATGGCTGCCGCAGCGTGCATGGCGTGCATTCGAAGACTGTCCTTGCTTCCGATGAAACCAAGCAGCGCGAGCAAGACGCCGAAGACCGCTGGAATGAAAACGGTCGAGCTTGTAAAACCTTGATTGAGACCAATCGTCGCTGCCGTAACGCCGACCAATAGGATACCAAAGATAATCGACGTACGAGGCATTCAAAATCGTCCTTCTGAGGGCGGCTACGCGGAATGGATTTGCCGAAATCGCGTCATCGTAAATTTCGACGCGAATACGAAAACGTTATGGTAGCGGCAAACCGTAAGGATAAACATAGGTCGGCTGCATTGGCCCAAACCATCGATAAGTAGCGCGAGGTGGAGCCAAGTACATATATCCCGAGTTTACGTAGGGACGACCTGGATTGACTCCGCTCCATCGGTTCATCGATTCGACGGCCAAGTGTTGAGCCGCAACGTATTTAGCACGTTGAACACGACTGGCTTTGATCTCGTCAGTCTTGCGCGTAACGGGATAGTGATTTGACGAATTCGATTCCCCGAGACTGATCGGAAGCGGCAACGTCTCGTCCTCGGCGCGAACTTCGACGACCGATGCCAAGAATATTCCGCCTATAAAGCCAATTGCAAAAAAGCGAATCATGTGAGGTGTCCTTATTCTCGCACTGGATAAAAATTTTGTGAGGAGATTTTGTAGATTAGTGTCTAGAATTCTCCTACTTGTTGCGGATTCGGCATTCTAGGCCTGAGAAAAAGAACTAAAATAGCCCGGTCACAGCGTTTGACGTTGCGGCAGGTCATTTCGTATCAGTCAGCGAAAGTTTGCTAGCGTTCCCCCTCCCGCCGTATTTCGTTGACCAACCCAAGATTTTGGTTGGACAACGTGGCGTAAGCTCCCAGCTTGCGTAAATTTCATGATAAAACCCCAACCCGATTTAGGCTTTGATGATATGCGTTATACACACTCTTCTTTTCAAACATCAAATGACCAACGACGATACAAACAAATCCTGATTGCTTCTGTTTTGTTCGGGATCATTGGCCAATCTACTGACGGGATCGTTAATTGCATAGAAGCCCAAGACGCCAAAATCCAAGGCGACGATGCGATCGCGAAGCTTCAAGAAACAGCCATCGAATCGAAATTTGCCAATTGGGGCTATTGGGGAGCGAAGCCAAAGTCCTACAGCGGCTGGACAAACCATTCCAATCGCTTAATACCCGTCTACACTTTTGGCGGCTCGTTTCAAGCCTACATGGGTGAGAACAGCATCTATCGCGACGCTGAACGATTAAAAGCGTTGTATCGACGCGAGCCGGAATCGACGCTGAACCCCAAAGCGAATTACGCTGATCAAACCGATGTATACCGCTTGCAGAAATCGGCTATCGAAAGTGGTCAGAAGAAATTTGTCTTCCTGGTGATCTTCGACGGAATGGACTGGCAAACGACCTGGGCGGCAGCAACCTATGCAGCTCGAGAAGCCAAATATTCGGAGGGACGGGGTACCGGGTTGCAGTTTCAAGACTACAAAGGAACGGCGACCGACTTTGGATACGTTGTAACAAGCCCGCACGACGAGGGACTCGAAGGCAATGTCGATTTGCAGCAGTTGACCGACGAATCCGTCAAGAACTACGGCGGCTATAACGTCGATTTGGGTGGCGCATTTCCTTGGTCGGTTGCGGCGGACGTCGAGTATCCGATCAGCCGTTCGCGAGCCATCCCGCATGCCTATACAGATTCTTCGTCGTCGGCAGCATCGATGACCGCCGGCGTCAAGATATTCAATGGCTCGGTGAACGTATCGCATACGCTTGAGAAAGCCGAAACCATTGCTCATTGGGCGCAACGTGAGAAAGGCATGTCGGTAGGAGCCGTCACCAGCGTCCCAATCTGCCATGCAACACCGGCCGCAGCGTACGCTCATAATGTCAGTCGCGATGACTATCAAGATCTCACTCGCGATCTTATCGGGCTTCCCTCGATCTCGCACCCCGATAAGCCGCTCCCTGGGTTAGATGTTTTGATCGGTAGCGGTTGGGGAGAATCGACTGGCAGCAATAAGGGACAGGGAAACAATTTTATTCCGGGGAATCGCTATTTGGCTGACGAAGATTTAGCGGCGGTTCAAGAGCGAAAGATTGGACGTTATACATTCGCGACCAGGACGGCAAGCGAGAAGGGGAGTTCGGTTCTCGACAAGGCAGTAGCCAAAGCTATCGAAAGCCAGTCGCGGTTGCTGGGATTCTTCGGCGTCGGAAAAGGGCACTTACCTTTCCGAACGGCGAATGGCGATTTTCATCCAGTCGGCGACGTTCGAGAAGCTGAAGAATATACGGCTGCCGAACTCAACGAGAACCCAACTCTTGTCGATTTCACACGAGCAGCCATCAAAGTCCTCGAGCAAAACGATCGAGGTTTCTGGTTGATGGTCGAAGCCGGTGACGTCGACTGGGCGAACCATGCGAACAACATCGATAACTCGATCGGAGCGGTATTGTCGGGCGATGCAGCGGTATCTGAAATCTTTCGTTGGGTCGATCAGAAAAACGCTTGGAACGATACGATCGTCATCGTAACCGCCGACCACGGGCACTATCTGAATATTCTCGATCCGAGCGTTCTTGGATCGTCCAACCAATAAGTCACGCCTCGCAAGCTTTCGATTCGTCATTCGCACGCCAATGACATCCACTTTGAAATACGCGTGATTGGTTAGCGACAACTATTTCCCCTGAGTTTCTTCACAAAACCAAAACGGAGATCTTTTACGTAAGTGGGTTGCTTCCGGGGAGATGTGCCAATCTTAGTTCGCGAAGCATGGCGCTTTTTTTTGCCTGGTGCATCTGCATCCGTCGTAAGATGTTGTCCAGTACCCGCACCGCACTGACGACGTGTGGACCCTTATTAAGCATCGGCGCGTGCATAGCCGTAAGCAACATCTCGGGTAAATTCTCGAAACCGCGCCGTGTTTCAATCTTCAGAACGACTGCCGGCTGACGATCTCCGAGTTGCCGCAGATGATGCTGAAGCAATTTTACGTCCTGGGTAGTATTGGCGAAGGATAACTCGACAACATGCGCATGCTGAACTACGAAGCGTAGATCTTCGAGATCCTTTTTTCGTCAAAGCGGCGAGTCTAAGATTGCTTTCGGGAAGATTGATCCCCTTATCACCAGTCAGTTTCTCACCGCGCAAGCGAGTATGGATGATCCGAACGAGAACTTTTTGGGCGTCTACTTTCTCAACAATGCCGCCGATCTTGCCGTCATCAAACCAAATCGACTCTCCCGATTTGACGTTGTCAAATACCTGTGGAATCGTAGCGCCGATGATGGCCGGACTCAGCAGCCGCCCATCAGTGTCGTGCGTAGCCGGTCGACCTGGATTAAGGTTCCGTGAAAGAATGAGGGTCTCTCCTTGTTTAAGAGAGATCGAATTCTCAGTTGCTAAGAGCGGCTTCGCGAAAGGCGGAGCTCTCAGGACGGGTATCAACGGTTTGATTGTGCGTATTGACTGCGATTAGCAGCAACCGGTTGAGCCACAGCATCCCCCGGGCTTTTTTGCAACAGGAAGTACATTGCTTTGAACGGATGTTTGTGCTCCAGTCCATTGAGCCAGCTCGTCACGAGACGGATAAGTTGCTCGGCTTACTACCTTGCCATCGATCATGACCAGAGGCAAGCATTCAACACCTTCGCTACCGAGAAGCTTTTTAACTTCCTCATTCTTAGCGAATTCCTCAGGGTTTTGAGAAAGGCTGTATCGCTCGACCACATTTCCTTGGGCTTTGATCCAATCGAGATCGGAAGCGAACCGCGGCAGAACAGGATCGACTTGTGGTCCGCAAATACCCGTAGAGCAACACATGGGTTTGTCATAAATCTGAACGGTTTTCATCGTGTTTTCCATTTTCATTGAGTTTGAGACGAATGGATTATTGGTTAGTCCACTTTTAGCGAGCGTCGCATACTGTTGACGTACACCGTCAATCAATTTCGCGTTCTTTCATCAGTCTTTCTTAAATATCGTATATCGACGAAATACGATACGAGTTGACAAAAAAAGGTTACAGGTTTGCGACGAGCCGCTTGAGCTGCTTTAGCACCTTCTGATTGATACAATAGCAAATCCTAGGCCCATCAATTTCTCCTTGAACCAAGCCCGATTCCTTCAAGATTTTGAGATGTTGCGAAACGGTTGATTGTGCCAAAGGCATTTCTTCGACGATCTCACCGCAAACACACGCCTTACGGCTCAACAGCAACCGAACAATTCGAATACGAGCCGGGTGAGCTATTGCCCATGCAAGCTTCGAAAACTCTTTTGCGCACGTGACATCCGGCAAGGTTAGCTTCTCACCGGTTGAGCCGCATTCAACGGCTTTTGCCTTGGTCTTTACCATCGTTCTAAGTTATCCGGTTGGTACGCAACGCGTTCTTAACTGTAAATCGTCGATATACGATAGGCGGTATTGGAATATCTGTCAATAAGCATCAAGATGCAGCAACTAATTGGTTACAATGATTCCAGCAAGAGCGGCCAAAAGGCAATCGATTTCGGTGTCAGACGATGGGCGGACAATCCATAAGTGGGCCAGGAATTACCGCTGATTAACATTGCCGAACCGCCAAAGGGCGACTTGTCCAAGGGCATTGGAACGGAAGCTACAGATCCTAGGATCTACTTTGCGGCGGAGCGAACGTTACTGGCTTGGTTGCGAACGGGAATTGCCATTATCGGTCTTGGATTTCTCGTCGCTCGATTCGGCCTGTTTCTCGCTATTGCTCGAAATCCACCGGCGACAACTCCTTCGATCACGGGCTCGACTGTAATTGGTACTGGATTCGTGTTGCTGGGTTCATCCGATAAAATGACAAGCCCACAATTGGTCGCGAAAATACGAGAGCACTTTAGTAAGAGATCGAATCCAGCACTAAAGGCCATTTCACGGTCGGACGGTTGTCCGTAGCCAATCATGGCCACCAAGTAGACGCTGCTCGCAAGTGGGTTTCGAAGCTCATGAGCTAACGTTGCCAGGAAGTCATTTTTGCGTTCATCCATTTAAAAAAAGCGTCGGATCGATCAGCCGACCGTTCTGGAGAAGCTGGAAAGATGTCGAACTCGGTCGTGGAATTTGTCATTTTTGAATTGCTCCTAAATTTCCGCAGTACGAAAGTTCAATCTACCAGCACTATGGATGAATGGAAGCTGCGGCCGGAACGCGGCGACAATCACTGGTTCGATTGTCTGGTGGGCTGACTGTGTTACCGTGATGCAAAGAGGACAAAGTAGTAAAATGCAGGAGCGGTAAAGGTCAAACTATCGATTCGATCCATCATGCCACCTTGACCGGGCAAAAGCGTGCTTCCGTCCTTGACACCCGAATCGCGTTTGATGCCAGACATGTTCGCGCCCCCTAAAAATCCAAAGACGGAAATGAGCAGGCCCGACAGTATCGCAAGGCCGACTCCGGTCCAGCCTGCACTGAGCTTCCAGGTGGTAAGCCATGGAGCAATGGCTGCAGCCAAGCCAACGGTGACAACCATTCCTCCTAGAAGCCCTTCGAGCGACTTGTTAGGGGAAGTTCGAGGAATGATTTTCGTCTTGCCGATTGCTCGTCCAATGAGCGCTTGTGCAATATCGTTTCCTTCGGTCAGTACAACGAGGTAGAGAAACCACCCAACTGCTCCCATTGCCGGCTCATGCGTTTCCGAA
>JAWXCK010000082.1:0-16285 GCA_034408855.1 Pirellulaceae bacterium
TGGACATCGGAGTGATGCCTCAAAAATCCAATGCGAAACGGGTGTCCGTTGAAACTTCGGTTTTCTATTCGTAACGATAAATAGTCAATTTTGACCCACGGATTTTGCGGAAGAGCCAATTGTTATCGCACCGGCGATTCGGAAGATCAAATAGTGAGTTCGTCACTCAATTGCAAATTGGGCTCGAAGGGAGTCCGTATGCGACAAGATGCTAGACACTGGTCGTATGCCGTCGATAAGCTGAAACTCCTAAAAGAGCCGATTGAAACCGTTTAGGGCGGCGACTCGATAGGCTTCGGCCATTGTCGGGTAGTTGAACGTTGTATTGATAAAGTAGTCGAGCGTATTGTTCGGTGACGGTTGGTTCATGATGGCTTGTCCGATATGGATGATTTCGGAGGCGTTGGCACCAAAGCAGTGTACGCCCAAGATTTCGCGAGTCTCGCGGTGAAATAGAAGCTTGAGCATCCCGACATCTCGACCGGTGATCTGGGCACGCGCGAGACTTTTGAATTGCGAGTGGCCTACTTCATAGGGTATCTTGGCGTCAGTCAATTCTCTTTCGGTTTTTCCGATCGAACTTATCTCGGGACTTGTATAGATCCCGGTGGGGATATCGGACATCTTGAGTTTGTAATCGAGATTTCCCTGGATGTGCTGGACCGCCGCTCGACCTTGCATATAGGCTGCACTGGCCAACGATGGAAAGCCAATTACGTCGCCGACGGCATAGATATTGGGCGTGGATGTCTGAAAATATTCGTTGACCCGAATCGCGCCGCGCTCGTTAGGTTCTATAGCAACTTGTTCGAGTCCAAGGTTGTCAGTATTTCCAGAGCGACCGTTGGCCCAAAGAAATATATCGGTTTTAACGAGCTTGCCACTCTTCAAACTCAGGATGACGCCATCATCAACACTTTCGATTTTTTCAAAAACTTCGTTATGACGTATCAAGACACCCGATTCGCGAAGATGGTAGCTGAGCGCATCGATGATCTCATCATCCAAAAATTCGAGCAAATTCGAGCGTGTGTTAACGAGATTGACTTTGATGCCCAAGTTGCGAAACATCGAAGCATATTCGACACCGATAACTCCAGCCCCATAGATCGTGATCGATTGCGGCTTGAAGGACAAGTCGAGGATCATATCGCTGTCAAAGATGCGCGGGTGAGAGAAATCGACTCCGGGTGGATGATAGGGACGCGAGCCGGTTGCAATCACGATTTTGTCAGCTTTTAGACGCATGTCTTCGCCAACTTCGATTGTATTCTTGTCGGCAAAGCGAGCGTGTCCATAAATGATGGGGACGTTGTTCCGTTCAAAAAAAGTCTGACGCATCGCGACTTGCTTCGAGATAATCGCTTCGCTGCTCGATCGCAGTTGAGCCAATGTCGGGTTGGCTCGAACGCCGACGTCCCGAAGAATCGGGTTTTTCAGTGCTTCGGTGATCGAATAGATAGCGTAACGCAGGGCTTTGCTCGGAATCGTCCCCCAGTGCGTGCAACCGCCGCCAATTTTTTTGTACGACTCGATTACGGCTACAGATCGCCCCCCCTTGGCTGCCTGCATCGCTGCCCCTTCACCGCCAGGGCCGGTCCCAATGACTACGACATCATATTCATGTTCCATGTTGAGCTGTTTTATCTTTATTTAGTTGCGTGTCGTTGTCGTCGATCGATCGCAACGTTCTCGAAGCATCCGCCGGAGTCCCAGCGTCTCGACCGGTCTTACCTGGAAATCGCCATGGCTGCCCTTTATCAAAGGCAACGATACTATCGTAAAAGGAGATCCCATACGTTTCGCGCGTAATGATGTTCGGTTCGATTTCACCTCGAGTATAGTTTGCATGCAGATCGTCGATGAATCGCTTGGCAATATTGACAAACGAATTCGGCTCGTCCTTGCCGCCGCCATATTCCTTCCAATAGCAGGTGTGCAAATCCTCGATCATGTAAACGCCATTTTTCGGCAACAGCGGATAGAGCATCTGGAATGTCTGAAACAGCTGTTGCATTTGATGGCCACCATCATCGAGAATGACATCGGGGGGGCCAAATTCGTCGATGACGCTTTGCAAAAAAACGGGATCAGACTGGTCACCCGTTCGAATAGAAATGCCCGGGCTCTCGTGTTCGCGACAAGTATCATCTTTGTCTAAGCCGATGATCTTAGCCATCGGACCAAAATAGCGCTGCCACATTTGGAGTGAGCCTCCATAGAGAACGCCAATCTCCCAAAAAGTCATGGTCCTGTTTTGCCACGGGGCAAAGTGACGCTCGTAGATCGGAAAGTAGTGCGTCCACTTTAGGATCGCTTTGTCTTTGTTGAGCAGAAAGTCTTGCCACAAGTTCATCGATCGACCACCAACACTTCGAAATAGTGAGCTAAAATCGGTCCGGTATCGAGGAAGTCTACCTTAGATGGAAAGTAATTGGTGCGACGAAAGATCATTCGCCCAACCCCAAGAACCTTAAAAACGCTTCAGAATCGTGCTTTACATAGCAAAGTCAGGCCATTTTGACCATCTTGCAGAGAGTTTTCTTGCAAAACCCCCCGTTAGAGGGTGACTTTTAGACTCCAAGCTGGTTAAATTAAGCATCCATCAGCCCAGGCCTACCTGCCGCACTTGGTATTGCGGTTAGGAAAGACAAAATTTGTTTGGGCGCCCCACCGATGCATAGAAAGTGTAGTTGTCATCACGATGTGCTTGCTGGCCATTCAGTACCGATTGGTTCCGGAAAGTCCCATCCTAGTTGCCGCTAACCGAGAGGAGTTTTACGACCGACGTTCTAGCTCACCAGCGATTCTTTCCGGAAAACCAAGAATTCTTTGTCCAACCGACACACGTGCAGGTGGGACATGGCTGGGAGTCAATCAGAATGGAATGTTTGTTGGAATCTGCAATCGACGCATGCTAGAGCCGATTTCGGGCAACCGCTCTCGAGGAGTGCTTTGCAAAGAAGTCTTGAGAGCGGCTACGGCACAAAAGGGAATCGAGAAAGCTTTCGAGGAATTAGGAAAGCATATTTTCGAAGGATTCAATCTTGTTGTCGCGGATCGCGACGCGGGATTTGTGTTGCAGCATGATATGATCGACGAAGTTCACGAGCTCGAGCCTGGACTGAACATCATCGGCAGCCACAATTTGAATGATCCTCGCGATGAGCGAGTTCAGATGGCTAAACGCCTTCTGACCTTGCAGACCTTGGATTCACCCGTGAAGTTTTTGGCGGTAGCAAGTCGCGTTTTTTCGCGTACGCCTTCGCCACAAGGACGACCGAGTATGGTCATTCGCGGCAATGAATACGGAACGGTCAGCAGCACGCTGCTGGCGCTCGGTGCCAAACCTCGCGATGCGATTCTGCAATATGCCGACGGTTCACCGGACGACGCCAAGTACGAGGACTATTCACCGCTCCTGCGAGATATCCTGAGCCGCGGACTGCGCGAAGCCCGCAGCAAAGTCGGCTCGGCGTTGGACTAGTTGCATTTTTTAAATAGCCTCGCTTGACAAAGCGTGGATTTTAACGCTGGCAGAAAATCACGGCTGTTGGCGATTGGGATCATCGACGCGCGGCGGCAGTGGTGCAATTTTGAGAGCCTGTTCGATGGGATCTAGCCCGAGTGCGGTTTGCTTGGAGGCAAGCGCATAAAACCATTGCTGCTTTTGTTCGACTAGCTTGATCTGGTTCTCAGTCACTTTAGGTTCGACGAGATTCAAGAAAACAAGATCGACTTGCCCTTTATCAAAGGCGAATCGGTAGGCTTTGAGCGCTTCCTGCGACGCTTGCAAGGCAGCTTCGGCTTGGCGGATTGTCTCGCGGGTTGTTTGGAGTTCTGCATGGGCAGATTGCAGTTCTATCGCAATTTTGTCTTGCTGGAACCGACGCTTCTGTTCGACAATTGCCAGTTTACCCTGCGAGCTTTGAATCTTGCCTCGAGCTTTGCGACGTTGATAAGGGACTTCACCGACGAGTCCTGCATCCAGTTCGAAAGGGCTCTTATCTCGCAGGCTGGATGCTGGGGCACCGGTGTCCTGCGAGCCTTGAATCGTGAAATCGATTTGTGGGAGCAGTTGATTGCAGGCTAGCTGTAACTCCCATCGAATCTGCTGAAGTTCGAAATCGATCAACTGAAGTTCGGGGCGTCGAGCAAGAGCGGCTGCATAGTCCTCTTCAAATGAATTGCCGGGCAGTTCCAAAATCGGACTAAATCCGTTTGGTAACCAATCTATTGAGGGGATCAATGGATTTCCGGTTTCGTCGCGCAAGTAGAGCGAAAGCTTCGCGCTGGCTTGCCAGAATTTCAGTTCGGATTCCACCACTTTACCGCGTCGTTCCGCGATCAATTGATTGTTGACGACGACATCGATTTGCTTTCCGACTTTGGCAAGAATGAGTTGTTTCAATTGCTCTCCGCGAACTTCCGCCAAGGCGAGCAACTCCGTTTGCGAACGAAGAACAACGCCAGCACCAAGCCATGTCCAATAGGCATTCGAAGCGTCTAACGCCGTCCACAACAAACTCGCTTGGACTTGCGGATCGACCGATTGACGACGCAGGTTTGCCTGAAACAATTCGACGCGTTGCGGATCGATGGCCCGACCTTGCAGGAGCGGCTGCACGATCCCGACGGACAATTCGCCGCCGTCATTCGTTTCTCGCTCTTTGTACCATGGCTGAAATGAACCGCGACCCAATCGATAGCCTGCCGATAGATAGCCGCCCCACCATAGCTGGCGCGCAGCACCGAGGCCCTGGCGGTTGGTTTGGTAGAATCCGATCGGTTGACTGAGCGAATAGCCTTGGAGTTTCGTATCGTAGGCACCCCAAGCCGAAATCTGCTCGCCACCGGCTACGTTTGCTTGCAATCGAGCTTGTTCGATAACCGGGAAGGCTCGATAGACCGACGCTATCACATCCGACAATGCTAGACTCGCATCGTCGCTTTCGGATTGGGCTTCAGGAAGATAGAGCGGGACTTGCGCCGAATGCGACAACCAAGTAGCGTCTTTGAGAAGGGCTTCGGCCGCCGTAGGGTCAAACGTGGCAGGCTGGGCAGTCGAAGGCGCCGAATCTGGCTTGTTGAAATTGTCCGATGGTGAGCCGATGGCGCTAGCCACGGGTTCTGAAAGCGACACCAGCGAAGGCCGATTCCACTCTTGGCCGAAAGCTACTTGCCCGTTTTGATCAGGCCCCCATACCAGCATGGAAACAAAAGCCGCGAAGCTAGCCATTCCGCTACTTAGGCAACTTGGGTTTCTTAATAGCGTCTTTCGTAGAGCTAGCAGAATCGCGTTTTGGGTCCTGGATAATTGGAGGGAAGCCATTCAACTGACGCCATATTTCGTATCCGAGCGGGACGGTTCTCAGTAAGACCCAACCATTCGAGCGTACACCTTGTCGAAGATATCGGTTATCCGGCCATGGAACTTGTGTATTGTCCTCTGTATCCGGCGTTACGAAGACCATGAAGTTGCCATTCCCATCGTCGCTAGGATTGATGCTATTCACACGACCACCGAAGGTTCCAACGGCGATGCTCGGCCAACCGACCCATTGAATGGCAGGCCAACCTTGGAATTGCAGGCGAACTTCGTCGCCAATGTGTATTAACGGGCTATCGTTACCCGCTACCGTTAGCTCGACGGCGAGTTCAGAAGTGTCCGGAACGACGATAAAAAGCGAATCGCCTTTTTTAACCGTATCGCTTCCAGAATTGATCTGTAAAGACTGGACGATTCCTGCGCGTGGCGAGCTGACTTCCAATCGCCCCAGTTGCCCTAGTTTGACGCCCAGTTCTTGGATTTCTTTCTCAACCTCGGTCACCTTCTGAAGTTCCGACTGCAGCTTATTTTTGCTTTCATTGTTCTTGATATCGACTGCTTCGCGTTTGGCTTGAAGCGATTCCTCTTTTCCATTGAGCAATTGAAACTGCTCCTCGACTTTTTGTTCAGCGTTTTCAACCTTCTTCTTCGCCGACTGTTCTTCGGCAAAAGCTTCCCGCACATCCAATTCCGATTTGAGTCCCACCGGAAAAAGTTGTTCGACCCCTTGAAGCTTAAAGAGCTTGGCGGAGTACTCGGCGCGCAGCTCTTCAACGCTTGCCTTTTCCTGCTCCCATTTTGCTCGGGCAGCTTCTATTCCGCTCAATTCTGATCGAACTTCCGCTTCGCCTGAGAGTTTTTGGCGAGTCACGTTTTCGGTGGCAATGGCAATCGCTTGTTCGATGGCAATCTTCTTGGTTTGTACCTGTACCAATTGAGCTTTGACTTGGTTGATCTCCTCGGGAGCAAAAGGGGCGAGCCTCATGACAATCTCACCGGCCGAAACCAACGAGCCTTCTTGAAAGCCTGGTTCGATCCATTCGATGATGCCATCATTGCTGGCCGTAACGGTCTGCGGTCTCTTTTGAGGATCACGCGCGACGACGCGTCCTTGGCCTCGTGAGGACTGCTGCCACGGGACAAAGACTAACGCCACAACGGCCACGATGAGAAGTACAAAGGTGCATCGCGCGAGCCAACGGGCTAACCAAGATGAACGAACTAAGTGAAGGGCAGGAAACGAAGTTCCGGTTGGTTCGTTTGGAATCATTCGACGCAATTTGGAAAAGTGAGGTGCATTCATGTTCGATGTCATGGTCGATGTCATGGTCGATGCTTTTCCTCCAAGCGAAATTCCTTGTCGGCTTGCTCGATGATCGTCTGATCATGAGTCGTCAACAGCAACGTCCATGGCTTGTCCTTGGATCGCAATCGATCCCATATTCGATGTCGAAGTTCGAGCGGTAGCGAATCGAGGACCCAATCGATCAAGAGTGCGCGAGGGTGAATCACGATGGCTCTGGCCAATACAATTCGCGGCAACTGGTCCTCACAGAAAGGCGAGCCACCGGTCTGCATTCGCGTATTCAATCCGGCTGGGAGTCGCAAAAGCTCGTCCCACAACTCCACTAATTCGAGTGCATTTCGCAATTCGACGTCGGTGATTCCCGATCGTCCCAGGCAAATGTTCTCTGAAATCGTCCCGGAAAAAAATTCTGCTGGTCCAGCGTATCCGATGAGCGAGCTGTCAGAGAATCGTATTGCATCCCTCGCTTCCAGACCACCAATCTCAATGAAACCTCCGGCGGGATGAAGCAAACCTGCGATGGTCGGAAGAATCATCGAATCGGCCACCCCGATGGAACCAGCAATCGCGATACGCTCACCGGCATTAGCCATAAAACTCCCGATTTGCACATGTTCGTGAGTGGCTGGATCTCGAACGCACAAATCCTCAACCCGAATCTCAACAGCCCCCTTTTCGCTCTCGACCGCAACGGTCGGTGGATCGACAAATAAGTCTAGCAAATGGCCGACCTTATCGGTTGCCGCCATCAAGTCATAAAACGATTCGATGATCTTACCGCTTTTTGCGAATGCTCCAACAATAACGCCGACAACTAACTCGGCCGCCACCAATTGCCCAAGCGTCAATTGGTTGTTAATCACCAGATAACCGCCCAGCGCATACAGCGACGTTAGTGCGAGCGGTAACAGCAATAGCGCGAAAATGATTTGTCGAATCAGTACGAGAAAATGCCGTCTCCGGGCGACAAGATAATCGACGGTTAGTCGATTGGCTCGGTCGAGACATAAATCGGCACCTCCATGCAACTTGAATGCTGTTGGGCACGCAATGACATCTTGAAGCCAATGGGCAATCGAATACTTGACAATCGATTCTTGGATAGCTGTGCGAGCACCTCCACGTCCCAATAGGTAGGTGATCAACGTCATGCACAAAATCAACACGACATCAAAGCCCAAAAGATACGGGTGATAAAACGCCAACAGGAGCGTTCCGATGAGCGTTTGCATGACGATGGTGACCCCGTCCAACAATAGACTCTGGGCCGACTTCTGCAGAGTCATAATGTCAAAGAAGCGATTCACCAGCTCGGGGCCATGAATTCCCTCTAAAGCCGAACGATTGGCGTTGGGCAATCGATGAGCCAGATCGCCGACGATGCGAACAAGAAACCGCCGCTGCATCAATTCGACAACGATAATTTGGAGGAGTTTAAATGCGCTCGAAAGAAACAGGACCCCTAGCAAGACAAGCGAAAGGATGAAAATCGGTTGAAAGCTTCGACCGAATCCTATCGTGTTGACCAGGATCTCAATCGTAAGGGGTGTGGCAAGCCCGAGAATTACGGACATGAAACTGAAGATGGCAATCGAGAAAAGATCGCTCGATTCGTAGCTTAAAAGCCCACCGATTCTTCGAAGCGGCGTGAGATGATACTCGTGATGTAGACCTGCCGGATTATTTTTATGTTCGTGAGGTCGACTTGCGCTTTCGGCATTCGCATTGGAATAACTTTGATTCGAATCGGCATTGCTAAGCAAGGCCGGCTGAACGAGAAACAAGGTGAAATTACTCTCCTCGACCAGTAATCGCTTTACTTGTTTCGAGCTCAAGGTACGCGGTGTGATTTCATGAAATAGTTCGACGGCGGATACTCCGCGACCTTGAACCGATTCCAAAATCCACCACGAGGCTTTGGGGTCTCGGAAGTTGACGCACACCAAGCTAAAACCGTCCGCCAGAAGATTCCAGGCGTCGGAAAAAGTCACGTCGATAGAAGCCAAGCGGATGCGGAAGGATCGGGCTGTTCGCATTAACCATAAACTCAACGCTTCGTCCTCGGACGTCTCCGCTTTCGGCGTCGTCAGGGTCAAGGTTCGATGTATTTCGCCACGTTCTACCGGTATATTTAGCGTCATCCCCAAACTCTGAATGAGCAGAGTCATCTGTTGCCAGACGATTTCATTGGGATTGTTTAAAGTGGATCGCGTGTTTTGCGGCATATTGATTGCTTTCCGTGGAAAATGCAGGGGTATCTCCAAAAACCCATGCGTTTTCCGAGGGCATTCTTCATAATCGGCAAGTCCGAAACAGTTTCACGTAAAATTCTCGTACACTATACTTAGACCATTGAGCGATTTTTGAAAGATCCGATTAGAATGGAGGTCGATTCAGCTTTGATTGGATGTTCGACCGAAATTCGTATTTTTTGTGTAAAAGTATAGTGATTCATGCGTGCTTCGCGAAACACGATTCGTCGCTCGAATCTTCGAATGGAAGGTTCTCGTTCAGCGATTACGCTTGTCGAATTGTTAGTTGTAATCGCTATTATCGGAATCTTGATATCGCTGGTATTGCCGGCCATCCAGCAGGCGAGAGAGGCAGCCAGACGCATTCAATGCGGGAGCGGTCTTCGGCAAATGGGAATCGCCCTTCTCAATTTTGAACATGCGCACAAGGTCTTTCCGCCCGGCGCTAAGACATCGACCTCCCTGTCTTCATCTGAGCGTTTTTTTTGGAGCGGTCAGATTTTGCCAGACGTCGAGCAGTCTTCGTTGTGGGCGTCGATCGATCCTGACCTGTCATGGAGGATTCCCGGCACGGGGAATTACAAAGCATTGCAATCAATGCTACCGCTCTTCCGATGCCCATCCGCCGTAGCCCCATCGCGACAAAACCACCTCGTTATCGACCGCGTACCGTGTACCTATTTGGCTTGCATCTCCGGATTGGTTGGGCGTGAGTCAGCCCAATCTCCTGGCGATCCTCAAATCTCCGATCCCGAAATGGATGGGATATTTTATGTGAATAGCGAAACTCGACATTCGGATATCCTCGACGGGACATCGACAACGATCATGGTCGGCGAAGCGCTCTACTTGGAAAAGATCCTTGGTCTCGATTACAACAACGTTACCCAGTTGGTCGACCATTGGGCAATCGGTTCACCTATGTCAGGTAACAATGAGATTTCAGAATCGCTGGGTTCAACAGCCAGCCCGATCAATGCCTGGATGAAAAAGAACGTCTTTATCGAAGATGTCGAACTCGGTTTTTCCTCGCGACATCCGGGCGGTGCCCAAGTTATCTTCGCCGATGGCCATCTGCAGTTTATCCAGCAGAACATCGACCCCGACACTTGGAGTGCTATGGGAACGCGCATGGGCTTGGATCACGCCGAGCAAAATTGAGCTCCGTACGGATGACTAAGGAAGGAAAACAAGGGTGAAACCAAGGACAGCTAGCTTTTTCGTGCTAAAAGACGTATAATCGAGCCTGTCGCAAGACAACAGTCTCGTGTTCGTCCAGTACTTGCTCGAAGTCGTGCGACATTCCTCCCAAGCCCCGCCTTTACGGATCTGTGCTCTTGAGATTCCGAAACACCCTTTTTCTTATCGCAATTCTAGGAAGCTGTATCCAAGCACCGTTTTCATGCTATGGTAGCGATCGAACTCGTCAACCCAAGATCGATTTTAGCCGGCAAGTTCGTCCGATTTTGGCAAAACATTGTTATGCCTGCCATGGTCCAGACAAATCGGAATCGGGATTGAGGCTATCTGAGTTTGCAACTGCAACTCAGCCCTCCGACAGCGGCGCCATTGCGATCCAACCAAATCAGCCCGAGCATAGTGAGCTGCTTGTTCGAATTCAATCGACCGATGATTCGATTCGCATGCCACCCGAAGGGGACGGACTAAGCCCGCAGAACATTGCGATCCTTCGACAGTGGATAACCGAAGGTGGCGAATTCACGACTCACTGGTTTTTTCAACCAATATGCAAGCCGGTCTTACCTGAATCAACAAACCTAGCTTGGTCCAAGAACGCGATCGATCGTTATATCCATGCGTCGCTCGATCAAGCAGATTTGAAACCCGCCGAACCAGCTTCACCGCGATCGCTTATCCGTCGATTGTACTATTCAATGTTAGGTGTTCCGCCGACGCTTGAGGAGATCGCAACTTTCGAAGCTGATGCAAGCGATGATGCTTATGAACGAATGGTCGACCGATTGATCGCGGATCCTCGAATGGGCGAGCGATGGGCAAGGCACTGGTTGGACGTCGTTCGATACGCCGAAACCAACAGCTACGAACGAGATGGTCTAAAACCGTTTGCCTGGAAGTATCGCGACTATGTTATCAATGCGTTCAATCATGACAAACCGTACGACGATTTTCTCACGGAGCAATTGGCTGGCGATGAACTCGATACGGTGACGCTCGATAGCCTGACGGCAACCGGCTATTATAGGTTGGGGGTCTGGGATGACGAGCCGGCTGATCCGCTGCAAGCAAAATTCGATGGCTACGATGACCTTGTAACCGTCACAGGACAAGGCATGCTCGGACTAACGTTCAACTGCGCACGATGTCACGATCACAAAATCGATCCTATCCCGCAAAAGGACTACTACCAGATGGTCGCGTTTTTCCGGGACGTAAAGCCTTACGGAATACGTTCAGACCAAAAATCAGCCAATCAAATCGAAATCTCGCCTCCGGATGTCGTTCTTCAGCATGAAGCGATCGATGACGAACTCAAATCGATCAATGACGAAATGAAGAAGATCGAGAAAGCCGGTATCGAAAAGATGAAGGGCGAAGATCAACGTACGACCGAAGGCGAAGGTCGTACAAAACTTCTAAAGAAGAATCTGCGAAATTATTTAGAGGATTCCCAAGGCGATCGATACGACACGCTTGAATCTTGCAAAGCAGAACTCACAGTCCAACAAAAAAAACTCCCGCGTCGAGATTACGTGCTCGGATTAGCTGAATCCGATTCGTCTCCACCGGAAACCCATCTACTGCTGCGCGGTAGCCCATTGGCCGAAGGGGATGTCGTCGCGCCTGGGTTCCCTGCGATGGTCAAAGCTCCGGAACCGACTTTCGAAGGTTCCGTATCGTTGAAGAGATCGGCTGGTCGACGCAAGATTCTAGCCGATTGGATTACGTCTGATGACAATTGGTTTACCGCAAGAGTCATTGTCAATCGGCTTTGGCAGCATCATTTCGGTCGCGGAATCGTTCGGTCGTCCAATAACTTCGGTCAACTCGGCGATGCACCGACGCATCCAGAATTGTTGGATTGGTTGGCTAGCGAATTGATTCGCCACGAGTGGCAACTGAAACCTATTCATCGCGCAATCGTGTTATCACAAGCCTATCGGATGAGTAGCCAGGACGATGCGAAGGGTATGCAAGTTGACGCAGAGAATAATCTTTTTTGGAAATTCCCGATGCGACGTTTGAGCGCTGAAGAATTGAGAGATTCGGTGTTAGCGACGTCTGGCGATTTACAGTTCGAGAAATTTGGTCCTAGTTTCTATCCCGAAGTTGCCGACGAAGTCAAAGCGACGCAATCGAGGCCGGGTGCCGGATGGGGTACATCCTCAGCAGCCGATCAATCTCGCCGAAGCATTTATATCCATATCAAGCGTTCGCTGATCCCACCTGAATTGTCGGTATTTGATTTTCCAGAAACCGATACCAGTTGCGAAGCAAGGTTTTTAACGACGCAAGCCGCCCAATCACTTGGTCTTCTCAACGGCGGATTCTTGCAGTCACAATCCAAACGCTTTGCAACGCGCGTTCATCATCTCGCCGGCGAAAATCGCGTGGAACAAGTCAAACTCGCTATTGGATGGGCGTATGGGCGGCCAGCTACACAATCGGATTTACGACGGGCGATTGAATTGATGGATCGCCTGCACGAGAAGCATCAGCTCGACGCCCAACAGCAGCTCAATGAATATTGTCTCGTGTTGTTGAATACCAACGAGTTTATGTATTTAGACTAACTTATGAATTCACTACCACGCAAAACATTTTGTGGCCGCACACGACGCGAGTTTCTCTGGCAATCGGGAGCCGGTTTCGGTTCCGTCGCCTTGTCTGCCATGCTCGGCCGCGACGGCTTTTTTGAGTCGCAATCGGTTGCGGCCGATGGCAAGACTCCCTACGCAAATCCATTGGCTGCCAAGCCATCGATGTTTCCGGCAAAAGCCAAGTCGGTCATCTTTTTATTCATGTATGGCGGACCGAGTCATATCGATACCTTTGATTACAAACCGAACATGATCGGACAAGATGGCAAGACGATCGAAGTCAAGACTTTCGGTCGCGGCGGACATCGCAATCAAGGTCGTATCGTCGAGCCCCGCTGGAAATTCAATCAGTATGGCGAGTGCGGTAAATGGGTGAGCGATTTGTTTCCTAACGTAGCGAAGCACGTCGATGACATTGCCTTCATTCATTCGTTGACGGCGGATTCTCCGATCCATGGTTCAGCCATGTTGATGATGAACTCCGGAAAGATTCTTTCAGGGGCACCTTCAATCGGATCGTGGGTCAATTATGGTCTAGGCTCTGTCAATGAAAATCTTCCGGGCTACGTGGTGATGCTCGATCCTTCCGGCGGTCCGATCAGCGGAGCCAAGAATTGGTCGAGCGGCTATATGCCGGCTTCGTACCAAGGGACAATTTTGCGAACTCTCGGTGCACCCATTTTGGACCTGCAACCTCCCAAGGGCGTATCGCGTGAATTGCAGCGGACGTTGATCGACGCGATTAACGACGCCAATCATGAGTATGCCGCCACTCGTATTGGAAACAGTGATCTAGCGGCTCGCATCGCAAGTTACGAACTGGCTTATAAGATGCAAGAATCGGCTCCCGAAGCGATGGATGTGTCGACCGAGTCGCAAGAAACGCTCGATCTTTACGGCATCGCGAACAAGCAGACTGCCGATTTTGGAAAGCGATGTTTGTTAGCCCGTCGGCTCGTCGAACGCGGCGTCCGCTTCATTCAACTTTATTCGGGTGGAGCTCACAACGATGATAATTGGGATGCGCATGGCGATCTCGAGAAGAATCATAATCTTCACGCCGGAGAAACCGATCAGCCGATCGCAGCACTCCTTCAAGACCTCAAGCAGCGCGGGCTTCTCGACTCAACGCTCGTCGTTTGGGGAGGCGAATTTGGGCGACAACCGACAGCCGAGTATGCCGAAGGTTCGGGCCGCGATCATAACGCCTACGGCTTCACGATGTGGATGGCCGGGGGCGGCATCAAGGGTGGAGTCAGCGTCGGGTCGACCGATGAGCTAGGTTCGGCAGCCGTCGAGAAACCACTCCATGTCAAAAACCTCCACGCCACGATCCTGCAACAACTCGGACTTGAACCCAATAAGCTATCCTACTTCTACAGTGGTCTCGATCAAAAGCTCGTTGGCGTCGAACACGTCCAGCCGATCGATGAGATTATTGCTTAGTACGACATGTGACATGCGACATGCACCTTTTACAAAAATATCGATATCCAGCTTGCCATTCATGCAAACGCTTTGGATTCACTTTAGTCGAATTGCTGGTTTCGATCGCCATTATCGGCATTCTTGCTGGCTTGCTTTTGCCCGCAATCCAGCACGCTCGAGAAGCCGCCAGACGAATGGGTTGTCAAAGTAATCTTCGACAACTTGGATTTGCAGTCCTAACCTATCACGACGTTTGTGCAGGGCTTCCCTATCAAGGAACTTTTGTTCCCGGAAATACATTCTCGGGGTATTCCGTTCATACTCGCCTGTTGCCATTCGTCGAACAAAATAACATTCATCGACAGGTTCGGTACGATGTCGGGTTTTCGTTACAACCTGAAATTGCGAGCATGCGAGTACCGCTCTATCGATGTCCGAGCGACCCGAATCGGCGAACGCGCATCGAGGCCGGGATCGAGTTTTATCCGACCAACTATGGTTTCAGCATCGGAAGCTGGCTGGGGATCGATCAATTGACCGGTGAATCCGGTGACGGAGCTTTTGGCGTCAATGTTTCGCATCCGCTATCGGCCTTTACCGATGGCTTATCGCACACGCTCTGCGCCGCTGAAACGAAATCGTTTCAAGCGACGCTGGTCGACGGAGGACAGCCGGTAGGTCCCGATGCTCCTATTCCCGATTCGCCGGACGAGATTGCGAGTTTCGGGGGACGATTTGATATCGATTGGGGGCACACGCAATGGGTTAGCGGGCGAACACTTCAAAGCGGAGTTACAACGACCTTCTCGCCGAATACCGTTGTGAAATATCTCGTCGGAGAAAAAGTCGAAGATGTCGACTTTAGTTCGGCCAAGTTAGGGCCGGGCACGAATCGACAAGGATATCGTGTGGTAACCTCGCGAAGCTATCATCTCGGCGGCGCCAATGGACTTCTGCTGGACGGTTCCGTACAAACCTTCTCGTCCTCGATGGATCAAACATTATGGCGAGCGTTAGGAACGCGACAATAATTTCAGCGAATCACATCGAGACCGATAAGCCACTGACGACATAGATCTGGCCATTTTTCCGTTCCTGAAATTCCAGCCGCCAGTCCGACTCCATGTTTTCCCTTTTGAAAAAAATGGAGTTCACCCACGACTTGATGACGAACCATCGCCGAGTAGAAAGCCAGACTGTTCTCCGGATGCACCACCGTATCCTCTTGAGTATGAAATAGAAAAGTCGGCGGCGTTTGCGGTGTTACTTGATCTTCATTGTTGAGCAATTCAACCAACTTAGGATCGGGCTCGCTTCCGAGCAGATTCTTCCGACTACCCGCGTGGGCATACGACTTTCCGATCGAGATGACTGGATAGCAAAGAATGCCAAAGTCAGGTCGCGAACTTTGCGATGCAGTTTTATCGCCATCGATTTTTTGACCGGCATCGAAATGGGTGAGCACCGTCGATGCCAAATGCCCTCCGGCTGAGAATCCGATGATACCAACTTTGTTGCGATCGACATTCCAAGCGTCCGCATTGGCTCGAGCCAATCGTATAGCTCGCTGCGCATCTTGCATCGGCACCGGATGTCCGTAGCCGTCGCGGCGGTTACGATATTTGCAAATCAGCGCAACCATCCCCATCGAATTGGCCCAATGAGCGATCTGATACCCTTCGTGATCGATAGCTAAATTCCCATAGCCGCCTCCGGGGAGTATTACCAGACAAGGATGACGCTGTATTACGGAGTCGGCGTTGCCAGAGGGAGGTGGCAAGAGATAAAGCAAACCTTCAGGATTGTCTTTGGGTTCCTGACCGATCGCGCCGGCAGCTTGGCCTTGCCAAAGAGCAATAGGTAGCGGTTCAGCTTGTGCCATCATTACTTTGGCGAACAAAAGAATGAGTGTGAGCGTCGACCAAAATCGAAATGCTGACGACATTGAATGAGATTCCTCAAAAATGGAACACTTGGATTTACGATTTAGGGATCGTTCAGAAATAACTTCGGATTTTGCATATTGATCCATTATACGACAAGTTTATTCGAGTATTGCGAATCGAAGTTATTTAGGCTCTTCCGGTAGAAACTGTGGGTGGTTTTCGTGATCCGCAATCGATTTTAGCCGTGAAATACAAGGAAAACACTGGACTGAGTGATTGCAAAA
>JAWXCK010000083.1:0-6387 GCA_034408855.1 Pirellulaceae bacterium
AGAAATCGTATTGCCAACGATCGCAGATAGCCCAGCCAGTGGATCGATTATCAAGGTCGCCGGCATCACCGGCCGCATCAGAGGCATGAAATTTAAACGGCCAGATGGTCGCAGTGTAAGGCCAAGTTTAGTTATACTTGATGATCCCCAAACGGACGAGTCCGCACGATCGCTTTCACAATGTGCCAATCGTGAAAGCATTCTCGCCGGAGCCGTGCTCGGCCTAGCTGGTCCCGGTAAAAAAATATCCGGCATCATGCCATGCACGGTGATTCGCCCTGGCGACATGGCCGACAACATTCTCGACCGCGACCGTCATCCAGAATGGAATGGCGAGAGGACGAAAATGATTTATGCATTCCCAACCAACGAAAACTTGTGGAAACGCTATGCCGAAATTCGAGCTGAAGGTTTTCGGGCCGGCGACGGCGGCGCATCCGCTACCGAATTCTATCGGCATAACCGCGAAGCGATGGACGAAGGGTCCAAGGTCGGGTGGCCAGAACGATTTAACTATGACGAGCTTTCGGCCATCCAACACGCGATGAATCTTAAGTTACAAGACGAAGCGGCCTTCTTTGCTGAATACCAGAATGATCCGCTGCCGGAAGTAGCAGCGACCGATAATGAACTTTCGGCTGACAAGATTGCAAGTAAAACAAACCGCATGATTCGCGGCGAAATCCCGATCGGCTGCAACCATGTGACGATGTTTGTCGATATCCAGGCGACGCTCTTATATTATTTAATCGCCGCTTGGGAAGATGCGTTCACCGGTTATGTTATCGACTATGGAAGCTATCCCGATCAGCAGCGGCCGTATTTTACATTGCGTGACGCACGGCTCACGTTGGCTACTGTATCGAAAGCCAGCGGTCTCGAAGGTTCGATCTATGCGGGGCTCGAAGCAGTTATCCGCAACCAGCTCAATCGTGAATGGAAGCGTGACGACGGAGCCATGCTTCGAATTGAACGCTGTCTGATCGATGCTAACTGGGGTTCGTCGACCGATGTCGTTTATCAATTCTGTCGGCAATCATCGCACGCGGGAATTGTCATGCCGAGTCACGGACGGTTTGTGGGTGCGTCCAGTCAACCATTTTCGGAATACAAACGCCGGCCTGGTGAACGCATTGGTCATAACTGGCGAATACCGAATGTGCATGGCAAGCGAGCTGTGCGGCACGTTATCTACGATACGAACTATTGGAAATCCTTCGTACATGCGCGACTCGGAGTCTCGATGGGTGATCGCGGTTGTCTATCGATATTTGGAGATTCGGCGGATCAACATCGGCTATTTGCGGAACATATGACCTCCGAATACCGTGTGAGGACCCAAGGGCGTGGTCGCACGGTGGACGAATGGAAGTTGCGGCCCGAACGCGGCGACAATCACTGGTTCGATTGCCTGGTGGGCTGCGCCGTCGGAGCTTCGATGCAAGGCGCCGCATTGGCTGGAACCGACGGAATCGTAACGAGTAAACGGGTACGAGTGAGTTTTGCGGAACTGCAACAGAAGAATCGCTCATGAATAACAACGAATCGCAAAAACAAGAGCTGGGGATACGTTGCCCACAATGTGGCTGTCGGCATTTTCACACGACACATACCGAACCGCTCCGTGACGGACGCGTTCGACGCCGCAAGAGTTGTCGGCATTGTGGGCGGAAGTTGGTGACTTACGAAACTACGAGTATGAGGCTATTGATGCAAGATCGCCAGAAGTGAGGAAACTCAGCATGCCGATGTGGGTATGCTTGAGCGGAGAGGATTTCATAGTTTCAACTCATATGAAACTGCTTGCCCAACTCGATCACGCGTTCGGCCTTAGGATACCAGCCCTGCGGCGCGTGGGTGTTGGTGTGGAGGTAGCATTGCACGCGGACCTCGGCGCTGCCTTCGGTGAAAGTCAGCAAGCGACTCAACGGACGAGAGTTTACCGCGACATGGAAACGTGTGAGGCAGCAGCAGTTGATAAACGTCGCGCCCCATTTACGCTCGATGTGCGTGCGGCCATTGAAATGATCGTCGGGGTTCGTATGCGTGTGTCCACCGAACCCCAGGTCAATCGCACCGGGATGGGCGTCGAGGTATTTCTCGAAGGCCATCGCCTTGGGTTTGTCATCGACGTAGTAGAGATACGACGAGCCTTCGGGACTGCCGCCATCTTCCTCGTTGCCGAAGGGACCATGGGGACACGCACAATCGGAGACGATTGTCGTCAATTCGATTCCATGAAATTGTCTGAAACGCAATTCGTCGGTGTTCCCAAGGTCCGTGCCATGAAAAAGCAACCAACCCGCTTGCCTTAGAAGCTAGCAAAGTTTCGATCATCTCCATTTGTGGGTGTCCCCAAGGCATTCTATCAGTGATCTCATCGATCACATTCTTCATCCGGGTTAGCTCCGATTCCAGCTTCGTTTCCTTGGCATCTATCGCTCGATGCCGCTTTCCTCCAAAGACGGCGTCGGCACTGGATACCAACAGCTTCTTCCAAGAGTAATACTGAGTCGGACTGATCCCTTCTTGGCGGCACAGCGATGCTACGTCGATACCGGGTTCCATCCCCTTCAATACAATCCGCATCTTCTCCGAGGCGCTACGCGAGGTGCGCTTTCTCTTTCCTTTGGTCATTCTGGTTCACCTGGCCTTCAGAAAAACCGCTAGACTAACTTACGACTGTGCCATTGTCACTGAAACATTACAGTTGTCATACATATAAGCGAAGCGGTGACCAACAAAGCTTCGTCATTACAAAGTAATTTGGCGTTCTTCAATGAGTCGATAATCTCCTATGGTTGCTCAGGCTTTCGATAGCCGTGACTTTCCAGAAGCTTCTCAAGACCCTTGGGGTGCTGCCGCTTGAAGTCTCGCGGATCAGGCCAGCGTCTTAGGATTTCTAGGATCAAGGGGCTTTCATTGAGCCGACTCACTTACGGACCACCCAGGAGTATATCGCATACAAGGAAAAGGCAGCGGAAGAGGCAGCGGAAGAGGCAGCTTGGAGGTGTCAGATAAGGTGAAGTACAAACGAAAATCATCTGGCGATCAACTACGAAGCTCTACCGGTTTTCCACAAACTGACTATTTTTCCACAAGGAAAGGCGTTCCCAGCAAATCGTCAAGCATTTTTTGCTGACTTGAATCTAAGGAAGATGCAAGAATTCGTTCGATCGCTTCTCGACGCAAACGCATGATTTCCTTCGCCAGTAGTGCAAATTCCGATGCTTCTATCTCCCTTATCTTCGCTTTTTGTGACTCGCTTATATCGATCTCTTTTCCAACATCGGTGGTCGCTACCGCTTTGTATACGCCATCTCTAAGAAGATGAACCTGAAGTTTTATTTGCTCCAATCGAAAGAACTGATCTGGCGAGAGGATTTCCTTCACGTCCGCCATTGTCTGTTCGCTTGCCTTTGCATAGCTACTGCGTAGCTTTTCCATCGCCTTCGGGCGCTCGTTGATTGGGACTTTTGCCAGTTCTGCAAGTTGCGAGCGAGATAGCTTTGTGTCCAGCTCGCCAACTCCAAAAGCATCACGCAACTTGCTGTACGTCTGCTCGTCGATTCCAATGTTTTTTCGAACAGTCGCATCAGACAGTAGCTGATCGTAAGGATTGTTCGAAACCTTTGTGCTTTTCGCGTTCGTTGGCGGGGCGGCTACAAGATGCGAAGACGAAAAAATCAAAGCAGAGAGTACTGCGGCGTATCGAAAATAATTCATCGATGAAGTCTCCGTTAAACGACAAAAAAAATGGACGGAGAACGAAGCTCCAAGCCACAAATCCTCCAATGGACTTTCAGAATATCAGAAGCATCGGCATGCGTAAATGAACTTGTTCGAAATCACAGTAAAATTGGAAGTTTGTTGGTTGTGACCGGCAATATTGCAAGTCCACTTCGCAACCACTTCGCTTCTGCGGCTCCGCTTGTTTTGTGGAAATGGCAGTCGAAAAGGGGACCGTTTTCTCCGACAGAGACCATTGTAGGTGGCTTGCCTGTCATAGACACGCCCGTTATGTTCCTCTCACCCTTAAAATTTGGGTGCGGGCAAAACGGAGCCTCGCTTTTAAATGGCGGCAAGGGATGCCTCTCTTCTCCTCGTAGAAAGTCTGGTGTCCTAGATGTATTGTTCAGCCAAATAGGTCGGTTATTTCCTCGCTATTTCAGCTGTCTTCTTGTTTGTAGGAAATACGAAAGCATATTCTCAAGACGACGGATCGATCGATCCCATTGTCGATTTATTCGAAACGGTTGCGGAGGGCGTTCTTACGGATATTCTTGACGAATATCCGGACATCATACCTGGTGTCGAAGATGTGTTAGATTTCCTAGAAGATGAACCTGAAACCGCTGTAGGAATCGGGATAGGGATAGGCGTAGTCATCATTGAAGAAGGAATAGACTCGGTGCTTGAGATTCTTGATGATCTTGGGGTAGATACGACTTTCGAGTTTCCTGACCTCAACATTTTTGACGGAGAAGATTTGTTCGGAGGGGATTTCGATCTAGACCTAACTGGGCAGGTTGACTTGTTGAACGATACCATCGAACTCAATTTTGACTATGACTACTCCATTGACATTGGGGATTGGACCATCGACGTCAGCATCGATTTTGGATACGACTGGAATTACGTCGACGACACTTTAACACCTGACGGCGATACGTTGATCGACTTCAACATCATTATTACCCCGTAGTTGGGATTCTGGATATCAATCGCTTTGGGCCTCAAAGGTTGCTGTTGTTGCAGCTTCTTTTGAGGCCTTTTCTTTTCCTTACACACGCGATTACCTTGAAAGAGAGCTATCATCGCTCATGTTGTTTTTGGCCATGCGAATTTTTTGAAGTATCTCCAAAGGCAGTTTGCCTTGCGGGTTCTTCTTAAGCATGTCTTCGGCGATCATCTCGGCAGCATTGATTTGTCCGACGTCCCCCATACTCACCATTCTACACGCGACATGCTTTTCGTCGTTTGGGTTTACTGTATAGAGTTTCTCGGATACTCCTTGTGCGTAGATCATCTTGCCTTCAATTCGCAGAGCTTTCCAAAGTGCGAATAGAGCTTCCGTGTCATCTGGGGACTCCGCTATGACTCGCTCGGATGCCAAAATTACTTCCGAGCCATCCTTTTTTGCCAAGCCAGCCCGCATTCGCATTTGCCAAAGAGCTTTCGCCGGGACGACCTGGTATGTCGAAAGACTGGTCAGAGCTAGGTTCGCAAAATCTTTTGTCGCTTCCCAGTCTTTTTGTTTGAATGCAAGGACAGCCTTAAAATAGTTAAGGTATGACGCTTCACTCTTTGCATCGATTTCTTCGGTTTCTAAAAGGGCGGTCGACGCAGAAGTCAGTTGCGACGCTTTAAGGTACAAAGCAACGAGTGTTAGACGCGGCGGGATAAACCGACCATCCAAGGCAATACTTCGCTTGCAGTCGTTCTCGGCGGCGGCATACTCATTTGTCGCTGATCGACAAAGCGCCCGAAGCCATAGCAATACCGAGTCATTCGGAGAAGCGTCGATGGCTTTCGTGAAATAGCCTTCAGCATCACTGAAGTTATCGTTCCTGTACGATACTATCCCTCTTATCGAGGCGATTCGAATTTGTTCAGAATCAGTGAACCGATCTTCGGAGTGATCAATTGAAGATAAAAGTTCTGAAAGAAAATGGCTTGGCGTCTTCAATGCTTCTAGCGGGGATAGTTTTAGCATTCGTTTCTTCAAAACAACGCTTGAGATTGGCTCTCCTGCCAGCGCTGAAGCAACTTGTTCCGTTGAAAAGGCGACTACGCAAAGCAAAATGAAAAAGCGATAAACGCACATTCCTGAAGCTCCTACCGAAGACTTTAACATTTGTTGGTGAAATCGAATCAGCTTGTCTAGCAAAGTCTCGGATGATATCGCAAGTGCGGTTTATTTCACGTTGGCCATTGGAGTGCATTTCGCTGTTTGCGCTTGGCACGAAATTTGTCAGAATAGGAGAGGTTTTTTTGGGTACAGTATTTTTGGGATGTTGAAATAGGAGAGCTAGGATGGCTCTAGACCTCCGGCGAAGAACTTGCCTACGTCGTAAATTTCGATTGAAGGAAAGTTTGGACTTTTCTCGATGGCGATAATGGAGACATGTACGTGGTGAGCGGGATGCATTGGGTAAATCGCATCGGTTATTTTTTGAGCCGCGACCCTTTTCCTGACGACATCTTTATCCAAGTGCATCTCCCTATGGATTCCGATTGTGAGGAATTCATCAACGTAAATTGGTGACTTCCGAATCGGCGAATACAAAAACTTCTTCAAACCAACGTTGCTACATGTAGCACTATCTTTTGAAATCCCAAAATTTATTGTCCATTTTGATGTCAAAGCGGGTAGGTATACATGTA
>JAWXCK010000084.1:0-8664 GCA_034408855.1 Pirellulaceae bacterium
TCAAAAATCCAATGCGAAACGGGTGTCCGTTGAAACTTCGGTTTTCTATTCGTAACGATAAATAGTCAATTTTGACCCACAGATTCTGCGGAAGAGCCATGCTTTCATGGCGGCGCCTAAATTACTTGATGCATCGGCATAGTCTGGTCGAATTTCGAGAGCTTGACGAAGCAGCGTCATTGCTTCGTTCGGATTCCCTTCGGCCGTTAGTAGTACTCCTAGGTTGTTAAGAGCTTCGGCATAGTATGGAAAAATCGACAAAGCCTGTCGATAGGCAGCGGCTGCGGCCTCGCGCTGTCCGATTTTTTCTAGCGCCACGCCAAGGTTGCAATGGTAGTCGGCAACCAACGGCGAAATTACGATGGCTTGCTGAATCCGTTCAATCGCGACGGTATAGCATTCTGCTTGTATCGCCAGAACTCCCATCAGATGATGAGCATCGGCATGATTGGGATTCGATGCAAGAATCTGGCGATAGAGTTGCTCGGCCTGTGACCAATCTCCAGATCGATGATACTGAACGGCCTGTTCGAGTATTTCCGTTTCGCTTGCCATATCAAGTCGAATATATCGTTTGCGGAGGATCGCCGCGACGATAGCGTTCCCATATCGATCGATAGATGTTCTCGATCCCCTTGGCAAAAACGCTGCCGTCGTAAAGAGTCGAGGTCTTTAGCGTCTCATCAAGCTGGCGACGAATTTCGGCTAGTCGCTCGGGTTTTTCCATGAAGTCTAGGGCCAAGGCTTCGTACTCATCGAGGCGAGTACAAATGAGTTCGGAACGCCCGAGCGCTTTCAACAAACTTCCAGCCACACGAGAAACCACCATATCGCCGCACAGTGTAATCATTGGAACACCCATGCGGAGCGCGTCGCTGGCCGTCGAGTGATGATTGTACGGAAAGGTATCCAAGAAGAGATCGGCGAGCCGTTGTCGCGCCAAATGCTCGGGCATTGAAACGCGAGGAGCAAACACAATCCTATCAGATTTAATTCCAAACGAATTTGCTTCACGACGTAAATTGGTCGTCGCCAATACGTTGGTCTCCCGCAACCAAAGCACGCTCCCGGGAATTCTTTTTAGCAAACGAAGCCAACATTGAAACATGGGCCTTTTAATTTTGATCGATGTATTGAACGAACAAAGAACAAATCCATCAGCAGGCAAACCGGCTTCCTCTCGCGACGGAGTTCGCAACGCGATTTCGCGATGACGGTCGTTTACCATGAAGCAGCCAGGAAGATACGCCAGTTTTTCAGTGAAATTGGATTGATGCTCCGACGGTACGACGAATTCATCGACCAAGTTGTAATCGATAAAATCGGCTCCCATTGTACCGGCATAGCCAAGGTAATTGACTTGGATCGGAGCCGGACGAAAGGTCAGAATTTCAGTTCGACAGTTTTGAGTGTAGCCTTGTAGATCGACTAGGATATCAATCTCGTCGTTTTCGATTTTTTCGGCGGCAGCTTGAAAAGAATGCGTTCGGATATCTCGGAAGACATCGAAGCTTTTCTCGATTCGCTGGCGAATTTCGCTTCCGTCATTCAATCCGAATGAATATCCGTAGATATCAAAATGCGTTCGATCATGGGATTCAAAAAGATCGGCGACGAGGTATCCAACCGGATGCGTGCGATAGTCGCCCGATAAGTAGCCGATTCGAATCTTATTTCGATCGCTGCGTTGTTTGCCTGAAAACGGGCGCTGATCATTGCCGGTAGCCGAGCTACATTGCCGAGCCCAAGCTTCACAGCTTCGACGTTGGAGCGACGGTGCCGTTGCGATCGGTAAACTAGCGATCCCAAGCGGTGCAATCATCACTTTCTTGTTCGTGAAATTGTCTTTTTCTAAGAGCGTTAAAAGCTTCGATGTTAAATCGTCGAGCTTCTCCCAATGGCAAATATGTTGTTCCGCGTTGATAACCGCTAGCAGTACGGCAGCATTCTGCGGTGCAACATGGAGGGCCGTTCGATACGATTCGATCGCCTCTTCGGGTCGTCCCGTCTCATGCAGGACATCGCCGAGTAATTTATGCACATCGGCATGGTCGGGCCGAAGCGCAATCGATTTTCGATACTCAATTTCTGCGCTGCCGAAGATGCTTTCGGAGTAATAGACGTTTCCTAGGTTGAGATGGATATCGGGTTGATTTTCATTGAGGCTGAGCGCTTGACGATAGACTTCGATTGCTTTCTCACTAAGTCCCTGCGACTTGTAAACATTGCCGAGATTATTGAGGGCTTCGACGTAGCTAGGTCGGAGCCGAATCGCTTCTTGATACGACCCAATCGCCGCCTCCATGTTTCGCAAGTCGTCGAACGCAACTCCCATGCGAAAATGAGCGACTGCTTCGTCGGGCTGAAGCTCGATCGCTCTATGAAACGAGCGAATACATGCTTCTAACTGCCCCGATTGCTGCTGAAACAATCCTAAATGAAAATAAGCCCTGGGGTAGGCTGGATCGAGGCTCAACGCACTTTGCAACGAAGTGATCGCTGCTTCGCGTTCTCCGTTTTCTTCCAGCGCCAACGCAAGATTGTAATGGAAATAGGGCGTCGATGGCTGAAGTGCGATCGCTTGACTAATCAAATCGATCGCAACGTCGCTTTGATTTACTTGTGACGCCAAGATACCTAGCAAATGTAACGTCTCGGCGTGGTTGGGTACGATCTGCAGTATTTGGCGATACAACTGCTCGGCTTGACCAAGATCCCCTTCCTGATGGAATTCGATGGCTGCCTGCAATGCTTCACTGATCGTTGTCATTTGGCTACCCCTGGTCATTTGAATCGTTATAGGACAGCCACATCTTCTTATATGCTTGCTCCACTTTTCTCGCAAATTCTCGACCACTGAAAACGGTACTCTCGCGAAGATTTGCTGATAGTTTATCGCGAACGTTCGCGAGACTCATTCGATCGGAAGCGAGCTGCAAAGCGATCGACTCGTACTCTTCATAGCTTCTGGCTATCAGCTCGGGTATGCCAAGGGCTTGCAACAAACTACCAGCAACCCGTGAAGCCATCGTCTCTCCTGATAAAGTGACGATCGGTACACCCATCCGCAATGCGATACTCGCCGTAGCGTGACCATTGTAGGGAAAGGTATCCAGCGACAAATCTGCCAGCGGCTGTCGAGCCAAATGATCGGCAAGCGCGACATGCGGAGCGATTACGATCCGTTCGGAAGGAATTCCACGCTGAGCTGCGTGGCGGATACACTCGCCAACGGCGGTTGTATTGGTTTCTGAAAGCCACAACACGCTGGCCGGAATCGATTGCAGGAGTCGAAGCCAAATATCAAAAATAATCGGAGTAACCTTAAAACTGTTGTTGAACGAACAAAACACCAAGCAATCCTCGGGAAGTCTACAATCGGCTCGAGTCGGTTGGGTTGCGGATTCCCGACATTTTCCGTCGTTTACCTGATAAGAACCCGGAAGGTGCATCAATTGTTCCGAAAAAAAACGCTGTTGATCGCGAGGAACCACAAAATTGTCGACCAAGATGTAGTCCATATACGAAGCCCCCATCGTACCTGGGTAGCCTAAATAGTTGACTTGGATAGGAGCCGGCCGATAAGCCAGGATCTGGGTTCGAGCGTTTCGCGTGTGACCTTGAAGATCGATTAAAATATCGATTTGATCTTTTGCGATTGTCCTCGCCGCGTCCTCAAACGAGCAGCTCGACAAATCGCAAAAATGATCGAAAGCATTCACGATTCGTCTTCGAATGTCGCTCTGATCGTCGATTCCAATCGAATAGCCGAAGATCTCGAATTGACTTCGATCGTGTTCTTCGAACAATTCAGCAACCATGAAGGCAACGGCGTGGACGTTGAAATCTGCTGAGAGGTACCCGACTCGCAATCGACGTTGGAAATCGAATTCGGATTTACCGGGGTACCTTCGATGGAATGCTACCTCTAGATCTTGGAATCCTTGCGACCAACGTCGCGCGCAGCGAAGCTGCTGGGAAGGACTCGTCGGGACCGGCAAACCAACGAATATAAACGGTGCAAGTGTCGGATGAAACTCGCCTGCTGAGCTATCCAGTTCGTCGATCACATGCTGTGAAAGCTCTTCAATGTTCTCCCAACGGCAAACATGCTGCTTGGCAAGTACGACGAGCGGAGCCGCGAGCTTTTTATCGAGTGGGTAGGCTTGTCGAAACACCTGCAATGCGGCGTCAAAGTCCCCTAGTCCGACAAACGCTGCGCCTAAGTTGAGCAACAAATCAAGCGACGTTGGCGATTTTTCAAGCGAGCTGCGCAGCAACTGAGCTGCCGCTCGATAGTCACCCGTCGAGTTGTAGATGCAACCGAGATTGTTTGCGGCCGGTGTAAAATCGGGGCGAAGCTCGAGGACACGACGAAACGAATGTTCGGCACCAATGAGATCGCCTTGCTGCTGCTGAAGCACGCCGAGATTGTAAAAGGCTTCGAAATAATCGGAGCGAATTTGGATCGCTTGCTGGTAAGCGAGGCTTGCATCGTCGATCCGATCGAGCGATCGATAGACGTTTCCTAAATTCAGATGGGCGACCGCCATATTGGGCCGCAGTCCAATTGCGTTATCGAAGGCTGAGACTGCCAACTGCAATTCGTGCGCGCGATGATACGCATTGCCGAGATTAAAAAAGGCTTCGACGAAGTCTCGACGAAGCCGAATGGCATTTTGGAATGCAGAAATGGCCTCGCCTATTTTATTTTGGGCAAGCAGTGCATTGCCAAAATTGTTATAGGCTTCAGCGGTCTCCAGGTTCTGCATAGCTTTCCAGCATCAAGTTTCATCGTCGGCTTTGAAGCTTCCAACCAATGTAGGTACATAGCGACAGATCTCGTTCGGTGAAAAGTAGAGCTTGATTTCCCGCGTTGCCGATTCCTCGGAGTCAGACGCATGAACCAAGTTCATTTGGCGAGAGGAGCTAAAATCGCCGCGGATGGTACCGGGAACGGCTTTCAATCCGCTGGTTGCCCCCAGCATGTCGCGAACGACGCGAATCGCTTCCAGCCCTTCGATCGCCATCGCAAGAATAGGCGAAGAGGTAATAAAACTCTCGAGGTTAGGATAAAACGGCTTACTGACGTGCTCGGCATAATGTTGCTTCGCCAAGTCCGGTGTGACTTGGAGCATCTTCATAGCGATAATATTGAGTCCCTTGGCTTCAAAGCGACCAATAACTTCACCCATTAAACGCCGTTGAACACAGTCGGGCTTTAACAAAACTAACGTGCATTGCATCGAACTTCAAACCTTTAAAAAAACGACTTCAAAAAAACAGTAACTACAACCAACGCCGACTACGAAATACCCAAATCAAGAACATTCCGATCATCGTCATCAGCCCCAACGCAAATGGATAGCCAAAACGCCAACGCAATTCCGGCATATTCCAAGGCGAATTCGTATCAAAGTTCATACCATATACGCCTGCCACGAACGATAGCGGCATGAATATAGTCGAGATGATTGTCAAGAGTTTCATGACTTGATTCATCGAATTGCTGACCATCGACAGGTAATAATCGCGAAGGTCCGATGTCAATTCACGATACGTGTCGACCGCATCGATAACTTGGATGACATGGTCATAGCAATCGCGAAGAAAAACATGCGTCTCGGACGATATCAGCTCGCTTCCATCGTGGGTCAATTCATTCATCATTTCGCGATGAGGCCGAATGGCTCGACGTAGACTGAGCAGCAAGCCACGTATTTCGTGGACTTGACGCATGTGTTCAGGTTTCGCGGCAACCGTAATTTCATCTTCAAGCCTGTCGACACTTTCAATCAATTTATCCATCGCCGGGAAATAGCTATCGACGATCGAATCCAAAAGCGCATAAAGTAAATAGTCAGGGCCGAGCGCATTGATCTTGCCGCGTCGCTGCCGAATTCGGTTCCGAACCGATTCCCAGCAATCGCCAGGACGCTCTTGGAACGAAACCAATACCCCCGACATAAGAAAGAAACTGATCTGTTCACTGGTCTGGGCCTCGTCGTTTTCGATCATTCGAGCGACCACAAAAAGATAATTGTCAAAGACATCGACTTTGGCCCGTTGATGGACATTGACGACATCTTCCAGCGCCAGCGGGTGCAGCCCCAGCAGCTCGCCTATCGATCGAATCTTGTCGACGTCGCTTAAGCCCGTAACATCGATCCAGCTTACTGGAAATTGGCGGGTGATCTCAGCGATCTCGGACGGGTGTTCGATTTCTTTCTCGGTAAACGCTGTATTGCTAAACGCGATAATTCGAATCGACGTGGCCGAGGCGTTTGGATCTCGCACGATGGTACCGGGTGCGGTACCAGGGGCAGAATGTCGACGTCTTGAACGTTTTCTTGCATGACGATGCGGCGTCGACTTGCTCATTATCGTTCGTATTGCTGTCGCCATCGGCGGCGAGCGATCCATCGAATGATCAGTAACAACACGACGCCAGCAGCGATAGCGGGAAGCCCATGAACAGGCTCGAATGCATAATGTGCTGCCGAGTCAGTGGAAGCAGGAAGCAGTTCATGTCCCGGGTGGGCAATCACGTTATTAAGAAAGGCAAGTTGACTTCCTACGATAACCAACGTGGCGGCGAGGCTTCGAATGGATCTCAAGAAATGGCTCCTTATCGAGCGGGGACGCTATATTGAGGCTGAATTTTTATTGTTGGAATAGGCCATAAGAGCTTCCTTGGGAATCGGAATCCCTTTGAGGACACCTTCGAGGACGAGATTCGTTTTCACAAAACCTTGAAAGCGACAAATGATCAATCGATTGCGTCGGGCTTTGAGCAACTCGCACATGACAACCAAGCGATCACCGGGAAGGACAGGATCTCGAAATCGAACATCCTCTAGCCCGCCAAAGCCTATCATCGAAGTTCCAAGCAGGTCATACTTGTGCGCACTGTAGCAACAAACTTGAGCGACAGCTTCCAGCATCACCACACCCGGCATCAAGGGCATGCCAGGCATGTGCCCTCGAACCCAGAATTCTTTGTCCGTGATGTCCTTGAAGCCAACGCAAATGTTTCGCTCTGGATCCTCATGGATAATCGCCGTCAACTGCTCCATTTCAAAGCGCTGAGGATTCCAACGCCGAATTTCTTCGACATCCGCAAGGACGCGATCGAAATTGAGTGTGGCAGGATCGACGATAAAGTCTTTGCCAGTCACAGCTAGGCCTTTGGGAAAAGGAACGAACGACTAGGTGCGAATCTTCTTGCGTTTAGCTTTACGAGCCTTGCTGTTGGCGGCCCGTTGACCGTGGTTGGCTTTTTTAAGTTTGCGATGAGGCTTTGTCATGATTCTTTCAAATTTCTTCGTTTCGAGTTACAGCATCCGCGATGCCGGGTTGAGGAAAATACCATGTTTGGTGACCTGCGCGAAGCGAAAACGCCCCTAAACTCGCTCTCCGGAACGAAAAAATACCGATCTAAGGCTGCAGCGCCGTTCCCAAAGCCATATACTGACCATATGTACAGTACTCCTGAAACTGCATGCGCTCGCCGAAGGTGCGTTACGACAAAACATCGCTCGCAATAATTCTTGTTCGAAGAACGATGCAAGCTCTGATAATATGAAGTGCCGTTTTCGATGACAGGCGGATCGTAGAATATCTCCTGCGTCCGTTTTTCACACTTATTCGCGATTTGCTATCACCAGTGATCTGATATGACCCCTGAAGAGCTCAATTCATTAGTCCGCGAGCAAGGGCCGTACGTCTTTGAAAGGATGTTTAGCGCTGTGGAAAAAGTACGTGAGCGATTGAATCGCGCCTGCAACGCATTGGAGTCGTCGGGCATTCCTTATGCAGTCATTGGCGGAAATGCGGTAGCCGCATGGGTTGCCACTATCGACGATGGAGCGGTTCGCAATACGCGCGATGTCGATTTGTTGCTGCGCGAGGAAGATTTAGACGCTGCGACCGTCGCAATGCAAGCGGCTGGTTTCTATCGCGACAGCGTGATGGACGTGACCGTCTTTCTGGATGGAATCGACGGCAAGCCGAGTCAAGGGATTCACATTTTACGAGCAGGACAAAAGGTGAAGCAGGAATATGTCAGTCCCGCGCCATCAGTCGATCAAGCCACGATCATCGAAGGTAAACGCATCGTCGATCTGCCCGAACTCGTCCGCATGAAACTCAATAGTAACCGTGACAAAGATCGCACCCATTTGCGAGACATGATCGGCGTCGGTCTGATCGACGCGGGCTGGCCGGCACAATTTGAATCGCCGCTCGACGAACGACTACAAGCGTTGATCGATGATCCGGAAGGATGATTTCTACTTCAACGAATCTACGTTTACAAACTCACCGCCATCGCAAGTGATCAGCTTTTCGAGCAACCTATGATCGATCTTTTCCATCGAGCGCCATATCGACTATTATCCAACAAGTGGGTGTAGAATGCGATTGGGGAGCGAATTGGCTCGCTTCGACGTCTGGAATCGCCTTGCGTTTTCCACGGCCAGCGTTTATCAGTCAAAATCACGCGTTTTGCGTCGGCGTCGTCAACGAGTTGCAGAGTTGCTTTAAAACGTGGCCGAGTCTCCAGATTTTAGGCTCTTCCGGTAGAAACTGTGGGTGGTTTTCGTGATCCGCAATCGATTTTAGCCGTGAAATACAAGGAAAACACTGGACTGAGTGATTGCAAAA
>JAWXCK010000085.1:0-21641 GCA_034408855.1 Pirellulaceae bacterium
CACCTTCGCCACGATCCTGCCGCTCCAAATCTCGCCATCAACATCCTCGCCGCAGCAAAAGATCCGATTCTATCGATTTGCTAGCGGTGAGAAGATACCGGAAAGCTTACAAGCGACCGGAACGAATACGACCAAAAGTTTCGTTACACCAATGGTTACACTCGCTGGGGTCAAAAACTGGCAAATTCTGGCAATTTGGACGCGGCGAAAACGAGCGGTCGAGAATGCGAAAAAGCCTTGAATTCCCTAGGAAAACAAGGCTTTTTCAAAGAGCGGGTGAACGGATTCGAACCGTCGACATACAGCTTGGGAAGCTACATTGGATGCAATGATAACCCAGGAAAAACCAAGGGTAAACGCCGGTCGGCAAAATCACTTACATCAATGGTTACACTCGAAAGCCAAAATCCGGCTAATTCTATCCCGCTCGATGACCCGATTTTGAATCGGTTGGTCGAGCTGTTCTTGGATGCCGACGAATCACAAAGAGCGGCAATTCTGACGGTTGCCGAAACCATCGTCAGCAAGCGGCAAGAACGCAACGATACGGCTACTGGGAAGCATTCGAAGTATAATCCGTAACGACCGCGATAGGCGGCATACCGGCTTTGGGTCCCTTTGGGGCGGTCGGTAGCATGGGGTTGATAATAGGTCCGTTCCTGGGGAAACACAGTCCGGCGAAAATGAGCAAGAAAAAGTAAGTTTCATCGTGGTATATTGGGCCATGGATCGCCCGCTATCGGGCGGGTCCCCGCTGGTTTCGGCTTCAGAAAGCGGTTGAAGTCGGGTCCATTCTCGATCCAGAAAGTTAGTTAGCGAAAATTCATAGGGGGTCTGGGGGTTCCTGCGTTTCGTCGGTACTAGATCGGCACGCCGGGCGTTGGAACACGCTGGACAATCGAGAATGCTAAAATCTTGCTTCGTTGCTGCAACGGTCGCGGCGGCTAATTCTTGGTGGAAAAATAAATAAACGAAGGGGATGTATCTTGAGTGACTCGAAAAAGAGTACGGTTGATGACTTGGTATTGCAGCAAGAAAAAGTATTGCAAGAGCTGCGGATGGTTCGGCAGTCGATTGAATCGGCTCGGATAATTTATCCGAGGCAAACAAAATCCGAACAATTCATTCGTTCCGTAGCGAGGATTTTCTTAGGTCTCGCAATCCTTGGCGCGTCGCTTATCGCTTTTGCTGATCACACTACTGGTCCGCTGTGCGTTGTTGTGGTTGCTCTGTACGCATTTTACTCGCTTCGTGATTCGGTGGTTTAGCAGGCGTTCGCAAGAATGTTTTTCGGGGGGGCGGGCAAATTGTGGCGCTCGTTCGTCCAGCGACCGCTTCGTTAGACATGCGCAAACTTCCGCAAAATTGGCGAATTAGTGCAGCATTTATTCAGAGCTTTCGAATTCTGCGAACTGCCGATAGTATGAATCCAAGTACGCGACTTGCTATCGCGGAACGCTGATCGGTCGGGCGACGTGTCCTAGCGTCCCCTACCGATCGGCGACGTTCAAAAAACTAGGACTATCTGAAATGCAATACCGAGTATTGATCGATTCGTTGCGGCGCATTCATTCGCAATTGGGCGCGGACAAAAAGAGTGATGCAAAGCTTTCCGCTAGTTTCGTTGTCGACAATGACGATAGACCCGTTCTTGCACCGGTTAAACGCAATCAGCGAATAGAAACGCACGGCTTTCAATGGTGGGGACTTTCGTCCGATCATTGGGGGCTGTCGAAAGTTTGCTTGGATATTTATTGCGAAAATCAAGCTGCGGGGGCTGAACGCGAAGCACTCAAAGCGAATGGACGAATTCTTATGTCGGCAATCAATGAAGTGAAAGCGAATTTGCCGATCGTAGTAAAGCAATGGCTGGCATTCGGTCGGCGCGAACGCGACCCGCTGGGCAAGTGGCTACTATTTTGCTTCGGTTTAGGCGAATTAAGAATTGAGGGTATCAATCCAATCGTCACTCGAATGACTTGGGGCAAATTTGCATCGTATCCAGTTAACAGTCTCGAACAAATGAGACTACAAGCAATGCCGAAACAATGGATCGACGATATACCGGCGGATGGAAAAAGCTGGTACGCGGAATTATCGGACGTTCGACAATCGAGCATCGAAGCGATTGATTACTTGTTGTCGGAATTGCAAGCGAACAATGCAGACAATAAACCGCAAATAACTACCGTCACCGAATCAACCGAATTGGTGGACGAAATGCAAGCTGTTACGCCGAAAGTTCCTAAAAGTTCCTTCGCGCACGAGGGCCAGCCGGTCAGTAGCTGGCTACAACGGTATAGCGATGAATACGACCGTCTGCCGTCTCTAGATGGCATTCCAATAGGTCCAGAACGAACGGCAGAATACGAACGGCGGGAAGCAATTCGGCAAAGATTGCTAAGTGAACCTGACGCACCAAAACCTCAAATTCTTGCTCCTATCGAAAAAATCAAAGAAGAATTGAGAACCGAATGCGCTGTAAGAGCAATTACGCTTCGCGGTAAATATCCCGATGAACCTATGCTGCAAAGCTGGATAGATCATGGATTTATAAAACCGTTCCCAAAATTCACTGATTCAATTTTGAGTCGGTTAGTCGTTAGGTTAGCTTCCGAACTCGCTTGGGATCGTAAAAGCGAAGCGGAACGAAAAAGCGGTCGGGATGATGGCGGCAAACAAGGTGCGGCGACAACTGGAAACGATGCTAAGCGAGCGAACCCAAAACGAGCTGGACGGAAAGCAAATCCGACGTTCGAAGCACCGCCACAATTCAACGCTGATTCGAAAGATTGGATGTTTGGAAGCGATTTAGGAACAAAACTTAACTTGTCGTCAAGCACAATGAGCGACTATCGCAAAAGTGCAGAGCACACTGGCGAGGATAAGTACGGATGCTGGGGAATCGATGCGGTCGGGGCGTTTCGACGCAAAGTTGGCGAAACGCGAAACGTCGCGTACTATCTTCCGCGGTTGAAAGCGTTTTACAAATCTCGCTTATCTCAAGCTAGTTAAACCTAGTCGGTCGCTTGGGGGTGGTTTGGGGGTAGTTTGGGAAATCCAAACTACCCCGAAAGACGTTCCTTCATTGTATCTCAATGATTGTAAATGCCTAAAGCAAACTTTGGGTGTCTGGAATCGCGACGTTGGCGGTTCGAATTCGTAACATCGAAAGGTAATGTTATGAAAGTCTTAAAGCCGGTTGCTGAACTGGCAAGGTTGCTGGATGTTGTCGCGGTTGCGGCAATGCTGGACGTGTCACCTCGACACGTTTACAGGATGGCGGACGCGGGACGAATGCCGCGACCGATCAAGCTTGGCGGCGCGGTTCGATGGGATCGCGATGTTATCAAGACCTGGATTGATTCGGGTTGTAATGCCGTCGACTCTCGACAAGGGGGACGGCGATGATACAGAAAACGTTCTCGTTTTCAGAACCGCCGATGCAACCGGCGGTAGCAGTGCTTCGCGAAGTTGGAGACGCAAGAAAGCTACGCGGCATGATGCTAGCGGCTGATCGACGCGCCGAACTGGTTGCGGCTAGTCAAGTCGCGTTGCTTCAAGCGTTGCTTGCGTCGGCGGATTCTACGGCAACCGTCGACGATGCGACCGCCGACCTTACCGAAAAATTCGCGGATGGTGGCCGATGGCGTGGCTCGATTCCGAGTCGGCTAGCACGTCTGCGAATTATCGAGCGGGTCGGCGATTGCAAGAGCGACCGACCGTCGCGACATCGCGCCTATGTTTCTCGCTGGTTGCTTCGCGACCGTGAGCAAGCACAACACGAAATCGACCGGCTATCGAGATGGCTGGACGCAACAAAAAACCCGCTGTCGGCTGCAACCGACGCGGGCAATTCTGAACCTACAAACACAAATTCAATCAACAGCAACGGAGTAAATGAACATGCGTCTAAGTGACATCCTAAACAATTCAGGCGACAAAGGCGACTTGAATAAGCTTTGGCGAGAAACCGAAGCGGCGGGCGAAATGGGACCGCTTCCGGCGGGTGAATACGTTACCCATATCGTCGGCGGTGAACTCGAATCATCGCGGAGGAATGAGACACCCGGCTACAAGCTGACCTTTAAGGTAATCGAGGGCGAATTCAAGGGTCGGCTATTCTGGCATGATTGCTGGCTGACGTCTGCGGCATTGCCGCAGACGAAACGCGACCTTGGAAAACTAGGCGTTACGTCGCTGGAACAACTCGAAAAACCTTTGCCGCGATTCATCCGATGCAAATGCAAATTGGGTTTGCGTAAAGATGACGACGGCAACGAACGCAACCGAGTTAAGACGTTCGAGGTTATCGGGATCGACGCGCCGGAATCGGATACGTTCGCACCGGCGGCGACACCGCCGACGGAACCGGCACCGACGGCAAGCACGGCAACCGAAACGAACGCGACCGAAGCGACAAACGAAGGGGACGGCGATGTGTTTCGAGAACAATTGAACGCGACCGGATCGACGCGAAACTATACCGGCGTTTGCTGGTCGCGGTGGCTGTGGTTCGACATCGACCGCGACGAAATCGACAACGCGACCGCCGACGCTAGGCGATTGGCTTCGAACTTGACCGAACGCTACGGGATCGCTGGCGACGAATTGCTGCTGTTCTATTCCGGTTCGAAAGGCTTTCATATTGGCTTGCCGACTTCGCTTTGGAATCCGATGCCGTCGGCGTTGTTTCATGCCTATTGTCGGCAGTTTGCAGAGTCGGTAGCTACCGTTTCGAGCGTGGCGATTGATTCGGGCGTTTACGATCGCGTTCGAGCGTTCCGGGCACCGAATTCAAAGCACAGCAAAACATCGCGTTACAAGCGATTCTTGACGCTTGACGAACTTCTAAACCTGAAAGCTTCGCGAATTATCGAACTAGCTGCCGAACCGATACCGTTCGAGCTGCCGATGGCACCGCGATTGAATTCGCAAGCGGTTCGAGATTGGCAAGCGGCTATTGCGTCGGTTGAATCTCAACAGGCTGTCGCAACGGACAAACGCCAAAGCGGTTCGATGCCGTCGGGTTTGAATCGTTCGACTTTGGAATTCATTCGCGACGGCGCGACGAATGGCGACCGTCACCGATTGCTATTTAGCACGGCGGCGAACTTAGCCGAGTTTGGATGCTCGATGGAACTCGCTTTGGCGTTGCTATCCGAGTCGGCTTTGGATAGTGGATTGTCGCCATCGGAAGTACGGCGGCAAATCGAATGCGGTTTGAAACATAACCGAGACCGAAATTACCAGCCCGCTGGTTTTGTAATTAGTCCACCTGAACCGTCTGAAATGGAAGACGGAAATTGACTATGAGCAAGCAAGTTATTAGGAAGCGTTCGATTCGCATGAGCTACCGAGCGAAGTTCGACTGCGGCACCGCGAACCGGATCGATTGCTGGAACGTAGACTGCGATTTTCTTTTGAGTGAATCGCAATCGAATCATCTGAAGGGCTGGGACCAAATCAGAATCGCCACTTACCAAGACAATCTTTTCGGAAACGTTTTGATAGGCGTCATCCAGCAACTGTACCGCGATATTGACATCTGTACGCTTTTCTTCCGCGACTTTGAATCGACGGTCCCCGTTAAACGAACACGGTGCAACGCGACAAGTCGCCATTTTATCTTTGAATTTGCCAAGTACGATTGTTACCAAAGGCAATGTTGCAAGGGCCAACAAATAGGATGCTTGACGTATACCAGACTGCCCATGTACGGGGGCGGTGAAGTAGTTGATTGCAACGATTTCATCGTTTGGCAAAAGACGCGAAAAGTACGATTCAAGATTCAACCACTTGTGGGAAGTTCCGCGAATTGCACCGTAATAAAGATTGAAACCGTCAATGTAGACGCTGGTTCGCACTATCTGCTTCCCGGTGAAGACATAAAAAAAGGCCAGTCGTATAGGCTGGCCAAACCGGCGAATGAAGCCGGGGAGTCGTTCTGGAATACTACACCACGTACTCCAGCAAGTCAAATGCGAACATTTGCAGCCTGCTGGGTAGAAGCCATTCATTCGCCAGTTTTCGCCATTTCCGTCCATTTTCTTTAATATTTTCAATGAGCAACGCAAAGTTTGTAACCGCTTCCGACGCGATTGAAAATTGGCGGGATGATGTTCTGACGGGGAAACCGCCGACGTTCTATCGAATTGCCGACGCGGGACCACTCGCAAAAATCGAGATAGGACCGAAGCTAATTACACTGGTCGGCGGCGCACCGGGAAGCGGAAAGACGGCTTTCATCATGCGGGGACCGTCGCGATATCGAGTCGATGCACGCGGAACTGGGTTGCCTATATCCCATAAGGGACCATAAGAGGCTAACCGCTTTACGGGCTGCGCCCTGCGGTTGCCTACAGAATCATTCAATCGGACTGCAAACATGACGACATCGACGGACATACTTTCACAATTGCAAAGTGAATCCGCTTGCACGCTTCAAGATGCTTGACGATACCAGCAATCAAAAACGTCCGCGACGTTCGCTTGAACCGGATGAAATCAGTCGGCTATTAAAAGTCGTTCGCTTGCGACCGGTTGCCGAATTCGGACGCGAAACGGTTCGAAACGATGGCGACAATCAACCATCCGATAGCCTATCGAGGGCGACTTGGACAAAGGCACCGCTAAACCTTGCGACAATCGATCAAGCATATGAACGCGGAAAGATCGCTCTTTCACAGTCACCTAAGAGACTTCGCGAATTAGAACGCTTGGGGATCGAACGCGAATTGCTTTATCGTGTTTTGGTGACTACTGGACTCCGAAAGGGTGAACTAGCATCGATCACACTAGGACAAGTTTACCTCGATGAATCGCCATCTTGGATCGAACTCGCTTCACAAGATGAAAAAGCGGGTCGAGGGGCTAGCATACCGCTACGCGATAACGTGGCTGAACAATTGAGAGAATACCTAGCAGACCGGTTGCGAGCGTTACAAAGCGAGTCCGAAGCGTTAAACGTGGTATCAATCGCCGGAACGATTGCACGACTTCCAATCGATGCTTTACTGTTCACTGTGCCAACTAACCTAGTTGCTATCTTGCGTCGCGATATGGCGGCGGCCGGGATAGCTAAGATCGACGAACGCGGACGGACGGTTGACGTTCATGCTATGCGGCATACTTTTTCAACGATGTTGCATCGCGCTGGCGTTTCGCCAAGTGTGGCTCAAGCGGCAATGCGTCATAGCGACATCCGGTTGACGATGAATACTTACAATCATCTTGGTTTGATGGACGTTGTAGGGGCTATCGAATCGCTTCCGAGTATCGGCGGGATGCCGACGAATTCAGAATCATTGCAAGCAACGGGCACCGATCCTGTCGAAAGTTCCCTTACATCAATGGTTACACTCGCTGGTGTCAAAACGGGTCAAAAACTGGCAAATTCTGGCAATTTGGACGCGACGAAAGCGAGCGGTCGAGAATGCGAAAAAGCCTTGAATTCCCTAGGAAAACAAGGCTTTTTCGATGAGCGGGTGAACGGATTCGAACCGTCGACATACAGCTTGGGAAGCTATCACTCTACCAACTGAGTTACACCCGCAGCAAAGTGAAGTATACACCAAGATCTAACTCGTTTTCAATATGCGTACTATTTTGGGCTTCTCGCCGAATATCCGAAGACTTCGTGGACTCAGCGCGATCCATACGACTAGCGGCACGATGGGGGCTCGCATTCGCATGTTGCTCCAATAGACCGTATGCACACCTCCTAATGCGACAATCAATGCGACAGCCGGTATCCACTTCAGACTGGTTGCTGCGGCAACGCGTCGCGAAAGCCAAGCCGAAATGCCGCGCCAGCTTCCGTATACGAACGCTAGAAAGAGTACGCCGTACCAAATTCCGATCGCTGCGGAAACTTTTCGCGAGACTTGATCTCCCGATGGCCACCATGCCCAAAACCAACCCTGTCTGGTTAAACATGCTTTGACAAACAACCAAGGTGACCGCTTAATCGTTGCGATGGCTGTTTGATTGGCCAAGCGATCGTCCGCAATTTCATCGAGTTCGACCGGCTCCTTCGCCATGGAACGGAAGTCTGATTCCCAAAAGGCTCGTGTTCTCGGATCGCCAACGTTGCGATGCGACCAGCGTTCGTGAAAGCCGTCTTCATCCCAAGTTCGAGAAACGCCATCCGCATCGAGATGATCGAAATAGACTGGGTTGTTGGCCAATAGCAACGTGTACCCGCCGTGTGTCGTCGTCCAAATCATCGAACCGAACTCGGCGCGATTGCGAAGCATCCAGGGGATGAGGAGGAGGACGATTCCGGAAGCGCACACTAGTATGTTTGCATACGAAACCGAATTCCTCGAGCGTTCGACTTTGTTCGTTCGCCATCGATGAATGCAAAGACCTAAGATCAACATCCAGCACCAAGCCAACGACGATGGTCGCACTAGACAATTGATTCCAAGCATGGTGCCGATTAAAAACGCCAACCAAGTTGGAAATCTCTGGGTGTAACCGACTCCGAATACCCAGATCCAAATCGTTAGCACGGCTAAAAAAGTTGCCGTCGTCTCGGTCATGATCAAGCACGACTGTCGACACAAGATCGGATCGACCGCGACCCCCAAACCGACCAGCCACGGTATCACGATATGCTTCTGCTGTGGCTCGCTGATGCGTTTTGCTAGATCCCAGGATAGGAGGCACGTAAGACTTCCTAAGAAGATATGCAGCCCAGCAACCGCCGGAAGCCATAGTTGCCGATCGATAACGAACCACGAGAGCAGCCAAGGATAAAGCGGTGGTCGAAAGGCCGTTGCATGCGCCACTCCATCGATCGACAAAAGCCCCATCGTCCCGCTGGCTGACCAACACTCGGCCATCGCTCGATAGGCATCGGGATCTGCATCGAGCCCATCAAAACCGATGGCGATTACGAAGAATCGTATCGCGGCAAAAGCGCTCGCAGCCAACCACCATCGCCGCAATAATTTTTTTGCTCCGCTCGATCCGTCTATCGAGTTCGTACGATTGAGAATTTCTTGTTCCATCGTATGGCTCGGATATCGGGGTTGTGGCGGAGTCAGTGAGCCGACTGCGCTAGCGGCTAGTTGATTTAATCGTTTAACCGTCAGCCGTAGGCGTACGCGTCGCCTTTCACGTACGCCTTCGGCTGACGGTTAAACGAAATGCAGGAACGATCACGACACTCTATTCAGCCGGCGTTGGATCGCTTCGACTGGAAGTGGAATGACGTTGGCTTCGGCGACCAGATCGGTCCGAAGAATATCTTCGGGTTCGTCTCCTTCGGCTGGCGACGAGTACTGGACGATAAACGCCCCGATCTGAAGATAGTTTTCTTGATAGATCGGGGGCCAAAAAATCTCTGCTTGATGCGCCAGTGTTCGCGCCAGTAATCGCGTCGCTCGTCCAGAGAAGCCGCTCAAGATCATCTCCAACCGACCGAGCGATTCTCGGTAGATGTAGAAGACTAGCGCCGCATCTTGATCGCGCGATCCACCTCCGGCGAACGCCCACGAGCCGTCGGCCTTTTCATAGTACAAGCCTGGCTGATCGGCCGTTTCGGATTTGCTGAGCCGCAATCCAGCCGAAGCGGCTGGCGGATGCGGGTCACTATCGCGATAGCGAAGAAAAATCGGACAGCTTCGATCGCTGGCTGTCGCGACGTCATCTTGCGAAACGAATGGATCGCAACCGAACGCGCTTCCCATCACGATCTCGACCGTCAAATTGCTCTTCACACTGCCAAGACAGATCAGAGCCTTGTCGCCGTCGATCTCGCTGAATTCGTCGTAGACTTCTTGCGATCGAGCTTGAACTTCTTCAAGCGATACCGTAGCCGGACTCCAAACCAACGATTGCTTGAGATTTTCGAGATGCGGTGGAGCTTCAGTGCGCACCACGCCGCCGGCTGCGGTCGCATTGAAGGCTTTGGCTGTACCACCGAGTGTCGAGACGCCGTTCAAGACTTCGCCTGCCAACACCGCATCGGATGCGACCACCCAGGCTGCGTCCGCAAAGTCGTCCGGCGGTCGACGAACGCCAACACAAACTTCTAATCGCCGACGACGCGCCAAGAGCTCCCAAAAATTTTCGGGCTTGATGGCAAAGAGTGCACCCGGCAACTGATCGGCTTTTGCGTAGCCATGTTCGATCAAGTAGTCGCACAACCGCGACAAGGCTTCGATCGGAATATACTTGGCTTCGTTTTTGAGAAGCGCAGCAACTTGATGACGATCTAAGCCGGTGTACTCGACAATCGCTTTGATCGTTCCTGGTCGTTTACGTCGGTCCGGTGTATGACCGAGCAGCTCGGCCAATCGAAATGCATACCTCATCGCTGGAAAACCCTTCCTAAAAATACTTTTACTCGGAAAGAAAGGCTGGGATAATCCACCTATTCAGCTCTTTACGGAACTGACCATCTCCCAGAGAACGATCAAATCGCCCGCCATTACGATAGCACGAAGTCAACCCCTGTGGTAGAGATTCTCCCCTTAAATGGCGGATACTTTTACCGTCAGATAAATTTTAGTGGGCCAACGGTGCCAGAGCGGCATATTTATTTCATCGCCAGCCGCAAGTTGGATCAACAAGCCGTTGGCCTCCCGATGTAGAAACGCGATCAAAAGTCGCCCGTGGCTAGACTATTCATAACCCGAAGCGTTAGCGAGGGAACAGCATGCAATCCCTTGCTAACGCTTCGGGTTACGCAGAACGGCACTCGATATGATTCCATCGAGTACCATGTTGCTGCGTAGCCGTGAGAGCGACTTATCAGCCGATCACTGGGCGGTATCGATGATGATTTCGCCATTCTCGCGAGTCACCATGCGAGCAAAATCTCGAAGTCCGATATTCGCTGACATAAATCGAACCGACCCGTCGCCGAATCCGATGTTCGCACCGCCGGTATGAAATGCATAAACTTCACCCGTTCCGTAAGAACCTCGTGTTGCAGTTGCCATCGCGCCGACGGGTCGCGATGTTGACGAATTGGTCTGTGGGTTATTGGTATTCGTATTCGCTAACGCATACGTCCGGCTCATATTGCTATAGCCGACACTTCCTATATCCTCGCCGTTGGTCAGATTGATCGGAACTGGATTAGCTGCCCTTACGCCGCCAAAGGATGCAATTCCCAATTTTGGATTTGTCAGACTAGAACCGTCGACAAAGAAATCGCTGCCAGGTCGTGCCCAACCGCCACCATTGACGTGGCTCGATGCCGGGTCGGTACCCATGATCTTATTGCGGCGATAAACGGATGGACGTCCAGCACTTTCCGCGTACATGATCGTGTTGGAAAGCCCGTCTTTGACATCGGCTAACCGAGCGACCTGCGTTTGGCTAAGGATACCTCCTCCAGCAAAGTCGACGACGGTTGTTGTCATGCTCATCGGTCCGGCAGACAATAGATAGCTCACTCCCAGCGTCGGAGAATAATCAGTAACGGCTGCGGAACTGGCTGCCCAAGCGCCGGTAAATTCATCTTCGCCATCGAGTCGATTCGGATTCGTAGACGATGGGCAATTGAAAAGCGGAATACGAGTTAATGCCAACCGCCGATTCGTAGGACTTTCTTGTATCAATGCTGGATAGGTTGGTGTCGTTGCGGTTGTCCCAAATGGAACAACTGCAGGTGCAACTCCAGGCTCCGTATCATCCGCCCAGTCCTTATTCAACTGATAGGCACTGTAGATATCGGCTCGTTCGAGATAGGGAAGGATCATCGTCAACCCGGAAATTCGCGGGTCACCAACCATCGAACCGGGCGTCACCGGAAAGCACTTGCTCGCCGGCAGGATTTTATACGCCGAATGAAAATCGGTGGCGGCCATAACGAGCTGCCGCACGTTGCTTGAACAACTCATGCGCCGCGACGCTTCGCGAGCATTTTGAATCGCCGGCAGGAGCAAGCCTGCCAGGACACCGATGATCGAAATCACGACCAGCAATTCCACCAAGGTGAAAGCATGTCGCTTACCGAATAGAGAGCTTTTCATAGGGAGCAGCCCAACCTTTCAAATGCCGCCGTTTTCCGGCGACCGTAAAGAATAGAACAATGACAATAGGAGACGCAAAAAATAAAAACCTCGTCGGTCTAATGGCTGCCCCCGAATTATAGCAGGCTAGCGACCGCAAGAACACCTAAAATGTAGGACTAAAGCCGAAATCGACACCCGTTTCGTTTGTAACTCGATAGGCCAAGGTACCACTCTGCATTTATCAGCCGGAGTGCGTTAGCACCGGTTTCCAACGTACAACCGAACGCTAGCGCGTTCCGGCTAATTTCCATGGCGCATTGCCGTCGCATCCAAAACTACCTTGGAATCTTCCTCCTGAGCAAGATGGTCTTATCCGAGTTATACGATTTACCAGGCGCGAAACCGACGGGAATACTTCGATCGATGATATAGAACGACTTCGTCCGTTCCGGCTTCCCGCTCGGCCCAATATACTCCGCCCCAATCCCATCGATCTCGTCATACTCGAATAAGCCAACCGTAACCCAAACCGCAAACACATTCGATTGATTGGTAACCAAATTGCTTAGCCGCATTAATCTTTGCATATCGACGAACGGTTGCCTTACGGATTCAGCTCTTATCCGGGCAACCTCTAAATCCGGCGCCGGAGGACGATTCGCGGAATCTCCGTTGAGAGTTTGGCTGTTTGGATCCGCCGCAAAAAGCATTGTTCGATCTACCTGACCAGGAGGAGCGAATATATCGGATCTTAGAAGTCCAGTTTGAACAGGTCGAATCGTCCGTGGAACACGTCCCAACGGCATCACTCCCGTACTTCCAGGCTGCAGCGATGCGTCTAAATTCGAACTAAACCCGGATCGAAACACGGCCGCAAACTGAGTTGGAATCTGTGCATGTAGATTCGGATTGGCCGACCCCCCCAAAAATCCGTTATCTGAACCGATCGCATACCCTCGACGTGCATTACTAATGTCCCTCCAATTCGACGCATTTGCTGGTAGCAAACGAATCGTATTATCAAAATTCCATTCGATCGCGTCCCATACTTCCTTGTAGGCAATCGTATTCATATTGACTTTTCCCGTCTTAACATACGATGGAAACCGATTGAATGGTGGCAAGTAGCCCTGTAGCAAGTTCTGCTGTACTTGATCGGTCGAACTATCTAACGAATGCGCGTCGACAAACCGATCCGAATCAACGAAGGGCGGCGCTGTTTCGACGAGTTCGAGCAATAGCGAGAGATTCGACCCCGTTCCCGTCGCGCCAGAAGTAGAATCCCGTTGTTGCCAAAATGTTCTTGCCGGGACCGATCCATTCGCCTGCGTTGCAGTACTTGTTTCCAATGCTTCTGAATTAAAAAATGAAGGTAAGTAGCCGAATATGCCATCTGTCGCGTTCTGAGTCCCATACTTATTCGGCAGAGTAAGGTCCGTTGTTTTTGTAGCCTCGACGTACATTGAAAACTGGCCCGGAGCTGTTTTTGGAACGAGCATTATCTCACTCGGATTTGTAAACGGTCGATTCAACCAAAATAATCCTGATTGCGGAAGTTGAGATGCGCCTTGATAGTTTCCAGTTGTATTTGGTGCCGGTTCACCGAAACCGTCCCAACGTTGACTTACATCAATCCGCCCCGCGTTCGTGAACCCGAGAGAAACCGATGACACTGAATCAGCGTTCGGAAAGGTCGGCAACGCTGTAAGCGGTGCTGCACTTACATTTATAGTTCCGAGTGAATAGGGGAAGTACGCATTTGTAGGGCCTGTCGCATTCGTTAAATCCACGGGATTCGTCTTAACCATCTCTGCGGTCGACGCCGATAGTAGCGAGATTCCCGTTTCGATATTAATCGAACCATCGTAAACGGCGCGTCGATCCGTAGCTTGAGTCGCTACAACGCTGACAGACGAGGGATTATTGCTGCTCGCCCCGTCCTTGTATCGTGATGCGAACGCAAATTGTGGTCCAGGGTTGTCGAGCGGATCTTGCGACTTCGTATCTTCACCATTGAATACGGTGAGATCGATACTCATCCAATCGATAGTGATATAGGGGTTATAAATCGGATGATATTCGAAATCTGGATCAGCCAATCGTTGAAGGTAGGCGATTCGATGATGCAAATAGGTACCTACAAGATGCTTCATCTCTGTTTTCAAACAATCGTTTTTCCACGGCGTAGCAGAGTCGTCATGATCAAACGGGACATCCGGCAACGTCTTTGCAGGCGTCGTAAAATCGGCGTATCCGTCGCGATGTGGAAATTGAGAACCGACGGGCGCCGTCGGATTTACGACGGACGTCGGCATCGTGTAATAGTTGCCGGAAACAGGAAGTGGTTCGGACACGTTCAATCCAACACCTTTACCCTTTTCAAATGTGGGCGGGTCTGTACCGACGGGCTGAATCCATTGATCCCAGGCTGCCTGCGCCGTGCCGGGCGGTTGTGCAACGGCAACCATCGTCCGAGTCGTTGGCATCGTCCAATTCGAGGGTAACGAACCCGCAGGCGACGCCTGTGTCCGTGAGTTACCAGTAAATATGTCCGTCATATCAACGTAATTCGAATGTAATTCGACTTTTTGCATACTTGGGACGTGAATCGGCGGGAGCGTCACGTCATTTCGCGACCCAATAAACGTTCGCGTTCGAGGGCCGACAACCAAATAGCCGCCCCCGGGGATATAGATATCTTGAGCACTATTCTGTTTGTTAAAGAAAATACGGTGACGGCGATTAGGGTCGCTTTCGTTAGTAAGGTCTGGAATCTTCGGAACCGAATCACCATCGTAGCCTGTAAACCAAACCATACGTTCGAATTTCAGAGGATTATTGACATCAGTTTGATTGGGCGGGTTAGGCGCTGGTGGGGTCGGCAACCAACTAATATTTTCGATCAACCCCGAACTGTCGTATGCATCTTGGCCGATGTTTTGGACCGAAACCGCAGATGTTTGATTGGTCGTATCTCCAATGTTCTTCAAATTCTTTGAACCAAAATCGTCCGGAATTCCCGTTGGAGTTCCAGCACCAACGGCCGACCCGCGACGAGTAATCCCAATTCGAAAAACCGGCTGTCGACCATACGTAGCAGATACCGGAGCTCGCTTGCTTAACCACAGCGTTCCATTGTTTGTATAGAGACTTGATGGTGCAGTACCAAGGTTTAAATCCGCGCTTGCAGTCGATGTTGGTTGGTCAGGACTGTTCGGACTGCGTGGACACATCAGTTCGAAAAAGAGACTTCCTTGCGGCATACGATATTGATCAGTCGTTTGATCCTTCATCGTCGGATCACTTACATCGATCTTCGTTCCCTTGTCATCATCTCGATCAGTGTCTTTCGTTCGTTTGTCGTGGAAAGCCAATATTTCCATCATCAATAATTCTGGAAATTCCATCCCCCAAACAACATTGCCGGCAAGCGGTTTCCAAACATTGTTGAATGGCGTCTCATCGTATTCGAAACGCGTCATTGCGCAATCCGTATCACGGAAGTCAACGATATTGACGCTCCATTGCGCAAGTTCTCGCGCTCGATATTTAATGTACCCTGTATCCGTTTTCTTCCGTCCTGCAAATTCATGGTCGTCTGGTACAATAAGCTGAGCGAGACAGTAGAGTTGTCGAGCTAGCATACGGCGCGATTGCGATGCGTTCGAAAACTTCGCGTACGCCGGATCTGTGCCACTTGTCGCGGATGGATAGCCAAATCCGTACTGACCATTTACTTGATATGTCGAGTTTAGTTTCATAACCGTCTCCCGTTGAACAACAGAATTTAATTCTTCTGGTTCATCAATTTGACCGTCGTTGTCATCGTCTTGTCCGTTCCCGAAAGCTCGATTGATATCCAGTCGCAAACCTTTTCGGAATTCAAGTGGAAAGAGTTCGCGAACCTGTGCAAGTTCCAGTTTTTTCCCCGGATTTCTTTCCTGGTACAAAAGTTGTATCCAGCGTAATAGACTACCCTCTATTCCTTCGTTCGAAACAAGCCTTTCACCGTTGATGTCATTTGCGATAGTCGCGCGAGCCAGAGGAATGGCAGAATTATTTGCACTCGGAAAATTGGCGTTCGAGTACGCAATCATGTGCCTCGATAATCCCGCCTGGGGCGGGTATCGCAACTCTGCACTTCTTGTTGTAACGGCCTTAAATACCACGTGTGAATTCGGAATTGCATCCGCGATAACTTTACGAAGTCTTTCCGGCAACTGACTCGCATCTTGATCGAAGCGCCGAAGTAGAGTCTCTAATTCATTGACCGAGAAGATTTCGTCGCTCGACAACGATCGCCTCTGTGCCAACTCATATGCGTCTTCAATCAATTCGTCGTTCACAAAGACATTATTGGCATCGGACATTCTCGGATTACCAAGGATATCCGTTCCAATTGCGTTTCGGCTTCGACGTGCCTGCTTCAATCCATATTGAACGGAATTGGAATCAAATAGCACCTCGCGCTGTTGATAATATCGCCCAGGATTATCGTTTCCGACCAACCCAGGAAGTTGATCTCTTCCATTTCGAAGTTGGAATAACTGCTGCAGATCAAATACACGATCCGAACCAATAGTACGATCCAATGAAGCCAGTGAAATATCTGCTGGTCCAAATCCCAAACCTTGTGGTAAAAAGGCTCCCTGTGTCATTCCAGGAATCACACGTCCAAACCCATTATCAAGCGCTTTGAACGCGCGTGTTTGATATTGGTTGGCGTTTCGACTAGCATCCACATGATACTGATCTCCAGCCGCATTCACGTTCAAACGACCATCCAAATCCAGAATTAGATTTGCAGCTAGGACTTTGAGATGCTTTCCTTCAGGTGAAGTAATGAGTGGTAGGTTCGGAACAACCCAGACACTATCCGCCACACCATCGGCATCGTTATCCACATCCCACTGGACGGGACTTCCTGCATTTCCCGCCGTTAGAGCAGCGACCCAATTTTGAACGGCGGTGACGTCAGAAGTATTTGACGGCCATGCACCGACATCAATATCAAGCGTTGGAATAGCAAAACTATCGATTCTACCGGTGAAGCCTACGTCCTTTTTAATATCTTTAGGATACGGCGCAGGACAATTTCGAAGCGAGTAACCTAGCGGACGCGAGCAAGCATAATCGATGAGCGTAATCAGACGTATGATTCGAAGTTGATTCTCCAACGTAGTCCCACCTGTAAGTCCATTCATGTAATTCGCAATGTAGTTTACAAGTTCTGGACGATGATAAGACGGAATGATTTGCGACTGAACCAGCGGTTCGCGTCGACCCGTCGTCGAGTTCACTTCATTGGTCTCCGCTTGAAACGCCAACCAATGGTCGTGATAGTCGGGAACGTCGAATCCTTCGTTGCTACTTCCAATCACGTCTTCGAAAGAAGTGCTAGCGCTGTTGTAAGACGTGAGCTGAGGACCAACCGTTACCGTTCTTGAAGGCTTCCAAGTTCCGATTGCACCAGAATTGCTCAAGCCTAAGTAGTCGTAGTTTGGAAGTAGAGAAATCGGAAACGATTCCATACCTGGTTTGTAACCTGAGGAATAACCAGACGTATTCAATTCAGTACCCGGTACCCAACGGCTTTGGTCGAGATTTCCATAATTCGGATGCGTCGGATCGCGTTCGACACCAATTCCAATTCCGTTGAACGGTACATCATTGATGATGTATGCGAATGGCTGCGTATTCGATAGTTGGATTAGGCGATTCTCATCGCCACTTGTCGCAAGAAGCTGAGAAAGTGTCATCTGAGACGTTACGGTGGGATTTGCCGTTGTTGGAACGTCTAGTATTGACTTATCTGTTTCCGCTAGATCGATGGCGATTGAGAACGCAAATCCCGGTGGATTAGAGACGTTACCTCGGTAACCAAGTATTCGATATGTTTGATTCAACAATGGCCCTTCCAGGAATGTGATCAGTCGCCCAGTATAAATATCGTCTTCCACACTCAAAAATGCTTGATCACTATCTTCTGTTCCTCCTGGAATCCGAAAGACGTCACGGTTTACGACGACGGATGGATTAAGCTGAACCTTCATGATTCTTACGCTACTCGGTGGAAGCACGGATGGGATGCTCATAACCGCGGAGCTTGGTACAAACGCGCCTCGAACCGTTGAACGTCCATAAATGTCTTCAAGTAGTCCGTGTGAATAAAATCCAGATTGGTTGCTGGTGTCGCCACGAATGATTTTCCGGATAATGTCGGTATCGAAATTCTCTGTCGGCATCTTTTGAAGTTTGGCTCGCACCAAAGCTTGACCTGCATTTCGCGATTGGGACGAAATCGAGAGGTAGGTGACGGCCAGGAGGGTGAATAGACCGAGCATTCCAAGGACAACGAGAAGAACGAGACCTGAGCGATGTTTTCGCATCAGAAACTTGTTGGCGTGTGTGGATCGCATGATTTCGATCTCCAGTTTTAGTTTGACAAGAAAAGAGTGGGGTTGATTCGATCGTTCATTGCTGTAGCTATTCGACGGATACGACTTTGCGGTAGACCACGACGACGTTTCGAAAAATGGTAGCGGTCGTTGCGACAAAGTTCAAATCGGTGACGACCGACATGTTATCGTTGCTCACGACGGGTGCCGACGAGTTCCCAGCTAACGCGGCCGTCGAAATTTCTGGATAGTCCCACGGTTCGCCTGAAACGCGAATAACTCGAGGCCAAGTCTCCAATTGGTCGATTCCGATAACGCGATACCAACGATGACGATGGGTTACTTTGTAAAGGCTTCGATCGGATGGCGCGAAAGGACCACCGGGTGGTCCAGAGAAATGATTGCCTTCTGCTATTCTTCGTGACAGCATGACCCAATCGCCGACTCGAACCGAAGTGTCGGTATTGATGTCCGACCAAAGTTGCAATTCCATCGCTCCGCCCTGTTGCGAAAAGGGAAGCTGTCCACATTGCGTTATATTCGGCGTCATGGACGACGACGACGTCGCGAAGCACATCTTTTCGCCTTCGGGAAATTTCTCGGAACCCGTTACTGCCAATGGTGCAGCATCAAAGTTGCGATCGCGATTGTTAAAGACGACGAATGACAAGTTGTAAAAATTTGGAACGAATCCAGGATCGGTTTGCTCGCTAGGTGTCAGCGTCGCTAGCCAACTGATTCGACTGCTAGTCGTCGATTGGATTGGGAAGCCGCCGGACCCAAAGAAACTGCGCAATGCCCCGAACGTCTTATCGTCCGTCGCGTCCGCTTGTAGACAGTCACTGCCGGAGCTTACAAAGCGCTCGGCTGCGGCCGTCTGAATATTGAGTGGAACAGTGTTTAAAGGAGGTATCGCACCTGAATTCGTACCAGTCGCAAACGACACACGCATCAGTTTCGGAAATTCATAGTTATTTGCCGTTGTATTCTGAGCAAAACTTGTTGCACCAAGTGCTGTTCGTTCGTCGAAAAAGGGCATTCGTGATCGACGAAACGCCGCTTGATTGTTTGCGGGACCCCGGTAATGAAAATTCGGGTAATAGCTACCCCACGTTGCGCCGTAACGTCCACGTTCAAAAAATTGGTCAGCGCAAAACAAAGGATCGATACAGAATCCGATTGCAAGTCCGTCTCGACGCGCAGTTTCCACTTGAATCTGCGCGGTGGCTGGAGGTGGCATCGCACCTGCAGTTCCTTCTTGAAAACGGCGCTCTTGATTGTAGCGGATGATATCTTGCATCGAATCCGCTTTGCCATAGGGTGGATTAGACGCTGGCGGCGAAAATGTATAGATCGTACCGGACGGCGTCGTTGGACTATCGTTTACAAACCACCATGGACGTTGTGCGGTTGGCCGAAACTTTTCTGACGAGAGGAACTCAGCGGCGGCGTTTTCCATGGCGGCACCGCCTTGGGTCATGGCGTATGAATCGCCAGCTTGTCGTCCGGCTAAGGGGAGTAGACCCGCTAAGGCGACTAAGCCGAATAGGACGACGAACATCGCGAAGAGGACTTCGATCACCGTGACGCCAGATCGGATCGCCGAGGATTGTGAACGGCACGGCGCTAGGATGCTACTGTCCTTAGTCGCCATTCGCTCCGCGAATGTGCGTATCCTGAGCGCTTCTTTCGCGGAGCGAAAGGCGACGTTGGGGTGACTCGCATCTCGAGTGCATGATTCGGATTGCTTGCTGGTTTGGGGTTTGCTCGATAGTTGGCCGCCTGAAGGCGGAACTACGAACGATGATGGGTACTTCGTGGTTTTCATTGTGCGGTTAACTCCCCGCCGAAGACGGCTGATCTTGAGTCTTCTAGCAAATGGGCAATCGGTTTTGGTGGATTCGGTGGATTCGTCACGCGAGAATCGGCGACGTCTTCGATGATGTGACTGGCTTGAGCAGGGGCGGCCGAAATCGCACCCGAGGTCGGTGAAATGCGAACCCAATAGCCGGACGGATCCATCATGTTCGGCTTGAGTTTCGTATCTTCTGCGAGAGCAAGATCAGCGGAACTGATCGCGCGGATCACTTGATCGTTGCGTCCTACAAAAAGATAGACGTCCGATTGCGGCTCGATACGACGTAGCGATAAAGAGTCTGGTTCATTGCAAAGGATGCTCTGCAGTAATCCATTGGGACCAAAGGTGAGATAGACTGGGCGAAGATATTGCGGTGGTGGAACCGGTGGCGACGAACCCGGTGGCAATATCCAGTCCGAGGCGAACTCGCGTCGACAATCGCGATAGTCGGACGGTAAAGTATTCACATTGGGATCGTCTTCCGCTAACCCGGATAGCGAAAGATCAATGCACGAGCCACGTGGCAATTCATTGACCATCGAAGCGACCGGACGAGGAGTTTGCCGTAACCGAATGCTGGTTGCAAGCGTTCGACGGAAAACACTACTCAATGTTGCCGGCAGCGGAGCAAGTGGCGTCACATCAAACGGTATTTCAACCCAAGGGCGAAAAACCGATTGCATCGAAGCGATCTCGGTTATATCCGAAGGCGTTCCCAACGGGTTGGCCGTATTGCCTTCATTCAGGATCGTAATGAAGAAAAAAGGCGGTGTAGTACCCATCGGCTGTGACGTAGGTGCAATTATTTTAAATCGATGCGTTTGGTCGGCACTTATGACCAATTCGATTTCATTGCCACTGACAAGATACATACTCAATCTTGGGTCAACGTTTTGAATCGCGAAAATGCGATCACCTTCGGAAAGTGTATCAAGATCGGATCCAGCAGCCGTCGCTTCGTCGTCTGTTGATTTATAAACAATGCCAGAAGTGCTTATCGCAGCTCCGCCTGGTGCATCGATTTCAATCGGAAGAAGCTCTTCCGCCATCACCATTCGGAGGCAGGTGTTGTAGGCTTCAAAGTTGACTTCGGGACTGCCTGGCGAGTTAACCGAGGTCGATGATTGTCGGACGCCGCCAATAAATGTTCCATCCCATCGCGATGAGAGTCGCTCTAAGATCACCGAGACAGGTCGACCGCGTGCGATCGCTCGAGCTCGAGCTGCTTCTAAAAAGGCTTTGACTTCGAGGGCTGCGACACTCGTTTTTCGCTCGACGAGGACGTTTTTAAAGGCGGGTAATGTCATGGCTGCTAGGGTGCTGACGATGACTAAGGTTACTAGCAATTCGATGAGCGTGAAGCCGCGATGCGCTAAAGCATTGCGAGCGCGAGACCCCTCACCCCCGACC
>JAWXCK010000086.1:0-4493 GCA_034408855.1 Pirellulaceae bacterium
ACATCGTGAGTCCGAAGCGAACCGCAACCGCAACGCCAAACCAAGACAGAAATTCAAAAGATGAAGCAAACGAAATGGAAAAAATCAAACCAGTCCTGCCGGCACGGTCGCCGCTGCGCTGCGAAAATCAAGCTCCGACAAACAAGCGTTCGCTTGTTTGAGGAATAGTAAGGCGTTGACGACGACTAAATGATCGAGGTCGATAACAATTCTTTCTCCCCACCATGCATGGACGACAAAGTATTCGGTCTCGTTGATTGTGACCAGATACGACAATTGTTTCCAGCAATAGCCGGCCGTGGACGACCCGCATGGAAAGCTCGCGAATTGTTCACGCACATCGACACAAAGCAGTGGCTGACTATGTTCGTCGAATACCCAGACGTTCAAACCGCCTCCGATCGGATGCTTGGTTTTGGTAACGGTCCACTGATTTACTCGTCTGCGAACCGCAGAATCCGGACTTTTCATTGTCACTTTTAAATGCTCCTTCAGGTCATTTTATCAGTGTAAGTTCGGAGATCGTTATTCATCTAGATCCCAGAGCCGTCGCATGACGGAGACGGATGTCTCACTTTTTCGACCAGTAGTTGTACGCGTAAGGTTTGGGTTATGGAAAGGGTTTCGCACGTTCCTGGAGTGGCAGCGCCGCCAGAACGAAAGCGTTAGTTTTGGTAGACTTTGCGGATCACACAGGGAGATGGGATGATGACGATCGCAAGGTCAAAGCTGGTGAATCTGGATGTAAGTCGTTGGTATCACTGTATTTCAAGATGCGTACGTCGGGCGTTTTTGTTTCGTGAAGGGGATGAATCGAATTCGGGTGAGCGTAAGAGTTGGATCGAGCATCGGCTGAAAGAACTCGATGCGATCTTTGCGGTTTCGGTCGGCGGCTTGCCGCTTCGCGAACAACAGAAGCATCGATAGATCTTGCGACGGATGTTGACTGAGAAACAGCGTCGCGTGGTAGAAGTGCGTACGCTCGTTGGAACTGTGGAAGATGGCTCGTCGGTTGAGATCATTAGATTCGCGGCATTTCTATTTTGCAAGCCGCATAGCGGGCAAGGACCGCGGAGTTGGTCTGACTTCCGCTCGGTCGCTCGCCAATTTGTCTTACGATTCCACCTTACACGGCAATATTATATTATTCGGTTTTACCGTTTGCGTCTAGAAGAAGTGGAATCTCGATGCGAAATGGGATACCATGCTCGGACTCCGCACGAACCTACCTATTCGGTGTAACTTCATGTAGCAATGAGCACTCGCGAATTAAACAACTTTCTAGCAATCTAGCCATGCCCACCGAAAAGCTCGATCCAGATCCTGAGAACAACCCGTCCCCTCAGCAAGATGCGACGCACATGCATTCGCCCGAACCAATGAGGAGTGGCGACGCTGAGTTGTTTTCCGCCCCAGGTCAAACGAAGCAGGATCGGAGAGAGACGGTAAAGCCAAAGGAGCATTCCCGAACAATTGGCAACTACAAATTGCTACAGCAAATCGGCACCGGCGGGATGGGCCAAGTTTGGATGGCAGATCAAACCCAACCGGTCCGTCGTCGAGTCGCTATCAAACTGATCAAAGCGGGACTCGATAATGAACAAGTAACCGCCCGTTTCGAAGCTGAGCGTCAAGCGTTGGCGATGATGGATCACCAATGCATCGCTAAAGTCTTTGATGCAGGTTCGACACCCGACGGATTACCCTACTTCGTGATGGAATTGGTTCAAGGCATTCCAATAACCAAGTATTGTGATTCCAATCGTCTCTCCCTCGATGAACGGCTCAATCTCTTTTCGGAGATACTTTAGCGAATCAAGCCATCTTCAAAGTCTTGGAATCTATACGCGATAAGGACCCACCGCGTCCAAGCGATCGATTGAGCGAGTCTCGAGACGCTATCACAGGGATCAGTTTGCAAAGACGGATCGAACCGAAGAAGCTTCAGCAACTATTGAGAGGTGATTTGGATTGGATCGTAATGAAGTCGTTGGAGAAAGACCGTCGTCGTCGTTATGAATCGGCGAATGGACTTGCGGAAGACGTGCGTCGGTTCTTGAACGACCAACCGATTGCAGCTCGTCCACCGTCACGAGCCTATCAGTTCAACCGTTTCGTTCGCAAGAACCGAGGTCTAGTCGCATCGCTCGCGACTATCTTTACTGTGCTTGTCCTGGGGATTCTCGGCACTACCTTATTCGCCTGGCGAGCAGGATACGCCGAGAAGCAAGCGATACATGATCGCGATAGCGCCAAAGCATCGCAGCAGACTGCGCAGCGTGAACGGGAGACGGCAGAACAGGAGCGAACAAAGGCCATTGAACAAGAGCGTGCGGCTAATGACGCGAAATCCTTGGCCGATGCTGCCCGAGAATCGACAGAAGCCATTCTCGCAAAATCAAACTTAATGGTGGCGGACGCTCGATTAAAGGAGCATCGCATCAACGAAGCCAAGCAAGTACTACACTCGATCCCAGAAAAGTATCGGAAACTGAACTGGAGCATGGCGAATCGAGAAATCGATGGTAGCGACATCACCTTCTATGGTCATACTAGCATCGTTACGGCAGTTCAATATAGCCAGGATGGCAAGCGAATCGTTTCAAGCAGTTGGGACGGAACGATCAAAGTATGGGACGCCGTGACTGGCAAAGAACTTCTCTCAATTCCGTTTCATCCGGGCTCGTTTGTTTTCGATGCCAAACTCTTTTCTGGTGACGGCAAAATTGCAGCCTGTGGAGAAACTGGTCTTATTAAAATATTCGACTCGCAAACGGGAATGGAACTGAGCAGTTTCCAAACCGAGGGACGGAATGTGGATTCGATTGCCATTAGCCCGGATTCCCAAAGAATTGCCGCTGAAGTTGATACATCCATTCAAATTTGGAACTTTGCGTCAATCGCGGTTGAGAATTGAGCTACCTTCGCGGGATGGCACGGAGTGCTGTTGCTGTTTTTGTGGATCAGTGGTGCCGTCGGTAGGGTTGCTTGTTTGTGACCGCTGGTGGCTATTTATCGTGGACGACAGTTCCTTTGCCGCCTCGTAGATTGTCAGCGTACGACAGGCTGACCAGAAGTCGATCACACTGCCAGCCGAACCACAACGAAAGCAGCAGTAGATGTTGCGATCACGTTGCACTGAGAATGTCCAAAGAGTTGGACTTGGCTTGCCGCTAGTTGTCGTGCTTTGGCAACCGGGTAACGGACAAGACCCGCGAAGCTGAGCTCCGCGGGTCTTGGTTGCTTGCCATCCGAGTTCTTCTAGCAAGTCCACGATCCGCACTTGTTCGCGGATCTCGCGATAGTCAAGCCATGTCATTGCCTCACCTATTTCGCGCCTTGTGGCCTGCTCGCTGCTCGGTAGGATTTGCCATCGAACCTTACGATTTGCGATCGATAAACCAATCGGTCTAACATCGCCATCACGATTTGCGGGTCTCCCAAGTAGTCTGTCCAGTCCTTGAAGTCGACGTTCGTTATCACCGCTGTCGAGCGGCCTACGCGAGCATCGATCACCTTGTAAAGAAGACTCAACGCATCTGATATCTCCCTACGCTCTAGCTTCTCAAAGCCGAACTCGTCAATGATCAACCAGTCGAACGCGCGAAGCTTGCGTACCTGTTGCGGAAGCGACTTAATCGCTCGGGCCTTGTTCAATACTTCGATCAGATGGCCGCTCTTGGTATACAGGACCCGATATCCGGCGACACAGCATCGCTTGCCAAGTCCCTCGATGATATGAGTCTTACCCAGGCCGCTTTTTCCAACGAAAGTCACATTTTCGTTCCGCCTGACGAACTCCCCGGTCGCTAGTTCCATCACTTGGGCTTGTCTTTGAGCCGATGGATTGAACGACCAATCGTACGACTCAAGTGTGGCTTCGGTGGGGAAGTTCGCTCGACGAATCCGTGATGCGATCGCCTGTTCTCGCTTGAGTCCAGACGGGATAGCCAGGAATCGTTCCAGTATTTCCCAAACGTTATACCTTTTTTCAGTCGACTCACGCACGACCTCGTCGATTGCGTCATGAGGCATCTTCAGCTTCAGGTCCTCCAGGTGCTGGAGGATCTTGTCTCGGTGGTTCGTCACCGGAGGCTGCGTCGCATTCTTCGCTGGATGTTTCACAGGATGGGTCGGTGCCTGTACACTTGGTTTGCTCTGGGTTGGTTTGAGGTGGGTCTTCATCAGTCTTTGCAGTAACCTCGTCTAAGAGTTGTTGGTATTCTTCGCTCCGTCGAGGGCCGATTGGGTCCGATTCCGTGATTTGTTTGAGCATCTGTTGCTCGTGTTCAGTAAGCGATTCCCAGGAATTCCTTGGGCTTCCGAAGTGAGCCAAGATCCGTTCCAACGAGTGGAAGCCATAGGCGTGGTACTGAATCGAGCGACCGATGGCCGCGATGACATCGGCCAACGGATACGCATGAAGCAACGTCAGAACACGTTGAGCCTCGTGTTTCCCGTTGCGACATTTCTTGAACAGGCCGTCGAAGTAT
>JAWXCK010000087.1:0-10042 GCA_034408855.1 Pirellulaceae bacterium
AATCGGTTCATGGGTCTTCGATTTTTTACTATTCCCGTTCAGGATTCTTCGTCGGCACAAGCAGAGCTCAACGGATTCTTGTCGAGTTATAAAGTACTAGCGGTGGAACGCCAGTGGGCTTCACTCGCGGGGAAACAACGTTGGGCTCGTCTAATGAAAGTGTTGAAGAACTGCGTAAAGACTCGAAACGAAAATCTTCCTCCCCCTCGCCCCGGTACTCCGGGGAGAGGGGGTCGGGGGGTGAGGGGCAAAACGGGTCCAATACCTAAGATATCCTTGCGATTCCAACCCTCTCAGCCCCTCATCCCCAGCCCTTCTCCCCGGAGTACCGGGGAGTAGGGAGCAGGAGTCTATTCGTAGTGAGGAATCGTATCTCAAACTCCCTAAACCTCCTCGACGAGAATATTTTCATCAGGCCAACTCCCGCCCGAGCAAATCGGACGGAGAGCCAAAGACTGAAAAATGAGATACTGAGTTGGTTGTTCGTTGTAGCTTTCAGTTGCGGCTCCGACGTCTAAATCCGACGGAAGCCATACCTTGATGGAATGACTTAATGCCTCACAAACGACTAGAACCCTATCGTCCTTCGGAGCGTTCGCCTTGGAATACTGAGCGCGTCGTGCACTTGCATCGTCGCGCAGGATTTGCGGCGTCTTGGGATAGGATTATGCGAGACGTTCAAGAGGAACCTGAGGCTGCTATCGATCGAATGCTGGACGCAAGAACGTCGCCCGACTTTGAAAAGATGTCGACCGTCATCTGCGATGCAGCGGTGGGGTCGGGAGATATTACGCGGCTCAAGGCATGGTGGTTGTACCGGATGCTCTTTACGCCAAATCCGCTCGTCGAACGATTGACACTCGGCTGGCATAACCATTTTGCGACAAGCAATGCGAAGATCAACGATGTCGCGCTGATGCGAAATCAAAATGAATTGCTTCGAACATTCGCGGTTGCAAAATTCAGCGACCTACTGGCGGCGATCGTCAAAGATCCAGCGATTTTGATCTGGTTGGATGCGGACGCCAATCGCAAGGAGCATCCGAATGAGAACCTGGCTCGTGAATTGATGGAGCTCTTTACGCTTGGAGTTGGAAACTATTCTGAAAGCGATGTCAAAGAGAGTGCGAGAACGTTGACCGGATGGACTGTCGCCCGTGGAAAATTTCGTTCGGATGAAAATCTCCATGATGCTGGTGAGAAGACGATTCTCGGTAAGACGGGAAGCTGGAACGGTGACGATCTCTTGAATATTCTCGCGGAGCATCCGGAGGCGTCTCGGCGACTCGCGTTTCGCGTTTGCGAACTTTTTCTCGGTGAATCGGTGACGAACGAGCAGCTTATCGAGGAACTAGCCGATGGATTGCGAGAGAACAGATTGGATATCTCTTGGGCCGTCGAAACGCTTTTGCGTAGCGAGTTATTCTTTTCAGAAAACAACATGAATAACCGAATCATGAGTCCCACCCATTTCTTCATCGGAGCCTCGCGAGCCTTGGAAATAGTCGATCCACCTCCGAGCACTTGGCTGCTGGCGGAATGGTCGAAGCGATTGGGTGAAGACTTGTTCAACCCGCCGAATGTCTTCGGGTGGGCAGGTGGTCGAGCGTGGTTGACAAGCCGTGCGGTTATCGGACGAGCCAACTTTGCCAAGGCCCTTGTCGAAGGAGAACTGACAGCCGAAAAGAAAACGTTCGATGCGAGAGCTTTGGCGGCGAAATATGGCTTCGTGAAAGAGAAAGAGGTTGGGGATTTTTATTCGCAACTGCTGTTGGGGCGATCGAATTTGCCGACTCAATGGTCAACGTTGCTGAGCGATCCGCAACGGTTGGTGGTGACGTTGCTAAGTTCTGCGGAAGGACAAATTGGATAGGAAAATTGTTTCACTTGAGCTTTTGGCTCATCGTTTCCCGTCTAGCCGAAGGCGTAAGCGTTGTTATAGAGATTTGCTTACGCCTACGGCTAGACGGGAAACGAGAACAAACAAAAACCAACTCATCAATAATGGGAAACTTATTATGACTCGCGTATCAACTCGACGACAATTTCTAAACCAAGCATCCTTGATTGGGCTTTCGTCAACGGTTCCGCAGTTTCTGCACCGCTCGGTGTTCGCGACGGAAGCGACAAACGACAAGATTCTCGTCGTCATTCAGCTTGACGGAGGCAACGATGGCATCAACACGTTGGTTCCATATACCGACGAGGGTTATGCCAAGCACCGAACGGCGTTGCGAATCCCGACCGACAAGCTGATCAAAATAAACGATAGGGTCGGCTTCCATCCGGCGCTGCGACCGGCGGCGAATCTTCTCGAAGATGGTCGATTGGCAATGGTGCAAGGCGTTGGATATCCAAATCCGAATCGTTCGCACGATGTGAGCAAGTCGATATGGCAAACCGCTCGATTCGATCCAACGGAGTATCAATCGTTCGGATGGCTTGGAAGAGCCACCGATGAAAGAGCTCAAGAAACCGATCGAACACCGCACTCCATTCTGTTCGGTGACGAGGCGATGCCGGTCGCTTTGCGTGGCCGTCGTTCAACGGCGATATCGCTCGCCAATTTGAATGATCTGAAATTGACGGACGAAGGAATGCGATCTTCCTCCCAAAAAAGCAACGCATCGGTGGAAGATTCGCTGACGAGTCACGCCGAACCGACTCAACCCAACGATCTGCTCGCGTTCACTCGTCGCGCTTCGCTCGATGCTTACACGACGTCGGACTTGATTGATGAGCTAAAGTCAAAGCACGCGGAAGACGCATCGAAATATCCTTCGACGGCTTTGGCAAACCGATTGCAATCGATCGCGACACTGATTAAGGCTGGGTTCACCACACAAGTTTACTATGCCATTCAGAGCGGCTACGACACGCATGCAGCCCAACTTCCGACTCACGCTCGATTGTTGGCCGAATTAGCGGGCGGGCTCAAAGCGTTTCACGATGACTTGAAGAATACTGGTTTGGATGATCGAGTCATCACGTTCTGTTTCAGCGAATTCGGGCGCCGTGTTCAGGAAGATAGTTCACTTGGCACGGACCATGGCACGGCAGGCCCCGTTTTCTTATCTGGCTCGTCGGTCCAAGCTGGATTGATCGGCGAACCACCGAGTCTGACCGACCTCGAAGATGGTGACTTGAAAACCCAGTTTGATTTCCGACGAGTCTATGCTAGCTTGCTGAAGAACTGGCTGAACGTTTCTCCGCAAAAAGTTTTAGCCGGACAATTTGAGGCGATGCCGTTAATTGCAAAGGGCGGATGAACTCAAAACAAACTAAGCTTGCCCCCACGAGTTTCGCAGTCTATTGGTTTCTTTCCAATTGGTTCGTCTCCCCAGACACGAGTGCATAGAGCTTGATCAGCGCGGAAATATCCCAATAGATCGCGTTGGCCGTGAATCACAATCGCTCCTCGCGTAGATTGTCCCAAACCTGTTGCGTTGTCGATTTGCGAGCTCCAACACGCGCGGCCTCGGCAGCGGCTGACAGTTCGTCCGCCCATGCTGCACGAGCGATCGTTTGGGTTTCTTTCGGAGCTACACAAGCACGCGAAGCAGTTCGCCAGCGGAAGGAACTCGAAAACCCTAAAATGACTCCGGAATCCCATGTCTACTTGCGACGAATTCCCCGTTTCGTACTTCCAGGTTGTGGTTAGGTCAACCAGCGAAACACCTTCCCCACTTCACAGCGGCGGTTGCCAAGTTTGACCAAAAACTAGAACAATCCACTGACAGACGATGCGTTTATCGTACGATAGAATTGTCGTGCGACGCGAATGTCGCTTGTTTTTCAACGGTTTTCAAAGAGTTTTGGCATGGCTCTGCAGGTTTCCGCAGGAGATGTGATTGGACGAGATCGCGAAAGTTTACATTTGGAAGCGTCTCGCAACAGAATCCGTTCGATTTTTGGCAGAACGCCGGGTCGGAAAGACGAGCGTCCTGAAGAAAATGGCCAGCGAGCCAAGCAGCGGATTTCGACCCATCTACCTGGACCGTGAGAAAGTCCACTCTGCAGAACGATTCATTGAAGTCCTGCTCTCCGTGCTAAAACCTCTGCGTCGACAGTCGATAAAGCCAACGGCGGATTCATAGAACTTTTGCGCAAGTTCGAACACACGATATTGAGACATTTGGTGGACGACAATAACGACTGGGAAATGAACCACTTTCGCGAGCGATTGAAAATTTACTACGACGAATATGTGCTCGATTCCAACAATCAAAAAATCCCCCGTCACACGATCGCGCGCAGGATACTCGATCATATCGCTTGCGAAGATGCATCCTAATCGATCGATGAAATATGGAATGCGATGAAAGCCAAATTTGCACTCAATGATCGCGATGCGGTGATCGAATTGCTGAGCTTCTTTGCGCAGGACCACTATCTGATCGCCGATGACAACAAATGCTACACGTTTCGGTTCCACTTGATCCGTCGCTGGTGGATCATCGCACACGGATTGAATCAGGGAGGAAAGTGACGTGTCTCGTTCACGGATCTCGGACTTTACTCACACCAATACGCCACCTGAAGTCCTAGAACGCATTTTTGTGCAGCGTCATCGACTGTTGGAGAAGATTGTCGAGCGAATCAAACGCAGCATGCTGACAGGAAACATGCACCACGCGTTGTTGATTGGACCTCAATCGAAAACAAGAACAAGGAATTGGCGCAATTCATCGACACCGCCGAAGGTCGATATCGAATACGCTCGCTTCATCATTTGGCAGGTGGAAACCACTGGATGGATGTTCTATTGAGCGAATTCATGGCGAAGGCATCCCTGGGTGATTTGGTCAGTGCCTTCGAGACGCTGGCAGATGAGCTAACACCCTATTTTCAAGAACGGATTCGTTCCCTACCGGCCCAGCAAACCAAGATCGTGCAGAGTCTAGCGGCCATGGAAGGTGCGGCCATTACCGTCAAAGAGATTGCTGCGTCGACATTCATCAATGAACGAAGCTGTGCGAAGCAACTGGGTGAACTGCGCAACAAACGTTACGTTCAAGTAGAAAAGCGTGGAAAAGAAAGCTTCTACGAACTTGCCGAACCGCTCATTCGATTGTGCTTGGAGGTCAAAAATTAACGCGGTAAGCCGCTCAAGCTCATGCTCGATTTCTCAAGGCATGGTTTACCGAAGACGACCTAAAGTCGCAGCTCGGCAAAAACTTGGGAAGTTCGAATCGAGCAGACGCATACCGCGTGAAAGCGTTGGAGCTGGACGATGAATTGCAAAAAGCCGTGCATGGTCAGATCAACCGCGACATCGAGACACAGCTTCAAAAAAAGAACTTCGCTGCCGCGCTAAGTCTAGCCGAGGGGGACATGGGAGCCATGGGGACACCCACACAAGCCTGAGCCCCAAACCTTCGTCTGAGTTTTTGTACCATACGCTACTCGCGAAGTCGCTCATTTTTGTAGGCCTTTCCCAAACAAGGCAAAAAATTCATCGAAGTCTGACGCCAAATTGTCAGAAAACTCTTCCGCGTCATCGGACGTTGACTCCGATTCGTCAAGCGGCGATTCGGGTTCGTCGAGCAACAATTCGTCATCGGTCGCCAACTCGACCGTCAGACGTTCAATAGCCGCTACTTGTCGGCTCTCAATCCCGCTGTTCGCGGATGATGACAGATCGGGCGGGGTGATTGCGTTATTCGCGATTCGACGTGAACTCGACGAAACAGTCAGGCCACCCAGGATTGGTACGCTCGTGCGATTTGGCCCGATCGTCGCAGAAATATACAAACTCGCCGGTGCCGTAAATATGCCGAGAATTCTTTGATTAGCGTTTTGTCTAACGAGAGACATATCAAGCAAGGTGACACTTCCATCCTTATTGACGTCATAGATATTGGTGACGTTCACAGAATTGGCACCCGACGATAGATTCTGACGCACGGCCGTCGCATCGGTCGAGTCCGAACTAATAATTTTCGGCGTACCTAAATTTCCGACATTGACGTCGCCCATTGCGTGACCAAAATAGAAAACACTGTTGCTTGCAAGTCCGGTATTGGTGTTGGCTAAAGCGGTTATTCGCAGCCATGTATTTCGAATCGCATTATCGGCGAATCCGATTTTGACGCGTGTCGTATTCGACAGTCCGCCGTTGGGGATGACGGTAATCGTCGGGAGAGCCGACGTTGGCAAAAACCCGCTTGAAGAAATTCCATTCCAAGTTGCGAACTGGAAATCGGAAGAAGTAATCAAGCCGCCGACGTTAGCGATATCGACGACGATCCCATTCAAGCCGCGTACATTATTCGTGTAGTTTGCAAACGAAGAAGCTTGGCCAGGGAGCAAGGCCGTCTTCGTGGAATCAATAGCGTTGATAGGATTCCCCGAGCCGTTGCCGAAGACGGTGCTGGTCGAGCGGTTGTAGAAGATTTGCTGACCAACTATCGAAGCTTGGACAGAGGTGAATTCGAACCAGTTAATGTTGAATGAACCACCGATGATTTCAAGTCGGAACACCCGAGCAGTACTTTGCCACGGCGTGAGGTTGATATCGTTGAGTACCAGCGTTTGCCAGTTTTCCGTCCCTCCCGTATTGGGCACGCTGAGTACTCCTAGTTCGGTAAAGGTTTCTGCCGCATCGCCGTTCCCGACAAGAAGTCGGACGGATTTCGCATTCGCGTTGCTTGAAGCGACGCGAGCTTTAATATCGTAAATCCCGCCGACGACATCGGCCGTGTATTCCAAGAATTCACCGTTGGTTATGAATCCAACTTTGAAGCCACCGCCGATATCGGTCGTTGTCTGGACGTCCACGTCGGTTGTTCGGTAAGCCGATCCTGCATTTCCGATTGTCGTATCCCAATAGGCAAAGCCTTGTCCGCCATTATCGAAATTTTCTGCTTCGATGCGAACGCCATTATTGACGATCATTGGTATATAGGGCGACTGAGGATTGGTAGGAAGCGGTTTATTGTACGAGTTGACTTCAAAGAACCCACTGGAATCAAACATCTTGACCCACAGGTCGCCCGTGTAGTCGCGCAGGAAAGCCGTCGAAGTCGCAAGACGCAAGCCCCTCAAGTTAAATACTTCGTTTCCGGTGGAGGGGCTATTGGGATCGGGCGCGAGCCCACCCAACGCACCACCGATCACACGAATAATCGTTGAACCTTGAACGGCCGTGCTGACACTTTGGACCGTAGAGAGGCGAAGTTGGTAACCTCGTTTCGGAACTTTCGTACCGGCAATCTGCACATCGCCCGGAAGGTCTTCCGTAAACTCAACCTTGTAGACGCCATCCGTGTTGAGTTTGACCGCCATCCGATGCGCATAGTCGAGATCACGACTATTGACCTGAATCGAGTATCCTTTTGGGGCGGTAATTTTAGCGAACGGAACGGTAACGCCGTCCGTTATTCCGCCGCGGGATTCGATGCGTAACTCGGCATACAGGTCGTGACTAACCCACGCATCCCAGCCTGCCGGTTTGTAGTCGCCTCGTCCGACGTCGTACATGAACGGTGCCGGTGGCACGACTGTGTATCCGGGGCCACCGCCGACGCCACTGGTCAGACTACCGTCTAGATCCAACAACGCGTTGGCATACTGGTGAGGACTACCTTCATTACCACTCCAATCGATCGCCACATGCCCGTAGGAACCATCGTTCTCAAACGTGAGTCCTGTTACCGTGGGGTGCATGTTCTTGTTGGTGCCTGGTTGCGAGGTAAACATATCGGCATTGGCGTCTGCGTACCCTGCGAAGTGACTGTTTACGACTTTGCCTGGACCATCGTAGAACTTCTGGCCACTGACGTACTTTCTCTCCGAACCGTTAGCGTTGCCCAAACTGTGCCCCACATACAAGGCTCCTCGAACTTCTTGGCTGAATGTGTTGAACGTACTGATATTGACGTCGGCGAAGCGGTTATCAAGGAAGAGTGCATTGATACCCCGATGATAAATCGCAGCTCCTTCGTGCTTGTAAGCGGTAAAGCCTTTAATGGTGGGCCGTATCGGAGGTGTATGAGTGTTGTTGCCGCCGGGTCCGATATCCGAGCCGCGATCAAAGGTCAATCCAATCGGTGAAGAGTGCGAGGAATTGAATTCGAATTTGCCCAGATTGGTAGTCAGCGGTCGAACGCTGCTGTACTGAGGATCGTTCGCGGCAAGTCCGATCGCGACTGCGGGCAACGCGAACCAAATCCCCGTTCCCTCGGACCCGGCGGCAACATTCCCGACCCAGGTGTTATCCGGATTCGTGATCCAGTACGAGGCCGAGTGAATGAACCGCGCGCTGTTCTCTTGCCCCGTATCATGCGTATCGACGATGAATGGATCGGTCGACGAGTCAACTCCACCGACCTTGTGATTTCCCAGGACGATGTTGCTGAGGAATTTGTTACCGCGTTCGACCCCGTCCTCCATGAACATTCCATGCCCATGAATATCGTGCAAGACGTTGTTTTCAATCTTCAGGTTATGCGTCCCATGGACCGTCACGCCGCGATTATTCGAATTGGTGATGCTGCTGTTGCGCAACACGTCGCCTACGGTGTTGGTGCCATTGTCGCCGCGATCACCGGCGAGATGCCAGTGAATCGGATAGCGACCGAGTTGGCCGGTTTGACCCATTTTGTGAAACCGCACGCTGTCGATCATGATCGTGCCCGACCCTGCCATGATCATCGTGTGACCGCCGATGCCTAGGTTCTTCCCGCTCGTGGTTCCATATATTGCTCGGTTGCCAAAACTGGTATCGGTATCCTGCGTCCCCTGAATGAGGATACTACGATTGAGCAACGCAACCTCGGCCCGCATATCAATCTCTAACGTATTACTCTTGTACTTTTCGATAACGCCGTAGTGCCGGTTCGAAAGTGCCGCGTTGAGCGTCAGTTGGGAATTGCCGTTTCCCAAGTCGGTAATGGCGGTAATCACGCGGGGCTCGGAGCGGCTGTAGTCGTAGTCGGAACTCGCGATGACAATCGCGTCACCGACGTTCCAAGCCAAACTGCTGCCGGTCGCGAGCGAGCCATCGGAGGCAGCCGAAGTGACGCCGTCAAAATTGCGTTCGATCACGTTCGCTACCGTGATCTGGTTACTGCCGGCATTGACCGTGGCGGCGAGTTTAGTGAAGCTCAATTTTTCGTCACCGTAAAACTGCAGCCGCCCTCCCATCTCGGTCATCAAGAATCCATCGTTATTATTAACACTCATCGTCATCCCCATCATGTCCATTTCGATGGTCCAATCAGCGGTAATATCGGTGCCGGTCAGCGTCAGCTCGAACTGATTATTACCGTAACGGTCGGCTGCTGCACCGATCTGAAACGTACCCATGCTGTTGACGTGAATCCAGCGAGTGGTTAGCGATAATTTCATCGAACCGGCCACCCCTTCGCCCGCCTTTAAAACACCCCCGTTGATGACGATCTCTTGGGCGGCTATAGACCTTGCGACAGTAGGCGTGCTCGCATCCAGCGTGACCGTTTTACCAGTCCCAATGAGCGCACGATCGTTGGCACCAGGAGCAACGCCACCAACCCAGGTACTGCCGTCGAGCCAGTTACCGGAAGTGGCAGCGGCGATGGTGGCCAGCAACTGCCGATCTTCAAGGATCTCCAATCGCAGACGCCGCCGATTTCGGTCTAGCTTTGAATTGGACCGGGGTAATGCAAAACGATAGAGAATTCGCCCGAATGCGAATGGGAGAGTCTCCATAATATTCCTTAAAAAAAGAACTTCCGAAACAGCCCGTCGGCTCCGCTCGGCGGCTGGCTTCGTTAATGATTAGAGTGATGATTTTATCCGCCACTGGTTTTAAAGTCGATTACAAACTCGAAAAGTACTTTAAACGCCAAAAAATTGGCCGAAAAAATGACATTTTTCATGTTAAATTTGCTTTTCCGTCGTGCGCCGTGCGGGATCGGAGCTAGCGGTGAGCTGACCCGCATTCCAAGGCTCGCGTCTTGGTAGACGATTCTTTTTTTGATCAAGCCATCATCGATGTTGATGGAGTCATCGTCGCAACCACGGCTGAGTGCAAAGAAGGCATGGACATCTCGTACAAAGG
>JAWXCK010000088.1:0-6056 GCA_034408855.1 Pirellulaceae bacterium
CCGCGAATTGAGGATATTGATGACATTCAAGACATCAATCGGAGATGCAAAACCGTCGCCAGTAACGTCGATGTATCCAATGGAGGTACCGATCGGTCTTGGGCCAAGCTGGCGAGTTCCATTTCGTCTCAAGTCGTTAATGATTTGCAACACGTCTATCGGCGCGACAAATAAATCGTTGTTCACGTCCGTTCGCTCACCCGGATTCTGCCAATCGGAATTCAGCAGTCTTCGAACTTCTAACGTTTCGACGAATAACGCTCGACGCCGTTCACGCTGTGATCGCGAACGACTTTTAAAGTACAGCACGATTAACTCTCATTCTTTAGTTTGCGACAAATATCCTGAGCGTCAACAATGCCAGCAAGTGACGGCTTGTAAATTATTTGGTGCATCACCAATTGTCTTTTGAGAGCGTAGTTGGTCGATAAGGGACAGTCAAGTATTGGATATTATCTACAGCAGACTCATGCGTTCCTAACACCTATTTCCGCTCATTTTGTTTGAATACCGACGAGCAAAGCGATTCAGGATCGTTCAAAAATAACTTCGGATTTTGCATATTGATTTACTATACGACAAGTTTATTCGAGTATTGCGAATCGCCGAAGCAAAGGTGAGCAGCCATGCGTGAAAATGAGGTCGCCAAGATTATCGTCGATGTCGCTTATCTTATTCACAAGCAACTTGGACCCGGATTGCTCGAGTCCGTAAATGAAGTAATCTGTTCGACGACATCTGACTGAACCCTTTGAGAGCTTAGCGCCTTGCGTGAATCGTCTTAGAAAACGCAGCACTTTAGTTTTCGCGTTTCTCCAATAAATGCTCAATGACATATCTACCAATGGATCGTCCAGCGGAGAGTCCAGCAGTATTGTCAAAAGCAAAATGGATACCTCCGTAGATACGGCTTCGGCCTGCTTCGTTGGCTGCTTGCGTAAAACTGTTGAACGAACGAGTTTTCACCTGTTGATCGGACAATGGTCGCTGGGTGAAGCCGTTATGACCATCGGCAGTTGTCGTGAAATGAAAATCCGGACCGAAGAAACTTGTAAGCACCGCGTCCGCCGCGCCGCTGAACGTACTGTGTCCAGACGTGTACGTCGGGAAGGGAGGTGACTTGAGAAGTGGCGTCCAGTTTGGATCGGCAATAGTGAGCAGATTGCCGTCGGTGTCTCCCCTTCGAATTGCATCGATGGGGCGCCAAAGATTGAAGGCGTACTTGGCATCCCATGCGGCGATACCTGCATCAGCCATGGCGATGTTGAGGAGTGCGAACAGCCGAGCGTTGTCAGCCATCGACGCTCCTGTTGCAAGCGATACGTCGCTGGCGATTTGGTTCCAATGGCCGGCAGGCGTGAACGTGCCGCCGCCATCAGCCCAGAAGATCGCGATTTCAGATTGTTCCACCGAACGGCTCGACGAGTTCAACCCACCGATCTGCATCACTTCGTCGACATTCGCAGCGTATTCGGCACTGTCGAGTGGCGGAGGAGCTGCAGGACGGAATTGCGAACCGCTCGGCATGGCAAACGGAACAATCTTGGGCCATTGTGGCAGAAGCGACGGCAGAAAATCAGGAAAGGTGCGGTTCCAATCGCCGGTTTTTTTTCCAGGCGTGTATGGAATGTTGGCACTGGCGCCGTCCGAACTGCGCCAAGCGAGTATCGCATCGCCGACCTGTTGCCCCAAGGCGATTCCAGCCGACTTCCCTGGTCCGTCCGGTACCGTCGCGAGCGACTCGGCCAAGGCTGCATCAAACACCGCGCGTTCGTCCGCCTCTTGGTAAAGCTGCGAAGCTACACGCTGCGCAGCCGCCGCGGCTGCGGCTACCGGCGAAGCTCCAGCCGGTGCTGCTACATCGACATGATACGGTTGATGCGTTTTCTCGATAGCGTTCACCGCGTCGTACATTGCCGCGTGAACCATAGCGAGATTTCGCGCGGCGACCGGTGGTCGTTCGGTAACAACGCGGTTGGTGTACGGATCGTTGGATAACGTCGTCCAGTCGCGAATCACATTCAGCAACGAGGCATTCCAATCGAGAACCACATCGCCCAATCGTACCTCACGCGTGATGACTGAGCCTTGCCCTAAAGCATCCAGAGCCATCATCCGAACCGTTGACATTCCCGATGGCAGATTCACGGTGAAGCTAAAATGACCCTGGGCATCTGCCACCGATCGCAGGTCCGTAGTTGTCAAAGCCGAATCACCCTCACCACTCGCGCTATTGGAATCGCCAATGGTGAGTCGTACCTTTGCATTGGGCAGCGTTTGACCATTGATAGTCACCTGGGATTTTAAGACAATGCCATTGCCATCTGCGTCCGAATCGGGTGACAGTCCGCCGGTAATCACCGGTGGCTGCACGGTAGATCGCGAAATTTCGTTGAGTCGGTTGATGACTTGCAGCACATCCGATGGCGCGAGATTTCGATCAACGTCGACATCTAAGAAATGGACCGGCCGCAGTTCGACGGGCGGTAGCTCACGCGATCCACCCGCGTGCAATGCATTGATGACGATCAACGCATCGATTGGAGAGACGTAACCATCGTCATTGACGTCACAGGCATTAAACGAGTTCGCAAATTCAAACGCCAGCAACCGCCGCTCTTCCAGGCTTTCGCAACTCAACGAACGGGCAGTCGTGGTCCGTCGTATAGTCTTATACTTTTGAGACTGGAGTCGAGCGGTCATTGGCAAGCATCGAGTTAGTATTAGTAACAGTAAAATCCAACTAGTCATTCAAAATCAAGCTAATTAAAATCACCCTACAGTATACTTCGAATCATCCATTTACGCCGAGCTATCTCGCGAAAACATTGATGACGCCTAGTTTCAGGCCTCTGGTATGTCCTTTCGGCCAATCGCTCTTTTTTGTTTTCGGCTAGGAAGGTTCGCCCGAAGGCATCCTCAAGTGCTTCAACGACTGCGACGCCTTTTTTCAATCGTTACCTGGCGACGCAACCTGACCTTTTTTGACTCCGCCAATCCTCACGCGTCAATGCCCGCGCCACTCTTGGTGAGGCCCTTGGCGAGTATGTTGCCGACACCCTTTGTCAGAATGTTGCCGACGCCCTTGGTGATGATTTTGCCGCTGCTGTCGCTAATGGCTCCGCTAGTATCCTCCGAGATAAACCTGTTACTGGGGCAACCGCTTGATTCCGGCTCGGCGGTAGGAATCGGGGCAATTCGGATCTGCGGTTTCTTTATGGGGATGACTTTTTTGCCATTGTTCGGTTTGACGACAAAGTCGCCGTTAACGACCTTGCCGACAAACTCGACGACCTCGCGAATAACGTTGCCTAGGAAGTCCAAGAATTGTTTCACTAGACGGCCGAACTCATTGATGAATTCCCGCACGCGCTCGCCTGCGCTCGCTTTTCCACTCGGGTCCGTAAACTGAACTGGATTGTTTTTAACGTAGGCATACTTGTTGGCGGCCGCTAGCGAATCAGCGGATATAAAACGGCCGGTGGCCGAATCGTAGTAGCGAGCCCGGTTGTCGTACTGGCCAGTCTCCGCATCAAACTCGCGGCCGGTAAACAAATAACGACTGGCCGAAGCGGCATTGGTCGGCGACAGTATGTTGCCGAACGAATCGTAGACAATGTGATTGGCGACCACGCCAGCGCTGTTGACTAGATCGTGGACCGTGCCTAAATGATCCGCCAAGTGCCAGAAGACTACGCCCGCGCTGTCTTCTTGCGTCAGAATCTGATCGACGGCGGGACCGTACAGGAGTCGAGAGTGGAAGCTCGCGGGTTGAGGGCCAGAACCGTCGACGTCGAGCAATTCGAGCCGCACATTCTCGCCGTCGTACACGAAATGTGTAATCGCCGCGTCGCCGGAATCCTGCGGGTTCGTATCGACCGCCTTGGCGATGCGGCGATTGAAGGCGTCGTAGGTGTACTTGGCCGTCATCGTCGCGGCACCACCGGCCGAATCGCGGTCAGTCACGGCGACCAAGCGGTTGCGGTAATCCCATTCGAACTGGCGCACATGACCAGTGGCGATCTCGGTGCGCAGCGTCAGGTTGCCTTCGTTGTCATACGTGTAGTTGAACTTGCCATCGGACAGGAGTCGATTACCAGCGTCAAGGGTATAGCCGGCGGGATGCAGGCTCGACGTTCGCCGATTACCGTTTAGGTCGTAGCTGACGTTTTCGTCCGGTCGCGCGCCGGTGCGATCGGCACCGAGGAGTTGATTGGTGTCGTCAAAAGTGAAGTCAGTCGACCCGAATTGCCCGGCGGTATTATATTATAAGCCTCGTTAGAAGAATCTGTGGATAAATTCTAGCTGGGGCAGGTCGCCAAGGTTGTGATAGAGTGCGATTTCGTAGGCTTCTTGGGTCTTAAATCCATAGGACTTTCTGGTAACCAGTTTTACTTTGTTATTAAACCCCTCAACGGATCCCGATGAAAGCTCTCCACCCGCCCTAAACCAGTTCAAGATGAGCTCTCGCTTGGAACGAAAAGACTTCGCTATCTTCTTCATCGGTTCGATCTTGCTCCGCATGGCTCGTGTACACCATTGATCGAGAAACTTGCCAGCCCATCCCGCTGTACCGTACTCCCAGAACCGTTGAAAGTCTTCCTTCATTAGATGGCTGCGTATCGATCTCAAGTTGTACTGAAGCAGCTCGCTCAGTTTGACTGCCTGTTTGTCTGTCAAATTCTCGGGGCGTTTGAGTAAGAGCCATCTTGCTCCTTTCAACATCGGTTCGTATCCGTCTTGTTTGAGCTGCTTGACTTCTTCGGCTCGGACTTCATTGATTGCCTTTCCGATCGACTGCATCACGTGAAAACGGTCCAGTACGTGAATGGCGTGAGAGGCCTTCTTACGGATTACCTTCAGGTAGCCTTGCCACATGTCGCTGCAAATAAACAGCAATTGCTTGCTACGATCCTTGCCCAGAAACCGGAAGAAACGAAGCAGCGTTTTGGCCGTTCGGTCTGGTCCAATCCAAAGAAGTCGCTTACAACCTTCGTCGATTTGATAAACAAGAGTTTGGTATTGATGGCCTCGGTGCCATTGCACTTCATCGATCCCGATCGATTCAATGCCTTCTAGGTTTCGGTGGCTCAATCCCCATGAAACGGCCTGTTTTACCGACTCGAAGACGCAGTCCCAGCACATTGGAACGAAATCAAAGCGGCGAGCAATTGGCATCGTGTCATAGCCTAGCCGTACCTTGCAACATCCCGAACATATTTTTAGCCCGTTGCTTCGAGGGCGTACTTCCACTTCGATCGTTTTGCCGACCTCGGTTTCCACAATTTCGCATTTTCCGAAGATAAACGACTTGTAGTTTGTAACGTTATTGAGGATAGTTTTCAGTTGCATCTTTGAGGTCGTTGTTTCGAGGACTGGTGTCGTTAAGAAACAACAGTTTACGAAAGACGCCTCAGGATGCATTTCATTTGAAAGAAAAACTTGCTCCCGTCGACATGCAAAGGTACGCTGAAGAAACTTGAGCGGAGGATAGGGCAACGCAGAGGTGCGACCTGAGCGCCGACTCAAGTGCCAAGGACCGAAGTGGCGACGGTGAGTGCAATGCTCACCGTTGCTCTTCTTTAACTTCGGGATTGGCCAGGATGCGATAAACCTAAACGTTGCCCCGCTTTGTAACTTATCATTTCAGCTGTTTTTACCCACAGATTCTACCAGACGAGCCGGATTTAAGAAGGTGGAGTGTGATCACTTTTGCGCCATCATCGAGTGGCGTTCCGCTACGGGCTGCCATCTCACTGGCCGTCAACGCAAACGAGCCGCTCGACGATAGACTGCTAGAGATATCAAAGAATGTATTGGGTGACGGGCCTAGGGCAAATTGAAGGGTGGAACCTAGTTCAGGATTGGTGATCTGTCCGGTAATCGCGGGATTGTTCGTAATCCAATCAAACTTGGCGGCTTCGGTGGTCCCACTATCATTGACTAGCTTGGCAGCGACGATCGGCTTCCGCGAATTGAGGATATTGATGACATTCAAGACATCAATCGGAGATGCAAAACCGTCGCCAGTAACGTCGATGTATCCAATGGAGGTA
>JAWXCK010000089.1:0-13513 GCA_034408855.1 Pirellulaceae bacterium
GTCAACGGAGTCAACTCGGCATCGACTTCGGGAGGTATGATCAGTGAAAGAGGTTTTGAATCGGACACGATAAGCTATGTCGTGTCCCAAACGATGCCTACGTGTCTACGTCAGTTTCCAAAAATCTACCCCGCCCCGTGAACGGTTACGAATTATCCGAGAATACCTTACCGTTTGTCAAGAAATATGAAGCGAGTTCTTTTTGCTGGCCTCTTTCACGAAACACATACGTTTCTCGATGGGATAACCGGCTTGAACGATTTTCAAGTTCTTCGTGGGAACGAGCTACTTCTTCGAATGGGCGATAGTTCGCCGCTTGGCGGCGCATTGGAAAGTGCTCGCGAATTTGGTTGGAATGTATTACCCGCCATTGACTATCGCGCTTCGCCGAGCGCAACGGTAGACGACGAAGTCGTGGAACATTTCTGGAGTGAATTGAAATCCGTAATTCAGCCGCCGATCGATGCCGTATTTCTTATTCTTCATGGAGCTATGGTATCGAAAAGAATTGTCGACGTTGAAGGCGAGATTCTCGATCGATTGCGGCGAATGATCAGCCCTGCGATTCCGATCTTCGGCGTTTTTGATCTCCATGCCAATTTTACACAACGCATGGCAGAGCACGCGAATTGCCTTGTCGCCTATCGTGAAAACCCACATACGGACGCTCGACAAGCGGCGAAGCTCGCAGCCGGATTGCTGCAACGCACTATGACCACTGGAAAAATGCCGAGAATGTTTTGGCGGCATCCGCCGTTGATGTGGCCACCAACGGGCACGGGGACAGCCGTCGATCCAATGTGTTCACTGGAACGGCTCGCAAGAGACCTGGAGAATAAGTCGCCGAATTTCTGGGCTGTCAGTGTATGCGCAGGTTTTTCTTTTGCCGATACTCCAGATACAGGCGTAAGCTTTGCGGTTGCTACGATCGGCGACGAATATGAAGCTCAAAAGGCGTTGTCGGAACTTGCGGACTTGGCAATGGATAAAAAATCGGATGGCAACGTCTTGGACCCGCCGAGGGACGAAGTTTTTGCTCGACTCAATCCTCTTCCATCTGGTCTTACCGTGTTGGTCGAGCCGTCGGATAATATCGGAGGTGGAGCCCCAGGTGACGGTACGGGTTTACTTCGAGCCCTGATTAAAAATTCAATTGCGAATGCTGCCATCGCAATCAACGATCCACAGGCGATTCGAGAACTGTCGAAGCTACCTATCGGAAACAAGACGACCATTTCGCTTGGAGGTCGCTCCAGCAGACTGGATGCGGGACCGTTTACATTGGAAGTCGAATTGCAACGCTTCGGTAGCGGACAATTTCAGCTTGAAGACAAACAAAGCCATCTCGCGTCGATGAACGGAGACAGTTTCGATATGGGGCAGTCCGCAGTCGTCCATCACGGCAGTTTGACGATTCTTATTACCAGCAACAAAACGCCCCCCTTCGACCTCGGTCAATGGCGCAGTCAAGGAATCGAACCAACAAAGCTTTCCGTCATTGTCGTCAAAGCCGCAGTGGCCCATCGCGCCGCATACGACCCGATCGCTTCACGAATGCTTTGGGTCGACACGCCCGGTCCCTGTACGAGCAATCTTCGCAGGTTACCCTATCATAAGATTCAGCGACCAATATTCCCGCTCGATTGACCTCGCTTTGCAGGCTTCACGAGTGATTCTGCCGGTCGTGTTGTCGCCTAAATTATCGCAAGAAAATCAAAAGTCCTAGTTAAAATTCGAGCCCGGAAGGTTGCCCGTATTTTTTGTATTGGTTCGCCGTTGGGGATGGCGCCGTCGATGGCGCCGCACCAGCCGGCTTGACGGTTCGCATCGCAGGCGGAAACGGCGCATGCCAGCAGACTTTCTATTTCCGCAATCAATGCATACCACCTCAAGATCCGAGCGCGATCAAGGAGGTATCATTTTAGGTTGCTACGATTTCTGTGGCCACTACGAATGGACTTTTGAATGGCTTCGTCGACTGGGCGGCGAGCAACTTGTTCATGCATATTGGGATCAAGCGATTCGCATCGATTCGCAATCGCATGCTTCGCAATTGATCCTGGAAAACGGAATTCCTGGGATGGAAGCACATTGGGGGAGCGTTCTTCAGCACGAAGGAGCGGGGGTACCATACGACGTCGAAAGAAAACATCTTTCGAATCGATATGCACGAATGTCCGTCAAAAGGCTTTCTCATTCGAAATGGGCTCGAACAATACCACGATTACTGCGACCATTGTATCGGGCCGCTAATGAATGAAGCTGGTTTCGTGATCGATCATGAACACAATCATTGTGGGCAATGCTGGTGGGAAATGCGACCGATGACGGACGCTGCCTTGCCTAGCTCGACGGGCTAATTGAGCGGCGAGAACGACGTTCGGTTGTCTCAGGACTGGAGGCAATCAAAACCACTGGACGTTTTTTTGAGAGCCAACTCCTCAAACGACAAAAGCTCGTAACATCATTGTGGAACAACGATTCTCTCGCCTGCGTCCACCGTATTAGGACTATGGCTACAATTGAGATTCTCCCGAGATACATTTCCCAACATCCCAACTCTCACACTTAAGGATGCGCATCCGATGAATCAGCAACATTCGAAGCTCGGTGCTTTATTAATCTTGATGCTAATTTCACTGGACTGTTTTTCCCAGCCAGCAGCCGACCATAAGAAAGACACGACACTTGAGCCACCCAAAGGTTTGAAGACCAAGCTTCCGCCGGGATATACGATTCCGATTGTCGACATCAGCTCTGAGAAAGAACGACAGATCATCGTCGATCGCGAACCTGGCCAATATCTTGGGCATCCAACGACCGTCTTACTCGAAGACAACAAGACGATGCTTACCGTATATCCCAAAGGGCACGGACGCGGTGCGATTGTCTACAAACGAAGCAACGATGGTGGCAAGACTTGGAGCGAACGTCTGCCAACGCCGAAGTCTTGGGAATCGTCGCTGGAAGTACCAACCCTTCATCGCGTGATCGATGCAGCCGGTAAAAAACGGATTATTATGTTCAGCGGCTTGTATCCGATTCGCATGGCAGTCACGGAAGACGACGGTTCGACGTGGAGCGAACTAAAGCCAATCGGCAACTTTGGCGGCGTCGTGACGATGGCATCGGTCATTGACCTCAAAACACCTGGGTACTATTTAGCTTTTTTTCATGACGACGGTCGCTTCATTCGTGGCGGGGAGGAAGAAAAGTATCGAGTCCGAACTCCTCACAGCGATCACACCTCACCAACTGCCAAGCCCTGGCGATTCTGGGTCTTCACATCGCTTTCCAAAGACGGCGGACTTACATGGAGCATTCCCGCACCGATTGCAATGCTGCCGGATGCGAGCCTCTGCGAGCCAGGTGCGATTCGTTCTCCAGATGGGAAGCAAATCGCGGTGGTGCTCCGAGAAAACTCTAGGAAGTACAACTCGTTCGTCATATTTTCCAACGATGAAGGCCTCACATGGACGGAACCTCGCGAGTTGCCAGCCGCACTCACCGGCGATCGCCATGTGGCAAAATACGCGCCGGACGGTCGCCTTTTTATCAGCTTCCGCGACACCACGCACGTCAGTCCAACCAAAGGTGACTGGGTTGGCTGGGTCGGTACTTATGACGACATCGTCAAAGGAAATGACGGGCAGTATCGCATTCGTATCATGGATAATACCAAAGGTTCCGATTGTACGTATCCTGGCGTCGAATTGCTGCCTGATGGTACTTTTGTAACGACGACGTATGGCCACTGGACCGAAGGCGAATTAGCTTACGTGGTCAGCGTGCGATTCACGTTATCCGAACTGGATGCCAAATTGAAAAAATAGGCGATCGTCTCGCAAGCAACGGTAGTCTTACCAATCCGTCCAGCCACCATCGACAACTAGATTATGGCCAGTTACCTAGCTGCTTGCGTCTGAAGCCAAGAATAGCATGGCTCCTTGGAGCAATCATGAGCAACGGCCTCGTGCCCGTTGTTGACTAGAATATCGATACCACCGTCGCGAGTCGCCGCCGCGATCGCAGATCCTAGATATCCCGTCCAGCCCGTAACTAAAGCGGTGCGACCAGAGAGGTCGAATTGTTGCAGAACGTTTAAGTGTTCGACAGGCATGGCTTTTCCCTTCTTTTTCCTGCTCCCACCGCCTTCGTGACCGTGGCTAAAACCTTTATTTGCATCCGCTATTACAACCACCGCCCAACAGTCGTCGCCATCCACCTTTATCGGAGGATTGCAAGATCGCTAAATTGACGGATAACGTTTGTTTGGCTTCCTCGATGGTACAAAGTGGCTTGCATCGCTTTTCGACCGCGTCCAGAAAAGCATTGGCTTGTAAATAAAACAGTCGGTCACGTTCCAATGTTGGTATCGCTTCATCATGCCAATTGCTGCCAGGTTCGATCATCCAGCGCCAACGATTTTCATGGAATTCGAAGCGAGCAGTGCCTTGGGTGCAGATCACGGTTATCGTCGATTCGTTCGGCGATTGATGTTGATTCAAATTGAAGCATCCCATCACCGAACCATGTCGAGTCAACACGTGAGCGGTGTCTTCAACGTCGACGCGTTGATGATCGATATCGGCCACAAGTCTTGTAACAGGCCCAACCAACCATTCCCCAGCATTGATCACATGCGTCAATGCATCTTGGACCGCACCGCCGCCAGTCTCTCGTTTGTTGTAGTAGATGTCGCGATAAGCTGGACGATAAAGCGGGAAATACTGGCCGGATTGAGCGATGATCGTCAGTGGACGACCGAATCGACCTTCGACGATAGCTTGACGCATACTCGCAATGGTCCTTGCCAACTTTCACCATCATCGTCGCTTCGGAATATTTCGACCGCGTCGATGCGTGCCGCTGCTAACCAGCGTCGACCACCGAGGGGCAAGATTGTCGTTTCATTGTGCTTTTCGCCGATGGTCGAGGTTCGCCGCCATGTATCACCATCGTCATCACTTTGAAAGTGCCAAGAACGGTAGCTCCTGGTCTTCGTTGATTTGGTTGGATCGACGAATTCGCCACCGTAGCAAGAGACGTGGAGCGTACCTCCCGACCCCGCGAAGATATCACCAAATGGAATATACTCCGTCCAACCTTCATCGGGCGACACAAAAGATTTTCGCTGTGTCCAAGTCTTGCCGCCATCACTCGAACGACAAACCCAACTGCAAAGAATAGCATCGCGAAAATCAGCTTGCTTGGGGCGTTCGGGTTGCTTCACATCGGTCCAACCAGAGCTTTATCATCCCGCATTTTATGCGATTGCCGGTCACCAGCGCGTACGAAATCTTAGAAATCCGATTGGGTTTGAGCATCCGAATGCTTGGGTCGATGCTGTTCCTATTGATGCGGTTATGTTGGATGGCTGTCATCGTACATGCGACGACTGTGGAAATCCTGATTCCAGTCGCCGGTTTTGACCCTGCATCGGCACCTTATCTTTCGCTCATCCTTTGCTTCGGTACGATCGTCTATACCGCGCTGGGTGGATTCAAAGCGGTGGTGGTAACAGATGTTGTGCAGACGCTGATTTTGTTCGGCGCGACCGTTGTGGCCTTGGCGACGATTACGGTTCATTTCGGTGGCTTGGGATGGTTTCCGAGACATTGGGAACCTCATTGGCAACGACCTGTCTTCGGTTACGACCCAACGGTTCGGATCACTTTTTTGAGTGCGATTCTGGCGGTTGTATCGTGGCAAGTTTGTACGGCGGGTTCCGATCAAATGGCGGTTCAACGTTATTTGGCGACGAGGGATTTGAAAGCGGCTCGCCGAATGTATTCGATTGCGCTGATCACGAATCTCTTGGTGTGTTTATGTTTAGCGGCACTCGGGTTGTCGTTGTTCGCTTACTTCAAATTACGGCCGGAGATGATAAATCTCGGCCAGACCATTGAAAATCATTCTGATCAGTTCTTCCAGCAGTTCGTCATCGTGGCCATGCCGACCGGTGTTTGCGGTTTGGTCGTTGCAGGCTTAATTTCGGCGGCGATGGATAGTCTTTCTTTAGGGATCAATTCGAGCAGCTCCGTCGTTACCATCGATTTCATCGAACGCTTTCGCAAACTGTCCGACACCAGCTCGTCGCGAACAGCGCGATTGACATCGTGGGCGTTGGGGCTCGCCGTTGTCGGACTTAGCACGCTAGTTGGGATAGTGAGCGGCAATCTGCTCGAAGTTACTTACAAAGTAGTCAATCTCCTGACGGCACCTTTGTTTGGCATTTTCTTTATGGCGATCTTCGTCCAATGGGCGACACCGTTCGGAACATGGGTTGGCGTTCTTGTCGGTATCGCAGTCGTCGCGTTGATCAATTTTTGGAAGGACCTAACCGGATCGCCGGGTATCAGTTTCATCTGGGGTATGCCGGTCGCATTGGCGCTGCAAATCATGGCTGGCTGCTTTGCAAGCATGATTCCAATTGGCCCGAGCTCCAAGCCCATGTTGTCGAAAGCGGATAGTCGCAGATGAATTGGCCTCAGTCAGAACTGTTATTGGAAAAGAACGCGGCGATGATACCCGGCGGTTTAGTGTCGTTGAATCGCAAAGCTGAACCGGTTATTGCGTTTGCCAAAGGCAAAGGTTCCAAGCTATGGGACATCGACGGGCATGAGTATATCGACTACCACGCCGATTTTTCCCCCTACATTCTCGGACACAACGATGATGATCAAATTGCCGCCGTCACACAATCGATGGCTGAGGATTTGTCGAACTGGGGATCAGGACCGACTCGAGAGGAAGGAGAACTCGCGCGACTTTTTTGCAAGCCGTTCCGCACGCGGAGAAAGTTTAGTTTTTCAATACGGGTTCTGAAGCCACTTCGCAAGCCATTCGAGTCGCGCGAACTGCGACCGGCCGAAGTTATATCATCAAGATATAGGGCAGCTACAACGGGCATCACAACATGGTCGCCGCGAATCTGATGAATTCCACGCAAGCTCTGGGCGGAAAACCAATTCAAGGCGACGAGTACCCGTTAGTACCGATCACGGCCGGAATTCCACCAGAAGAACAAGCTACGGCAAAGCGTTGGGCAACGGATTTCCGATCGCTGCGATGGCTGGTCAGGCGGAGTATTTAGACATGGCCTGCTGCGAAGATCTTCATCGGCGTGTTTTGATTGCCGGAACTTACAACTGCCATCCTGTCCCTGTGATGGCCGCGATCGCTTGTCTCAAAAAGTTGAGCGATCCAGTCATCGATGTCTACGGAACGTTAAAAAAGCGCGCTCGACAATTGGAACAAGGCCAATGCGAGATTTTTGCTCGACATGGGATATCGGCGGTTATCAGTCGCGTTGGAAGCGCCCATTGCGTTTACTTTGCTGAGCGAGAGCCACATGACTGGTGGTCGCTGCTCGATGCCCATGATTTTGATTTCGACCTCCGCTATCGACGCGCCCTCATCGATCGCGGCATTTACAATTTCCCAGTGGCCGTCAAGCAAGGCTCGATCAGCTTGGCTCACACCCAAGCCGATATCGATGCGACCTTGGATGCGATCGACGACGCGATACACTCCCTTTCGACAGGACTGACATCTTGAAACTTATTCGTTATGCTGAACCAGGCTCCGAGAAACCTGGCAGACTTGTCATAGCACGCCATACTTTTCGAACGCCTGCGTCGCCTTCATTCCGAATCGAATCGAATCTCGGATAAGATTCTCAGTGAATACTTTGTCCCAAGCCCGCTGGATCGCTTCAGCTTCAACCGCCTGTGGCACGACGACGATTCCGTCGATGTCGGCAAACACCAGATCTCCAGGACAAAATCGAACGCCTGCTATTTCAACGGGTACATCGAAGTCGATCACGCGTTGTCGATGAAGACTGTCGTAAGGAATTGTCGCTCGCGCAAAAATCGGGAATCGCATTTCAGACATCTGTCGGACGTCGCGAACAGCTCCATCAATGATCGCTCCTATGCATCCAGAATTGCGAGAGGCAGTCGAAAGCAATTCTCCCCAAAGCGCAGATTGCACGGAGCCGCTAGCCGCCGCAATGATGACATCGTCCGTATTGCAGCTATCGACGGCCTTCAGTTCTAATTCGTATGGTCGCGGGTCTTCATGGTACATATCAGCCCACAGCGTTGTCTTGCATCTTCCCACCAATATTTCATCCGTTGTAAATGCCTTGAGTGCGATTCGAGGGGCTTGATTGCGATACCCCAATGCGTCGAGCGCATCACAGACGACGGCGGAATACAATGACGTGCGCATCATTGTCAAGGTGATTTCTTGTGAACTCTGGCTAGGCATAACTACTTCCTCGAAGAGCGACGGATTTTTTCATCAACGCGTACTAGATTGCCATTTATAGCCGGAATTCGACCGAAGTTGGACCGCACCCGCTGTGCAAGTGGCATCGAGTTTCTATGGATGCGAGCCTAGCTTTGATCAAAAACGTCGCGATGATCATCGACCCGCAACGCAAAGCCAACGTAGCAGCGGCCCGGCCGTTGTCGACATCGAGGCTTCGTGCTTGTATAATAAAGAGCCCGCCGACGGAACTCCGTCATCCCTCCCTCCCGTAATCACGACATGCGATTGGAACTCGTAATGCGATCTCGCTTTTTTTTAGCTGCCGCGTTTTCGTTCGGCCTCGCTGCGCCAGCCTTTTGCGAATCCAATCCGACGCCGCCTGCCGAATCAGTCTCGTTTGAACGCGACGTCCGCCCTATCCTGAAGACCCATTGTCTGCATTGCCATGGTGAAGGAAAAGAGATCGAAGGTGGGCTGGACCTTCGCTTACAGAAATTCATCTTGAAGGGTGGCGAGAGTGGACCGGCAGTCGTTGCTGGCAATCCAGGCGAAAGCAATTTAGTCGAAAGAACCGTCGCCGAGGAGATGCCACCGGGCGACGTGAAGTTGACCTCGCAAGAACAAGAGGTGCTTCGTCGGTGGGTCGAGTACGGTGCAACGACACTGCGACCGGAACCGGAATCCATTCCCGATGGAGTGTATGTACCTCCGGAAGAACGTGAGTTTTGGTCGTTCTTGCCGATTCAGAATCGGGCAATCCCCGACGTCTCCGCTCAGGATCGAGTTCGCAATCCGATCGACGCCTTCTTATTACAGCGTCTGGAGCAACAACAACTTGGCTTTTCTCCCGACGCCGATCGACGAACCTTCATTCGCCGAGCCACGTTTGATTTGACGGGATTGCCGCCCACACCACAAGAAGTCCAGGATTTTGTCGCGGACCAAGATCTCAATGCCGTCGAAAATTTGATCGACCGGCTCCTCGATTCACTACATTACGGCGAGCGTTGGGGACGGCACTGGCTGGACGTTGTCGGCTATGCAGATTCCGAAGGATACACGATCGACGATCCGATTCGCCCGCACGCCTATCATTACCGCGATTACGTCATCGGGGCCATGAATGACGACATGCCATTTGATCGTTTTATCCGTGAGCAGTTGGCTGGCGACGAAATCATCGGCTACCCCAAAAAAAACCTGACGAGCGACGAGACCGCGAAATTGATCGCGACCGGTTTCTTGCGAATGGTTCCCGACGGGACGGGGAAAGTCAGCGACGAGGAGTTGCCATTGGCTGAAAACCAAGTCATGGCGGACGCGCTGCACGTGGTGGGCAGTTCCTTGCTAGGGCTGACGCTGAGTTGTGCCCAGTGTCACAACCATCGCTACGATCCCATTCCTCAGACTGAGTATTTTCAGATTCGAGCGATCTTCGAACCAGCCTATGACTGGAAGAACTGGCGTAAGCCATCAGCCAGGTTGGTGTCGCTATACACCGACGACGATCGCAAAGCGGCCGCTAAAATCGAAGTCCAAGCTAAACAGATTGATGCAGAATATAAAAAACGAGCCGACGAGCTGATCGCTGAGACCTTGGAGGATCAACTCGACCAGCACGTCCCCGAAGAGCTGCGAGAGGCGCTGCGAACCGCTTACCAAACGCTGGTGGCGAAGCGGACCAAGGAACAGCAAGACCATCTGAAAAAGTATCCCAAGATCCTAAAGATCTCAACGGGCGCGCTGTACCTGTACGACCGCGAACTTCGCGGCAAGCTCGCGGGCTTGAAGAAGGACCAGGCAGCGAAAACGGCCGCTTCCGTTGCCGCCGCCCAAAAGCACGCGTTCCAGTCGCTCGACAATAACCTTGCGAAGAGAGTGTCTGCGGCCTTGGCGGTACCCGAAAACAAGCGAACCACGGACCAGCAAAATTTACTCGTCGAACATCCCGGTTTGGAAGTCACCGCCAGCAACCTAGCGGAGTTCGACCCGCAAGCCGCTACCGAAGTAGCCAAACGACAGTCTGAAATTGACCAGACGAAGGAACGTGCGCCGCAGTTGACCGCGATTGCCGATCGTGCCAAAGCGCTTCGTGCCAAAAAACCCAAAGAGAATTTTGTGCAGGCGTTGACGGAAGTACCCGGTACGGTACCCGAGACGTTTGTTTTCGCGCGCGGCGATTACCACAATCCAACCGAGAAAGTCGTACCCGCAGCACTCTCCATTCCGACGGCTGAAAATCCTGTCGAAATCCCGGTCGATGATAAAAATTTGCCCACCACGGGCCGCAGGTTGGCCTATGCCAACTATCTCACCAATGGTCGGCATCCACTGCTCGCGCGAGTTTTAGTCAATCGGTTCTGGATGCACCACTTCGGAAACGGAATCGTGTCCACCCCCAGTGATTTCGGCATGTTGGGTGACCGGCCATCCCATCCTGAATTGCTCGACTGGTTGTCGACCCAATTCATGGCGAGTGGCTGGAGCCTGAAAACTTTTCACCGACTGGTGATGACTTCGACAGCGTACCGCCAAGCCCTCAGGGTGATTCCGCCCGACGGCACCGACCCCGACAATCGGCTGCTCAGCGGGATGTCTCTTCGTCGACTGGACGCGGAAACGATTCGCGACAGCATGCTGGCCATCAGCGGCAAACTGAATTCCAAACGCTTTGGGGAACCCGTCCCGGTGATGACGGACAATTTCGGACAATTTGTCCTTGGCATTGAAAATCTTAATGCCGGTCGTCCTGGAGAGGTGATCGACATGAAGGGCGAGGATTTTCGACGCTCGGTCTACGTCCAGGTGCGACGCAGCCGACCACTTGGTTTGCTCGATACGTTCGACTCACCTCGCATGAACCCCAATTGTGAGGTCCGTGCGACATCGACCGTTGCTCCGCAGTCGTTGCTATTAATGAACAACGATTTCTTGCTGGAGCGGTCCAATGATTTCGCACAACGAATTAGCGAGCAAGCGGGACAGGATCGACGCGACCAAATCAAACTTGCTTGGGAACTCGCCTTTTGCCAGTCTCCTAGCGACGAGCAACTTGCATCTGCATTGAACTTCATCCAGCGAGAGACGGCTGTGCTTGCCGATTCACCTGAGGCGGTGAGCCTTGCCAAAAAAGACAAGTCGCAAACACCCGCGATGTTAGCGCTTTCCAGTTTTTGTCAGATGCTCTTTAGTTCAAATAGTTTTTTATACATTGATTGAATTGCAATGAAGTATCAGCAGCCAACCCGACGGACGGAAAACTTCAACGCTCTCTCCGCGTCATCGCGGCGACACTTCAACGCCACTAGCGCGATGAGTTTAATGGGATTCGCGTTAACCGCCTTGCTTCATAATGAGCGACTCAAGGCTGAGACGCCGGCGGACGATCCGTTTGCCCGCCCGGAAATGGAACCCAAGTCGTATGACCTCAAACCGAAAGAGCCCCATTTCGAGCCTCGCGCCAAGGCGATGATCTCGCTGTGGATGCAAGGCGGCCCCAGCCATCTGGATCTGTTTGATCCCAAGCCCGAGCTACAGAAGATGGACGGAAAGAATTTTGAAGGGGACATCAAGTACGATAACGCGGCGGAGGCCAGTTCCAAGCTGATGGCGTCGCCCTGGAAGTTCAATAAGCACGGTCAGTGTGGGATGGAACTTTCCGAACTGCTGCCCGGCTTAGCCGAAGTGGTCGATGACATCACCCTGATCCGCTCGATGCACACTGGCGTGAACAATCACGGCCAGTCGATTCAAGCGATGCAGAATGGACGGATTTTGTCGGGCCGGCCCACCGTGGGAAGCTGGTTGACGTATGGCCTGGGGTGCGAAACCGACAACCTACCCGCCTATGTCGCGCTCATCGATCCAGGCCAATTGCCGGTAATGGGAGTGGAGAACTGGACCAATGGCTTCTTGCCATCAATCTATCAGGGGACCGTCATTCGAGCGCAAGAACCACGTATCCTCAACCTCGACCCGCCCGCGCATTTGAAAGGGGCCGCACAAAAAGAGGCACTCAGCTATCTGGAACATCTCAACCGCGAACACCTTGCCCAGCGTGCCGGGTACCACGATCTAGGGGCGAGGATCGCGAGTTACGAACTAGCGGCGAACATGCAATTGGCTGCTAAAGACGCGGTTGATTTCAGTACCGAGACACAAGCGACCCTAAAAATGTATGGGATGGAAAATCCCGAGACGAAAGAGTTTGGAGCACGATGCCTGATCGCGCGGCGATTGATCGAACGGGGTGTACGCTTTGCGCAAGTCTTTACTGAGAACCAACGCTGGGATCATCATGGCAGTATTGTCAGTAGCCTCCCCACGGCTTGCAAGAAGGTCGATGTGCCATCAGCCGCGCTGGTCAAGGATCTGAAACAACGTGGGATGCTCGATTCGACCATCGTTCATTGGGGCGGTGAAATGGGCCGCTTGCCCGTCATCGAAAACAATTCCGGTCCCTCGCGAGTCGGCCGCGATCACAATACGTATGGCTTCAGTATGTGGGTCGCCGGAGGTGGTTTCAAGCGAGGCCATGTTCACGGTGCGACCGATGAACTCGGACACAAGGCGGTCGAAGATGTGGTGAACCATTTTGATTATCATGCCACCTTGCTGCACCTATTCGGGCTGGACGCCGACCAGCTCCACTTTGATTCCAATAACCGATCCATGTCATTGGTGGACAATCAAGGCGGACGGGTAATCAAGGGACTCTTGGCGTAAGCAGGCGAACTCGTTCTAACGTCCATAATATTGCTTTTGTTTCTCCGCGTGCCGACTGGCTCTGAGCTGCACTGCCAGCCTGGTGACGTTCAGTTTCGGCGCGGGCGCTGTGTCGTCACCCGCGGTGCGGATTGCCGTCAAGGCAACAACGCAGGCAGCCAAGAAAACATCGCAAGCAAGCAAAGACGCGCGAACGGAGTACGCAGTTACACACCGCATCGCCAACCACGACACCATGCCAAGCCACATAACAAACCACGGCCCCCGAGCGACTCACGCCCCTCCAGGGCGGTCTCCTAGCTAAACAAACCAGGCCAGGAGGTTTAGTTCAACGGCTGCGTTCATCGAGTCGCCGGAGTAGAGCCACCATCACGAAGCGGCTGATCGGCGACTTCGATGCAATGCTTTGTTATTTGCGGTTTTCGGCTAGGCAAACGAATGTATACACGACCGGAAGCGCCTTGCTGTCGGCGGTTATCCGCAATGATTTTTTGCAAATCGAAGCCTA
>JAWXCK010000090.1:0-4891 GCA_034408855.1 Pirellulaceae bacterium
ATAGGACGGTCCATAGACGAACAACATCAATCCCAAAAATGCACCTGCTGTCGTTCGAATGTAACCTTCCATGAGTCCTGAAAGAGACCTTGTGCTGGCGATAGCGATTAGAAAAACGACAGGTGCCGTCCATCGAACGACTTCTCCGAAGCCAAACCAAACGAGCAAGTAGTAAATGGGTACCGATCCAAACAAAGCGATTAGAGTCGGAGTTCCCAGGACCTGCCAACCAATGAGCTTTAGAAACTCTCGAAGTCCTAGAGCGCCGGCTATTGCAAGCAAAAGAATGATCCCAAACTTGCCCATCAAGGCAGCAAGCGACATCAGCAAAGCCAACCCCCACCAAGTCTTCAGACTGCTGAAGCGAGCATTAGCTGTTTTCGTGGATCCCCCTCGCTGTGCGACCAGCCGAAGAACTGTTCCTAGCGCCAACGCCGAGAAAATCACGGCGATAAATTTTAGCAAGAGAGCATTTCCGAATTGCATTTTAATGTCCCCGCGAGCCTTTCTAGTATGCTGTGCAGGGCAGATTGCGTACCACCAATGGCTTATTTTAAAAGAATTATTCGAAATTGGAACGGTATTTGTTCCTGCAATGGTTACTTCATCTTTCGCCACGGCATCGAGAGATGACATTTTGCCTCGCCGCCAAAAACCCTCGATCCTCACTTAGTATTGATTTCTATGTTGCATGCCCCGGTTCCCGACGTTATTCCATCGGAAGTAGACTCACTAAGACTGCTTCATATCTCGGACTTACATTTTGGACCTCCCTATGTCGAGGTGGTCGGTGAGGCGGCACTGCGTATCGCCCCACTGTTGAAGCCTGATGCCGTCATTGTCAGTGGCGATCTGACACAGCGCGCACAACGAGACCAGTTTTTGGCTGCGAAGGCATTCCTGTTGCAACTTCCCAAGGTTCCTCAATTGGTGATTCCAGGTAATCATGATGTTCCTCTCTATCGTCTCTTCGAGCGTTGGCATCGCCCGCACCGACTTTACCAACAGATCATTTCCGAAGAACTCAACCCAATTCTCCGACTGGATCGAGCAGTCATCGTAGGGCTTGACTCGACGACACCGCGAACAGCGATCAGCAATGGCAGGATTGATATGTGGCAATTGGATGCCTGCGAAGAAGCCTTTCGGGGAGTCCCTGCGGATCGTGCCCGGATCTTGGTCGCTCACCATCACTTTACGCCAGCCCCTGACAATCTCCGTGACAGCATTATGCCTAAAGCCAAGAGATCCATCGAACGTTTTGTCGACTTACGCGTCGATATTATTCTGGGTGGACATCTTCATCGAGCCTTTATCGGCAACTCGCTGGACTTCTACCCTGGCCTTCACCGCGATCGCGGCATCATTTGTGCTCAGTGTGGAACGACAACCTCCAGGCGTGGACGCGGTCGTGAATGCGAGAAGAATTCACTCAATTTAGTCGAGGTAAGGAAGCATTTCATCTCTATCATTCATTATATCTATTTTCACGAGACAGGCGAATTCGAGGCGATGAGTCAGCATACATTTCGGCGTCATAAGGTGTTCACGTAGAAATGGTTCGCTGCGACATGATCGGCGATAATTGGTGCTACATTCTTTGCAATCGCGACTATCCAATTCAGAAAATCGGTGACGCAGGATAGATGAGATTCTGCCATGAAAGATAATGCGATGAGAAAAGACAATTGTAGCGGTGACTCAAGATTGAGCACCTACTGGAGCATCGATCCTGATCAGCTCTTGACCGACCTGAATTCGGCACGGTCTGGTCTTAGTCAAGCGGATGCAGAACGAAGACTCAAACTACATGGTCTGAATTCCATCAACGCAACCAGCCAAACGAGCGCTATCGGTTTGCTGTTGAGCCAATTCAAGAGCCCCTTAGTTTTGATTCTTGTCTTTGCGGCTATCATTTCAGCCATAGCCGGCGAATGGCCCGATGCTTTGATCATCATCGCCATTGTCATCGGGAGTACTATGCTAGGCTTTTGGCAAGAATTCCGCGCAAGCAATGCGATCGAAAAGCTGCGATCCAAGGTCACGATCAAATCGACCGTGATGCGTGATGGAAGAAAATGCGAAGTGCTTTCACGCGAAGTGGTCCCCGGCGATATCGTATTGCTTTCCGCAGGGAGCCTTATCCCAGCCGATGGTATCGTGTTGGAAGCGAATGATCTGTTTGTAAGCCAAGCGGTCCTTACCGGCGAAGTCTTCCCAGTGGAGAAGATGCCAGCGAAAGTAAAAACCGATGCCAGTCTCATGGAGCGCATCAATACAGTTTACATGGGGACCAGTGTCCGTAGCGGAACGGCGACCGTACTGATCGTGCAGACAGCAAAGGCCACCGTATTCGGGCAGATTGCGGAACGACTCAAACTGCGTCCGCCGGAGACGGATTTTGAGCGCGGGGTCCATCGCTTCGGTTACCTGCTTACTCGCGTTATGTTTGTCATGTTCGTAGCCGTCATGGCGGTGAACATGTTTCGCGATAAACCGGCATTGGACTCCTTGCTGTTCGCCCTCGCGCTTGCAGTGGGACTAACGCCTGAACTCCTACCGGCCATTATCAGCATAACTCTGGCCCACGGAGCACAACGAATGGCCAAGCGTGGTGTGATTGTGCGGAAGCTGAATGCCATTGAGAACTTTGGGAGCATGGATATTCTCTGCACAGACAAAACGGGCACGCTCACGGAAGGAGTGGTCATTCTCAAGGAAGCAATCGACTCGCAGGGAACGGCATCCAACGAAGTGCTTCGATTTGCCTATCTCAATGCCAAACATCAGACAGGATTGAACAACCCATTGGATGAAGCGATCAACAGCTTCGGCGAAAAGTCAAAATTAGATATTAGCTCGGAAAAGAAGATTGACGAAATTCCCTATGACTTTAGTCGTAAAAGATTAAGCGTGATTGTTTCCGACAAACAAGGAATGCGAACGATGATCACCAAGGGAGCACTGGCCAATGTGCTTCAAGTGTGCAACTCCGTACAGACGGAAGATGGAGCCTTTCCATTAGATGATTCCAGACGAGCGGCCATCGATACGCGATTTCGTGAATGGAGCGGCCAAGGTTTCCGGGTTTTGGGAGTGGCGTCAAAACCGATTACTTCTCAGTATGATTCTTACTCCCGCGACGAAGAAAAAGAGCTCGAATTTGCCGGGTTTCTGCTTTTCTTTGATCCACCCAAGGCCGATGTTTCAAAAACGATTGCCGACCTTGCCGAGCGCGGTGTTCAACTCAAGATCATTACGGGCGACAATCAGTTGGTGGCACGACACGTCGCTGAGGCGGTCAACTTACCGGTCAACGGCTTACTGACAGGGAACGATCTGAACACGATGGCGGACGAAGCGCTATGGTTTGCAGCGCAGCGGACAACGATCTTTGCAGAAGTGGATCCGAATCAGAAAGAACGCATTATCTTAGCCTTGCAAAAGACAGGGCATGTTGTCGGCTATATGGGCGATGGCATCAATGACGCGCCTGCGCTGCACTCAGCCGATGTGGGGATTTCGGTCAACAATGCGGTCGACGTTGCGAAAGATGCGTCTGACCTAATCTTGCTAGAGCAAGACCTCGGCATCTTGCGAGAAGGAATCGATGAAGGTCGGCGGACGTTTGCCAATACGTTGAAGTATATCTTGACGACCATCAGCGCGAATTTCGGCAACATGTTTAGCATGGCAATCGCTTCGATGTTCCTACCGTTTCTGCCACTGCTGGCTTCGCAGATCCTACTCAATAATTTTTTGTCCGATGTTCCTGGGATGACGATCGCGAGCGATAACGTAGATCCTGAATGGGTGGCCAAGCCGCGTCGATGGGATAATAAATTTATCAGCCGATACATGGTGCTCTTTGGCTTGGTAAGCTCGCTCTTCGATTTCCTGACGTTTGGAATTCTATTGTATGTGTTTAGCGCTTCGGAGCAAGAATTCCGCACAGGCTGGTTCATCGAGTCACTGTTGACCGAGTTGGCGGTCGCACTCGTGGTAAGGACGCGGCGACTATGCTTCCGAAGTCGTCCCGGAAAGCTTTTGTTCTGGAGCACCATCGTGGTGATCGCCTTTACTTTGATGTTGCCCTATCTTCCATTTCACTCGTTGATGGGTTTTGTACCACTCCCCGCCAGCCTTATGGCAACGTTAATATTGCTTACACTACTCTATGTAGGTGTCGTTGAACTAGCCAAGAAATACTTCTATTCCCACGCCGAGAATTCTGGGCTGGCCAAAGAAAACAAAGAACCGTCGCTTGTTGCTCGCGTCGAGATTGTTCGATCATGATTGCTACCTTTCGAAATCAGCGCCGATACGATCACAGGCTGAAAGTATTAGTCAATCTGGTGACCGAAAATCTAGTTTCCCGTCTTTTATTTCTTCGCCTTGCTGGCATGCCGACCAGTGCCGTCGCCTGTGTCGAGAATTCCACCGGCAGGGTTAAGCTTCGCAAGGACAGTAGCAAGTTTAATACGCGCGGCTTTGCTGGCTTCGGTCTCGGTAGTGACCAGATTTTCCGTGAACGGCGCGTCACTCATGTCGAAAAGCTCGTTCTTTTCATTTAACTTCCACCCTGAATCGCGGACATACCACATCGAGGCGAGTTGGTTATAGATCCACTCACGCGGTTTGCCGACTTGGAAAAGCAACTGCGGAGCGAAATTATGACCGTCGAGAATGTCGCCTTCGGGGAGTTTGGCTTCGACGCCATCGCGGCGTGCGGCAGGGCGAGCGATGATAGCAGCATCGCGAAAAATATCTTAATAAGATGTTTCATGGATTATTGGCTCTTCCGCAGAATCTGTGGGGCAAAATTGACTATTTATCGTTACGAATAGAAAACCGAAGTTTCAACGGACACCCGTTTCGCATTGGATTTTTG
>JAWXCK010000091.1:0-53808 GCA_034408855.1 Pirellulaceae bacterium
AGAAAGCGAACCTTGGTTTTTGCAATCACTCAGTCCAGTGTTTTCCTTATATTTCACTGCTAAAATCGATTGCGGATCACGAAAACCACCCACAGTTTCAACCGGAAGAGCCAGATTTACTTGGTGATTCTTAATTTGCCGCGAGCTTGAGCGAGGGCTCGTTCCTTGATGGCGAATGCTTCTGCTGATACGCCTTTGATCGCATTGGCTGCTTCGAGATCTGCCTTTGCTTGGTTCGTGTCAATCGACTCGGGCTTGAGCAATCGATCGGTGAGTATGTAAACGGCTTCGCGTGTTACTTGCACAAACCCGCCGTCGACATAGCGCTTTGTCGTCGTCGAACCCGATTTTACGGTCATCAATCCGAATCCTAAGCGACCGATCATCGGTGCGCGACCGGGCAAAATCCCAATCTCGCCATCGAATAGCGGAATGACTAGCGAAGTCGCTTGGACATCGAGTTCCGTTTTTTCGGGAGTGACGACGATGCAGTGAAGCTCAGCCATAATTGCGGGTCAGGATTCTCAAAATGGTTTAAAAACGAATTACTTTTTAGTTGCCGCTGCCGCTTGCTTTTTGGCTTGCTCTTCGGCTTGCTCGATCGAACCGATATACATAAAGGCCGACTCGGGGAGATGATCCCACTTGCCGTCGCAGATCTCTTCGAAGCTGCGAATCGTATCAGCCAGCGAGGTGATTTCACCTTTCTTACCGGTGAAGACTTCAGCCACCAAGAACGGTTGCGATAGGAATCGTTCGATGCGCCGCGCTCGATGCACAATGAGTTTATCGCCTTCGCTGAGTTCATCGACACCGAGGATCGCGATAATATCTTGAAGTTCACGATAGCGTTGCAGCGTCTTCTGAACGCGTCGCGCGATCGCATAGTGTCGCTCGCCGACAATCGCCGGATCGAGAATACGCGAGTTCGAAGCGAGTGGATCGATCGCTGGATAAATTCCTTTTTCCGAAATCGATCGTTCGAGATAGATGAACGCATCCAACTGACCGAAAGCAGTTGCCGGAGCGGGGTCGGTCGGATCGTCTGCTGGAACATAAACAGCTTGAACCGATGTGATCGCACCCTTCTTCGTCGAAGTGATTCGCTCTTGAAGAGCACCCATTTCGGTCGCCAACGTCGGTTGGTAACCCACCGCAGATGGCATACGTCCCAACAACGCCGAGACTTCAGAACCCGCTTGCGAGAAGCGGAAGATGTTATCGACGAACAAAAGCGTATCTTTACCGGTACTATCGCGGAAATATTCGGCCATCGTCAAAGCCGACAAGGCGACGCGAAGTCGAGATCCAGGTGGCTCGTTCATTTGGCCGAACACCATGCACGTTTGTTCGATAACTTTGCGACCGGTTTGACCGATTTCTGTTTCTTGCATTTCGAGCCAAAGGTCGGTCCCTTCCCGAGTTCGCTCGCCCACGCCAGCGAACACCGAGAATCCACCGTGAGTACTTGCCACACGCGCGATCAATTCTTGAAGAATAACTGTCTTACCGAGTCCTGCTCCACCGAAGAGTCCGGCTTTACCACCACGGACGAACGGCGTGAGCAAATCGATTACTTTGATCCCGGTCTCGAAAACTTCGGTGTTGGTCGAGAGTTCCGAAACTTTCGGGGCTTGGCGGTGAATGGGCCAATACTCGTCAGCTATGACCTCGCCGCGTTGATCGATCGGTTTGCCGAGGACGTTAAAAACACGACCGAGTGTGCCGCTTCCGACGGGGACAGTAATAGCCGAGCCGGTATCGACGACTTCTTGGCCTCGCATCAAACCGTCGGTGCTTCCCAAAGCAACGCATCGAACACGACCACCGCCCATGTGATTTTGAACTTCGCCGGTCAGGTCGATCTTGACTCCCTTTTGGTCGCTCTGAATGCGAACCGCATTGTAGATTGGTGGCAATTGGCCTTCGGGAAATTCGACGTCGAATGTCGAGCCGATAACTTGAGTGATCTTGCCGATGTTTGTTGTTGCAGTAGCCATGGAATCGGTCTGATTGAAAGGTAGGGTTAAAATTGTTTTTTGAAAATAAAGTTTGGTAGTCGACCAACGCGGTCGTTGATTGCTCGAGCAATTTTGCGGAGCACGGCGAGCTACCCAAGGGCCTCGACACCGCCGATGATTTCCATGATTTCTTGGGTAATCTTCGACTGTCTCGCGCGGTTGTAGGTTCTCGATAGTTGTTTGATAATGTCGCCGGCATTTTCGGTCGCGCTTTTCATCGCCACCATGCGCGCGATTTGTTCACTGACGGCCGCATCTAAAAAGCATTTGAACAATCGCGCCCGAAACGCGGCGGGGACGACCTCTTCAAGAATGCTCGATGCAGACGGCAAAAATTCGTAATCATCGCGGAACCCAGCTTTGGCTGGTTCCGATGCATTTTCATATTTGTCGCTGACAGTACTGAGGTTTGAAATCGGTAGCAGCGTTTCCGCGACGGCAACCTGTTTCGAGACACTCAAGAACTTGGTGTAGACGATATCGACGCGATCGATCTTTCCGCTGATGAAGCGAAGCATCAAGTCGTCGGCGATTTTCGCAACTTCGTCAAAGGCTGGTTCGTCATCGAATTGGGTGTATGCCTTTTCAATCGGTATGCCGCGGAACTTGAGGGCCGAGACCCCGCGCTTTCCGCTGACGTTCATCGGAGTATTTCCGACCTTCTCGACGATCTCTCCGCGACGAGCTAGAGCCATTCGAATTACCGAACCATTGTAACCGCCGCACAGGCCGCGATTACTGGTGAGCATAACCATTTCGGCATGCTTGGTCTCATCTCGACTTTGAAGCAACGGATGACTGACATCGGTACCCGCCTTGGCAAGATCTTGTACGATCGAAGTGATACGGTTGGTATAGTCCGTAGCAGCCGAAGCGCGATCCATCGCTTTCTTGAAGCGGGCAGTCGCGATCAGCTCCATCGTCCGCGTGATTTTGCGGATGTTTCGGATCGACTTTCGTCGTTTATCGAGTAACCGAATGTTGGCCATGAGTCGTCTATTTCAGCTTTGCTTCAATGCCAGTAATGTTATTTCTTGAAACCCGCTTTGAACGCCGAAATCGCAGCCTTGATGGCTTCTTCGATTTCGCTCGTCAGATCTCCAACGTCGACAATCTTCTTTAGCAAGTCAGGGCTACGATCCTTAACGTGATTCAAGAGTCCCACTTCGAAATCGCGAACGCGATCGACAGCCACGTCATCCAAATGGCCTCGAGTGGCCGCATAGAGACTAATAATCTGTTCCGAAACCGCCATCGGCTGGTATTGCTGTTGCTTGAGCAACTCGACCATGCGATAGCCGCGGTCGAGCTTCGCTTGCGTTGCTGGATCGAGTTCCGTTCCGAGTTGAGCGAAGGCTTCTAGTTCACGGAACGAAGCCAAGTCCAATCGAAGACCGCCAGCCACCTTCTTCATGGCTTTAATCTGAGCGGCACCACCAACGCGAGAAACCGAGATACCGACATTCATCGCCGGTCGAATACCTGCGAAGAACAAGTCAGGCTGCAAGTAAATCTGTCCATCGGTAATCGAAATAACGTTCGTAGGAATGTAGGCCGAAACTTCGCCTTCGAGCGTTTCGATAATCGGAAGGCTAGTAATCGAGCCGCCGCCAAGTTCTTTCGAAAGCTTTACCGATCGCTCCAACAACCGACTGTGGCAATAAAAAACGTCGCCAGGAAAAGCTTCGCGTCCAGGTGGCCGACGCATTAACAAGCTCAACTGGCGATAGGCAACAGCTTGCTTGCTCAAGTCATCATAAACCACCAATGCATGTCCACCTTTGTACATAATGGATTCGGCCATCGCTGTTCCAGCATACGGCGCGACGTACTGAAGCGGAGCTGGCGTTGACGCCCCCGACACGATCACGGTCGTGTAGTCCATCGCACCATGCTTGTCGAGTGCGTCGATCACCAACGCGACCGACGAGTCTTTCTGGCCGATGGCAATGTAGAAGCATTTAACGCCGGTATGTTTTTGGCTTATGATCGCATCCAAGGCAACAGCCGTCTTGCCGGTTTTACGGTCACCGATAATCAGCTCGCGTTGTCCACGTCCGATTGGCGTCATCGCATCGATCGCCTTGATACCGGTCTGCATCGGCTCGTGAACTGGCTGACGTTCGGCGATACCGGCGGCGATAATTTCAACCGGGCGCTGCTCGGACGAGTTGACTGGTCCTTTGCCATCGAGCGGATTGCCGAGCGGATCGAGAACGCGACCGAGAACGGCGTCTCCAACCGGGACCGAAAGCAATTTGCCAAGTGAGCGAACGGTTTCGCCTTCTTGAATCGTCAAGTAGTCGCCGAGAATAATGACCCCGACCGATTTTTCTTCGAGGTTAAATGCCAGACCGGTAACACCGCTCTCGAATTCGACCATTTCGCCAGCCATCACGTTCGAGAGTCCGTAGACTCGAGCGATACCGTCTCCCACTTCGAGAACAGTACCGACTTCACGGACGTCGACTTGGCTACCGAACTGTTGGATTTCGGCTTGAATAACAGATGCAATTTCGTCTGAATTGAATTTCATGAAACGACTCGAATGGACGACAGTTTAGGGTGTACGTAAGGAAAAAAATTAGCTTGAAAGCTGCGAAAGCTTTTCGCGAATCGCTTGCTCGGCTTTGGCGAGCGTCGCTTTCTTCATTTGTTTTAGTTGGCCATCAACGCTTCCGTCGAAGACCGTATCGCCGACGCGAACCATCAAGCCACCGATGACCGAGGGATCGACTTTATTGCTGATCGAGACTTCCGCTTTGAGCATCGTTTTGAGTTTGTCACGCAAGTTGTCGAGGGCGGATGCATCGAGCGCTTGTGCAGTAGTCACAATGACTTGCAAACGTCCTTGAGCTTCATCCTGCATTCTGACGGCTGCTTGCTGGATGCTTCCGATCATGCCGAATCGTCGTCGGAGCGCGATAACTTTGATCGTCTTCAGCAAGATTGGATCAATTGATTTACCGAAGATGCGATCGAGTATGCCGGCTTTTTCTTCTACCGCCAATTTTGGATTGGCAAAGATCGCGACCAATGCAGGTTGTTTAGCCAACACATCGTTGACTAACGAACTTAGCTGTTCAACGATCAAGTCGGCTTTGCCTTCGGAGTGCGCGGCGGCCAATAGAGCCTTGGCGTAGACCTGACCGACATGCATCGACTCGTCGTCAAATACGGTTTCAATTGCGGTTACTTCGGACATAATCGCCGACGTCTCTCTTGCGAAAAAAAGCTAGTTCCGGTTCGGCATCTGACGGAGGGCTTCCTGAATCAGATTCTGGTGATCGCCGGTGTTCAGCTCACGCCCTACAACTTTACGCGCCAATGAAAAAGCCATTTCGGTGCTGCGACCAGCCAACTCCGATAATGCCGTTTGCTTGGCCGCTTCGATATCCGCCAAGGCACGATCGCGTTGTCGACCCGCTTCGGCTTGCGCATCGGCGACAATTCGCTGACCAGCCGTTTCGGCATCTTTGCGAGCTTGCGAAACCATCTCTTGAGCTTGAGCTTGTGCAGCTTCGAGTTTCGCTTGATAGTCCTTCATGGCAACGGCGGCGGCTTCGGAGGCCTTCTTGGCATCTTCGATAGCTCGTGCGATTCCAGCTTCTCGCTTCGTCAATCCTTCGCTGATTGGCTTCCAAGCAAAGACTCCCAATACGGCAAGCAAGAGGAGGAATACGATCAACGAAAAGATCGCCCCGTCGGCGCGCCATTCCATAGGATTGGCTTGCATCGAACCGGCGAAGGCATGCGTTGGATCGTGGTGCTCATGAGCATCATGAGCATCATGAGCCGCTTCCTCCTCGGCAATTTCCTTGACTTCCGCGACACCCGCGCTCGCCGACGTTTTCTTGCTCGACGTATCGCTCTGCGCAATCGCAGGTCGAACCGTCATCGACAGCAATGCGACGAGCAAGAGCATCCAAAATTCAAACGATCTAAATCGGAACATAATTTTCCCAAGTCTCCTACGTATGCAGAAAGCAGAGATCTTAAAATCAAAATCTCGACAAGGCTGACACGTCAACTTCTTAGGCGTATGGATTCTGTAGCAAACCAACGATGATGGCAAACAAGGCTGCACCTTCGATAAGTGCGGCTGCCAAAATCATATTGATCTGGATCGTACCCGCAGCTTCAGGTTGTCGCGCGATTGCTTCAACAGCTCCCTTGGCCAAAAGTCCGATGCCGATACCGGCACCGATAACTGCTAAGCCAGCTCCGATGGCGCCTGGCATTCCGCCGTTGTTGCCAGTTCCCTGAGCGGAAGCTGTTCCAGCCAAAACCAACATCATACCCATGCCATAGACGGCTGATCGAACGAATGATAACACTTTTTAATTCTCCCATTGCCGGTTTGACCGGCCGTAAACAAGTAACGAAAATTTGCGGGATCGCTTCACCGAAGGCAAGACGTCAGTGAACCAAACTTACTAATGATGGTGCATTGAACTCCCGATGAACAATGCCGCCAAGAACGTGAAAACGGCTGCCTGTAGAAACGCTACAAACAGTTCCAAGACGCTAAGGGCCGTCATGCCGATAACCGAGGCACTCGCCAAAACTCCCCAAGCTCCTGTGTGCATAGCATACGCGTGAACTCCGACCGCCAACCCCATTATGCCTAGCAAAACAGCGTGCCCGGCCACCATGTTCGCCAAGAGTCGTATGGCGAGAATGGCGTGCTTGATGAACAGCGAAGCAAACTCAATCACCCATAGGAGCGGTATCACCCAGAAGGCAAGATACCAAGGCAAACCGAGTTCAGGGCAAACATTTTTAAGATATCCAACCGCCCCAAAGGCTCGAACGCCCATATAAACGCCGACCGCAAACACAATGATCGCAAACGTTCCGGTCGTCGCCAAAGCAGCCGTTGGCGATCCCACCCACGGAATCATCCCTGCTAGATTGAGACCAAAGATGAACACGAAGAAAGTCCAGAGCAGCGGCATAAAGCGTTTCGCATCGTGCTCACCCATCGCTGGGACGACAACACTGTCGCGAACAAATAGCAATAGCCCTTCGAGGAAATTCCAAAGCCTTCCTTTGGGCGCGTCACCAGTTGAAATTTTCTTGCCAAGCCATCGAAGGACAGCGATCAACAGTATCGCCACGACAACTTGTATGATCATGTACTTAGAAATGCAGAAGCCCGAACTCGGCTCGTACGCATTTTTGATAACGCCGAAGGGTTGCGGTATCAAAACCTTGCCATCCAGCGAACGATTGTAAAAAGCAAGCTTTTCTGGCGCCCACTTGGCTCCCGGTGCATCTTGCAAGTACGACTTCAAGAACTCGGGGCTATCGACGCCAGCCTTAACATCCGTCCACTTCGATGCTGCGTCGGGGCTTGATGTTAAGTCATAAAACCAAACAAACGGCTCTTTTTCAAGGTTCTCCGCCAAATAGGCTTTGACCGGTTCGGTCGCGTTCGGAGCGTTCTTCTTTGCCCATTTTGCCGAACGAGCCACGAGACCTTGCGATTGAAGATCGAGGTAAGCATCGAGCGGCCAACCTTCATATTTCTTGTTGGAATGCTTCCAGTGAGTCCAGTTTTCCGTGAGGCCTTCGACATTCGCCGACGGTGCGCCCATCGAGGTTAGTCCCTCGACGACCTTGGCAGCCTCGAAATTTTGGTAATCATCGTCGAGCCGAACGAGCCAATCGGGCAGCGTTTCAACGCTTTGACGGTTGCTCCGCCACAGCATCTTCGGTACTTCGAAGTAGTAGCTGTCTTTGATGTGGAGGATAATATTGGACATGCTCAGCCCTGAGATCGGGAATGAAGCCTAATTCTGCGGATCGAAAGGGCGGATTCTAATACCAAGAACGGAAAATAACAGCCCAGTAAGGTATAGCAGAACAAAATATGCGACGGCCATTTTGTCGCAGCGCTAAGTCCAAGTGCTACAAGCAGTACGTTCATTCGCCAGCCGACGGTCGCTAACGGCATGACCGCCTGATTTTTTTGGGAAAATCGGGTATGCCGAAGTAAAAGGGGCGGAATCGATGATAAAAGGGAGAGCAGAACGGCTATCGCGAGTGGTTTCAGGTCCACTGGCGGGGTCTGGAATAACAGAATCGCCGTCCCTGCCAATTGGCAAAAAACGGCCAAAAGCAGCAATAGGCGAATTTCAAAAAGCAAAACTTTATCCTCTCGAACTATCGTTTCTTTCGCAGCTCGTCATTGGCTTTTTTGGCAATATTGATCAAACCAAAAATAGCAAGGATCATTCCCAGGATGAATCCTACGACGATCAAAAAGCGGGTTCCTAGCCATCCGTCCAAAAAATAGCCGGCAATTCCCGGTAGGACCATGAGGACCATGACTGCAATCACTCGCGAAAAAGCATTGACGCTCGCGTTGATCGCCCGTCGTTCATCTTGGTGCTGATCAGTCATAAATCGCCGACTGGCCAATGAATCGGCCCATTTCTTCAAAATACTTCGGATAGGTCTTTTCAGTGCATCTTGGGTTTAGAATCCACACATCTGGAATTCGCAAGCCAACCAAGCTGAGACTCATCGCCATTCGATGGTCGTGATACGTTTCAAGCGTCGCCGATCGCAACGCGGCAGGAGTAATCTCTAGCCCGTCTTTGAATTCCTCGACAATCGCACCAAGCTTGCGAAGTTCCGTTGCTAGGTCGCTAATTCTATCGGTTTCCTTGTGGCGATTGTGAGCCACACCGCGAATGCGAGTCGGTCCCTGTGCGAAAAGTGCGACGGCTGCCAACGTTTGAACCGTGTCGCTCACCGCATTCATATCGATATCAATTCCATGACTTGCTCGCCCTTGGACCTCGATCCAGTTTGCCCCATACGCGACGTTCGACCCCATTTTCTTTAAGACCTCGACGAATCCGACGTCGCCCTGCAACGCATCTTTCGAAAGGTTTTCCACCCGCGCTCGACCGCCAGTAATCGCCGCTGCGGCAAAGAAATAGCTGGCTGCCGATGCATCGGGTTCGATCGCATAGCCGCAGCCCGAATATCGACGTGGGGCTTCGATTTGATATCCGCCGACCTTCGTCTGCTCGACCGTACAACCGAATGATCGCATCACGGAAGCTGTCATTTCAACATACGGTTTTGAAACAAGTTCGCCTTCGACAGTCAGCTTCACCGGAGTTCGAGCATAGGGTGCTGCCATCATCAAGCCACTCAAGAACTGGCTCGATACGTTCCCCGCAACGTTCGCTTCGCCTCCATTCAATCCGTTGGCGATCAGTCGGACTGGTGGGCAGTTCGTGTTCGTCGGATGGATACTTTTGACGTCAGCACCGAGCTGCTGCAGCCCAAGCAGCAGATCCTCGATCGGACGTTCTCGCATTCGGGCAACGCCATCGAACGTGAACTCGCCATGACAAGCCGCTAGCGCAGCGACCAGAAAACGGATCGTAGTGCCACTGTTCGCGACAAAGATATCACTCTTGCCATTCGGTAAAACTCCGCCACAACCCTCAATGCGAAGCTCATTTCGATCGCGATCCCAGTCGATGTTTAAACCCAGTTGCTTCCAGGCTTGAACCATGACTTGAGTGTCTTCGCTATCCAATACGCCCGACAATCGAGACTCGCCAACAGCCAGTGCGGCGCAGATCATCGCCCGGTTAGTTATACTCTTCGAGCCAGGTGGTCGAATCGAACCATCGACGCTCGGACAAGGTACGAAACAAACGCGAGTAGACTGAGACGACAAGGCAATTCCTTAGAAGATTGGCATTTTATGGAGTCGGTGTGTTCGATCGAACGACGAGCATAACATACTCTAGTCCGGAAAGAACTGTCAGGATAACCGCTGCCCATATCGAAAGCCAACGAGCCCAAATCCATCCAGCCGGCGGCGAACCTTGCATCAGGCACAGCAAGACCGTAACGATGGCCGCACACTGCGCGGCCATCTTCCATTTGCCGAGTTGCTTTGCAGAAAAATCACCACCCGAGCCTTCGACTAATCCTCGGAGACTCGTAACCAACAACTCTCGGCATGTCACCAAAATCGCCATCCAAGCGACAATGCCGCTCTCAGGAATCCCAACCAGCGCAATCATCGCGCCGCAAATAATGGTCTTGTCGACAAACGGATCAAGGATTCGCCCCAGCTTGGTTATCTGGTTATATTTCCGAGCCCACCAACCATCCAGAAAATCGGTCGATGCAGCGATCACGAAGCAAATCAGGGCCGGAAAAAAACATCTCAGCTCGATCAACACACACACGACGATCGCCAGGACAAGTCGGGCTGCCGAAAGAGCGTTAGGGACGTTGTAATTCGAAGTCGAAGGAGCGGTAAGGTTCATGAGAATTAAGTGCCTGAAATGTGTGGTCTAATTTAACGAACTTGCATTCTGTTATGGGACGAGCATCGATTTTACAGTAGAGTAGACTGTCGACACCGATGATGGTTCCTTTTGCTCGTGGGCTATTGCGATGATTGAAATCAATCCGACTGTGGATTTCGCTTGCAAGATGATACTGGGTAATCCGAAACACCCCAGTATTACTGTGCATTTTCTCAATTCCGTTCTGCAGTTTGCGTCGCGGATTGTGTCCGTTGAGATCGTCGATCCAATAGTTCCTCAAGAGTTCGATTCGGACAAACTTTCGATTTTGGACATTTTGGCGATTGACGACGTCGATAGAAGACTCAATATCGAGGTTCAGCGAACGAAGATTGTGGCGATTCCGCAGCGATTGACTTACTACGCTGCCACTCAGTTGGTCGACCAGATTGGCAAAGGAGATACTTATCGCCAGCTTCGTCCCTCAATCGGAATATGTATTCTCAATGCAATCCTCTTTCCGAAGCAACCAGATTACCATCAAGCGTTCCGGCTGCGAACCCAAAGAGGCTTGGAGCTGACCGATTGTTTGGAAATTCATACGCTCGAGTTGCCAAAGTACGCTGGTTTGAACGATAATGAGAATCTGGACGATCCGCTGGATCAGTGGGTCTACTTTTTTCGAAATGCCCGTGGGTCGACTCGCGAGCTGTTGCTCGCGAAACTAAAAGACCCGATTTTTGAAGAAGCGATAGGAGTATTGGAAATGATATCACGCACCCCAGACCAACGACGCTTTTACGACGCTCGTCTAAAATGGGAGCTCGACGAAAACACACGCATTCAATGTGCCTTGGAAGAAGGCAAAGCAGAAGGCAAAGCAGAAGGCAAAGCAGAAGAGAAGATATCCCAAATACGGGCTCTTCAAGGGATCTTGGGAGAAACAATCAGCGATATGGAAGGCTTACAAAGCATGAAAATGGAAGCCCTCGACGAATCGATTGTTCAATTGCAAACGAAGCTGCGAAACAGGCTTTCGTAGTACGTGCTAGCGATCAATTGAGATAGTGGAGGTTGTTAAACCTCCCTGCAGCATTGGATCTTTAACAAGATCCACTACCCTAAGGCAGATTCAATGAACGGTATTGGGGTTAAACGAGTAACGCAATATCCCGTATGCGGGAAGCTTACGCCATATTTTTTCGCCACACTCAAGTCGCGATGCTTATAGTAGAGAGATGACTTCTGCTGAACTCCCCAAAGGTTCGTTGGCCAATTCGAAATCGTTTCATACGACGCGTTGGTCGATTGTGCTTGCGGCAAAGGGAGAATCATCGAGCGATGCACAGTTCGGTCGCTCGAAACCCTATGTCGGCAATACTGGTCGCCGCTTTATGCGTACGTCCGAAAACGAGGTTTTGCTCCGTATGATGCCCAGGACATGACGCAGGAGTTTTTTACACGCTTATTGGAAAAGCAATGGCTGACGGCCGTGACTCGCGAAAGCGGTAGGTTTCGTTCCTTCTTGTTGATGACGATGAAACGGTTTATGGCGAACGAGTGGCATCGTTCGCGGACTCAAAAACGTGGCTGCGGAGTTCGACTGATCAGTTTCGATGCCGAGACAGCAGAGAGCTACTATGCAGTTCATGCGGCAACGACACTACCGGCCGAAATGTTGTTTGAAAAACGTTGGGCACTGACCTTACTTGAAACGGTCGTGGAACGCTTGCAAGCCGAGTTTGCAACGGCTGGCAAATCGGCAGAATTTGAACGCTTAAAACCATGCCTGACTGCCGAGCAAGGAAATATCGCTTATGAAGAACTCGCTGAAGCACTGCAGATAACACCGGCCTCGGCCCGCAGCGCGGTGCATCGTTTGCGAAAACGCTTTCGAGCAATCTTTCGAGACGAAGTCGCCGGTACGATCGACGACCCCGCCGAATTGGACGACGAAATGCGAGCGGTCATCGCTGCCTTGAGCCAAGCCTGAGATTCTTTGCGTTTTTCTGCCACAAGCATCGATGAATCCTTATTTTATAGGTATGAACAACACATCTCAAACTATTTGCCGACGTTGTGGTGCCTCTCGCAACGACTGCAGCGTCGACGGACTCTGTGCCAATTGCCTCGGTGGGCTTAACTTTGCGACCGAGACCGTCTTGCCCGAGGAAGCATCAAATAAGCGCACACTTCCGGCTACACCTGAGGAGCTCGCTCCGCACTTCCCTCAACTTGAAATCGTAGAATGCTTGGGAAGAGGCGGGATGGGCGTGGTCTATAAAGCGAAATAGAAATCGCTCAATCGTTTCGTCGCACTGAAACTGCTTGCACCAGAGCGAGCGGACGATCCGTTGTTTGCCGCTCGATTTGAAAAAGAAGCCCATGCCTTGGCGGCGCTGAATCATCCGAATATCGTTGGCGTGCATGACTTCGGGCAAGCCGGTGGTTTTTGTTTCCTACTCATGGAATTCGTCGATGGGTTGAATTTGCGCCAGTTGTTGCAAGCCAAACGTCTCTCGCCAAAAGAGGCACTCAATATTGTCCCGCCTATTTGCGACGCACTTCAATGCGCTCATGAACATGGTATTGTACATCGTGACATTAAGCCAGAAAATTTGCTGATCGACAAAGCCGGGACAGTAAAGATCGCTGACTTTGGAATCGCAAAGATCGTTACCAGCGAGTCAAGTGCTTTAGCAGAAAGCAATGTTTCGCAGCCAATCGCTTCGGCTTCTCTCGCGGGCGGCACACCAGACTACGCGGCACCGGAACAAGCCCTCGGCAGCGCCGATCACCGCGCCGATATCTATTCGCTCGGAGTCGTGCTTTATGAAATGCTTACTGGTGAACGACCCAAAAACAAAATCGAGTTGCCATCGAAACGCGTCCAGGTCGACGTTCGCATCGACGAGATTGTCCTTCGAGCATTGGAGCGAATGCCGGAACGACGCTATCAAACCGTTGTCGAAATGAAGACCCAGTTGGACACAGTGGATCAGACGCCACTTGGCTTTCATTCGAGTGATGCGAACAAATCGCGAGGACTCGATATCTTTGAATTCGTATTGAAGAAAAATTTTACTTCACCGCTAGCCATTCGGCTCGTCTTCTTGTCATTCATCGGATTTCTTGGATCCCTCGGCTTCCTCGGTTATGTACCTGTTTCTGGTGCCCATCGTTGCTTTGGCTTTTTCGGTTTCGCCGGCTTTTTTGGATTGCTCGGCGTTGCGATGATCGTTGAGAAGGCAGTGACATGGCGAGCAACAACAACAACAACGATCGGTCAGAAGCCGAATTTGCGAACAAATCCTGAAAAACATCATTCGCTATGGCGTAAAAAAGCTGCCGAAAAGTATTCCTGGAATAACATTGTGAAATCGGTAGCGCTGGCAATGGTCATTGCCATGGTAGTTAAAATTTTCTTTCTAGAATCTTTTGTAGCCGTCAACGATTCGGCAGCACCGGAGCTACCGCGAAACAGCCGCGTAGCGGTAAGGAAACTGACCAGCCGATATGTCCCAGAAGATATGATCGTTTATAAGCTCGACGGAAAATCATATTTCGGGTTTGTAATGAGTTCCCAAGCCGACTCGCTTGAAGTGCGCCGCCATAACGAACCGAACGCTAAGATTCCACGAACAGACATCGTCGGAAAAGTAATCACCGTCCTATGGCGAGCCTCCGCTACCAACGACTAAGGCCGGTCTAGGCTAGTTCGACTGTACGGATTCGTGAGCCGAATGCGTATGTTTCGGTGTTTAATATCGATCTAATAATCGGTCGGAACATCGAGTTCCTCGCCATATCGTACGCGAGGCGAAATGACATTTCGCACTAGCCCTACTTTTTCCATCGCTTTGATGGCCCACCAAGAAGGATCCCATTCGAACCATCGATGTCCGTGCATCGCACTCCGCTGATCGGCATGATGGTTATTGTGCCAGCCTTCGCCAAATGTGACGGCAGCGACCCACCATGTGTTGCGGCTGTTGTCGCGGGTTTCATAGTTGCGACATCCCCACATATGACATGCAGAATTCACCGCCCAGGTTACATGCAACGTAAAAATGGTCCTCACGATGACTCCCCAAACGAACCAAGACATCGCTAGTTGGATGCCGCCCCAATACTGACCTGTCCAAACCCAGCCGGTAATGAAACCGGCAGTGGTGAAGATAATGGCGTGAGCGAGATAGACCCACATCCACATTAAATTTCGCTCCATACGCAAGTAAAAGCTATCGCGAAGCAAGTCGCGTACATAGCGTTCAAAATGGTTTACATGATCGTGGCGGCGATCGATAAAGAGTAGCCAACCAACGTGTCCCCATAGAAAATCGACTAGAGGAGAATGCGGGTCGGGGCGGTGATCGCTGTGCTGATGATGCATACGATGAACTGCAACCCACCGAGCAGGAGAGTCTTGCAACGTGCAAATGCCGCATATCGCCATCGCATGTTCGAGCCATCGCGGGCATTCGAAACCTCGGTGCGTCAGCAATCGATGATAGCCGATCGAAATGCCTAAGCCGTCGAAAACAACGTGAGCAACGACCGCGAGGATTAACCCGCTGGTGGAATACAACGAAGGGTAAAACGCCAGTAAACCAAGCAGATGAACTACGGTTAATGAAACCGCATAAATCCAATAGATACGAAGCGGCAAACTTTCAATCGGATGTTCAAGATGCGTTCGTTTTGGCGTATCCGCAGTCGAACCAGTTCCTTGTGCGGTAGCCGACGAATTCGATTCGTTCGATTGCAATTCCAGCAAAGACATATTTTCAGAACCCTCAATAATGTTTGGGTGCGTTTCCTGAGAAAGATTATGCCACGATAGGCAACCTCAAGGCTACGTCAATTCAGTAAAGACGGTTAAAATCATTGAAACCGCGATCTTGAAGCCAGTCATATTCTTTGTCTGCTTCGTCGACTCGCCCCAGCCCTTCCAGGATTTCGGCGCGATGATAACGATAGACCGCGAACGATTTAAGAAAATCTGCCAGATCGGGAATCAAAGTACTGAAAGGGCCGGAATTGTCGTCTAGAGCCCGTCTAGTGAATGGGGATTGCCCCTTTAAAAAAGCCTGTATGATGACTTTGACACCGGGAACAAAGACGGTTTCCTCAGTACCCCTGTCGGCTGCTTGGATGGTTTCGTCGATAGCAATCAATGCCTCATCATAGCGCGTTAACCGAAAAAGGACCCATGCTTTTGTGTCGAGATAGGTTGCCATTTCGAGCGGCTTGAGGTCGGTCGACTCGGCGGTTGCTTTTTCGATATCGACCAAAGCCGAAGGCAAATCGCGGTTGGCGAGCGCAGAAAAGTACGCCAACTGATTCCTTTGGTTGCTAGTTCTAGCGTCGGGACCAGGATATCCGGCAACGAGTATCTGATACGCCGCATTGAATTCCATGGCTTTATAACGAAGCTCGGAAAGGACGTCTGCAGCATGGGCTTGTCGAGCTGCGGGCAACGACTGAATCAATTTAATCGCGCGTTCAACAACGTCAGGTTGGACGAAGTAGCTAATACGAGCATATTCGAGTGAGTTTTCGATGTCGGGATAGCTGACTTTCGCTCGATCTAACAATTCAGCTGCTTGTTGACGCCATGTGTCGCCGTTTTTTTCTGACTTTTCGACGACATTCTCCGCAGCCGCCAGCAACCATCGAGCGTGTTCAATAGGCCAATAGGCGAACGCAACCGGCAAGGCGGCTATAGCCAAGAAAAAACCAACAATTCCGGCCAATCTCCATCGAGGCGAACGAGGCGGGCGGTGATGGGGCATTTCCATATTGCTTGATTGAATGAATTTCTTTTGTTATTATCTATGAAACTGCATCGTACTCCAAGGAGCAAGAACCCAAATGCCACTGTTTGAGATCGAGACAGATTCTCACATCATTATTACTTGGGCGGAAGATGAAAACGCCGCTCGAGCTGTTCTGGCGGACGCCTATCCGACAGATAGACTGATCCGACTCACCAAACGACCACGAGAATCGTGGGTGATTTCCAAAGGTGCCCTCGGACTCAATGGCCAAAGTTTGGACATTTGTGGAGTCGCACGCGATTGCCTCGCCCGGTCTGCCGGCGACAAGCTACATGCGATTCGACTCTACATGAACGAAACCGGAACTGATTTAGATCATGCCCGGCGTATCGTCGAATCCAATATGGTCATGGGCTGGTAAGTCGCTCAAATTCAAAGGCAGGCTAGAAATCCAAGGCAAGCTAGAAGCTTACCCCACTTTGAGGACGCTGAGCTGTGGTCCTACGGTGACACAGGCGGCGGGCTGCTTTCGGAATTCGTCTAGCGCATTCTGGACGCTTTCCAAATCGACCCTGCGATAGTTGTCCAGCGATTGCTCGAGCGTTTCATAGACGCCTCGAAGCGTCATCGCATTGCCGATCGTAAACAATCGGTTGCCTGGTCGCTCGGACGAAAGGATGATGGCCGATAGCAGTTTGTTGCGAGCAATCTCTAGCTCGGATTGCGTGATCTTGGCTCCATCATCGTCATCGTGAACCAGTTCTAGCAGTATATCCCAGTTTTCTTGCGTCTCTTCGGGAGCGCACGTTAAATACAATCCGACGAGCCCACAATCGTCGTACTCTTGAGCAAACATGCCGGCGGATTCTGCAAGTCCTGGATCGACGAGTGACCAGAACATCCGACTGCCGCTATCGTCGCCGAGGATAGTTGCCATCAAGCGATTGGCATAGCGTTTGGGATCGTTTCGACTGACGCCGGCCGCTAATTGAAATGTGTATTGCTGGACGGCCGGTGCGTGTTGCAGCTCCAAATGACTTGACTGATGCTTGGATACTTGCTGCTTGCGTTGAAATTTTCCCGGATACCATTTTTGAGTGATGCGTTCAGCCTGTTCGACCAAGGCTTCAAAATCGACATTTCCGGTTGCTACCAAGCAAAGATTATCCGAAGCGTATCGTTGATGGTGGTACTCGCGCATCGAATCGGTGTCGAGTGTCCCAACGGTATGCGGGGTTCCGAGCACTCGAGTCGACAGCGGATGATTGCCAAAGTATTGCTCCATGCAGCGTTCCATCGCGCCATAGGGAGGCGAATCGTCGTACATCGCGATCTCCTCCAAGATGACTTGTCGTTCGGTCTCGAAGTCTTCATCGCGCAGAGCGGGCCGCATCAAATCGGTTAACAGATCGACCGAATGTTCCTGTTGCTCGGGAATCACACTCATGTAGTAAACCGTTTGATCTTCGCTGGTGTAGGCATTGGAATTTGCCCCAAGTTCATCCAGCTCGCGATTGACATCCTGCGCCGATCGACGCGCGGTGCCTTTGAAGACCATGTGTTCTAGAAAATGACTGACGCCGGCCATTTCGGCGGTTTCGTCGCGGGCACCGGTTTTGACGAAATAGCCCAACGACTGACTGAAGGCTTGCGGATTCACTTCGGCTATGATTTGAAGTCCGTTATCGAGTCGAATATTCTCAAACCGCATGCTTCAGCTCCACAGATTCCGGGCCCATCGTCACCAGCGTCCACCCCTTGGGCGGAAACTGTTGATAGTGATCTAAAAGTGATTCGCACGTCAGAGCTTCTATCTCGCCTAAAACTTCCTGTCGAGGCACAATCCGTCCTAGATAAAACCAATCGGTAGCGATCTGAGAGCTTCGCGCCGAACTCGATTCCTGTTCGAGGATCAGCGAACTCTTGACGCGCGACTTCAGTCGCGAGAGTTCACCTGAGCTGATGCCATTGTTAAGCGAGAGGATGGTGTCGATCGTTACATCAAGAGTTTCCTGAGCGCGACCGCCTGTTGTTCCGGCGTAGGTCAGTACGCTACCGCGACCGCCGATGGTCTGACAACTTGCCGAAACCGAATAGACGAGGCCGCGTTTCTCGCGAACTTCCGTAAACAGACGCGAACTCATTCCATCGCTAAGGACACTGATCAATCCTCGTGACTGATAAAAACCTGGGTGCTGGTACGGAACGCAATCATAGGCCAAGGCGATGTGGGTTTGCGTACTCTCGTATTGGATATGTTGCTGGCCAGAGCGAACGTCGACGGTTCGCTGCGCAGCGACGGTGGAAGCGGGCCATTCACCAAAGAGTTTTTCAGTAAGCTTTTTAAGTTCTTCCCAATCGAAATTGCCAGCCACCGAGAGAATCGCTTCATTCGGAATATAGTTCTTGTGATGGAACGCAGCGACATCTTTTAACTTGGCGCTCTCGATTCCTTCGAGCGTTCCGTACGGTGAACGACCATGCTCTTTGCCGTAACGCAAATGCTTCAGTTCCGTAAATACCTTGTGCGAGGGGTCATCTTCGATCGAATGCAATTCTTGAAGTGCCGTCTGGCGACTTTCTTCGACCTCGTCTTCAGGAAGGTGAGGGAATCGAACGATATCGGCATAGATTCCCAACGTCTCCGCGAGTCGATCAGCGACGACTGCGACATTGAATGACGTATGAAAGGTGCTAGCCGCACAGCTTCGCTCGACACCCATAAAGTCAAGAGCCTCAACGATTTGTCGGCTATCGCGATCACCCGCTCCACGTTGGCAGAGCTCGACGCTAATCCCGCATAAGCCTTGTAGCCCCTCGGGTTCGTGACTGGTTCCAGCCGGGAGCAGGAGCGTAAAGGCGGCTGACTTGAGCCACGGCATCGGCTCGGCAACTAAGACCAATCCGTTTGGAAGGCGATGGATATACTCGAGAGCCGACATCGTTATTCGCCCTTCTTGCCCTTCGGCTTAGAAGGTTTAGTGATTGGCTTGCTGTCGCTGCTGCTACTGTTTTTCGAATCGCCGCTAGACTTCCCCGAGGACGACTCGTTAGCCGACTTGGATTCCGAAGCGTTCGATGCAGATTTTGCATCGTTGTTCTTCGATGACGATTCTTTGGCCTCCGACGACGAGCCTTCGGATGGCTTGCTATCTGCCGATGCCGACTTTTTGTACGACTCGCTTCGATAATCGGTCTGATAAAATCCAGAGCCTTTGAAGACGATGGCGGCTCCGGTCCCAATCAAGCGACGAAGTTTCTTTTTTTTGCATTTCGGACAGGTCTTTTCGACCGGCGCCATGATCGACTGAAAGAGCTCGAATTTGTGATCGCAGGCATCGCATTCATAATCGTATGTTGGCATATTCTGTACTACCGAAATATTCTCATCGCAAAAAACAACGCGAATCGGAGCCTGCGGCTAGCGCCGTCAGCTCGCAAAAAATCGCCTGACACTCATCTTCACCTGTCGTCATCTCGCCGATTCACCGGTCGATACGATCACGTGGCTTGGACGGATGACTCGATCGTGAAGCATGTATCCGGGAGTCACTTCCATCATGACCGAGCCCGAAGGATACTCGTTGCTTGGCGATTGTGCGATGGCTTGATGGACATTCGGGTCAAAGACTTTCCCGAGCGATTCAACGGGTCGGCATTGATGCTTTTCTAGCACGCCAACCAATTGTTGCTGGACCATTCGGACACCCTCAAGCAGCGAAGCGGCTTCGGGTGAATTCGCAGCGCTCGCTCCAGCGGCATCGGCAGCTCGGGCTAGATTGTCGAGAACTTCGACGACGTCTTTGATAAGCGGACTTGCAGCGTACTTGAGCGTTTGTTCGGTTTCGCGGTAAATGCGTTTTCGGAAGTTTTCAAGTTCCGCTTGCGCTTTGAGTTCTCGATCGCGAAGCTCTGTCATCTGCTGTTCGAGCATGTCGACAACCTCTTCAGGCGAATCGGTAAATGCCGCATCATGCTGAGCTTGAGTCGATTCCATATCTTGAGAATCGATCTCCGATTCCAGATCATTTTCGTTGGGTGTGCTTTGCGAATTTGTCATAGTAAAAAGTGATTACTCCTTTTCTGCAGGCGTTTTGCATTCCTGACTTTGAAAGTAGGAAAGAATTCGGTCCATGAATCCCTTGCGTTCAGGGGATACATGTTCGTTATCAAGATGAGCGAGTTGTCTGAGTAGCTCTTCTTGTTTTTTGGTTAACTTGTTTGGTACTTCGATCACGGTTTGCACCAAAAGATTTCCTCGACCTCGCGAATGAGGATCGGGCATTCCGAGCCCTCGCAATTGGAACACGGTACCGCTTTGTGTTCCGGGTGCAATTTCGAGCGGTTTGCTGCCATCGAGCGTTGGTACATCGATCGTACTCCCCAAAGCAGCCTGGGTGAAGGTGATCGGCAGTCGTAAAACGAGATCGGTACCGTCGCGATTGAAAATCGAATGTGGTTTCATCTGGACGAAGCAATAGGCGTCGCCATTGGAACCTCCGTCAGGACTCGGTTGCCCTTCACCTGGCAATCGAACTCGCATGCCATCGTCGACGCCCGCCGGGATCGCAACATCGAGCCGTACTTCTTCAGGAATAAGACCATGCCCTTCGCAATCTCGACAAGGTTTTGAGATAACACGACCGGCACCACGGCAAGCAGGACAGGTGGTTTGGACACGTAAAATACCCGACGATTGAACGACTTGTCCGCGTCCGTTACACCGGCGACAAGTCTCCGGTTGGGCTCCTTCAGCGGCTCCGGAACCTGTGCAAGTCTTACACGACACATGGCGAGTCAAGGAGACGGTTTTGCGAACACCTTTAGCCGCCTCTTCGAGCGTGAGCGTGACATCACAGCGAAGGTCGGCACCTCGACGGGCTCGCGATCGACCGCCTCCGCCGCTTCGACCACCGCCGAAGAAGTCTTCGAAAATGGTGCCGCCAAAAACATCGCCAAAAGCTTCAAAAATATCGCCGACATCGCGAAATCCGCCGCCATTTCCTTCGAGTCCCGCATGCCCGTATTGGTCATATCGAGCACGTTTCTGCGGATCGCTAAGAGCTTCGTAGGCTTCGGCTCCCTCCTTGAATTTCGCAGTCGCATTATCATCCCCTGGATGCGAATCGGGATGGTATTTAAGCGCGAGCTTGCGATAGGCCTTCGCAATTTCATCTTGCGAGGCAGTTTTCGAGAGGCCGAGCACCTCGTAAAAATCTCGTTTAGCAACCATGCAACAAAAGCCCTTGAATCAAAAAAAAGGCCACGCTTCGATCTTACTTCGACGCGTGACCCTTTGGTTCTTTATAAATCGATCGAAGGTTCGTAACCTTAGTTGACGACACCTTCGACAGATCGCTTGCTCTTATCATCTTTGTCGTACGTGGTAACCATCGCTTCGGTGGTCAGCATCAGTCCTGCAATGCTAGCAGCATTTGCCAAGGCCGTTCGAACGACTTTTACCGGGTCGATAATACCAGACTTAAGCATGTCGACATACTCGCCTTTGTTCGCGTCGTATCCGACGTTAACGGCCTTTTGTCGAACTTCGTCAGCCACAACGCTTCCGTCGATACCGGCGTTGTCTGCGATTTGTCGCATTGGAGCTTCGAGTGCACGCAAAATGATGTCGGCACCAATGCGTTCATCGCCTTTGCAAGCATCGCGAGCAGCTTCGACAACTTCGCGACAACGGAGCAAGGCAACGCCACCGCCAGGAAGAATTCCTTCTTCGACAGCAGCTCGCGTTGCGTGCAACGCATCTTCCACTCGAGCTTTCTTCTGCTTCATGTCGGCTTCGGTTTCAGCACCAACGCTGATCACCGCAACACCGCCAGCGAGCTTAGCAAGTCGCTCTTGGAATTTTTCCTTGTCGTACTCGCTATCGGTTTGATCGATCTGAGCGCGAATTTGACCGATACGTCGGTCGATCTCTTTCCGGTTGCCAGCACCTTCAACAATCGTCGTGTTGTTCTTGTCAACGCTAACTTTCTTAGCTCGTCCAAGGTCTTCCAACGAAACTTTTTCAAGCTGAATTCCGAGATCGTCACTGATGAACTTGCCGCCAGTCAAGACGGCAATGTCACCGAGCATCGCTTTGCGACGATCGCCGAAACCAGGAGCCTTGACCGCACAGACGTTCAGCGTACCACGAAGCTTATTGACCACTAAAAGGGTCAAAGCTTCTGCATCGACATCTTCAGCAATGATCAAAAGCGGCTGACCGCTCTGGCTTACTTTTTCAAGAAGCGGGACCAAGTCGCGAATGTTGCTAATCTTCTTTTCATAGATCAACAAGAGTGCGTTTTCGTAATCGCACGTCATCGTCGCTGGTTTATTGATAAAGTACGGCGATACGAAGCCTTTATCGAATTGCATACCGTCGACGTATTCGACACTCGTGTCGGTCGTCTTGCCTTCTTCGACGGTAATGACACCATCTTTGCCAACTCGTTCGAGCGACTCAGCCAGCAATTCACCGATCTTCATGTCGCTGTTAGCGCTGATCGCACCAACTTGGGCGACTTCGCGTCGATCGCTGACAGGTTTAGCCATTTCATGCAGTTTCTTCACCGCTGCATCGACAGCTTTGTCGATACCGCGGCGAATACCGGTTGGGTTGCTACCGGCAACGATATTCCGCAAACCCTCTTTGAAAATAGCGCGGGCCAAAACGGTTGCGGTGGTAGTACCATCGCCAGCCAAGTCGCTCGTCTTTTGAGCAACTTCGACAACCAATTTCGCTCCCATATTCTCGAAGCGATCTTCGAGTTCAATTTCTTTGGCGACCGTTACACCGTCTTTGGTTACGGTCGGACCGCCGTAGCTCTTGTCAATGATGACGTTGCGGCCAGTCGGACCCATGGTCACGGCCACTGCGTCAGCCAATTTTTCTACACCGCGAAGCATACGCGCTCGCGCATGATCGTCGAACAATAATTGCTTTGCCACGCTCGACTTTTCCTTTATGTTGAAGTGAAGTTTGCTTGAGTTGAAAAACTAGCTAGCCAATTTGGCTAAAATATCGCTCTCGCGAAGAATCTTGTAGTCGACGCCGTCGACTTCGACTTCGCTTCCGCCGTACTTGCCGAAGATAACTTCATCGCCGACCGAGACACTCAATTGACCGCGATTGCCGCTGTCTAAGAGCTTGCCTGGTCCGACGGCAACGACTTTACCACGCTGTGGTTTTTCTCGTGCCGAATCCGGCAGGACGATTCCGCCCGCCGTCGTTTCTTCAGCATCAAGCGGCTTAACAACAACACGATCATCTAGTGGACGCAGATTTACTTTCGCCATTCCGATTCATTCCTAAAGTGATTGAAGACAATTAATTTTTTGACTTAAAGGCAACCCGGCAATTTTCGTTGCCAGAGATTTTTAATGGACCATGCGTTCTCGACAAACGCTTTTCAAACTACATCATCCCCATGCCACCCATGCCGCCCATACCTCCCATGCCGCCGCCCATACCACCCATGCCGCCTCCCATTTCACTGTGGTCATGATGATCACCGCCAGCGTCGCCTTCGGATGGAATTTCGACGATGAGCGACTCAGTGGTCAGCAGCAATGCAGCCACCGAAGCGGCGTTGCTGAGAGCTGTTTTCACGACCTTTGCAGGATCGATGATTCCGGCCTTCAGCATATCGACGTACTTGTCGGTATTCGCGTCGTAACCTTCGTTTTTGTCTTTGAGTTGGCGAACGCGGTTGACAACCACGGCACCATCGACGCCAGCGTTATTAGCAATCGCTCGCAACGGGTAGTCCAAAACATTCGCGACAATCGTCGCACCAGAAGCTTCGTCACCTTCAAGCTTCAGTTTCTTGAGAGCCGATTCACATCGAAGCAACGCTACGCCGCCGCCAGGCACAATTCCTTCTGCAAGAGCGGCTTGAGTTGCTGCCTTCGCATCGTCCATCAATGCCTTGCGTTCCTTCATTTCGGTTTCGGTAACAGCACCCACATGAATTTGAGCGACACCACCGGCTAGCTTGGCGAGTCGTTCTTGAAGTTTTTCACGGTCGTACTCACTGTCGGTCGATTCGATTTCACGACGAATCTGAGCGACTCGACCTTGAATGTCGTCTTTCTTTCCAGCACCGCTGATGACGGTGGTGTTTTCGCTCGTGATAATCATTTTCTTAGCGCGACCAAGGTCTGAAAGCTTTACGCTTTCGAGATCGATTCCCAAGTCCTTGAAAATCGGCTTGCCGCCAGTCAAAACTCCGATATCGCCGAGAATAGCCTTGCGGCGATCACCGTAGCCAGGTGCCTTGACGGCACAGACGCTTAAAATACCTCGCATCTTGTTGATCACCAAGGTCGCAAGGGCGTCGCCATCAATATCTTCGGCGATAATCAGCAACGGCTTCTTAGCCTTGCTGATCGCTTCCAAAAGCGGGATGAGCTTCTTATTGTTGCTGATCTTTTCTTCGTAGATGAGGATATAGCAATCATCGAGCTCGACCGTTACTTCGTCTTGATTGGTAACGAAGTGCGGCGACAAGAAGCCACGATCGAATTGCATTCCTTCGACGACCTCGACGACTGTTTCGCTTCCACGACCTTCATCGACGGTGATAACGCCGTCTTTGCCGACTCGCAGAAAAGCTTCAGCCAAAACGTCACCAATGGATGAGTCATTGTTGCCAGCAATCGTCGCGACTTGCTTGATTTCCTTTTTGTCTTTTTCGTTGACCGGTATCGCCATCTTGGTGAGTTCGGCATTAACCGCCTCGACAGCCTTTGCGATCCCACGCGACAACGCCATCGGGTCACAGCCCGCAGCGATCATCTTCAAACCTTCTCGGAAGATCGCCTCGGCGAGAACCGTAGCGGTCGTTGTGCCGTCGCCAGCGACGTTATTGGTATTACTGGCAGCCTCTTTCACCAACTGGGCGCCTAGATTTTCAAACGGATCGTCGAGCTCGATCTCTTCAGCGACCGTCACCCCGTCCTTCGTGATTTTGGGCGAGCCCCAACCTTTATCGAGAACCGCGTTGCGACCGCGAGGCCCTAAAGTGCTACGAACGGCGCGGGCGAGCTTGGAAACACCAGCCAAAAGCGGCTGTCGTGCTTCATCATCAAAGACCATCTGTTTTGCCACATCGAAATCCTTATGTAAGAGACCGACTGTCAGTCTGAAAAATCATGTTATGTGCGTGTTAGATAAAAGGCTGTCCGTTGCTCAACGAGCGAAATGGCAGCCAATCTGGCGGTAGCCGTGCGGAGAGCAAAAGCCGGGCCAAACGGCCACAGGCTTAGAAACGCTTGCTTCTATTTAAGATTTTTAAGCAAGAAACGATGAAGTTAGCTTGGTTTTTTGCGAAAATTTGAAGATCGGGCAGCAAGTGCCATTTTGGCTTTTGGTTCGCAGTTCCGCCTTCAGCCGACCGTTTACTTGCTCCGGTTTATCTATATTTTCGTTCAAAAGAAACCGAAGGCGATGATCAACGGAGCATCTTTACGTAGTGAATCTTGTTAAAGATCCTTGATTCGGAGAGGAAATCGAAACTAGGCTTCTACGTTCAGCCCGGCCCACTCTGTGGCAGCGTACCCGCCCATCCGCCCCGTTGGAGCAGGAGTACTTGGGGCACCAAAGTTAAAGTCGCTGCTTCGGCTTTCGTTATGAACAAATAGCCCCCATGTCTCCAATTCGATATGGAGAATATCGATGATGTCCTTCAGGCCCTTTGGGTCGCGATTCTGTTCAACCTTCGAAAGTGCTTTGAGCAGAAAAGTGTAGAGGTCAGAGACGGCTTTGGCGGTGGGGTGCTTTGGATCTGTCACTCCTTCGAGCAATTCACCGAAGATCTCGCGAACCCTGAGCATCCACTGCCCGGCTTCGGTAGTCCGACCTTCTTCCCACATCTGACCAACGACTTGACAAAGCCCAAGTGCTTTCCGGATCAACAGCCAGCGGAGCTTGGCCGGCGACGCGGATTCAACTTCTTGGCGAAGAAAGGCATCTGGATCGATCAAGAGTGAACTCGCAAAGTGAACGTAGGTAGCATCGACAAATCAGTCGAATCAAGGAACGAAATCGACCACTTTCAAAGCAGGAAGAAAGTAATTTCGATTCGAGTCCATATAGGACGATTGTGCCGTCCCCGGCGACCCGAACCAACCTTTTTTGGTAAACTATGCCGGTTTCCGAAAGATCCCTCACGAAATCCGGTCGGTTTGCTTCCTGTGGCACCATTCTATTTGCAGTCTATTTACCTTGTGTTTGCCACTTTCGAAGCTTCTGAATTGGCAAGTGCCGTCGTTGGCAGCGGGAAGCCTGTATCCAGCTCAAGTAGTTGGATCACGTATCCACTTTTGATTCTGTTTAGCTTTGTCGTCCTGGCATTAGCGGCCGCGACATTTGTTGCTCGCTATCTTAGTCGGCAAGCCAATCCTTCGTTCAATCCGGCCCAACTGCAGAGGTTCGTATTGAGATTGCGGGCTTGGTGGATGATGGTCTTGTTTATTGTTTTTGGACTAGTCATCAATCGACTCGGGATCATCGTCATATTTGCTTTGATATCTTTCTGGGCGTTTCGCGAATTCATTACGATGACGCCGACGCGGCGCGGTGATCATCGAGCATTATTTTGGAGTCTCGTCGTCTTTACGCCTCTTCAATACATTTTGATAGGCTTGGGCCAGACGAATTGGGAATGGAAGCCAGGGCGAACGGTCGATTTTTATGGCCTCTACAGTATTATGATTCCGGTATATGCATCGCTCTTTATTCCGGCTCGCATTGCAATGGCAGGCGACCATAAGCGGTTTCTGGAACGATCGGCCCAAATAACTCTGGGGTTGTTGATTTGCGTTTATTCGCTTTCTCATGCACCAGCCATTCTCGATTTAAGTTTGGCACAATCGAATGGAACCCTTTGGACCGGCAGCAATGCTGGACTACTTTTTTTCTTCGTGTTGATCTCGCAACTTTCCGATGTGCTTCAATGGAGTTGGGGACAAATCGCCGGTCGACATATTGTCGCGCCTGAAATCAGCAATTCAAGGACGTGGGAAGGGTGCATCGGGGGATCGCTGTCGGCAGGACTTTGCGGGGCTGTGTTATATTGGGTGACGCCATTCCAAATTTACGAGGCCGCGATTATCAGTATCGTCGTCGCCTTTTTAGGGTTTGCTGGCGGGATGACGATGTCGGCGATCAAACGCAATCGAGGAGTCCAAGACTATGGAACTTTAGTAATGGGGCATGCTGGCGTACTCGATCGAATCGATATGCTCTGCTTTTCGGCACCTATTTTTTATCACATCACGCGATTCTTTTTTTCAGTATAAGGAACCGGCCATTTTCTCGACTGCACTTCGTACTTTAAGCGATGGCGATCCGCTCCGCATTCGCGTTGAGCGTGTGCTGGTTGCGTTACCGATCGAAGTGCAGCAAGACTTTCTCGAAGATCCTAATTTTTGTATTACGCTTGAAGATTATGAACCGGGCAAGGGTTGGAAATTATGGATGGCATTGCCGGTTCCTACACCTGGTTCTGCGAGCCGTACAATTGTACTTCGACCGCGATTGGCAGATTGTCGCCTCGAATTCGGGTTGTACGTCATCGCGCACGAACTAGCGCATGCTTACCTTCGCAACGGTGGTTGGGGAGATATTATGGACCGAGAGATGGCTGCCGATGCATTGGCGGCAAGTTGGGGATTCGAAAAACCTCAGATATCCTAATGTAAAGTGAGGATAACGTGACCAACGTCAATGAACTGATTCACCCTTTGGCGGCGCATCATTTAACCATCCTTCGCGACGTGAACACGCCAGCGTCAACGTTTCGCGGTCAAGTGCAACGACTTTCGATGTTGCTAGCCGTCTATGCGACTACCGACTTGCCGCTTAGACCAAAGCAAGTTACTACACCATTGGTCGAACACGAAGGGAAGGCCGTCGCCGTTCGGGTTGCGATCGTTCCCATCCTTCGCGCAGGGCTCGCGATGGTGGAACCGGTGTTGCAGCTACTGCCAGAAGCTGAAGTACGCCACCTTGGGATGTATCGCGACGAAGCGACGGCTCAGCCTGTCGAGTACTATCGTAAACTTCCAGACGGCGACCCAGCCGATGTCGCGCTGATTCTCGACCCCATGCTGGCGACTGGGGGCTCCATTCGCATGGCCGTCGATGCTATGAAACGTTGGGGTGTAAAGGACATTCGAGTACTGAGTCTCATCGCAGCTCCAGAAGGAATCGCATTGCTCCATGCCGAAGCTCCAGAAGTTCAGTTGTTTGTAGCCTCTGTTGACACGCGGTTAAACGCTGATAAATTCATCGTTCCAGGCCTTGGCGACGCTGGCGATCGAATTTTCAACACGTCCCCCCACACTTAGGCCTTGTCGATCCTATTCTAGGCTGCTAAAAAACCTCGTCTCACGATTCCACGGTGAACCGTTTTCGACGGCAACGGTCTAATCTAGATTGTTGGCTATCCACCAGGATCGAATTGAGAGAGAGCGTAGCTCAGTCGGTAGAGCAAAGGACTTTTAATCCTTGGGTCGAGAGTTCGAGTCTCTCCGCTCTCATTGCATAAAACAGCGGCGTTTCATTGGGAATTGCCGCTTTTTTGTTGGGTTATGCCGGAACCAACCTTTCGGCTCGAACCTTGCAAACCAGCGATAGCCACTTTGTGCGACACTTGCTGTCGATGCCATTAGGCAAGTGAGCAACGCGCAGCCCTCGAAAATACTTGGGAGTTGAAATAATAACCCCATCTCCCACAGTGAATTAGGGATAGTAAGACGGGATATCTATGACTACACTACTAATCGCTGCAATCCTCCCCTAATTGGATTGTTAATGGTGTTCGCCGCCCCGCAAAACAGCTTCGGAAAGTTGGGCATGGGGATTTCCAATCCATCGCATTAGTACTTTTAGCTCGTCGATTTACTACTCACTACCCCTCCCGCAAGCCTCTGTCTTTCTTGTACTCGTCCGATTCGACCGCAACCTATTCGGCTTGCATATTTACTACCTGTCATCGTGATCCTTCTCACTCAGGAAAAAATTGAGCAATATGAAATTACTTGATCGCGTTTCTGGGCTGTTAACTCATTTTCAATCTCACAAAATAGCCGCCAAGAATCGAAAGCACGTGCAACGTCGTTCGCTGCTTGTCGAAGATCTTGAAGGACGTCGACTACTAGCCACCATCAATCTTGGATCGCTCCTTGCAGCGCAGGGAACGATTATCTATGGTGCAGATATCGGTGATGCGAGCGGTGTTTCGGTAAGCAATGCAGGTGACTTCAACGGTGACGGGTATGACGACGTTCTCATCGGTGCAGTACAGGCAGACGCGTCGGGGGACTTGAAGCCGAACGCGGGCGATAGCTACATCGTCTTCGGTGGTCCTTCGCTCAGTGCCACGATTAACCTATCAGGTTTGGATTCAGCGGGTGTTACGATTTGGGGAGCCGACTCGAATGACTTTAGTGGATCGACAGTAAGTGGTGCTGGCGATTTAAATGGCGACGGCTTTGATGATATCGTCATCGGAGCGTCGTTCGGGGATGGGGATGGAAATGCGCGGTCTTATTCAGGCGAAGCTTACGTGATTTTCGGTAGCGCAGCACCAGCCGCGACAATTAACTTGGCAAGCCTTGGAGCAAGCGGCGCGACGATCTATGGAGCCGAAGCTTTTGATCAAGCGGGTTTTTCGGTGAGTGGTGCTGGCGATGTCAACGGGGATGGATTTAACGATGTGATCATCGGAGCCATTCAAGCTAATGCGGCTGGAAACGCGAAGACGACGGCGGGCGACAGCTACATTGTTTTTGGAACGGGCGCTTGGCCAGCCACTATCGATTTGTCAACCCTCGGGTCGACTGGCGTCACGATTTACGGTGCTGAATCGGGCGATCAGAGCGGCTATTCGGTAAGCGGTATTGGCGATATCAACGGTGACGGTTTAGACGATTTGGCGATTGGAGCCATCGGTGGCGATGCAGTTGGGAATGCGAAGCTCTCGGCGGGAGATACGTTCGTAATCTTCGGAAGTTTGTCCTTGCCTACAACGATCGATTTAACGACGATCGGAACGCTGTCAGGGCTGGATGGCATCATGATTTTCGGCGCAAACGCGAACGACAACAGCGGTGTATCAGTTAGCAACGCAGGCGATTTGAACGGCGACGGATTCAACGACATGTTGATCGGCGCACCGGATGCCGACGCATCGGGAAATAGTCTCTTGAATGCCGGCGATAGCTACATAGTCTTCGGCGGGCCATCGCTTCCAGCCACGATTGATTTGTCGAGTCTTGGCTTGCTTGGAATTACGCTTTTTGGTGCTACCGCCGGTGATCAAAACGGATTTTCGGTCAGCGGTGCAGGCGACGTGAACGGAGACGGCTATGACGATCTAATCGTGAGTGCGCTCGACGCGGATGCGTTGGGAGATGCAAAACTTTCAGCCGGCGAAAGCTACGTCATTTTCGGAGGTCCTTCGCTGCCGTCGACTATCGATCTCGCAAGTCCACCGTCGTCGGCTATTACGATCTTCGGTGCCGAGGCCGGTGACAAGAGCGGTACGTCGGTGAGTCGGGCTGGCGACGTCAACGGCGACGGTTTCGATGACCTTATCATCGGTGCTTTCGGAGCTGCTGCGGCTGCGAACGCAAAAGCTGGAGCTGGAGAAAGCTATATTATCTTCGGCGGTAATGGATTTACGTCGTCGGCAACGCACCTTGGCGCTACGGGCGACGATTCGCTAACAGGAACGGCCGGGGCGGACATCATGGTTGGTGGTCGAGGCAATGACATTTTAGTTGGCTCGGGCGGTGCCGATGTGTTGATTGGTGGTCAAGGCAACGACATCTTGGCAATCAGTAGCACAAATTTCCGACGCATCGTCGGCGGCACAGGCAATGATACGCTGCGACTTGTTGGCAGTGGAATAACGTTAGATCTTGAGACGCTCGCCTACAATCGAATCTTTGGAATCGAAACGATCGATATTACAGGCAGCGGCAATAATACACTTATGCTTGGTCGCCGCGATGTACTTCGCATTTCCGATGAGACCAATACATTGACCGTTGAGGGGAACGCTGGGGATCGTTTGTCGACGATCGGTTGGACGTTTATCAGCAATGCTAGTGGTTTTAATACCTATACCCGCGGCAATGCAACGCTCATTGTTCGAGATACCATTACGGTACAGTACACGCTCGACTTGGCAAACTTGAATGCGGCTCGCGGTACTACAGTTTTCGGTGCAGAGCAGGGCATCGGCGGATTTCCGGGTGACCGCAGTGGATATTCGGTCAGCAATGCCGGTGACGTCAATGGTGACGGTTTCGATGATATGATCATCGGAGCGTACGAGGCAGATGCATCGGGAAATGGGCTGGATGCGGCTGGCGATAGCTACTTAATCTTTGGAAGTGCATCGCTTCCCTCATCGCTTGATTTGGCAAGCCTTGGTTCGGCAGGTGTTGTTATTTATGGTGCAACGGCTGGAGATTTTTCGGGATGGTCAGTGAGTACTGCTGGCGACATGAACGGCGACGGTTTCGATGACGTCTTCATCGGTGCAAAATATGCATCGGGTTTTGTCGGCAAGAGCTATGTTCTCTTCGGTCATTCGACGTTTGGGTCATCGATCAATCTAGCAAGCCCGACAGGGGTTACCGTCTCGACGCTCAGTGGCGTCGCGAGCAATGACTTTACAGGTTACTCGGTTAGTAGCGCTGGCGACTTGGACGGCGATGGATACTATGATCTCGCTATCGGAGCGCCAGGAGCGAATTCCACTACGGGGAAGGTCTATTTGGTTTACGGAAGTGCTATTCCAAGTTCTACCTTTAATCTGGGTAGCCTCGGTTCGGGCGGAACGACTATTTCGGGAGCGGCTGTTGGCGACAATGCAAGTGGCTCGGTGAGCAATGCCGGAGACGTCAACGGTGACGGGCTCGACGATTTAATTATTGGTGCGTACCAAGCGAACTCCAACACAGGGAAGAGCTATATCGTTTTTGGCAGTACAACGCGAGTCGCTTCCTTCAATCTTGCAACACTGGGTGCCGCAGGGGTAACGATCAACGGTATTGCGAGCCCCGACAATAGCGGACGTTCAGTCAGCGGCGGCGGGGACGTCAATGGAGACGGCTTTGACGATGTTGTTATCGGCGCGACGTTGGGCGATGCTTACAACAATCTCAAAGCGAACGCCGGTGAGAGCTACGTGATTTTCGGCAGCGCATTCCTTCCAGCAGTTATCAATTTAACTTCGCTCGGCTCTGCTGGTATGACGATCTTCGGTGCCAATGCTGGCGACTATAGCGGCAGTTCGGTAAGTATTGCGGGCGATGTGAACGGAGATGGCTATGATGATTTTATCATCGGAGCCATCAAGCCCGACGGCAGCGCTGGCGCAAGTTATCTCCTCTTTGGTGGAGCGGTATTGCCGACGATGATCGATCTTGCAACTTTGGGAACTCCCGGTATCGCCAACGGTATGACCGTATTTGGCGTCGATGCGAATGATCAAAGTGGCGTCTCGGTAAGCAACGCTGGCGACGTCAACGGCGATGGCTTTGATGACTTGTTGATCGGTGCAAACTATGCGAATTCAGTCGGTAACGCACGAACAAAAGCTGGTGAAACATATATCATCTTTGGTCGTGACTATCTAGATACGGTAACCCAGAAAGGTTCGGCTGCCTCGGAACTTATTGCAGGGACTCCAGCCGCGAACAATATTGTCGGTGGACGTGGAAGCGACACGATCGCAGGCAACGGCGGAGCCGACGTTATCAACGGTGGGCAAGGCGGTGATGTAATCTCCGTTAGCAGCCTCGACTTCCGTCGGATCTATGGTGGAACAGGAAACGATACGCTGCAGCTTGACGGTACTGGCTTAACGCTCGATCTGTCCACGGTTGCAAATCGTCGAATTCAAGGCATCGAAACGATCGACATCTCCGGCACCGGAGATAACACGCTTGTTTTTAACCAGCGTGAAGTTCTCAATCTTTCCGATTCGTCGAACACGCTGATTGTGCGTCGCGATGCAGGCGACGTCATAAACCGCGGCAGCGGCTGGACTCAAGTCGCGAACCAAACCATCGGTTCGGATATTTTCAATGTCTACACGCAAGGGGCTGCAACGCTCTTGGTGATGAATGTTACACCGATCGTGACGGTTACTTCAGGCGGCAAGATCTATGACAAACAAGTCTACGTCGCGACTGCATCGGTGACTAACAATAACTCACCGGCTCCAACTCTTTCATTTCAATTCTACAGCGACGCTGGTGGAACGACGATCGTCCCAACTCCGACCAACGCGGGCAGCTATTTTGTTCGTGCATTCACGGCGGCTAGTGAAGGAAACAATGCAGCCCAATCATCGATTGTTCCGTTCACGATTCAAAAGGCATTTATTTCTGTCGTCGCTTCGGCCAACACCAAGGTATACAACGCAAGCACGACTGCGACATTGTCTTTTGTATTTTCAGGCGTTTATGCTGGAGACACGGTTACGAGTACGACAAACGGGACATTCAATAACAAAAACGTCGGTACAGGAAAAGCAGTCACCGTTCCAACCATTACGATTAGTGGTGCAAGTGCCATTAACTACATTTTGACGACCCAGAATACGTCGACCACGGGCATTATCACTGCAAGAGCCTTGACACCGACGACGACCGGCGTTAACCGAGTTTACGACGGGACGACCAACGCAAACGTCACGATTGCACTGAGCCCAATTCAAGGCTCCGATGTGATCACAGGTTCAGCAACGGGAACATTCGCCAATAAGAACATCGGCAATGCGAAAAGCATTACGGTTGGAACGATAACGCTTGCCGGTATAGATGCAGGAAACTATACCGTTGGGACTGCCGCCAATACGACCGCTAACATCACAGCCAAAGCCTTGACGGCATCAGGTACGGCTGCCAACAAGATCTACGACGGCAATATCAATGCGGTAATCACGATCAGTCTTGGCGGAATCGTCGGTGGTGAAACCGTGACTGGTTTGGCCGCAGGTACGTTTGATACCAAGAATGTTGGCGTGGGCAAAGCCGTCACGATCGGTGCCGTTGCGCTCGGTGGCGTTGATGCTGGAAATTATACTGTCGGAGCGGCTGCTAATACGACGGCGAACATCACGGCTAAAGCCTTGGTTGGAACGATTATCGCTGACAACAAAGCCTTTGATGGAACGACGACAGCTAAGATTTTGCGGCGAACGATAACAGGCGTTGTTGCCGGAGACGTTGTTAGCTACATCAACGGAACGGCTACCTTCGATACCTCCGCTTTGGGCACGGGCAAACCGGTCAATGCGACCGGGTTGAGTCTCTCGGGGACAGACGCCGCGAACTACGCGGTAAACACTGCGGCTGCCACGACGGCTAATATCGTGCTGTATAAAGCATCGATCTACTACAAAGGCTCTGGATTTGAGTCTATTGGTGGCGTCGAAGGAGCACTCGATAATTATATTGGAAAGACGTTGATGCAATCGGGACCAAGCGCTCAATTGACAACACTTGCGAACGTCTCGAACTATTCCCTAGGGATTAACGGAATTGTCTTGGATATCGGAAAGGTAGTGAGCGGTACGCTTGCGGCATCTGATTTTATTTTCCGCAGCCCGACGACTGTGGTTTCTGACCCCGTCAATCCGAGTGCTTGGAATGCTGTTGTGCCGACGCCAGCGATTAGCGTTACTCCCGGAACGTCTTCTCGAATTCGACTTGATTGGGCCATCGACGCGATCAAAAATACTTGGCTTCAAGTGATTGTAAAGGCGAACGCCGCTACTGGTTTAGCCGCTCCGATTGTTTTCTATATTGGACATGCTGCGGGAGATGTCAACGGCGTCGTTGGCGCTTCAACGCCGTACCGAACGGGAACGCCCGATTTGTCGGCGGTCCAAAGTGGGGTTTCAAGCGCCCTAGTTTCGATCGAAGATGCACGCGATATCGACAAGAACCGTCGCGTCGGAACGACCGACCTCTCCTACGTTCAAGCTCGAGTAAATTCCACAGCTTTATTGAGAAACATCACTATACCAATTGCCGGATCGGCAAATGAAGGAGCACCATCGGCTCCACCGACTTCCGCACCAGGGATTTCCTTTGGCGGATCCGATGGCTCCAGCAGTCTTGTTCCAACAATAACGACCGCGCCAACGGTGCCTCTGTCAGTAAAGATTACCACGGTTTCTGCTCCATCCGCTTCAACGACACCATCGACTGCTCCAGGACTATTCGCTCAAGCCTTGACTTCGGGAGAGCTTACCAGTTCAAAAACAACGGCGATCGATCAAGTTTTTGTGACCTTAGGACGTCGAGCTCGCTCCGTTTTTGGGTAATCAATGGAAGCCCCCTGACTGCGTAAGTCCGCAGTTTATTTAGTCGTCTAACCTCAAATGGTAAGCGAAAACTACGCGTCGAAAAATTTCAAAAGATTCTTAACGCCAAGCGGCTTCGGGCTCGCGAAATTTTCTCCCGCGTCGAAACCGGCAGCCGCCCCAGCCGCTACCGCCAGCCCGCGAACTCGATCAAAAACATACGCTTTAGCGGCCGAAAACTGCGATCGATAACAAGCGATCGATTCAATCTTCTTGTCGAGCGATTTGCTGATGTCGACTGTAAATTGTGATTCGTATCCTGCGGAAGGTGCTGGCTCAAACGATAACCGAAAGTACAACTGCCGAGCAATCGTATGCGTTGGCAAGCCATCAAAGTGTTCGTCCCACTTTGTTAGCCTCGAATAGAATACGGCAGCATCGGTTATTTGCATCGCTTGATAATGATCAGGCGAAGCCATCGGCGTCTTGTTGCCAAAACCGATGACGGTGCTCGGTCGCCAAAAGCGAAACTCTTTGGCTAAGGCGACGCGTTCGTCGAAACCGTCCATCAAACGCCGATTCGGCAAGTTCAACAATCGACGATAGTGGACGCCCAGAACCATGGCCGCCGCCTCGGCTTCCTTCCAACGATGCACGGGCGATTCCGACAGAGGAGTCGGTTCACCATCGGTCAGATCGACGATGCCGACTCGATAACCTTGCTCGACCAGACTATGGATCGTTCCTCCGCATGCGATCTCGACGTCGTCCGGGTGGGCACCAACAAAGATCACGTCGAGCCGTGCTCTCGTCGGATCGTTTGAATCTACGAGCTCGGCGGGAATCGATTTCGGAATTTCAGCGTTGGCCGGATCGATAAAAAGCATTGGATGTAAGCCTAAAAGCTTGCCTCGAATGTCGATAGTTTAGTTAGCCGTACGGCGCGAACCGTCCGGTGGAAACGAATAAAACATTGAACACTTACCGGGCGGCTTGTTGATTTAATCGTTTAACAGTTAGCCGAAGGCGTACTCGTGGCCTATCACGTACGCCTACGGCTGACGGTTAAACGAAATCCTTGCGGCTGGCGATTAAATCAACAAGCCACCAAGAGTTTCGAATTGTTATGAGATTCATCGAAAGCCATGGCGACTTCCTCTACGGCTTTTCCCTAACCTTGCGGTATACGGGCAATCGCCGACGGATCCAGTTTTTATCATACCACGCCTGAACCTTGAACCCTGCTTGACGCAAAATAAGTTGTCGATCCGGGCCGATTTTAGTGCCGAATATGTTTTCCGAATTCCGCGATCCAGTAGAATGACCCGAGTCCTCAAACTAGCGACAAGTGTAAAAACCTATCAATCCAGTTCCCCTCCGTTTCATGGACAGGAAGATTTCGATGCGTCAAGTAAAGCCACGTAAGTTGAATTGCCTTTTAGTTTTGATGAATAGCTTGGTGCTCTTGGTGCCACTGGCGCTCGGGGAGACTGCACCGAACTCGCTTACTCGCTCAGAGGTATTAAGCGATTGGAAATTGCTTTTTGACGGAACGTCGATGGATCAATGGCGTAACTATCAGAAAGAAGGCATTTCCGAAGGATGGAAGGTCGCAGATGGCGCTCTCGTTCGCGATGGAATAAATGCTGGCGATCTAGTTACCAAAAAGAAGTTCAAGTATTTCGAACTTTCATTGGAATACAACATATCGGAAGGTGGCAACAGCGGTCTGCTTTTTCATGTGACCGAGGACAATCCTAAAGCATGGAATAGTGGTCCAGAAGTTCAGATCCAAGACAACATCGCAGGGCACGACAAGCAATTGGCAGGCTGGCTTTACCAGTTGTACCAACCTGCTCCGCCGAGTTGGACCAAAGATCAAGAAGCGGGCGTTCTCGACGCGACGCGACCCGCCGGGCAATGGAATCAAATATTTCTTCGCATCGCTCCCAATCAATGTGAAGTCTCGATGAATGGCCAGCTCTATTATCGATTTAACCTCGGCGACAAAAAATGGAAAGCGTTGGTTGCGGAAAGCAAGTTCGCTAAGTTTCCGGGCTTTGGTGCGGCTGGTGAAGGACACATTTGCCTACAAGATCACGGCAATCTCGTCTCGTTTCGCAGCGTTAAGGTTCGCGAACTAGCGGACGACGGAACGGTAAAGCAGCCGATCGATGGAGTGCTTAACTTGAAAAGCGGGTTGGCATTTCCAAAACTCAAATGGGATGGTTGGGAAGGAATTGACGAAGATGGCAATGTCAACAAGCCGTTGCGAATTTTAGAGTTGACATACGCTCAAGGCGATGGAAATCGGCTTTTTGCAGCCGATCAACAAGGCATGATTTTTACTTTCGAGAATCGCCCCGACGTCGAGCAATCAAAACTTTTCCTTGATCTCAGAAGCAAAGTAAGTCGATGGTTTGATCAAGGAGCGGACGAGCAAGGGTTGCTTGGATTAGCCATGCATCCAAAATTCAAAGTGAATGGCGAATTCTTCGTCTGCTATACACAGCGCGACAATGACCACTCCATTGTGTCTCGTTTCCGTGTTTCGAAAGACAATCCAAACGTTGCTGACCCAAATTCCGAAGAAGTCTTGCTGGACCTTCCACAACCTTTCAAGAATCACAATGGTGGTTCGATCGAATTTGGTCCCGATGGATATTTGTACGTCGCGTTTGGCGATGGTGGACTGCGAAACGATCCCCATGAGAATGGTCAAAATCGTTCGCAGCTTCTTGGATCGATTCTCCGACTGGACATCAATACAAAGGCCAACGGCTTGAACTACGGAATTCCAGCGGATAATCCGTTTGTCGCTATGAAAAACATGCGCCCGGAGATCTTTGCTTACGGGTTGCGCAATCCTTGGCGCATCGCCTTCGATAGGAAAACGGGACGATTGTGGTGTGGGGATGTTGGTCAGGAGCTATGGGAAGAGATCGATGTGATTACCAAAGGCGGTAACTACGGATGGAGCAATCGCGAGGGTTACCATGCCTTTGGTAATCGTCCCTCCGTGGTTGGAGTGAGCACTCCAATCGACCCGATTTGGGAGTATGATCACAGTGTCGGAAAGTCGATCACCGGCGGTCGAGTTTATAATCCTAGCCGAATCCCGCAGCTTACCGGCAAATATATCTACGCCGATTATGTTCGCGGAAGTGTCTGGGCGCTTACCTATGACCCTTCGACTGGAAAGTCTGTTCGAAACGAACAAGTGATTGAAAGCGGTATTCCGGTACTTGCCTTCGGTGAAGATCAGAACGGTGAGATTTTCTATTCGATCAGCAGTCCACGCGGCGATTGTATTTTCCGCTTTGAAGCGAACTAGTACTTCGTTCGTCGTCCCGCCTTTAGGCGGCTAGTAGACTTCAAATAATTTCGTCACCCTCATTTAATAACCCGACGCGTAACGGCGAGTTGATTTAATCCTTGCTACTGGCCATTAGATCAACAAGCCGGTAAGCGAGGAATAAGCGATCTGCTCGCAGGTCGTGCTGTTCATTGACAGCACGAAGAACCGGTGGCTTGCGCCATTCCGCTCACATATCCATCGAACGCTACTTATCCAACGCCTATGACTTTTGATCAATCGCTAGCCTATAAGAACGGCAATTGGGCACCGCTCTCAGAAATTTCGTGGAGTGTGACCGACCTCGGAACGACCCATGGAGCGATGCTCGTCGAACGGCTTAGAACGATCGGCGGGCGATTGCACGACGTCGCCGAGCACTTGACGCGATTGGCTGATGGCGCAGAGCAACTCGGGATTTCTTGGCCACCCAACGGCGAATCGCTGAGTCAACTTTGCGATGAGCTCGTCGATCGCAACCAGGCCTTGCTTGAACAAGAGAGCGACCTTGGGATAGTTCTGTTGTTGTCGCCTGGCGATCCTGGGGTTGATCGAGCACTAACATCAACATCAACACTGATGGGACACGTTGTTCCGTTGCCGTTTGTCCAACTAGCTCACTGGTACGAACACGGAGCTAACTTGCATTTTGCATCAACTCGCAATGTTCCTGCCGAATGTTGGTCACCATCGATTAAGACTCGAAGCCGATTACAATACTTCCTTGCCGATCGCAATCTTGGACGGAATGGCTCGACGATTGCGGGCCAAGCAGCTTCTCAAGGTACACAAGGCAATCGTTTGCCGGGCAGCATTGCGGTTTTGCTGAGCACACGCAACTTTGTGACGGAAACTTCGATTTCGAACCTCCTATTGATCGATAAGAATCGTGTCATGCGAAGTCCGCCGCTCGAAGATATCTTGCATGGTGTCTCGTTAAAGACAGTTTGCGAAATCGCATCGTCGATGAACTTACCTGTGGAGTTTTCCGATATCCAACCCGACGATTTTTACACCGCCTCTGAAGTTTTGATGACCGGCACGACCGGCTGCCTCTGGTCGGCCGTGACGATCGAAGGACACCCCATAGGCAACGGTCAGCCTGGTCCTATTTGCACGCAACTTCAAGAAGCCTGGCAAAAGCGAGTGGGTTTTGACTTTACCGTACAGGCGTTTCAGCGTTTCACTTAGGAAAATGTCAAAAATAACTTCCGCAAATTTGGGTGGCACGCTCTGAGTCTTCGAAGGGCGCGGTCGCGTTAATCACGCCCTTCGAAGACTCAGGGACGTGCCACCCGATTTAGAAAAAACCGAAGTTGTTTTTGACCTGTTCCTCAATTCAATCATTTTATGTCGACTATGAAATCAATCGCTCAACGGTGGCACGATGTAGACCAGTGTACGGCGATTGCCGCTGAGAAATCGGGGCGATTGCGTAAAGACATCACCATTGTCGGAGTCACCAAGTACGTCGATGTCGATCCAACTCGGATGCTCTTCCAGGCTGGTTGTCACGATTTGGGCGAGAGCCGCCCGCAGTCGCTTTGGACGAAATCCGACCAACTCTCCGATTTGCCAATCCGCTGGCATTTGATTGGTCATTTGCAACGCAACAAATCGCGGCGAACGATCCCAATCGTACAATGTGTCCATTCCGTCGATTCGTTGCGATTAGCACAACAAATTAGCGGCGATGCAAGAGAACTCGGTATTGAAGTCTCGATTCTATTGGAGGTAAATGTTTCAGGTGATTCCAATAAAACAGGGATGCTCCCATCGGAACTCGTACGGACAGCTACCGCGATTGTCGAGCTGCCGAATTTAAAGATGCTTGGTTTGATGGGGATGGCAGGGCTCGGTAATCAAGAACCAAGGCACGATTTTGCAGCCATTCGCCAGTTGCGAGATCAGCTACAATTGGAACTCGGCTCGGAGGTCGAGCTTCGAGAGCTTTCTATGGGAATGAGTGGAGACTTCGAGGTGGCCATCCAGGAGGGGGCAACTATGGTAAGAGTTGGGTCGATACTCTTTGACGACAATGCGGATTCAGATACGTGAAGAGTGAAAGTTGTTAATTTGATGCGAATACTCGTTACGGCATTTGAACCCTATGACGTTTGGGACAAGAATTCGAGTTGGGATGCGCTGGTTGCATACGTGAGTCATCAAGGTGCGAACGCGAACGTTTTGACGCGAAGGTATCCAGTTGACCTTACGAAGCTTCAATCGCGATTGGATTTGGATCTAGCTCAAGGCGTCGATGCCGTTTTACATCTCGGGCAAGCCCCAGGCATCTCTGGCATTCAACTCGAGTCGATCGCCTTGAATATTGCTGGGGTTGGCATGAACTCCAACAACGAATTTGGCGAACTCGTTCATGATGCTCCGGTCGCGTATCGAACGCGATATCCTGTCGGCAAGTGGGCGCAAGAACTCAAATCAGCGGGAATATCTTCGCAAGTCTCGTATCATGCTGGCACTTACCTTTGCAACGCCGCGATGTATCTATCGCACCATTGGTTTGCTCGGCGGCACGAGCAGCCGTTGGTTGGCTTTCTGCATTTGCCGTTAACGCCCGAACAAACAGTCGGCGAGTATGCCGGACTGCCCAGTATGTCGACGACGGTGACTTCACAAGCTTTAAAGTGGATCATCGATCGCATTTTTCAACTTAATAGTAGCAATGCAACACAATTCGCCTAAAAGCGCCTAGAAAATCTCGGTCATGCCCGCTAGCCTAAGTGGAGCAAGCAGCAATAATCTAGATTGCTGGTTCATCGCCTTTGCCTTTTGCCGATAGAGCTTCCGAAACTGTGAAATTCGACGACTTAGCTGAAAAATGCGGAGAATGGCTGCGAGGAAGCGGCCCCGAGTCGGATATTGTTATCAGTAGCCGCATTCGATTAGCCCGCAATCTGGCAGAGTTTCCGTTCATTCGAAAATGCTCGCCGACCGAACGCAAGGCGATCGTAAAAGAAGTCCGCGCCCACTTGGACGCTGCCAAGTTGTCGGACTCGGTCGATTTTGTGAGCGTAGATCGGTTGAGCGATCTTGATAGACAATTCTTGATGGAGCGGCAGATCATCAGTCGAGAGCTGAGCGAGAACGATGGAGCGCGAGGCGTTATCCTTGATTTGAGCGAACGCTTTAGCGTCATGATCAACGAAGAAGACCATCTGAGAATTCAAGTCATGCAGAGTGGCCTGGATTTGGATGTTGCTTGGGGTCGCATCAATGCGCTTGACGATAAATTGGAATCCCATCTTATCTATGCGTTTCACGAACGGATGGGGTATCTGACAGCTTGTCCAACCAATGTGGGCACCGGACTTCGTGTCAGCGTGATGGTGCATCTGCCAGCTTTGGTGATCACCAAACAGATCGAAAAAGTTTTTCGGTCACTGCATAAGGTCAACATAGCTGTTCGAGGGCTCTTTGGCGAAGGCTCGCAATTCAGCGGCGATTTCTATCAGATCAGCAATCAGATCACCCTGGGAAAAACCGAAGGCCAATTGATCCAACAGGTTACCGAGATTGTCCCCAAGCTTATCGAATATGAACGCAAGGCTCGCGATTTCTTGGTTCACGAAAGCGAACAAGAATTGCAAGATGACGTTAGCCGCGCGCTCGGAATCCTTTGTACGGCTAAAAAGATCAGCAGCGAAGAAACCATGCATTACTTGTCCAAGGTCCGCATGGGAGTCAACCTTGGATTGATCGAAGACATCAAGATTCCGACCGTCAATAAGCTGTTTATTCACACCCAACCGGCTCATCTCCAGAAGATTCGCGGACACAAGCTCAGCACATCCGACCGGAACATCGAACGCGCCAACTATTTGCAACAGCATTTGATCCAGCGCAACAAAGATGCGTCGCAGAATTAAGACGTTCCATACCGCGTCACTTTTTCGCACGCTTCTTCTTTTCATTTTGAGGCTTTGGTTCAATGAGCCCTCGCAAATGGTCGTATTCGGGATTCACGCACTTATCGCCCCATTCGTAGAGTACCTGAATAAGTCCGTGATCACTTTCGGTCTGTTGTCCCTGGTCTCCGGTCTCGGCAATCCAATCGGACAGCAGCTTGCGATGTCGCTCTAAGGCGGTTGCATATTTTGGATCCAAAGCAAGATTGTGAATCTCGTGAGGATCGTTTTTGAGGTCGTAGAGCTCTTCAGCGGCTTTTTGAGGACCGAAGAATACAAGTTGCGCTTCGTTCATCTCGCTTTTAGCCATCATCTCGCGAAGCTTAACGGAAACCTCGGCGTTGTCTTTGTAGTTCGGTTGCATAAAAGGTCGGTCGAGTAGGTAATTGCGATGGTACTTGAATCGCTCGGTTACGATCGCACGAATCCGCTCGATGGTATAGTCACAGCGATCGCGAGCCGCGACGACGAACGGCCGCGGTTGATAATTTGTTGCAAAAACATTGCGTCCTTCCATGTGCTTCGGTATCGGCAAGCCAGAAACAGCCAGCGAAGTCGGTGCAATGTCGATGCTCGATACCAGATCGTGGCGAACAAGGCCCTTTGGAATGCCCGGCCCTGAAATAATCAGCGGCATGTGTATACTGCCTTCGTACAAAAATTGCTTGTGTCGATGCATGAAATAGCCATGGTCGGAAAAGAGCATAATGACGGTGTTGTCATAGAGACCGTCTCGCTTCAATGCCGCGACGACTTCGCCAACCTGCCGATCGGTTTCGACGAGGCAATCATAATGATGCGCAATCTCGTCACGAACTTCGGGGATGTCCGGATAATAGGGCGGCACCGGGACTTTGGCTCGATCGGTCTGATGGGTTGCACCCAAACGTAGACGACCGCCGAGCTTTCCGCCGGCCAATTGCACTTGTCCAAAGAAGCGTTGGCCTTGGGCTCGATCGTTCCAACAATCGCCGGCCACTAACTTCGCAGGGCCCCAGCCGCCGCCTACCGGACAAAAGTCATAAAAGTCTTCATGCTTGAATACAAAATTGAAATCGTCCTTGCCGCGTCCTTCGTTGAATGTGTAGACACCCTGCTTTCGAAAATACTCAGGCAATGGCGTTACACCAGCGGGCAAGTAAATCATCCCAACGCCATCGTGTTTTGTCCCCTTGGCATTGTTGCGCGAGCTTCGATGATTGTGCGCGCCGTGGGTTGTTTGCATTGCTCCTAACATCGTCGCCGAACGCATCGCCGAGCAAACACCGGCTGACGTGTAGAAACGCGTGAACCGAGTGCCGCTGGTTGCTAGCGCGTCGATGTTCGGAGTCTCGATGAGCGTCTCGCCATAACATCCAAACCAACCCGACACATCTTCTAAATAAATCCACAGTACATTCGGCGGGTTTACCTGCTGCGCGAAAACCGGGGATGTAAATAGCCAGATACCCAACAAAGCAAACATCGGCTTGAGCATCGGTGAATTCTTTCTGTTTTAAAATGTGGTCCGTTACAAGCGAAATCTGTTTAAGTTACTCTAAAGTCTACTCGAAGCAGCCAACAAGCGGCTGAACGAAGGTAAGGAGTAGGTCAAAAATCGCTTCGGTTAATGAACTGCAAGCCGCATTATCAACGTCACGGACGTTGGCAAATCTATCGTAGCGGAACGTCGCGAGCCGTCCGGTTTTTCTAAGTTTTCTCGCGATTCACCGGATGGCTCGCGCCATACCGCTACAGAATTAAGTGATTCAAATATGCGACAAACGAAGAGGTTGTTTTTGAACTTGTCATTAGCGGATGCGGTTCCAAGAAATGGCTAACGGGGCGGTGGCGATTGGGGCGACGGCCAATGCAGCAAAGGCAACGATCATGGGATAGGCTACCCAAAGAAGCTCTGTCGGTCTAAGCACGACTGCTAAAAATGCGAGCAAGAGAGCACCAATTCCGGAAATGATCATCCACTTGGCTGGTATCAGAGCGCGACGACCAGCGGTCCAAAAAGCCCAAAGAATTACAGCTATGATTGAAACGGATACGAAGGCGATCAAAATGCTCGTAACTTGCTGCTTGAGTTCGGATTCGGGAATACGTGCATTCAGACTCGCAACGATCGAGCAAAGGATTGGTAAACCGATGCATATTGCGAACACCAATTTGGGGCGTCCGGTCAGCGCCAAGCCTGCGACCGTTGTCATCGTGATCCATGGTCCTAACAACGTAAGCGGTAGAAACCAGTATCCCACATCGGCCGGAATAATTGGATAGGACAATTCGTGCTGTGACGCAGCCAAAAGCAAGAAAGCAACCAACACAGAGCCCCACATGCTCCAGGCTATCAAGAGACTCTTCCCGGCAGTCCTCAAGATGGCCATTGCAAAGTCGAAAGTCGTGATCGGTCGTGTTGCTGGGAAATGCCCCATGACAAATCCACCAGAAAGTAACTGAGAAGATTTCGAAGTGCTTGCATCGGCAGTAAGCGTCAATGTATCGAGGTTCAAGCAACCCATAAAGAAACCGGCAACGGCTCCGAAAATCGATAGTAACCCTCCTAGGACCAATATCCCATGGAGCCACGCTTCAAAATCGCCAATGCTTTCAGGTGCAAACCAAAGATGCAGGAGCCCAACGATACATACCATAGAAAAGATAAGACACATCATCGCCGGCAGACTTGCCCCTTTCTGCTGCCATTCATACCAATGTTGAGCTTCATGTACAGAACGAAAAGATCTTGGCTTGCTATCGAAGATCGAATAGGCTGCCTCAAACCACTGCACGAGACGAGGCCCGATACCAAACGATCCTAATCGCTCGCCGCATCGGTTGCGCGCGACGCTAAACACGGCGACGCAATACGAAATGCCGATCAAGCTGAAAAGCGTGGCCGTCTCAAGGGGTGTTACATTCGTCCAATAGTGGCGAGGTAACGTAAACCAACCGCCACATCGGGATTGAAGCCAACCCGTCAGCACGATACTCGCAGCAGCTATCCCCACGACGCTCCAGAGAGTCTTGTCGGTAAGCCACCAAATCGCGCGGATGGTTGCCGTGCATGCGACGGCAAAGAGCGCCGGCCCCCAAATCGGCCAGCCAACGTCAAAACAAGTATTCATTAGCCAGGTAATCGCGACACAGCCTAACCAAACCATCGCGCATTCCGTCCATAGATGCCAAGCCACTAACGATGCGGTAGAAACCGGAGCGGTATAGAGTCGCGATAAGGGACCTCGAACACTGGCGATACCGATTGCCCAAATAATGTAGCTGTATTGTGCCATGGTAAAATGCACCATAACCATAGAAGGATCATTCACGTCAACTTTCGCAAGCGATCTCAGCATTGCGTAAATGAGAACGGGCATCGATATGGCTAAGACAAAATACCCCGGAACCGTCCAACGACCTCGAACGATAAACTCCCAGGCTAGAGCTTGAGGAACACTTCGCATACAACGCCTCCTTCGACGAGAAAGTACGTGACGATTACGGTTTGACTCGGGAAATAAAGATCTCATCTAACGTCAGAGCCGAATCATCGACGACGGATGCTCCAAGCGCTTCAGCGGCTCGACGAAGCTGTTCGGCTTCACCGTTGCAGACATACGTCCACTCGGCTCCGGCACCATTGCAAGAAAGGGCTCCAACCAGTCCTGGCGGCTGTGTCATCGCTTGGCTGAATCGCAGCGTCATCTTCCGATGCGACTCTTTTATCTCTTCCATACTAGCCGTTAGAAGGATGCGTCCGTGATGAATAATGGCGACCCGATCGGCGACTCGCTCGACTTCGTCGAGTAGATGCGAAGAAAAAAGTACAGTGCGTCCTTCGTCTGCAATAGTTCGGATGATAGCTCCGAGAATGTCTCGGCGAACGACTGGATCTAATCCGGATGATGGCTCGTCTAACACCAGCAATTCCGGACGGTGGGCCAGCGCGATCAACAAGCCTGCCCGTGCTCGCTGACCTCGAGAAAGATTCTTAATCCTCGCTTTCGGATCGAGGTCAAAAGCATCCCGCAATTCTTCGGCATATCCGTCGTCCCACTGTGGATAAAACGCTTGTGTGTAGCTCATCAATTCTTGAACGCGCATCCAGTTTGGTAAGTCTCGTTCCTCGGAGAGGTATCCAATGCGTCCGAGAACGCCGACGGGCTGCTCGACGGGATTGAGCCCGAAGACCTTGACCGATCCTGATTGTGCTTTAAGCATTCCAAGAATGTGCCGAATCAATGTCGTCTTGCCTGCGCCGTTGCCACCGATGAGTCCAAAAACGCCGCTTCGCGGGACAACGAGCGATAGTTCATCGAGCGCCATCTTGATTCCAAACTGACGCGTCAAGCGTTGGATTTCAACGATCGGTGGGGCAGCCGAGGGAAAAGAATCAGCCATCGTTCGACTCCTTAAGGCGAGAAGGTTTTAATAGCGTAAAGCGTTGATGTACAAGTTTAATGACGTCGTCGATGGAAACATCCATGTGCCTCGCGTCGGCCAAAAGCGGATCAATTCGCTCGATGAGAATCTTAGTTCTTTCACGCTTCGCCAGCGGAGAACCTTGGTCCGTTACATACGTCCCGGCCGTTCGACGCTTCTCGACAATCCCAGCCATTTCCAATTCGCGATAGGCACGAGCGATCGTGTTCGGATTGACAATCAGCGTTTCGGCCAAAGTGCGAATCGGCGGCAATTCTGCACCGGCAGCCAGCCGTCCGGCGGCCACCAAATACTTGATCTGGTTGACCACCTGGAGGTAAATCGGGACACCGTCATTGGTTGAAATATGGATCTGCACGAGCAAAGCCTCCCTTGCGAATTGTTGTATTAATGTATTAATACACAAGTTGCCCTGGGCGGTCAATAGTAAGTCTCGAAGAATCCTGTATATTGATAGAAAGTGATTTGCAACGACCCGCCTTTTATTCAGTCAATCCTGCCATACGATTGCCGCGCTATGAATTCTAGATCGATTCGAATTGGTGTTTGCCTTTCTGTTTTCTTCTCACTTAGAGTCGCGTTGATCGCCGCCGAGAAGCCCAATGTGGTCTTGTTCCTTGTCGACGATATGGGGTGGATGGATTGCGGCGTATATGGTTCTAAGTATTACCAGACGCCGAATATCGATCGCTTCGCCCAGCGCGCGATGCGATTCACCAACGCTTACGCCAATCCACTCTGCTCGCCAACGCGTGCCAGCATTCTCACCGGCCAGTACTCGTCGCGGCACGGTATCTTAACAGCCAGTGGTCATCAGCCGCCTCAGCCTGCTGGCCATAATTTTCTTCCTGATTCCGCTTCTCCGAATCGCCCGATGATCAGTCCTGAAAGCAAGAATTATCTCGAGCTCTCGGCGTATACCCTATCCGAAGCCTTACATGACAATGGCTACCGAACAGCCCATCTCGGCAAGTGGCATCTGGGATTGACCGATGAATATCGGCCCGACAAGCATGGTTTCGAAACGACGTTTCATTGTGCGCCAGATCCTGGCCCGCCCGGCAACTATTTTTCACCTTATGGTGTTACGCCGGTAGGCAAGCCGAGTGCGAAAACCAAAATTGGAAATATTACTGATGGACCAGATGGCGAGTACATCGTTGACCGACTGGCCGACGAAGCTCTCAAGTTTATCGAGGCGAGCAAGGGGCAGCCCTTCTTTCTCAATCTCTGGTGCTATGGAGTCCATGGACCGTGGGGGCATCGGCCAGCTTACACAGCTGAGTTCGCCAAGAAGTCAGACCCGACGGGGCTCCAGGGGAATCCGATCATGGCGTCGATGCTGCAGAGCGTTGACGAATGCTTCGGCCGGATACTCGACGAATTGGATAGACAGCGAGTGACCGACAACACGATCATCCTCTTCTATTCAGATAACGGCGGAAACACTCACAGCAACGTACCAGGAACGTCAAAAACCGAAGCGGCCGAGTCGAGTCGCAGCGACGCAATGACCGAATGGCGTCGCTTGGCAGGCGATCGCCCACCAACCAACAATGCTCCGCTTCGCGACGGAAAAGGAACGCTGTACGAAGGTGGCACACGCGTTCCGATGATGTGGAGTTGGAATGGAAGAATTGCGCCTAACACGACTAACGAAACCATTGCCGCACATATCGATATCTATCCAACCTTGTTAGAGTTGCTGGGTATCTCGAAAAAGCCGAATCAGATCATCGATGGAGTGAGCCTTGTTCCGGTCCTTGAAGGTCGCGGGCAACTTGACCGAAAAGCCTTCTTCAATTTTTTCCCATTTCGACCCAATGACGGAGGCGTGACCGTTCGCAGCGGCGACTATAAACTCATTCGATGGTTCGGTAACGGCGTTCCACGTGAGCTTTACAATTTGAAAGCGGACATAGGTGAATCGAAAAACTTAGCCGATGCCATGCCCGAAAAAGTTTTAGAGCTTGATCGGTTGATCGATGGCTATTTGAAAGACACGCAGGCACTTGTTCCGCAGCCCAATCCAAACTACAAAGCCTCTAATCGAGCGACACCGAGCGCAACGTCGAATGGTGACATCGATGTCACTCGTGGATTGGTTCCCAAGCAGTGCATCGTCACGCCAGTTGAAGGAGCCATTCGGGTCGACGCCGACGGACGTCAGCCATTTCTTGGAACGGTGCAAGTCAAACATAAGGGAGCAATGACGTTGCTAATGAAGGCTCGAAGTGCGAACGGTGGGCCTGGCAAAATTCAATGGCGGACCGCCGATCAAGAAACTTTTCCTGATACTGGGCAAGTCGTCGATTTTCCTTGGCCTGCCACCAGCGAATGGCAGGAAGTAAAAGTATCCATTCCAATTCAAGGTACTTCTGGCACGATTCGACTCTATTTGCCAGGCGCATCGAGCTCCGTTGAGATACAGTCGATTCAGTTTGTTGCCGACGGTTCGGCAAAGCCAATCCACGTTTGGAATTTTTCAAAATAAAGGGTTCGATCGATGCGCAATAATTTTTTTATTGTCTTCTTGCTTGGCTTGGCATTGACTTGCTCGACTGTCGCAGCCGAAGATTGGCCGGCCTTTCGAGGTCCTCGCGGAAACGGCGTTTCGAGTGAACAGAAACTGCCGACTCACTGGAGCGGAAGCGAGAACATTCGTTGGAAGACTCCGTTGCCAGAAGCGGGCAACGGCAGCCCGATTGTCGTCGGCCAACAAGTGTTCGTAACTTGCCCAGAAGACAATGGTAGCAAGCGGCATCTGATTTGCTTCGATCGTCAAACTGGCAAGCAACAATGGATGCGAACCGTCGAGTTTGAATCGGACTGGCCAACGCATAAGACCAACCCGCACTCTGCATCGACACCGGCCTGCGATGGTAAGTTCGTGGTGGTGTGGCATGCGTCGGCTGGGTTGTATTGCTACAATCTTTCCGGCGAATTGCAGTGGTCTCGTAAGCTGGGTGAATTCAGGCACATGTGGGGTGATGGTTCGTCGCCAGTGATATATGGCGATCGCATTATTTTGAACGGCGGACCCGGCAAAGACAACTTTGTAATGGGCCTTGATCTAGCCAGCGGCAATACGCTTTGGAAAACGGACGAGCCGACGACTGGCGATGGCGAACGCAATGAGAACAACAAGTATGTGGGATCATGGGCCACACCCGTGCTGACTCAAATCGATGGGAAGGATCAATTTATCTGCAACATGTCGACGCGAGTCAACAGTTACGATCCTGAGACCGGTGCTATCCTTTGGACTTGTGATGGTTTTCGTGGTCCGAAGGGAGATTTAGCTTACTCGTCAGCGATCGTTGCTGGCGATTTCTGTGTTGCCTTAAGTGGCTTCAACGGTCCCTCGATCGGATTCAAACTAGGTGGCTCCGGCAACATTACGCAAAGCAATCGTGTTTGGCGAAACGAAGCCAATCCGCAAAGTATCGGTACGGGAGTTTACGTCGACCAGCATGTCTACGTTCCAAACGCTGGCCCTGGTACCATCGTTTGTATCGAACCAGCAACCGGAAAGACAGTCTGGACCGATCGTGCTGGCGGTGGTAATTATTGGGGATCGATGGTCGCGGCAGGCGGCAATCTGTACGTCACCAATCAAGAGGGTAGCACGATTGTCTTCAAACCGAACCCTGAACGATTCGAGCTTGTCGCAACCAACGAACTGAGCGAACCAAGCAATTCCACGCCCGCAATTTCCGACGGCCAAATTTTTATCCGAACACACAAACACCTGTACTGCGTCGGAGGTTAGCGTTGGATCGAATGGAAATCGCATCCCCTCAGGCAACCCGGCTACTTGAATGACTTGCGGGCCGTCCCACGTCTTGCCTTCGTCGGTAGAAAACCGGACTGCGATTTTGTCGAAGCTCGTTAAATCGTTCTCCGGGAAATGTTGGTGAGCGGTTGGTGCGCGAGTCATCAAGGAATTATTTGTATAGCGTTTTCAATAGGCATGGCATGACGATTACTCGCGGTCCGTCGAACTTTGTTTCGATACTTATGATACTTGCCGCGATGACGGCTGAGTTCCATTTCGAAATCCTAACGGTTTCAGCTGCCGAGCGATTGAACGTGCTTATGATCGCCGTCGATGATCTTGGCAACGTGCTCAATTCAGAGCGGAAATCGACCTGCAAGACGCCTCATCTCGACGCCTTCGCGTTCAGCAGCGTTCGTTTCGATCGAGCATATTGTCAACTACCGCTTTGCAATCCGACGCGCGCGTCTTTGTTGACGGGGTTACGACCTGATACGATCGGCGTCTACGACCTCGATCGGCATTTTCGAGACCAAGTGCCGGACGCCGTAACGCTACCACAGTTCTTTCGACAGCAAGGATGGTTCTCGGCGCGCGTCGGCAAGCTTTATCATTATGACGTACCAGCCGGTATCGGTACCAATGGGCTCGATGATGCTCCTTCTTGGGACTATGTAGTTAACCCGAAGGGACGCGACGTTGCGGAGGAAGCGATCATCGTCAATCCAACGCCTGAAAAGAAAGTCAGCGCGGCGCTTAGCTGGCTCGCTGCCGAAGGTACGGACGAAGAGCAAACCGACGGTCAGATTGCTTCCGAAGCAATCGAGATACTTGAAAAGCAGATTGCAGGTCGCGATAAGAAGCCATTTTTTTTGGGCGTCGGCTTCTTCCGGCCACATACTCCTTTCGTTGCACCGAAAAAGTACTTCGATCTTTATCCGTTGGAGTCGATCGAGCTACCCAAGGCACCCGAGAACGATCGTGACGATATTCCGATCGCAGCCTTTGCACACAATAACCCAACGCCCAACTATGGCTTAGATGAATTAACGTGTCGCAAGGCGCTGCAAGCCTACTTCGCGAGTGTTTCGTTTGTGGATGCGCAAATTGGACGAGTGCTTGATGCGGTGCAGCGATTAGGGCTAGCATCCAACACGGTAGTCGTCATTTGGAGCGATCATGGCTATCATCTCGGAGAACATCGTGGAGCCTGGCAGAAGCGGACGCTCTTTGAAGAATCATCGCGCGCGCCATTACTCTTTCGCGTCCCCAACGCAAAAGGAAATGGGAAAGCTTGCAAAGCAATTGTCGAGTTTGTCGATATCTATCCGACGATCGTCGATGTTTGCGGTCTCGAAATTGCGACGTCGCTTGCCGGACGCAGTCTTCGTCCGATGCTTGACGCCCCGCAACAAGATCGAGAAGGAGCGGCGATAACGCAAGTTCTTCGTCCTGCCGACTCTCGCTTCTCGCAACCCGTTATGGGACGAAGTATACGCACCAATCGCTGGCGATACACCGAGTGGGACGAAGGACGCGAAGGGATCGAACTCTACGATCACAACAACGATCCGAATGAATTTCACAATCTCGCTACCGAGCCAACATTTCAAGCTCAAATGGTTGCATTGAAACAGCAGCTATCAAGCAAAGCCATCGGCACGCCACCGAGTACCCCGTTTAACCCGGCACGACTCTAGTGCTTTGTTAACTTTACGTTATAGGGTGGCGAAATTCTCTCTTGACTAGCTTTGGAAGAATCCTCTAAGGTTCCCAAGCGTGCAGCCAATGCCTGCAAATATGGCCAATTTCTGTGAACGACAAGTGTAGGATTCAAATCAGATGATGCGATCAATTGGAATAGTTTTAATGCTAGTTGGAATCGCTTTTCCGGTTGGTTGCGGTGGGCAAGCCGATCCGAATAGTGATAGCAATGCAAACATTGCTAAGAAATCAGTGCCCGTATCGACGAATCTCAACACGGTACCACCGAATGAAATCGTCGCCATGTTCTCAGACAGCATTCGTCGCGGCGGCGACAAAGAAACAACGATCAAGTTGATGACGTTGGCTGCTCGCGAAGAAATTCAACGTCGCGGAATGACGATTGATCCACCTGGCTCACCAGGTGCCACGTATAAGATAGGCGAAGTAAAATTCTTCAATGATGATCGCGACGCCGCATTCGTAGAAAGCATGTGGATTGAACCGGGGACCGCCGGTCAGCCCCCTCAAGAAACCGAAGTTGTCTGGGCAGTTCAGCTCGAACCCGAAGGGTGGCGAATTTCTGGTTTGGCAATCGATAACGGACCGGACGTACAACCGACATTGGTCGACTTCGAAAACCTTGAAGTAGACGTGGCCGAACCAGCACCGGCTCAACCCACTCAGTCCGTCGCTGGCAACGAAGTTTCAACGCCTAATTCGGCTCCGGCGACCGCTGGGCTTCAAGCACCACCGATAGTTCCGTCGACCAACTCGACTACCCCACCATCAGCGAACGGATTTACGTTACCTGAATTGGGTGCTCCACAGATTTCTCAGCCACCCAACATACAATTTCGATAGGCTCGCCGAATATCCGCGCTACGGCGTGAGCAAAAAACAGAAAAGGTAGATGCAAACTGCATCTACCTTTTTTCGTTGACGGTGAGCACGGCTACTGCCATCATGACACAAGGCAAAATGAACGCATTTATGCAAGCCAAGCTAAATTTTTTGGCTCTTCCGCAGAATCTGTGGGTCAAAATTGACTATTTTGCGTTACGAATAGAAAACCGAAGTTTCAACGGGCACCCGTTTCGCATTGGATTTTTGAGGCATCACTCCGATGTCCAAAGTTGAAGAAAAACAACCCACCAGACGATCAGTCCGGCGGGTTGCCGAGCGCCT